>CAWCRR010000029.1:0-256246 GCA_963797825.1 uncultured Verrucomicrobiae bacterium
GCACACGTCCACATTCTCGGGATATACTTTCACGTCCATGACCGGGCTATAGACCAATTCGATTTTCCCGGCCAATTCGATGAGAAACTCATCGAGGTCCAGGAATGACATATGGCAGCCGGAACATCCGCCCAGCCAGACGGTGGCAACTCTTAGACGATCCATTGTTTTTTCTCCCGTGCATTGACGATGAATTCAAGTTTGTCGCGGTCGTGTTCCATTTCGGCCACCGTCGAGCCTTTGTGGAACAACGCACCGGTGGGGCAGGACATCACGCACTTGCCGCATTTAGTGCAGGTATCTGACTCGCCCCACGGCTGGTTCAGATCATTGATGATATTCGCGCGCGCCCCGCGGCCGGAAACGTTCTTCGTCCCCGCCCCTTCGATGTGCCAGCAAACGCGCACGCAGCGCGTACACAAGATGCAGCGGTTGTGGTCCATCCCGAACAACTGGTGCGTCACGTCCACTTTCCATTTCGGATAACAATAATCATAGCGGACATGCTCCATCCCGTTTGCATACGCCAGCGTCTGCAATTCGCAATGCCCGTTCGAGACACACACCGCGCAGACGTGATTGCGTTCGGCGAACAACAATTCCAGCGTCATCCGCCGATACTTCTGCAGGCGCTCGGAATTCGTTTTGATTTCCATGCCCTCGCTGATTTTCGTCGTGCAGGCCGGCAGTAATTTGGCGATTCCCGCCACTTCCACCAGGCACAACCGGCACGCCCCCACGTCATAAACCCCTTCCACATGGCAAAGCGTCGGGATTTCTATGCCGCTATCGCGCGCCACGTGCAAGATGGTCGCACCTTCCTCGGCGCTGACCTGTTTTCCGTCAATGGTTAAAGTTTTTGCCGCCATAAAATCATCGGGTTGCCGGTTCAGCCTCTTTCGCCTCGCCGTTTCTCTCCGGGCCGAAGGTATCCGGCTGGAGCAGTTCCTCGTATTCGTTCCGGAAAAATCGCAGCGTGCTCATCGTCGGGTTCGGCGCCGTTTGCCCCAGCCCACAGAGGCTGGTGTGGCGCACCATGTCGCAAAGCTCTTCCAACTTCGCCAGGTCACGACGCGTGGCCTGGCGATTTAAAATTTTCTCCAGCAGATGAAGCATCTGGTGTGTGCCTGCCCGGCACGGAACACATTTGCCGCAGGATTCATCCACACAAAATTCCATATAGAACTTGGCGATCTCCACCATGTTCGTGGTGTCATCCATCACCACCATGCCGCCCGATCCCATGATGGATCCCAGCTTCATCAATGATTCATAATCCACTGGCGTATCCAGATGTTGGGCCGGAATGCAGCCGCCGGAAGGTCCGCCCGTTTGCACGGACTTGATCGTGTGGCCATCAGGCGCGCCACCCCCCATTTCTTCGACGATTTGCCGCAGGGGAATCCCCATCGGCACCTCGATCAGCCCGTTGTTCTTGATCTTGCCCGTGAGCGCGAAAATTTTTGTACCCTTGCTCTTTTCTGTCCCAATGCTCGCGTACCATGCCCCACCACGATTGATGATGGCCGTGATATTGGCATAGGTCTCAACGTTATTGATGAGCGTCGGACAGTCCCAAAGACCGCTCTCGGCGGGAAACGGCGGACGCGGACGCGGTGTCCCGCGCTTGCCTTCCACGGACGCCATCAACGCCGTCTCTTCGCCACAGACGAACGCCCCGGCCCCAATACGGATATCCACACTAAAATTAAACGGTGATTCGAAGATCCCGCTCCCAAGCAATCCCAACTGCTTGGCCTGTTTGATCGCGATTTGCAGGCGCGAGATCGCCAGTGGATATTCCGCGCGCACATACAAAAAACCCTGGTCGGCGCCGACCGCATAAGCGGCGATCGCCATGCCTTCGAGCACCAGGTGCGGATCGCTTTCCAACACACTGCGGTCCATGAACGCGCCCGGATCACCTTCGTCCCCGTTGCAGACAACATATTTTTTCGCACCCGGCGACTTGGCGACCGTGCCCCATTTCAATCCCGTCGGAAATCCCGCTCCGCCTCGCCCACGCAAGCCGCTTTTGGTCACCTCCTCGATCACTTCCGCCGGCTTCATTTCAGTCAGCACATGGTGCAGAGCCGTGTAACCGTCCGCGGCGATATAATCTTCGATATTTTCCGGATCGACGATTCCACCGTTGACCCGCACGATTTTCATCTGTTTCGCAAAAAACGGATGTTGCGGATCACCGCGTTGCACGTCGCATTTGCCGCCTTTGAGCGAACTGACGATTGCCGGCGCATCTTCCATTTTTACAAATTCAAACAGGTTGTGTTTTCCATCCTGATCCACGCCCACCAGCGGGCCTTGCCCGCAAAATCCCATGCAGCCGACCCGGCGCACTTCCACTTCTCCCTCCAGCCCTTGCGCCTTCACTTCGGCGGCCAGGTTGTCGCGGATCTTGTCTGCGCGTGAAGACATGCAGCCGGCCGACATGCAGGCGCGCAGGCATATTTTTTTTGCCGCGTTCTTTCGCTTTGTTGCGATGCCATCCAGGTCGTCTAATTGCATGGTAAATCCCACAGGTTGATTTTTTGGAGGGCGGCTTCTGGCGTCTGTTTCGGCGCCACTTGCCCGTCATAGGTCACCGCTGGCGCGATGCCGCAGGCCCCGATGCACCGCGCGGTCAACAAGGACATCTGGTTGTCCGGCGTCGTTTCGCCTGCTTTGATTTTCGCCCTCGCCTCCACCGCTGCCAGCACCTTGTCCGCACCCTTGACGTAACACGCCGTGCCCAGGCAGACCACGCAGGTGTGCTTGCCCTGCGGTTTCAGCGAGAAGAAATGATAAAAGGTCGCCACTCCATAAACCCGGCTCGGCGGCAGTTTTAATTTTGCGGAAATGAAAAACAACAGGTCGTCTTCCAGATAGCCGAACAACTCCTGCGCTTTATGAAGCACTTCGATCAGCGCATCCTGCCTGAACTGATGCTTCTTCATGTGTACTTCCAGAATCTTGAAGCGCTTATCACCGCTGGCATGCTCCAATACGGATGACAACCGTGATTTAGGTGGCGTAGGAGACTTAATATTCATACGACGTTAAATCACGTTATGTGATTGCAAGAAGACTGGCGTGACCAAAATTGGCGAACACAAACCCTCCTTTGCCTATTTTCATCGGAAGCACCACGATCTCAAAAATCACGCATTAGAACTATAAACCGAAAATGGAAAACTCCCTGCTTCATTCTGAAACCGCTAAAGCGTTTGAACCGGAAAGGTTTTACGCCGACATCCAATGGCTTCCATTCGGGCATTCATTCGATGTTGGGCGTTCGATGTTGGTTGTTGGATGTTCCCCGGGGTTCATGGAGACCTTCTCTGTCCAATTTGCCTCTTTTGTTCCCCCGTTTCCGCTTTCCCGCTTTCCGCTTTGTCCCTTATGCAGCTTTTCTTTCCCGGCGGTTGCGCCGCCGGGTAATGATCCGCGATTGCAGATAAAGCGGCACCACCCAAAGAAACATCATCAGGATGCCAAGACCGTTGAGGGTCTTGGCGATGCGGGAGAATAGATTTAGCTGGAAAAATTGTTTGGCGATATCGGTATTAGCCTGCAGGGCATGCGCGATGGCGCCGAGGGCATAGGTATGCGCTATCACCAGGCCGCCTTGCGCCGATTCCCACCCGATCACGTTGGCGCCAGCCGCCTGCCAACCGATGGCCATGCCGCCATAGGACCAAATGCCAAGACTTATCGCGCCCATCGCAAATGCGCCCACTGTCAGCGCGCCATACGGCAGCAGGCCAATAGCGATGCCGCCAAAACTTATGGGCGCAACTGCAACGCCCCCGGAGGCAAAAATTACGCCCACCGCATGGCTGCTGCCGATGGCAATCCACGCTTTCACCGGCGGGCGCACCACATCAAACCGGTCGCCAATCCGGATATGGACGAGCGGCAATCCCAATAAACTCCAACGGCTCCGGTATTCATAGGCCGAAGGCGGATAATTCCCGGCGCATTCTTTCGCCAAAGTTTCAGCCAGATGCCGGTGGCGCGTACCCGAAGAGGCAATCACAAGGACCGCGAGCGCCAGGAGAAAAATGTCGAGGGCGATGTTAATCAGCAGACCGTAAAACAAACCGACACCATTCTGGCCGCGACAGATCCAAAACAATGGCCCAGCCATCGCCACTGAAATCACCAGGGTAATGAAAAAGGCTTTCATGAAGACTCTTTTGATGTGCCAGCGTTCCTCGTCAGTGTGCGCCTCATCCAGGCTCATGCGATAACTGGAATAAATTCCCAGGAAGGCCAAAACCGGGCCAAGGACCGCGCCCAGCAAACCCGCTCCGGTCTTTAACGCGCCGCCTTTGGCCATGGCCGCGCCGAGTGCCGCCGCCTTGGAAGCCGTGGCCGCCGGCAAAGCCGTCATGACGTCGAGGGTGAACGCTTTGCCGGGGTTTGTCCGCTCCAGCGCCCCTTCCACAAAGGAGAGGACCTGCTCCTGTAGCAATTTGCGCCCGCGCGAGAGACGTTGTTTCACATTGTCCTCAGTCAGGTCGAGTTGCGCCGCGACGGTTTCAATGGATTGGTGCTCGCGATAAAACAAAACCAACGGCTCGCGATAATTTTCCGGAAGGCGTTCGAGCGCGCGCCAGAGAATGGCCTGCTCTTCCTGGCTGATGGCATGATCAATCGGCAGCGGTTCCGGCGAGTGCGTTTCGGACACTTCATCCAACTCGGCGGCCTGGTGGACCGGTTCGCGCCCCTCGCGGCGCAGGAAATTGTTGATGCGATTGCGCGCGATGCCGCACAACCACGCGCGCAATTTATCGCGCTCACGCAGGCGCCGCAGGTGTTTCCATGCGGTGATGAATGTTTCCTGCGCCAGGTCTTCACTCTGGCCCAGGCTGCCCGTGGCGCTGTACGTCAGCGAACAGATCAGGCTTTGATAACGCGAAACGATCTGGCTGAACGCGTCCCGGTTGCCGGACAGAGTTTCGCCGACCAGGTCGGAATCATTTTGCGCCGCTGCTGTAATCATGTCGGTTGTCATCATAACGTCGCATAAGTAACAAAAAAGCCCGAAGAGGTGACAAAGTTTCTGGGCGGATGGCTTAATAAACCAGGTAAGCGATAATCATGTGATATTCCCACCGCTAAATCGGAGATTATTTCAGAGAGTATTTGCGCGGGAAATACGGGCAGACTTCCATGCTTCCCAAAGATTTGCCCAGGCGGTTACCCATGCGACCGGCGCACACCCCAGACTCGGTAAGACGTACCATGCCGGTACCCGACCAATCTGCGCGCTTTCGGGAACAACCAAGAGGGTCAGGACGGCCACAAGACAAAAGAGAATACCCATGACGTAATAGCGAGGGACCTGGAATATCCATGCGAGGGGCAGAAAATGAATGCCGACGATAAGAATGTCCAGCGACACAATGATCTCGTAGCGCTTCATCGCCACGCACACCAGATTGACGATGATAAACGCAACGACCTCCCCTCCCGTGACCAGGAGAAATCTTCGGCGCATAGATATGCGAACGGTCGCCTGATCCCTGTTAATAATGTTGGGCAACTGCAAAATAGACCGAATCATCAGGATGTTGATTACAATTGGGACAACTGCAACGACGGCAAAAACGAAGAAAAGATTCCGGGCCGTGGGCGTATCCACCATCCAAAGAGAAAAAAGGAAAAAAACAAGGCTTACGACCATGAGCCAAAGGGCGGCCCCGGAAAGACCGATCATCTGTGGCCGTGTTGTTAGCATATTTGTTTCTTCACCTGTGTTGTTTTGCACTGTGGGAACTATTCAATGATCATCACGTCACATAAGTAACAAAAAAGCCCGAACAGGTGACAAAGTTTTTTGGGCGGGAAGAGCGGCGGCGCAAATTGTTACGTCTCTGCGACATTTAATCGGGCCATCCATGCAGGCATCTGACACCGCAAAAAATGGACACACGTGGACATTTTTTCGACATTGCCCGCGAGACCCAAAGCCTGACCACAACCGCCTGCGAGATGCCGTCTTAGTCTGTCGCGCGGAATTTTGGAGCGCAATCAGGGCAGATACTATGGGTAAAATTCAAATTTAGATGCTCCAAGAGAAATAATTCCGGCTGTTTCCATTGGTCTTTATCATCGCGGATTTTTTTGCAGTTGGAGCAAATGGGGAGGAAATGCGCGCCCGCGCCGGCCGGTTGTTTCAAAATGTCGATTAGCCGTTGCTTCTGCAAGCGCCGCTCCTCGGCTTCGCGCAACGCATGAAGGACCGCGATGGGCAAATAATCCAATTGGCTCTTTCTCACGTAATCAGTGACCCCGCCCATGAGTTTTTCCACTTCCATCTCCCGTGATAATGCGTTGGTCACGAAAATAAAAGGGACGTCCGGGCTGTGTTCGCGCGCGATTCCCAGCGCCGTCAGGCCGTCGAAGGCAGGCAATCCGTGATCGGATAGAATCACATCAGGCCTCTGCTCCAACCCCAGGACAAACGCGTTGCGCGTGTCCGCCCGATGTATTTGAACCGTGAGTCCCGCCCTGTGTAATTCATTTTCCACCCGGATTACGTCCGTGGGGACATCTTCCAGATATAAAATGTGAATCTCCTTTTTCATCAGGATAAAATTAGCTGGTTCCATACCAACTCGACCGTCATTGCAACGACTTTGCAATTGTGCCTTTCCTTTCTCGAAATGCAAATCCTTTTCCATTCAATTATTCTGACGAAACGAAACTCTTAGGAATAAAATGCCGCACCGTGATCCAAACCTGAATGCGAATGATTGCATATTGCGGTAACGGTTATATGAAGTGTGCATTTAATTCGGCTCTTTTTGCCTTTCGGTGCATTTTTCAACTTCAGGCTATGACATGGAAGCGTCCCATTTCATGTTTTGTCAGGAGCTTTGCGCCGAATACGATTATTCGTATGAATATCGCTGCAAATGCAAAGAGTCTGTCGCCAAATTTTCCCCAGTGGCAAAAGGAATAAAGTAGTGTCCTCGTGCAACTCGTCGTGTGACCGGCAACCATTCCAATGTCCCCTGCATGGGGTTTAGTGCTACCTTGAACAAATCCGATCTTTCATTAAATTCCAGTGGTAGAGTTTATGGATTTAGTTTATGGATTTATTTGGGAAATTTTTGGAGACGATTGAAGCGTTGCCGATAGAAGTCATTTGTAAGGTGACGGAAAGGGAAAAAGAGATGATTGAAGAGGATATCTCTTATCACCGGCCATTCCCAATTAAAGACACCATGTCCATTTTGAGTTTTTGCCGGTTTGTACATGCCTCGATGAAAGGGATGCCAGTCCTCCCATCAAGCCTGCCGCTCGATCACATTGAATTCTATCGCCGGATCGTGTACCGGTTGGTTGGGGCGCATGAACTGCCGCCGTTTGCCTTGCGGCATTTCGATTCAGCTTTTTTGAGCGATGGCCGGGAAGAAAAGGCGCTCACCGCTTAACCGTCCGTTAAAAAACCATTTGGTTGTCTCAAATATCCCCGTTTTTCAAGCATCAGTTAGAGACTCCTTGCGTCGTCTCCTCCTCTCTTAACGGACTCTTAATACAGAAACCCGACTCGTAGCCAAAATTTGTTTTAAGTTTGCCAATACAGGGTTGGCTGGCCTTTCAAAACCGGTGCTTATTGGCTTAAGTAAATATGAATGTCGCCGATATTGAAAATGGTGAACCAGCCACTTTGAACACTATGAAGATTCTGGCGGTAGATGATAACCTGGTCGTCTTAAGAACGCTGACGATCATACTGGAGGCCGCGGGTTATCGCGTGCTGACCGCCTCTTCCGCCTCCGAAGCCTTCACCCTGGTGCGCACCGAAAAACCCGATTTGATCCTGCTGGACCTGACTTTCCTGCCTGATCCTTCAAACATTGGCGGCTCATTACAGGATGGGTTTCTTATCCTCGACTGGCTTCATCACATGAACGAGGCGAACGGCACTCCCGTCATCATTATTTCCGGGATGGAGCCGGAGAAATACAAAGCCCACGCCGATGCTGCCGGTATTTTGGCCTGTCTTCACAAACCGATCAACAAGGATGAGTTGCTGGAAGCCGTTTATTCAGCGTCCTTTCAAGTGGGCGCGGCGATATGAAGAGTAGCCTTTGAAACCCCGTACCCAATTTCCGGATGCAATTCACGGGACACGGCCTACGGCACGCCTTCCCAAAACTCTTCGTCCTTGATGAGAAATTCCGCCCGGACCGCCCAATCCCCGTTATCCATCGGTTGGACCATGGAAAAAGTGCCGGTAAATATCGAACCTTTGAACATGACGGAACATTCGGCATCTCTGACCACTTGTTTTTCCGTGGTCCCATCCCACGTCGTCAGATACTTGCTCTCACCGTTGCCACGGCCGAATTTCTGCGCGCGAAACTCAACGATCCCGTTTGGGGTTTTGACCGAAAAGCGGGCGCCGGCCTTGATGTTCTTGGCGGCTGGTATATCCACGGGGCGTTTTCTAGCAAAATAACCTTTCCGTTCAAAGCGAATTCAGCAGCGCGGGACTGTGACCCGCAGCACTCTCTTCCTCACCCTTCGGGGTTCGATGTTGAATGTTGAATGTTTCCTTTGAATCTTTTGTTCTTTTGGTTCAGGGTCCAGTGTGTCATTTTTTCACGGAATTTTCCTCCAGCCACGGCAGAATCACCGGAACAAGCTCCGGAAAATAATAGGTCAACCCTTCATGCGTGGCGCCGGGAATAATGATCATTTTGCTGCCCGGCGAAGCCAATGAATAATCCTCTTCCACATCATTTGTCGGCGCGATTTTATCTTCACTGCCTCCAATAAACAGCGCCACAACCGGCTTTCGCCGCAGCACAGTCGTCGTATCCAATTCATCCGGCGAAACCTGGAGCACCGATGGCAATTTTCTTAATCCTGATTTGATGATGAATTGTGGAAACCAACCGGCGTACTGGCGGCTGATGTTCAGCACCGAATTGGACAAGCTCGCATACGGCGCAATCGCGACCACCGATTGGACGCGCGGTTCCACCCCCTTCCATCGCAACCCCAGGGCGGCGCCATAGGATTCGCCGACCACCTCGACTGGTTGAATCAAATGTTTGTCCCGCGCCAGCTTATCCAGCAATTGGCTCAGGTCATTCGTCTCCACGAGGCCAAAATAAATTTGTTTTCCGGTGGATTTTCCATGTCCCCGCAAATCCACCAACACGGAGCGCCATCCATCCTCAGCCAGCCGCAGCGCCCAGGGCATCATGGAAAATTGCGCCAACCCGTAGCCGTGCAAGAGCAAGACCGTCCCCCGGGGAGCGGCGGTCCAGGCGTTGGTCGGCGCGGGGATCGTGGCTTTGAACGTGAAATAGTATTCTTTGCGCTGGCGCGACACCCAATTGGTCATTGAGACTTTCAAGTCGTAATCGGCCGGTTCGATGATTCGATAGCACAATCGTGCCGGCGGCGGCCCCACCTCCACGTATCGCGCCGGAAAATTGGTGAGCAGCTTTGGATTGAACGCCAGCGTCACCGGCGCGCGGGGCGCCAGCCAGGTGGGATAACGGTTTGGTGCGCGCAATATGGAGTGGGCGACGAATGTGCCGCAACCAGAAGTGCAGAATGCCAGAAAAATTATCGGTAACAGCCGAATCGGTTTCATCAATGAATCATCGCACGTCTATCTTCATGTCACGCATCGTGAGAGAATACCCATAAAAGAGCCAAACAAAAAAGCCGGGATGCAAGATTTCATCGCACCACCCGACGGATGCACACACTGCTCTTGGTAGGGACGACGCGCTACGCCGTCCGCGCCGCGTCCAGCGGCGCAACGTGAGGTGTGATTCGCGCGACTCGCGTCAATCGTTCCGCCCGCTTTACGGGCGGGGACATCGTAGCGCGATGTCCCTACCAAAATTAAGAACAGTGCATGGATGCGCGCCACCGGACTGAGATGGGATTTCCCTTTGACAATCGCGGACTAAATTTTACAGTGTATTTATGAAAGTCATCCTTGGAGTGACTTTGGCCGCCATCGCGGGTTTCTCCGCTTTTGGCGTTGGGATAACATCTGTCAATATCAACGGCAATGAATACACCAACATCTCCGAGGTCCGCATCAGTGATAACGGGAAAATCTTCGTGTCCGCGGCCAACGGCATGACCGTGGCCAGCGCGGACAAACTCCCGGACGATTTCCTGAAATCCTGGAACATCAACGCAGCCTCCGCGATGGCCGCCGAAAAACAGGCTGAGGGAATCGCAAAACAAAAGGCGGAAGTTGACCAGCAAAACGCCAGTCATGAGGCGCAAGTGGCCCTCCAATACGCCATTGCCACCGGCAATTTCCGGAGGGTCGATGGCATCGTTTATGATATCCGAAAACCCGGTTCGGGATGGGTCACTTATTACAACGTCAAAGTCATCCAGATTTTGGACGATGGCGCATTGGTCGATTTGACCCCGGACGAAGACACCTATCTCCCGGTGCACGTAAAAAATTTGCCGGGCAGCGTCGCCGACACGGATACCATTAGTTTCACCGCAAAACCTGATGGAAATTATTCCTACGAGAACAAGGCGGGCGATGAACGGACTATTCACGACTTTGATGTCGGCACGGCCTGTGCCCGTGATGAAATCCCCGATACCGTTTTGTCCGGGCGCAAAGCCTTCGATGTCATGGTCCAAAACGGCGCTCCCACTGAAGATGTCCTGGCGAAACTGCCTGAAAGCCAAGATTTGCAGGCCAATGGTTCCGGCTTCTTTATCACCGGGGACGGGTATTTGGTCACGAATTATCACGTGGTGAAAGGCGCAAACAAAGTTAAAGTCAAAAACAGTTCGGGCATTTATCCCGCGGAAATAATCCAAACCGACCCCGAAAACGATCTCGCGCTCTTGAAGGTTTCCGGGCATTTCAGACCATTGCCGATTTCCAGGGATGACGCCCAGTTGGGTGAAGCGGTGTTCACCATCGGTTTTCCGGACATCGTTTTGCAAGGCCTCCAGCCAAAATATACCGACGGAAAAATCAGCAGCCTCGCCGGCATCAAGGACGACCCGAAAGATTACCAGATCAGTGTGCCCGTCCAGCCTGGAAATTCCGGCGGTCCCCTCGTGGATATGAACGGAAACGTCGTCGGGATCGTCGAGGCAAAATTGGACATCGCCGCGGCCCTGGATGCCTCCGGTGACCTGCCCCAAAACGTCAATTACGCCATCAAGAGCAAATATATCAGCGACTTTTTAGGGCAGTGCCCCGAAGTCAAATTGAATCCAGCCCTGGCCGCTGCCACCAACGCCGTCGTTTCCTCCACCCAACAATCCGTGGCCATCGTCTTGGTGTATTAGATGCGGCAAAACAGCGCCGAATTCCTTCGGCGCTGTTCATCTTCAATCTTTTGAAATAATTACGACTGCTTTTCTTCCCCCATCTCTTTGTCGCGGTCTTCCATGGCGGCTTTGCGCGAGAGACGCACACGGCCCTTCTCGTCGATGCCGAGGCATTTGACGGCGATCTCGTCGCCAATTTTGACGATGTCCTCGGTCTTCTTGACACGAAAATTCGCGAGTTCGCTGATGTGGACAAGCCCGTCTTTGCCGGGCAGGAATTCAACAAAGGCGCCGAATTCCTTGATGGTAACCACTTTGCCGCGGTAAATCTTCCCGATCTCGGCTTCCGCCGTCATCCCCGTGATCGCGTCGCGCGCAATCTTCATGCCTTCGGGCGAAACGGAAAAGATGTTGACGGTGCCGTCGTCCTCGATGTTGATCTCGCAACCGGATTCTTCGACGAGCCTCTTGATGTTCTTGCCGCCGGGGCCGATGAGCGCGCCGATCTTCTCCGGATTGATATGGAGCACCTCGATGCGCGGAGCGTACTTGCTCAATTCCTTGCGCGGTTCGGCAAGGGTCTTGGCCATCTCCGCCAGGATATGCATGCGCGCCACGCGGGCCTTCTCAATCGCCTCGGTCATCATCGCGTGCGGCAGGCCTTTGAGCTTCAGGTCCAATTGGAAACCGGTGATGCCTTTTTCCGTGCCGGCAATCTTGCAATCCATGTCGCAATAATGGTCTTCCCACCCGATGATGTCGGTCAGAAGCTGGTACTTGGAGATCTTGTCGGCGCTGTATTCGGTGCAAATGCCGACACTGATGCCGGCGACCGGGCGGATCATTGGGACGCCTGCGTCCATGAGCGCCAGGGTGCCGCCGCAAACGCTGGCCATCGAAGTGGAACCGTTGGATTCCATGATCTCGCTCGTGACGCGAATCGCATACGGATAATCCTTCGTCGGCAACATCGGCTCGATGCTGCGCTCGGCGAGGGCGCCGTGGCCAATCTCGCGCCGGCCGGGACCGGAAATCCTGCCCGTTTCACCAACGGAAAAATTCGGGAAGTTGTAATGCAAAAGAAATTTCTTTTCGGTTTCGCCGCCCGTGAAGGCGTCGAATTCCTGGATGTCATCACCAGTGCCGAGGGTGGCCAGCGTCATCGCCTGCGTTTCACCGCGTGAGAAAATCGCGGAGCCGTGGGCGCGCGGCAGGACGCCAACTTCGCTGGAAATCGGGCGGACCTGTTCAAATCCCCGGCCGTCCAGACGTTTGCCGCTGTCCAGGATGAGGCTGCGAACGGCCTCTTTCTGGATGTAATAGAATGCGTCTTTGACGACGAAATCAGTGACCTTTTCCGCGCCGAATTTTTCCAAAAGCTTGGCGCCAACTTCGTCCTGGATGGCTTTGACCGCGGATTCGCGGGCAAGTTTGCCGGGCGTCAACAGCGCCGGCACAAAGCGGTCGCCGGCGAGAGATTTGGCTTCTTTCAGGATTTCATCAGGAACGATATTGAGAGTGATTTCGCGCTTTTTCTTGCCGGCTTTGGCCACCAGTTCTTTTTGGGCGTTGATCAACGGCTGGCAACATTCCTGCCCGAATTTCAAAGCGGCGTTGAAATCCGCCTCGGTGATCTCCTTGGCCGAGCCTTCGTACATGACGATGTCATGTTCATTGCCCACGTAAACCAAATCCAGGTCGCTCTCCAGCATTTCCGCATGGGTCGGATTGGCGATGAGTTTGCCGTTGACGCGCCCCACGCGCACCGCCCCCAGCGGGCCGGCCCAGGGAATGTCGCTCACCATCAGAGCGGCGCTGGCGCCGATGATGCTCAAAATATCAGGGTCGTTTTCGCCGTCGGCGCTCAGGACAATGCTTTGCACCTGCACCTCATTGTACCAGCCCTTCGGAAAAAGCGGGCGGATGGGACGGTCCGTAAGCCGGCACGTAAGAATTTCCTTCTCGGTCGGACGGCCTTCGCGCTTAAAGTATCCGCCGGGAAATTTTCCCGCGGCGGCGGCTTTTTCACGGTAATCGACGGTCAAGGGGAAAAACTCCTGTCCGGGCTTGGCCTTGGTGGCGGCAACGGCCGCGACCACCACAATCGTTTCACCGAGTTGGACGGTCACCGAACCGTCGGCTTGTTTGGCGAGTTTTCCTGTTTCTATAATGACCTGCTTGTCGCCCGTCTGGGCGGTTATTTTTTCTGGCATAGTTTTCTAGCCGCGCCGCCTGAGGAACTTCAGTGAACCCCGAAATGAATTCGGGACTGAATGAAATCACCCGGCGGCGACGGTTTGTTATTATTATCGCGAATTGTTTGTTTTTAAAGAATCGAGCCGTTCGCGTTCCCGGCCCAAACCCGAAGCAAAGCGCAGTCCAATCGAAAATGGCAACCGCGCTTCACAAAATCAGTGGCGCAGTTTCAGTTTCTTGGTCACCGTCTGGTAACGGTCCAAATCCGTGTTGTGCAAATAGTCCAGCAGCCGGCGGCGCTGGCCCACCATCATCAGCAACCCGCGGCGCGAGCTGTGGTCCTTTTTGTTCGTTTGCAAATGCTCGGTCAAGTGATTAATCCGTTGGGTCAACAACGCAATCTGCACATCCGCGGACCCTGTGTCCCCGGCGTGCGTCTTGAACTGTTCAATCGTTTTCGTCTTGGCTTCCATATTTTGTAAACCAAAGAGCATAATGGCTGTTAATACCCATGTAAAGCACTTTTCAAGTATTGCTTTCTTGCTATAAAACCCAAAAATAGGCCGGCCGCGTTGGCCATACCAGTCCAATCCTGATGCAAGAACAATACGAAAACCAGTATCATCAGACCGAATCCCGTCATTGGTGGTTTGTGGGCCGCCGCCAAATCGTTTATGACCTGACGACACGCGCCCAGGCCGATCGCCAGTGCCGGATATTGGAAATCGGTTGTTCCTCTGGCCGGCTTATGCTTCAACTTCGCCAACACGGCTACCAAAACGTCGCCGGCATCGATATCAGCGAGAAGGCGGTGAAATTATGCCAGGACTCCGGGCTGGCGGCGACGACGATGGATGCCCAACGGCTCGATTTCCCGGACAATAGTTTTGATGTCATCACCGCTTCGGATGTCCTCGAACATTTGGAAGACGAGAAACGGGCATTGCAGGAATGGCGGCGCGTGCTCAAACCTGGAGGCGTTTTGCTGGTTTTCGTTCCCGCTTTCATGTTCCTGTGGTCCAAGCACGATGTCGCCAATAAACATTTCCGGCGTTACCGGCTGCATGAATTGCGAAAAGCGCTGGCGGAAAACGGGTTCGCCATCGAACGAAGTTCGTATTGGAATTTTTCCCTCTTTTTGCCCATCGCCGCCGTCAGAACCGTCAAACGTTTGTTCGACCGTAAACCATCCAGTGAAGACGGCGGCACGGGCGATCTGTTTGTTCCGCAAAGCACAGTGAACGCGGCCCTCCTGGCGATGTTGCGGTCGGAAAACTGGTTTTTTTCCAGGGGAGTCAATTGGCCCTTTGGGGTCAGCGCCATGGCAATTGCCCGTCGTCCGGCCTAGTGCGCATCCACGCACTGTTTTTTAATGAGGGATCCCGCGGCTGCGGGACGCTCCGATGTCCTCGCCCGTAAAGCGGGTGGAACGCACGTTGTGAGTCCTGCGAAGATGTTTCATTTCTGCTGGTCCGAAGCCTGTCGTCTTCTTTAGGGTCATTTGCGGCTGCAGTTCTATTTGTTTTGCTCCAGCCCGTCAAAACAGTAAACCGCTACCCCCGTCCATTTTTTCTCCACGGCCTGTCGGTAATGCTGCTGCAACCACGACGGCAATAATTCTCTGGGATCGCCATAATCGGTCCGGGTATAAACCAAATCAAATTGCGCGGGGCCGTTCAACGTCGCGGCCAAAGGCTTCAGTGCGGCTTCCACCGGCTGTCCGCCCACCGAGAACGGCACGATCTGCGCCGGGCCGTGGTAATAATATCGCCACGGCGCCTGCATGAAATCGGCGCAGACAATGACCTCGCGCGGCGGCGGGATTTGCGCTTCCACAAAACGGGCGGCGGAGCGGATGTCCTCGCGCGCGTAGGCCGGATTAAAATAATTATTGGCCAAAGAAATCGTGAAGCTTAGAACAAGAAAAACCGCCGGAACTTTTCGGAGGGCACCCCGCTCGAGGGTCCATTGGAGAAAGCCGGCCAGGATGACGGCGAGCGGAATGACGGCCAGGATGCAGTAACGGGGATTGATGGGAATGCCGGGCTTCAAAAAATTGGCGAGGCACGGAAATCCCCAAAAGATTCCCAGGCCGATCAACGCTAGGAAAAAGGCGTTCCGATTGGCCTGCCATAATTTCCACAGGCCGAGGACCACGGCCAGCATCTCGATCAGCAGCCCGATAACGAAGAGCGCGCCAACTCCGGGTGCCGCGGTGAAAATGTGGCGCCCAAAAATCCGGAGTTGGTCCGTCGAAGGGCCAAAAGTGGTTCCCAGACCAAGGGCAAAAAACGCGTAGCCGCCCGTTTGCAGCGCCGAAGCGCGCATCAGCGTATGCAGACCATGGCCGGTTTGCACCGAATGGAGCAATCGCGGCATCCACGGCGCAAAAAATATCGCCACCAGAAAATTCACGGCCCAGATAATGAGCAGCGATTTTCGCGGCAGGCGCGGCTTGAACGCCAGGCTGAACAGGCACGAAAATGGAATCAGGAAAATTCCATAGGTAAAGACGTAGCAGCTCGACACCGCGCAAAGAAGATAAAGCAGCGCGTCCTGCCACTGTTGTCTCCGGCAAAAACGAAAGTTGAATAACATCGCCGCCGCGCCCGTCAACGTCAGCAACGCATACATCCGGGCTTCCTGGCTGTAATACACGTGAAACGGCATCACTGCCAGAATCACCCCCGGCATCCAGCCATATTTATGCCCAAATATCTCCCGCCCTAAAATCAGCGTGATGGCGCAGGCCAGCGCCCCGAAGATGGCGCTGGGGAGACGTACCCAAAATTCCGTCGCGTGCTCCGGCAGCCAATAGTGCATGAAATAAAAATAAAGCGGCGGCTTGTTGCTCTCCATGCTCATCGCCTCGAGCAAGGCCTTCCCGCCTTCATGACTGACGTTGACGGTCAAAACTTCATCACACCAGAGATTTTGATGCCCCAGTTCGATCAACCGCACAGCCAGCGCCAAAAGAAAAACGGCGATCCAATAATACCTTGAAGAAAAAAGCATTCTTTCGCGGGGCCGGGAACCGGTCGGTGTCGTGGACAACACAGTCATGACGGCTCGCCGGAAACTTTATCGGACGGACTTTCCGGCAAATCAGGCATCTTCGGCTCAATCCCCGCGCTGGCCTGGATGATCCAAAGCGGGCGGCGCTTCACTTCGTCATAAATCCGGCCGATATATTCGCCCAGGACCCCCAGGCTCATCATTTGGATGCCGCCCAGAAAAAGAATCACGATCACGATGGTGGTAAATCCCTGCACCGGCGGAAAACCGTGCCTCGAAAAAAAGCCGCTGAAAATTTTCGTGATCAGCGTCCAGATGATTCCCAGAAAAGAGATGGCCGAGATCCACATGCCCGCCTGTGACATCAGGGCCAGGGGCACGGTTGAAAATGAAAAAATTCCGTCTCGCGCCAGCTTGATCAATTTGAAAAAACCATATTTCGGCTGCCCGGCCGCGCGCGCCTCCCGTTCATAGACCAGCCCCGTCTGTCGAAAACCCGTCCATGCCCGAAGCCCGCGGACAAAACGGTTTCGCTCCGGCATCGCATTGAGCAACCTGACTATCCGGCGGTCCATCAGGCAAAAATCCCCGGTGTCCAGCGGAATCTCGAACGACACCAGCCGTGACATCAGCCGGTAAAAAGCCCAATAACAAAACCGTTTTGGAAGATTCTCTTTGCGCTTTTGCCGGATGGCAAAAACGACGTCGTAACCCTCCTGCCATTTTTCGATCAACCGCCGGATCTGTTCCGGAGGGTCCTGCAAATCCGCATCGATCACCACCACCGCATCGCCGTCCGCATGAAAAAGCCCCGCGCTCACCGCCACCTGATGGCCAAAATTTCGCGCGAACGAGAGACAGCGCCAACGCGGGTCCTGATCATGCTGTCGCTTCAAAAGCTCCCAGGTCCGGTCGTGCGAACCGTCATCCACGCAAATGATTTCATAATCCATACCCCAGGCCGCGGCGGCCGTGCCCAGCCGCTGAAATAACCGCGGCAGCACCGCTTCCTCGTTATAACAAGGCACGACGATGGAAATTTTTTTGGCCCCTGACATACTTTAAATTTTGCGCAGAATAACCCGCCCGCGCCGCCGTTACAATTACTTTACGGGAACTTTACGGGAACCTTCCATTCCCACCCCAACCTCCGCCTCGTCCCAGGCGTGATCTTGAAATTTTCCGAGATGCGCAATCCCTCCACCCAGAATATTTCGCCAGACCGGGTCGCGGCCACGACCAGTTCATGCCTCCGGTTCCGTGGAATTTTCGCATTCACAAACAGGTCCTGAAGCTTTGCCGCTGATTTCATGCCGATGGGCTGAAACCGATCACCCATGCGCCAATGACGCAAAGTGATCTCATGGCCGACCTTGTCCGCGTCAAAAAACTCCGGCTTTGATTTATCATCCGGCCGGCGGGAGAACATCACGCCCCCGGCAACCGTGGTGAACCGCCAGCAAAATTTAGCGCCGTTGAAATTTATATCCCCTGCCCTGCCCGTAAATTTTGTTTTCAATTCAACTTTGCAAAAACGTTTTTGGCAATCTTCACGCAGACTGATTTTGCCCGCGCCGTCCCGGACGGCGGAAATTCCCGAACTCACACTGATAAACCGGCCGGATGACGACCGGAGCGATTCAATCAAATCAAAATCAGGGACGATCCCGGCCTCAACCAATCGGACTTGTAAAACCCGCCGTTGAATCGCCAATGGCAACGTATCAAAAGCGGCCGTTGCGCCTCGCGCCATGTCGCCGACAAATTCAGATTCGGCGCTGACAATCTCCATCGCCCGCAAAATCACGCTGGCCAAAGCCGGTTGATAATCCCTGCGCAACAGCGGCAGCAACCGGTTGCGGATGCGATTGCGCAAGAAATCGGACGACGCGTTTGTCGCATCTTCACGGAATGGGATTCTCTCGTCCTTCGCATATCGATGCAAGTCAGCCTTGGACACATCCAGGAGCGGACGGACCAACGAGAGGCGTTTATCGGCGGGCGAGGGAGATTTCCATTTCATTCCGCTCAAACCTTCGCCGCCCGAACCGCGCAGCAGCCGCAAAAAGAAAAGCTCCACCTGGTCGTCCGCGTGATGGGCCAAAGCGACGGTCTTGATCTTGAGCTGGTTCGCCGCCCGCGCCAAAAACTCATGGCGCAATTTCCGCGCGGCCATTTCGACCGAGAGCATGGACTGATCGGCAAACGCCTGGACGTCCGCGCTTTCAACCATCACCGGCAGTTTCATCCGGGCCGCCGTTTGGCGGACAAGCTTCTCATCCAAATCACTGGCGCGTCCGCGCAATTGATGATTGAAATGCGCCACGACGGTTTTCCACCTTTTACGCCTCGCCATTTTTGCCAGGGCATGAAGCAGGACCATCGAATCGACCCCGCCGGAAACCGCGACGAGGAGCTTCCCGCCGGGTTTCAGCAATCGCCGGTCCTGGATCGAAGTTTCGATGCGCTGGAGCAGATCGGTCATGGGCGGAGTTTAAGCAAGTTAGAATGAAGAATGAAGAATGAAGAAGGGTGACCGGAGGGACGCCTGTCTCGTAGTAGCCTTGGCGAAGACGGAAGTTCCACGAGTCCCTGAAATTCCATGAGAATTAGTTGAGAGAGGCTTGAGTTGAGGGTTGAGAGCATGAGAATTAGTTGAGAGAGGCTTGAGTTGAGGGTTGAGAGCTAAACTTCAATTCGCTTCAATTCGCTTCAATTCGTTTTCGGGGTTAAACGTCAATATGCGTCAATTCGCTTCAATTTGCGTCCGAGATTTTTGCTGTTGCGTTTAAGCAAATGTAAATTCGCGTTAATTCGCGTTAATTCGCGTAAAGAGCGGACTGTTGGATTGTTGAATAATTGGATTGTTGGATAGGCATCCCGAAGGGATGCAGGCAGGCAGCCACGGGTGCAGCGCAGCGGAACCCGTGGACAGGTATTCAGAAAGAGTAATCCGCCCCGGCGGGGCGGCGGGCTTGGGAGATGGCAACTGCCCGCGATGTAATCCACGTTCATGGGATAAGGTTTACCATAAAGGCGCGAAATCGTCATGTTGCCCGGAAACAAAATCGTCAATGCGAATTCACGCGAATAAACGCCAATGGGAACCTGGGTGGAATGACTAATTCCTAAACCATAATGACTAAATAATGACGAAGCACGAATGGCCACAGGGAGGAGGGGTAGTTTAACCGCGAAAAAAACGAAATACGCGAACATGGATTTTTTAGGCGCAAAAAGCACAAAAGGGAAGCATTCAACGGGAAGACGGATATAACACCAAGATAACGAAGAAAACGAAGACGGATCCGCCTCCGTCCCACAAAGACCGGAACCCCATCTCCAAACTGACCGCCGTCTTAATTTACTTGCTCCGCGCCTTTGCAAAAATTTGCCGGGAAATTTATCAGCAATAATTTTCATCTCTTGAAACATTTGCTGTTGGCTCGTGGGAAAAACCGTTGAAAACGGTTATGACCGTCCCGGCCCGCGAGCACCGGGCTGAAGCCCGGTGTTAATGAAATGGGGACTGCTGAAACGAAGATGTTTCACCTGAGGCGCGAGATGAGGCACTCTGCCGTCCCTAATGGGACTGTGTTGCATTTGAATCTTGAACCCACCGATAAATCGGTGGGCTATGATCTTTCGGCCTTGGGCCTTTTATCAGCGGACTTTGTCGCTGCTGAAAGCAATGTTTCACGCGAGGTCATAGCATGACCTGCCAAGGGTGCTACCATAGATAAAACCGTTGAAGGGGGCGTCAACTGCTACACGCGAGGGCGCGGGCGCTCCCCCCAAAAAAATCATTGTTGCACAGCTATCCGATAAAACTGCTGGCCGGCGTTGATGGGAACGGTCACGGTCACGGGGGAATTGGTGGCCAGGGTGTTGGTGGTCAAATCGGTCCAATTGGCCTGCGCCAGGTCGCCGATGGACTGGACACGGTAGTTGAAGTTGACGGGGACGTTCCAGGTCATGGTCAGCGCACTGTTCACAGCGAGATTGCTGCCACCGGCGGTGTAATTCGAGATGGAGAGGCCCTGAATGGCGGGCTGCGCGATGAGGGCGTTGTAGATGACGAGGGCGTAGTCCTGTTCGGGCAGGGCGCCGCCATTGGTGATGGCATCGGCATTGATCTGCGCGGCGGTGATGGTAACGGTAAAATGTGTGACCGCACCGGCCGGGCGGAAAACACTGGCAACGTTATTGGTGCTGTCGGAAGCGCCGCCGTTGGTGGAATAGGCCCCTTTGAAAACATTCCCTTTATACAGATTCGTTCCGGCAGTGACGGTCAGGTTCAGACTGTTGACGAGCGCTTTTTTTGCGGTGGTGCTGCCGGGGGCATCGGTCCAGGCGAGGGTCACGCGAAAGGGCTTGGAGGGGTCGGCAACGGTGCCGGGATAGGTCCGGGTCTGGCCGGCGGCGGTGAAGGTTTCGACGGGCAATTGATCGCGCAAGATGCGAGACGCGCCGTCGAAGGCCGTGCCGAGGTCCATTTCACCCATGCCCTGGTTGGGCGACCAGAGGTTGTCGTTGGCGTTGAGGCCGTTGAGATAGCGCGTGGAGTTGATGAGATAGGCCTTGGTCATGGCCGGGCTGGGCGGGCAGTTGCTGTGATTGATAAAGTATTGCCGCAACAAGGCGCACGCGCCGGAAACGGCGGGGGTGGAATGGCTGGTGCCGGTGGAGACGGTGTAAAATTGCTGGCCGAGCGGGAAAAAATTGTCCGGGTTGCCCGTGGTCCCGCTGCCGGACAATCCACAGACTCCGCTGGCGGTGAAACAGGAAATCGCCGAGCCGTCGCCAAAGGGCGGAGGCGGCGGGGAATTTTGGGCGACGCCGCCGGTGATATGGGTGCCGGGCGCGACGAGGTCCGGTTTCATGCGCCCGTCGGCGCAAGGCCCGCGGCTGGAGAAGGAGGCGATGTTATTGGCGCTGGCGGCATCGGTGTCGCTGTCAGAAGTACAGCCGCTGTCGCCGGCGGAATCCTCTCCTCCGTTGGTGGTGGAGAGGGAGCGCACGTTTTGGGCCGCGCCGACGGTGATGACATTTTTGGCCGAGCCGGGGGAATCAATGGTTCTTCGATTCGGCCCGGCGTTTCCCGCCGCAAAGAGGATGATCATCGCGCGGTTTTTTCCACTGGCGCCGACGTCGCGGACGAGGGCATCGTAGGCCTGGGCGTTGGAGTCGTAAGCGCCATCGATGTTTGCGCCCCAACTATTGTTGCTGATGCGCGCGCCATTGGTGTAAGCGGCGGTCATCAGGTTGGTGTAATTGGGATAGGTAAAATTATTGGGGTCAAAGACCACGGAGGAGCCTACTTTCACAAACGGACAGACGCCGAGGCCGTAATAATATCCGAGGGAATCCGCATGGGGAAACCCGTTGGAAAAATCATCGAACCCGGCGACGATATGGGTATTGAGATTGCCGTGGCCATCGCATCCCTGGAGGGTGCTGCCGGAATTAGGGCGGCCTTGAAGGACGTTATAGATGACGCGCGAGGACTGGGACGTATCGCCGAGGGGATAGAGTCCGAAATGTCCGGGTATTTTGGTGCCGTTGTCGATGCCGCTGTCGCTCAGATCCACGACGAAACCGGAGTTGGTGAATTGCGCCTGGGTAAAACCGACGCCGGCCAGCCAGGCGAGATAGCCGGGACCATTCGGCAAAGAGTTGGACAGCCCGGACAGATTTCCGGCAATGATCTGGTCCTGCCGTTCGTCCAGTTTTTGCGGTTCAAACCAGGGTTGAATGGAAATCACATCCGGCTGCGCGGCGATGTCCGGCAAATGCGCCGGGGGCAAGCGGACGATGACGGTGCGATATCCGAGCAAGGCATATTCATTTTCAATCGCGTCCATCTGCCATTGGCCGATGAGGGTGAGGGTGGCGACGTTGGCCGCGGGGTCGTCAACCATTTGAATGGAAAAGACGTCGGTGGCCGGTATCTGGGGATTCCCGCTGGCGTCCACCAGGCGCGCGGCGGGATGGATCTTATAATCTTTGGCATAGTCGCCGTCCCATTGGACGAACTGATTGGTGGCCGCCCAACATTGCATTTTTGCGATGGCGGCGGCATCGCCATAGACGAGGAAGGCATTTTCCGGGAGGTAACAGACGAGATGGAGGCCGGGAATTTGGAGGGCGGCGCGCCATTCGGGTTTGACGGGGCCGACGAATTGGATGAGATGGAGATGTTTGCCCGAAAAATTTCCGGCGGGTTTTCGCAGGGACTGGATGGGCGCGGTGGCGGTGTCGAGCAGGGCGGCATTCAATTTGATTTCGTTGAAGTCGTCCTCGGGTTCGATTTGCGGGGAGGAGAAATTGGTGGAAAGGGAATCGTCCGCCTGGATGAGTTGGAATCCGCCGTAAGCGGCGATGAGTTTTCCGCCGCGGGCGATGAGGGATTTCGCCAAGGAAGGGTCGCTGACGCGCAATTTATGGGTGGCAGCGGAGGCCTCAAAAACAAAGCCGGCCAGAACGAAAAAAACAAGTCGGCGAAACATACTTACGGCGACACCAGCAGACGGTAAAACATTTGGGGCGAACCCGCCATGGAATTGGTATCGGTAAATATGACAGTGGAGTTGGTGGCCGTGATGGTTTGCAAGGGGACCCAATTGGGCGGGAAAAGATTGGTGGTGGATTGGACCTGATAAGCGACGCCGGCGAGGGCATTCCAGGAAAAGGTGACGCAGTTGCCCGGCGGCAAGGGGAGCTGCAGCGCCGCCGAAGGGATGGAAACCACGCTGACATCGTCGAGTCCCAGATAATAATAATCATCGCGTCCGCCGATCTGGAGAATGCTGGCGTTGTTGGTCGCGGTCACGACAAATTGAAGATTAGTCCAGCCGCTGGCGGGATCGGTGATGGGCGGGATATTGATCTGGTCAAAGAGGGTAGCGCCATTCCAAGCGACACTGAATTCGTTGGGCGCCCAGGAGCCGACGTTCGGACTATTCATCCAAAGGGAGATAAGATAAGAGCGTCCGGGGAGAGTTGGCAGGGTTTGGGAGAGGTAGGCCTGATAAGCGACTTCACCCAGGGCGGCAAAATAGGAGCCTGAATGGGGCGTGATGGCCGGAACCAACGAACTGTCATCCACAAAATCGTAATCGCCCGCGTCGCCGGACAGGGTCCAGTCCATAAAATCGCCGGTTTCAAATCCGCCATTGAGGACGACCGATTGGCTGATGTTGAGCAGCAAGGGCCATGATTGCACGGTGCCGAGGTCTTGATTGGTAATGGAAATCACGGTTGAATAAACGCCGGCAACGAGGTTGCTGGCGTCGGAATTCAAGCTAAAGGTCACGTTGGTTTGCAGGCCGCCGGCGATGGCGCCTCCGATCGCCGAGACATCCAACCAATTGGAAGAGGCGCCGGCCTGCCAGTTTAAGGAGGCGTCCGACGAATTGCTTAAAGTGAAGGCCTCCGACATCATGCTAAAGGGTCCGCCCACCTCACCGCTGACGGAAGCCAGGCCGGGGGGAGTGACGACCAAAGGCTCGATGACGTGCAAGGAGAAGGGGAAGGTTTGGACAACGCTGGTGGTCGAATTGGAGAACTGGATGCTGGCGGAATACGACCCGGGAAGGAGACTGTCGGCGGTGGCGCTAACGGTGATGACCTCATTCGTGGAGGCATCGGGGTCGAGGGCGCCTCCCGGGGTGGAGGCACACAACCAGGAAGAGGTGTTGATGAGGGACCAACAGAGGGGCGAACCCGCGGCATTGGTGATGGAAAATGTCTGGGTGGAACTGAGATAGGGGCCGCTCCAGGGGCCGGTTGAGTTAAAACCGATCAACGGCGCAATCGTGAGTGAATCGGAGGGCACGAGGGTGGCCAACAAATTACCGCCGACGGGGGAACCCCAGCCGGTGCAAAGGTCATAACCGGGAGCGGCAATGTAGTTGGTGCCTTCAGAGGACATGGTATCGGGGGTGGCATTGCTGCCGTCGATAATATCATTGAAATTCGTGGCATAGCCAGGCCCCATGCCGATGGCATAAATCGTGGGATTAAGAAAGCCCATGGGGGGAACACCGAAAACGGCGGCCCGTTCATTGGCGAGGGCGGTAAAGGCAGCCC
This sequence comes from uncultured Verrucomicrobiae bacterium, assembly GCA_963797825.1. Lineage (GTDB taxonomy): Bacteria > Verrucomicrobiota > Verrucomicrobiia > Limisphaerales > UBA11358 > UBA11358. The sequence goes on from CAWCRR010000029.1 coordinate 24,604, forward strand.
ACAAAGGGGCCGCCGCACTGGTGCCGCCAACCTCTTCCTGCTGATTGTTATCTGCCACGATAAAGATATTATCCGCATTCATCGCCACGTCGGGAACATTGCGCAGGGCGGTTGACCCCCCATTGGAACTCATGTCGATTCCCATCTGCCATGCCGGGATGGGAATGCTGTTGTAATTGGTTCCTCCTCCGCTGGCAGCGTAGCTTTCACCGTTGCCAGACCAATTCCAAACCGTTTCCCCTGAATACGAGCCGCCGGAACCGTTCATCGCCAGGGTGGTTCCGCCGACGATGGTAATATTTGTGTCATCGGCCGATTGTTCCTGGTAAACATCCCCGGTGTAATATGCCCCGTCATCGCCCGAGGCCTGGAAAAAGGACTGGCCCTGCGCAGCCATTTGTTGATACGCGGTGTCAAAGCCCGGGTCATCGCCGATGAGCCACGAGGAACTGATTTGTTGGGCGAGATTGTCCGAAGCGATGCGGTTCAAGAGGTCCACGATGATTCCACCATTCTGCGCTTCATAAACGATGACACTCGCGAGGTTGGTATCGAGGGAGACAATCATCTCGATGTCCAGCGCCACTTCGCCATTATTGTTGCCGGCCATGCCAGTGTATCCGTCCACCAGGACATTGGTGACGTTGGCCAGAGGCAAGCCGGCATCATTTTCATAAGTGACGACATCGTTGGTGTAATAGCCGTCCAATTCAAAGAGCCCCACGGCTTGGCCGCTGCCGTTGAGGGACACGCCGGGGATATAGGCATTCCGGAAATCGGCGCCGGCCAACCAGCCATAGAAACCCGAACCAGAAGCGGGCCGAACGCCGGTCAAATTATTTTTTTTTACCAATGCCGGATGAGGAAGGTAGAAGTTATTAAGGCCGCTGACGTGCAGGAGGGGCACATCAAGGTCCACGGATGGTTCCTGATCGGGCGCAAAAAAGTCGCGGTTTTCGGCCGGATGCCGGTACACGCGCATTTTGACGTGAAATACCTTTTCAATGGTTTCGACATCACCGGCGACATCCACGAGAGTGCGGTTTGAAGAGGTACCGGTGACGGTCAAACCATTTGATTTGGCAAAATTAACGATGGCATCGCAGTCCCGGGGGGTGGGGCCGAAGCGTTGGGTGAATTGCCGGGGGGTGAGGAAACGATGATAGTTGGTGCTGGCCGGGTTTTGGAGTTGCTGCAAGAACCGGTCGAGCGCGGTTTTATTGCGCAAGGGCAATTCGATGGCCAGATTCAAGCGGTTGGTCGCGGGCAAATCCTTCAAGGACTGCAAATGGAGTTTGCCCAGGGCGGTTGGCACTGAGCCTGGAACGATCTGTTTTCCGGCTGTTTGCGCATGGGAAATGGAGGAAAGAAGAAAAAAGCAGCCGAGGGCAACAAAAAGTCGCCGCACGGTTATTGCGAAATTCTGACACACACTAGTATTTTCGCAAACTTTGGTCGAATCGTCAAATAAAGAGGACAATTGTTACCGCGGCGTAACATAAGTTTTATGAACGACCGGAAAATTTAATCTACTGGGACACCATGAGGCGATAGAAGGTTTGCGGGGAACTCGCGGCGGAATTAGTGCCGGTAAAAGTGACGACTGAGTTGGTGGGCATGATGGTTCGCAGGACGACCCAATTGGGTTGTGACAAATTGGTGGTGGATTGAACCTGGTAGGCCAGGTTGGTCATGGCAGTCCACGAAAAAGTGAACCGATTGGGGGTAATGCCCAATGACGTTTGCAACGCCACCGGCGGAACGGGGACCAGGCTGACGTCATCCAGGCCCAGAAGAGTGGGATCATCGCGCCCTCCAATAGCCAACGTAGAGATGCCACCCGAGGCGGTGACGACAAAGGTCAATTTCGTCCATCCCAATTTAGGGAGATTGGACCGGTCATAAAGCGAATTACCATTCCAGGCGACGCTGAATTCATTGGGTTTCGAACCATCGGGACTATCCATCCACAGTGAGAGGATGTAAAGCTGGCCGGGGGCAGTAGGAATGTTTTGTGAAAGGAATGCTTGTGAGTGCGGCTGGCCCAACAAAGCCTCGTAATTTCCGGAATGCGGGTTGATGGTGGTAAAGAAAGGATTACTGGCGGTCCCGCTATTGTAAGTATAGCGACCGGATACGGTATTGACATAAGAGTTCCCGTTGAGGATCCAGCCGGTAAGATCGCCTGTCTCGAAGCCGCCGTTTTGGAGAAGGGGCGCGCCGGGCTGATAAACCAGCAGCGAGAACGTCCGTGATTGCGTGGCCATGGTATTGGCATTTGAGAAAAGCAGCGAGGCGCTGTAATAGCCATTGGACAGGACATTGGCAGCCGCATTAACAATGAGCTGGATGCTATTAGTGGCGCCGACGGGCACTGTGCCGTTGGTCGCCGAGACAGTCAACCAGGGGGGAAGGTTGGTTAAAGACCATGAGACCGCGTTGGTATCTGCATTGATCAAAAGGAAGGTTCCGGAACCGGGGCTAAAAGGCCCGCCGATCGGGCCGGAAGCGCTAAGACCTGCCGTGGGCTGGACCACTAACGAGGCCGGGGTAAGTGATTTGATCAACGCCAGGCCGTTGGGCGTTCCCCAACCCGTGCAAAGATCAAAGCCGGGTACGGCAAAGTAGTTGGTGGCAACGACGAGGTTGGTGTTATTCCCCACGGTGATGTCGTGAAAATTGGCCGTATAATTGGCGCTCTCGCCGAGGGCATAAATCGCAGGATTGATAAAGCCCATAGGGGGATTTCCCAACGACTGGGCTTGTTGATTTACGAGCGACAAAAAGCCCGCCCACAAGGGGGAAGCCGCACTGGTGCCCCCAACCTCTCCCGTCAGGCCGTTATCCGCCACAACAAAGACGTTATCCGCATTCATCGCCACATCGGGGACATTCCTCAACGTGCTGGAACCGTGGGCGGCAGTCAGGTTGATCCCATTCTGATATGATGGAATCGGCACATTGTTGAAATTGACACCTCCGCCGCCGCCATCGGAGCCTTCACCGCTGCTATACCAGTTCCAAACTGTTTCAGATTTATACGAACTCCCTGAACCGTTCATGGCCAGGGTTGTTCCGCCAACAAGAGTGATATTGGTATCGTCCGCCCATTCTGAAATTCCTTTGTAGAATGCGCCATTATCGCCGGACGCCTGGAAAAAGGACTGGCCCTGCGCAGCCATCTGCTGGTACACAACGTCATAGCCCGGATCATCGCCGATGAGCCACGAGGAACTGATTTGTTTGGCGATATTGTCCGAAGCGATGCGGTTCAAAAGGTCCACGATGATTCCGCCGTTCTGCGTTTCATAAACGACGACACTATTAAGATTGGTGGCCATGGAAACAACCATCTCGATGTCCAGCGCCACCTCAACATTGCCGCTGCCCGCCGCGCCGCTGTAACCGTCCACCAGAACGTTCATGAGATTGGCATGCGGCAAGTTGGCGTCATTTTCATAAGTCGTGATGTCCCCGGGGTAATAGCCGTCCAATTCGAACAGGCCGACGGTTTGGCCGCTGCCATTGAGGGTAACGCCGGGGATATAGGCATTCCGGAAATCGGCGCCGATCAACGAACCACTCGGACCTGAACCTGAAGCGGGCTGGGCGCCCGACAAATTAGTCTTGATTACCAACGCGGGACGTGGAATGAAGAAATTATTAAGGCCGCTGATGTGCAGGATGGGCACATCGAGGTCCACCGATGGTTCTGTATCCGGCGCAAAAAAGTTCCGATTTTCCGTGGGGTGGCGGTAAGTATGCATTTTGACGTGGAACGCTTTTTCAATGGTTTCCACATCACCGGATACATCGACCAAAGCGCGGTTGGAATAGGTACCGGTGACCGACAGCCCTTGGGTTTTGGCAAAATTGACGACGGCATCGTAATCCTGCGGGGATGGGCCGAATTGTTCGGTGAATTCCTGCGGAGTGAGGTAATGGTGATAGTTGGCGCTGGCAGGGTCCTGGAGTTGCTGCAAAAACTGGTCCAGCGCGGCTTGATTCCGCAACGGCAACCCAATCGCCAGGTTCAATTGATTGGTGGCGGGCAAGTCCTGTAATGGCTGCAAATTAAAATTGCCGAGGGCGGCGGGAACCGAGCCTGGAACGATCTGCGGTCCTGCCGTTTGGGCAAAGGAACCGACTGGAAGAAGAAAAAAGCCAACGCCAACGGCAAAGAAAAAGCGCCGGATCGTAAAGCGGGTCTGATTCACACCGGCATTCTTACAAACTTTATCCGGTTCGTCAAATCCGGACGGAAAATAATTGTAGCGGCGGCGGCATCGGTTAAAATCCGCTCGTGACCGTCAAATTGACAGTTCTTGGCAGCGGTTCGGCAGGCAATTGCGCTTATCTTGAGACCGGGAATTCCCGGGTGCTGGTCGATGCGGGGTTTTCTCCCCGCCAAATCCGCCAACGGCTGGCGTCCATTGGTCGCGCGCCGGAGAACCTTTCGGCTATTTTAATCACCCACGAGCACAGCGACCACATCTGCGGGCTGTTTGGGTTGGCTGAGAAGTTGAAGATTCCGGTTTATTGCAATCGCGAAACGCGGGAGGCGGCGGCATGGGCATTCAAGGAAAAATGGAACGGCAAACGCGACCCGCTGTTTGACGGGATGGAAAAGACGGTGGACGATGTCCTGGCGAGGCTTGAGTGGCGGCTGTTCCAGACCGGGGAGAGTTTTGAAGTGAACGATGTGTTGGTGGAGACTTTTCCGATTCCCCATGATGCGCAGGATCCTGTGGGATATATGCTGCGCACGAGCGCGGGCAATTTTGGTTTTGTGACCGACCTGGGGCATATGACGAAACTTGTGCTGGAACGCATTCGCGCGGCGAACGTGCTGGTCCTGGAATCCAACCATGACATCAAGATGCTGCAGGATTCGCGGCGCTCGTGGGCATTGAAGCAGCGTATTCTCGGGCGCCACGGCCATCTCTCAAACGAAGCCGCCGCCGAAGCCACCGAGCAGGTCATGTCCGGCACGCTCAAGCATCTCTATCTGGCGCATCTCAGCCGCGAGTGCAACCGTCCGGAGCTGGCGATGCGGGTGATGACGGAGCGTTTGAACAAGATTGGCGCCGGTCACGTGCGGTGCCAGGCGGCGCCGCAGGATCTGCCGTGCGCGACGCTGGAATTGTAGCGACATATTTTTTGCGGATAAAGTTGTCATCCTCGTCATCCTCATTCTCATCCTCATAAATCCTTTGAGAGACCTCTGCAAAACTCCATTTTGCGTAGCAGCCGACATTAGTCGGCTCCATCTTTTCTTCCGTTTTTGAATGAATCAGAGCGGACTCATGTCCTCTGCTACACTTTCGCAGGTCTCTTTGAGGATGAGGATGAGAATGAGGATGAACCTTAGCAACTAAAGGAATTTTGCTCAACATTCACCGTTAATTGTCCAATGCGACCTAAAACGGAGTCGGCTCTTGACTCTCGATTGCCGGAACGTAGTGTTGGCGCAATTGAGTTGCAACCGTCTTCCGCCTCACGTCGAGTCGCTGAGAGCGATTTCACCTTGACCGAAGTCCTTATTTTTTATCATGAGCAAACGAATTCTTTTGACCAGTGTCTGCCGTCCGATGGGACCGCAATACGGCGACGCGCCGTCCGTCGGCTATGAGCTTCTTTACCGCCAGGTGACTCGCGCGCAGGGCATTTTCAGCCCGCGCACGGTAAACGTCCATTTCGGCCTCGATTACATCGCCGAAAATCTTGACGCGCCAACGGTGGTGCTGCAATACCCCTCGAAGCGCGAATTCATCAAGGAACTCAAGAAGGGTTACGATTACGTGGGGATCTCCTTCATTATGGCGCTGATGCACAATATGAAGAAAATGGTCGCGCTGATCCGCCAATACGCGCCCAATAGCAAGATTGTCCTAGGCGGTTACGGCACGGTGCTGAAGGATGACGTGCTCAAACCGTACGCGGATTATATCTGCCGTGAGGAAGGGGTGGCGTATTTTCGCCGGCTGCTGGGCGAACCCGAGATCCCCATGCCGTACAAGCACCCGCTGATCGTGAGCTGGCTGAAGGTGTTCGGCTGGAAGGTCTCGGGCACGGGAAAAATTTTCGCCGGCCTGGGCTGCCCGAACGGTTGCGATTTCTGCTGCACGTCGCATTTCTTTTCGCGCAAGCACATCAAGCTGCTGCCGACCGGTCGGGACATTTACAATGTCGTGGAACGTTATTTGGACCTGGACCCGAGCCTCGTTTTTCTGATTCTCGATGAGGATTTTCTGCTGAACAAAAAGCGCGCCATGGAATTTCGCGAGTGCGTTTTGGCGGGCGGCAAACGGCCTTCGATCTTCGCCTTTTCCAGCATCAAGGCGATCAGCCAATACTCCGTCGAGGAAATCCTGGAGATGGGCATCGACGGTTTCTGGATCGGGTACGAGGGGACGCGGTCGAATTACGCCAAGCAACAGGGCCGGCCGGTGGCGGACATTCTCACGGAATTTCGCGAGCACGGCATCACGGTGCTGACTTCGATGATCGTGGGCTTTGATTATCAGACGCCGGAAATTGTGGCGCAGGAACTGGAGGGGCTGATGCAGCTCAAGCCCGCGCTCGGCCAATATTTGATTTACGGCCCCGTGCCGGGTACGCCCTTCTACGAGCGCGTGATCAAGGAAAATTTGCTGCAGGATGTGTACACCACCGAAAAGGATTTGTTTTACCGGCGCGCGGATGGATTCAGCACGATGATGAAGCATCCGACGCTCTCAACGAAGCAGATCGAGGACATGCAGCGCTGGTGTTTCGAGCAGGATTTTCAGCGGCTCGGCCCTAGTATCTATCGCGTGCTGGAAGGGCGTTTTCTTGGTTACCTGAAGCTCAAAGATTCTCCGAATCCGGTTTTGCGCCAAAAGGCGGAATACTTCGCCCGCGAACTGCGCTATGCGTATCCGGTGTTTTTGGCGGGCAGGTTATTTGGCCCCAATGCTAAAATCCGGAAATGGATCGGCGATTTGGAACAGCGCATCCATGGGGAACTCGGCAGGCCGGCAATGGCGCAGCAGTTCAAATCCGTCATGGCGGTGGGCGCGGCGCTATGGACGGGCGTCACGCTCAAGCTGGACCTTTTCCAGCATCCAAAATTGCAACGGACGACCTATCGCCTGCCCGAAGAGCGGTGGAGTGACTTGTGGGAGGAATTCCAAAAGAAGCATCCGATGCCAAATTTCTCCGTGCAGGTGGAATTGCAACATGCCCGGCAGCAGGTCTGGATGCGGCTGGAAGGCGCGTTGAGCGCGCGGGACGCGGAGGGCCTGGGCCAGCGCATCCACGATTCGCTGGCGCGCAGTAAAAGCCGGCTGGTGCTGGATTTGAAGAAACTGCACTGGCACAAAGCGAACGATGTCCGCCCGCTCTGTGAGAAACTGGCGGCTTATCGTTCACGCATCCGGGTGGTATTGCCAAAGCTTTCCGCGGCGCATCCTGAATTGCTGCTGATCGCCAGTATCTTCCACCATTACTAGTTCGGAGCGCGGGTCTGTGACCCGTGGCAGCTTTACGCCCGCCCTGCGCCAGGCCGGAATTAAAAGTTTGATTTTCCGGCGTATTTGCTCAAAACTTGGCGTTTAAATCTGTTTGGCCCTAAAAAACAATTGCGCGGGGCCTTTAGGTTTGGCTTTATTTTGCAGTGCCGGATACAACGAACGAGCGCTGTCGCATGGAAATATATTATTTCGGCCATGTGCAGGGCGTGGGGTTTCGTTATACGGCGAAATCGATGGCCACGGGCTATGAAATTGCTGGAACTGTGCGAAATTTGGCGGATGGCCGAGTGGAATTGATTGCCGAAGGCGCGCGCGATGAACTGGAACAATTTCGCCAGGCCATTCGCGACGCCGGATTAAAACATTTTATCCGCGACGAAGCCATCACCTGGAGCCAGGCGCAAAACAGCTTTAAGGGCTTTGAAATTGTCCGTTAAAAAATGAAATACGCAATAATTGCAGACATTCACGGGAACCTGGAAGCGTTGCAAACTGTTTTGGCCGATGCCAAAAAACAGAATCCGACGCATTATGTCTGCCTGGGTGACGTGGTGGGCTATAACGCGAACCCGAAGGAGTGTTTGAAGATTGTCCGCGAGATGAACATACCTTGCGTGAAAGGGAACCACGACGAGTATTGTTCGAGCGAAAGCCCGCTCGAGGGATTCAATCCCGCCGCCGCCGAAGCAGTGCATTGGACGCGCAAACAATTGAGTGATGACGATAAACTTTGGCTGCGCGAGCTTAAATACACCAAGATGGTCGCCAATTTCACGATCGTCCATTCCACGCTCGATGCGCCGGAACGCTGGGGCTATGTTTTTGATAAACTCGCCGCCGCCGCGAGTTTTCCCTACCAAAACACGGCGGTGTGTTTTTTTGGACACACCCACGTGCCGGTGGCGTTCATGCGCGATACCGCAGTCCGGGGCGGGACCTATTCCAAATTCAAGGTGGACCCCGCCAAAAAATATTTCGTCAATGTCGGCGCCGTTGGGCAGCCGCGTGACAACAATCCGCGCGCCGCTTATGTCATTTATGACATGGACGCGGGCACGATTGAACTGCGGCGGCTGGATTACGATATTGCCACGACGCAGAAGAAAATTCTTGCCGCCGGCCTGCCGGAGCGCCTGGCCGAACGGCTGGCCTACGGGCGTTGAAAATCCTCATTCTTAAGCCCAGCTCGCTCGGCGATGTCATCCAGGCGCTTCCGGTATTGCGCCTGTTAAAAGCCCACTTTCGCGACGCTGAAATCTTTTGGTGGCTTGATATCGCGCTGGCGCCGCTGTTGAAAAACGATCCTGATCTGGCCGGACTGGTCCGATTTGAACGCAAGCGTTGGGCCGCTTTGCGCTACTGGCCTGAAATACTCCTGAGCATCCATTGGATGCGCAGGCAGCATTTCGACCTGGTGATCGACCTGCAAAGCCTCGCGCGCAGCGGAGCATTTGCCTGGCTGGCGCGCGGAAAATTCCTCGTTGGCCTTGACGACGCGCGTGAAGGCGCGCGGGGGTATTATGATCTCGCGGTGCCCCGGCGATCCGCCCATACCCACGCGGTGGATTGGTACCTGTCTGTGCTGTCTCCGCTCGGGGTGCCCGTCCATGCCAATTTCACGTGGCTGCCGGAGCGGCCTGAAGTTGCCGCCGCGGTGAAAGCGAAATGGAAAACGGAGAATAAAAAATGGTTTGTGCTGCACCCGGGCGCGCGCTGGCCAAACAAACGCTGGCCGGTTGAAAACTTCGCCGAATCCGTCCGCTGGCTCTCGCTGAAATATCCCGAGGCGCATTTCGCGGTCCTTGGCACCGCTGCGGACAAACCGCTCTGCGATACGATTTGCCGGGCGGCGCCCGAACGCTGCCTGAACCTGGGCGGTGAAACGTCCCTGCCGGAAATGGTTGAATGGATACGCCTGGGCGATTTGATGATCACCAATGACAGCGGCCCGATGCACGCGGCTGCCGCGCTGGACAAACCGCTCGTCGCCCTCTTTGGCCCCACCGACCCGCGCCGCACCGGTCCTTACGGCCAGATGAACGGCGTGGTTCGGATTGATTTGCCCTGTTCGCCGTGTCTCAAATCCGTTTGCCGGTGGAAAAATCCGATGGAATGTTTGACGGCGATTTCTCCGCAAAGAGTTCTCGAAATGGTGGGGAAGAAATTTCCATAGTTAGCGACCGACAAAAGAGCGGCGGTAAACACGCGCGCAGTCCAAACGCTTCGCGCCAAATCAGGCATCCGCATTCGCGCCAGCGTCTGGACTGCGGTGGCTTCAGCACCGCTTTGGCTTGGTTCCTTTCGAGATTAACCGTCCTTGCATTCCGATGGGTTTCGGCGTTACGTTTCCGGCGTGACCACGGCAAATCAGACTGAGGCTCCCAACCCCCACCCCACCGCACTCTCCAAGACGCTGGCGCGCGATTCGTCCGTTATATCGTCATGCAATACAACACTTCGTTTGCCAACCTGCTAATGGGTTTGAACTTCCTTTTCCGCATCGCTCACCGCTGATCTCAGCCCCGGGTCGTCGAGAACGGCCAAAGCCTGGCCCTGGATTTTTTCGGCTTCGGCAGTGTTCCCCACGCCCACAAGGATTTCGACCAATTGCCGCACCTGCCCGACAAACATTTTATCGGCCATTGGAGGAGGGGCAACCGGCGCCGGGAGGTGCGCGAAAAGTGAATTGGTTTTTGCCATCTCTTGAAAATGTTTGGTCATCTCCTCGTTCCGGGCCGCGTTTTGCTCCTCCATTTGTTTCATCCGTTGCCTCGACTGGCACATCTGATTGAATGCGCCCTCCGGATCACCGACATATTTTAGACACGTTTGATAATCGCCTTTCTGAATCAGCAGGCCTTCCGCAAATAGAAAACATTCCCCGGCCAATTGCGGGTCGCGTCGCGCGGTCGAGTCGAACAATGTCAGAGTCGCTTCATCGTCCTTGAGATAGTCATTGAGACTGGCAATCTCCTGAAACAATTGAAAACCACCCTGGCCTTCGGAAAATTGATTCTCATCGGCGTCCCGAATTTCAATCAGCGCCAGCTTTGCTTTCGGATAGAGGTCACCCAGTTGAGTCCAATACATGAGCGCGAAGGAAAGGCGCACGCCCCCTTGGCCACTGTCGCCGCTCCTTGAGTGATTGAAATACCAGATAAAATGCTGCAATGATCCTTCATAATCGCCCCCGTTCTTCAAATCCACGCCCTGCTGCAAGATTTGCGAAAGGTCCGGTTTCTCTCCCGGCGCAAGCGTGGGCGACCAGGTCTCGGTCGAGGCAGTTGTCGTGTTCGTGATCCAACTGGCCTGGCTTTCTTCATCGGCTTGCTGCTGGTTTCCAAAATAAAGTGAGGCGAACGGATGGCCGTCCGCATACATCGAAACGTGCGGCAAACCGGGAACAACTTTAGGATGGATCAGCGTGAAATCGCCTTTCCCTTTGGAGATTGCCATTTCTTGCAGTGAGTCTATCGGAGTGGAACCCAAGTTCGTTGCGGTAATAAAAAGGTCCAAATGCGCATCGTCGTGACTGACGAGGTCATAATGCCCTTTGACAACCATCCTGTTTGTCGTGCGTTCGACAGACGTGATTTTTATGGAATCGCCCCCGGGAAACCAAGCCTGGCCAATCAAGAAGGATCTTTCGGCGACCTGCTGTTCATGCATTGCCTGGGCATGCTGCCGCGCACGAACGAAATTTGGGATTGCAATTGCTGCCATCAATCCTAAAAACGCGATGAACAATACCGCCGCGGCGGTTCCCAGCGCGACACCGGCGGCGACACCCAAGCCACCCCCCTGCCGTGGCGGAGTTATTGGCGCACCCACCGGCGCGGCGCCTTGCGCCCCGGCAACCGGCCCAAAAATATCTTCGTAGGCATAAGCCAGCGCCGCCAGAGAGAGCGGGATGGCGACAAAGATGCCGACGACAAAAAGCATGAACCCGACGAGATGAATCAGCGCCAACACGATGAGGAACCAGAAAAATTTCCACCAGTGACGCGAAATGACCCGGCGGCTGAGCGACATGGCGGGCCAGAAATCGAGCTGCTTATCCGCAACGAGCGCCACGGCAAAAGTCCAGGCAACCGACAAATAAATGCCAGGAAGGACCAGGCAGACGAACCCCAGGACAGTCAGCACCACGGTAACCAGCCCCACCAGCACCAATTGCAGGAAAGCGACTTTGAACCCGGAAAAAGTAGTCTCGATCGAGGCGGGATGCCGGCGGATGCGATTGAGGAAATAGAGCCATAGCCCGCCGATTAATGGATACCCAACGATGATCCCGGCGATTGAACGCCTGGCGACATAGGACAGCAACCATATCAGCGCGCAAATCCCCACGGTCCGCCAAAAATCGCTGACGAGCAGGTTCCAGGCGCGATTCAAGCAATGGGTGATGTTCAGCGAGTAATCGCGCGCCGATGCCGCTTGAATGAAAGCCGCGGCATCGGGAATGGCAACTCCAACCGGTGGAGTTTGCGCGATGGTTTCCACACAAGTTTTAACGTCGTTGGCCTGCTGGTAACGGAGTTCGGGTTTCTTCTCCAGTGCGCGCAGCACTACTTCATCCAGGCGCACATCGATATACACCTTCCGGGAAGGCGGCTCGATTTTGGCCGAAGGCAGTTCGCCGGTGAGCATCTGGTAGAACACCACGCCGAGAGAATAAATGTCCGCGCGATGGTCCACTTCGGCGGAATTTTTGATCTGCTCGGGGGCCATGTATTGCGGCGTGCCGACCGCGCTGCCCGCCTGGGTTAAATCGGCGGGAGGAGCCGGCGCATTCTCCGCCGCCGGCTCGGGGCCTGGCGCGACGATTTTGGCCACGCCGAAATCCGCGATCTTCACCCGGCCTTCCTTGCTCAACAGGATATTTTCCGGCTTGATGTCCCGGTGAACGATGCCGCGATCATGGGCGTATTGCAGCGCCTCGCAAATTTGCGGCACGATGGCCAGGGCCTCCTTCGGCGCAATTTTGCCTGTCCTGAGCAATTGGCGCAGGTTAATGCCATCCACGTACTCCATCAAAAAGTAAAACAATCCGTCGGCCTGTCCGAATTCGTAGAGGGTGATGATGTGGGGATGATTCAGTTTGGCCATGGCCTGGGCTTCACGGGTGAAGCGTTCCGCAAAGCCCGGACCGGCGGCAATCTGTGGCGGCAGGATTTTCAGCGCCACAATCCGGTCCAATTGTTTTTGCCGCGCCTTGTACACGGCGCCCATTCCTCCCTGACCGATAAACTCGATGATTTCCAACTGGGGAAATTTGGCGGCCAGTTCTTCGATTTTCGGCGGGACAAAGGGCGGCGACTTGCCGCCGGTATCGGTGCCGGTGGGAAAAGCGCCCTTCATGAGGCATTCAGGGCAAAGACCGCGCGGCGCGTTGGAATCCAACGGTTTGCCGCAGCTTGGACAGATTGGCGTGGTATCCATGTCCGATTACTACTGGAATTGAGGCGGAAGGTTACAGGCTTTCGGCGAAAAGGCGATTATCTTTGCGCCAGCGCGCTGAACAAATGGCGCATTTCCGCTTCGATGTCCCGCGATGGGTCGAGGGTGCCGGCGATTTCATCGCGGATCAATTCGCGATAACGCTTGCGCAGGCGATGCACGGCCACTTTGACGGCGCTCTCGTTCATGGCCAGGCGCGCTGCCAATTCGGCGTACGGCTGCGTTTCCCGGCTGCCCATGAGCGTTTGCTTGAGGGCGGCGAACAAGTCCGCTTTTCCTTCCGCCTGGTATTCGAGTTCGAGCCGATTCAAAACTTCATCGAGCAGCGCCAAAGCCCATTGCTTATCAAATAATTTATCGGGCGTGGAATGATCGGCCGGCTCGAGATCAAAGCGGTCCTCCGCCGCGGCCCAATCCAATGACAGCAACTGATGGCCTCCGCCGCGCTTGATCGTTTGGCTTTTTTTCCATTCGTTGGCGAGAAAATGGTTCATCGACCCAAGGAGGAACGAGCGGAACCGGCCCAGGTTCGGATCGGCGCCGGCCAGCGACTGGCGTTCGAGCAATTGCGTGAAAAATTCCTGCGTGAGGTCCTGCGCATCTTCGGGCGAATGCCCGCGGCGGCGAACGTAGGCGTAAAGCGGATACCAGTAAGCGCGGCAAAGTTTTTCCAGCGCGGCGCGGGCGTGGGTCGTGTCATTGTGTCCTGCCGCCAGCACGACGGACCAGCGTGTGGTGGCAAACACCGCCCTTTGCGGCGCCGTCTTGGGAGTCGTCTCGGCAGAAGCCTGGGTGGAAGGGGTCACGCGCTGAGGCTAGCGGATTCCAACAAAAACGCAAGATGGGCCATGTGAAACGATGAATAGATCCGGGAAAGGTTGGGTCTTGTGGCCCACATGGACAGCCAACCTTAACCATATCCACCACTGGAACTAGGTTCCGGAACGACTGCGCCAAAACCACCCGTGCTGTTCCGCCTCAAGCCCGCTAGGACCATCGCCCGATACCACAGGTTGCGAAAATTGGCAGGCTTGTTCACTTGCAGCAATACCGGTTGATTCTGGTCATCCTTCCCGCAAGAAAAAATTTGGATACCGGCGTCCTGCCAGCGCCTTAGGATGTGGGCCAAATCACGTCGCGGGTCGGCGGAATTATATTGCACCAGGACAACAGAGCGGATGTTTTGTGAAAGAAGAAAATTGGCGGAAGGAAAGTCCTGCGGAAAAACCCACCAGCGGTTATCGTACCGGCCGGGACTGACAATAGTTCCCCCGCCAAAACGGTTGGAGTCCAATAGGAAGACCGGCGCAGAAGCCGGTTGCCATCGGAACGTCATCAAATCTTCTGTCGCTGCATGCAGGGCCTTGACGATCGGCAGAACATCTACGAGCGGAAACCCGCCCATGGTCGGACCGGCGGTGCCATTGAAGAGCGGAACAGGTCGAAACCCGCGCTGTGCCAAAGCCATCGCATACCAAACCGAATCCGCTCCGGCCAAATCCAGCACGATGGCCGTGTTGCCGTCATTCGCCGGCGCCCAGGCGCAATTCAATGACTTCCAGTCTGTCATTGAACTCAGTGGCAGGTCATCAAAGGCATGGTCGGCAAAAAGGACCGGCTTGGCCCAGTTCGACCAAATCGAATCGTCAGGCGCCCAGAGTTTGTAAAGTTCGGCTGGTTTCATGTTGAATAGGGTTGATGATTTGATTTTGGGTCTGTGGTTGCGCCACCAGGACTGCCGCATCCTGCGCCAGATGGTCGATCAATGGACGGCGCGCAATCCGTCCATAAGCGCCGATCACACGGGCATTCAAAGTGTAAACACCGATACAGGGAAAAATATCGCCATGCGGGCTGCGGAGGGGCACCGCTTCAAAGCGTTCCTGGGCAATCCACATCTTTGGATGCCAACGGATCGATCGGTCGATGCGGCGCGCCTCTTTTTGGGTCGTAACGCCGTTCATTTTGATCATGTCCCCGACGCGGCCAAAGATCGGCTTGAAAACGAGCGACTCTCGCGGGATTTCATTTCCTATTTTTCGCACGTCGTAGGTTCGAGGAAGCAGGGCGCGCCAGGCCGGCATCTTAACTGGCAGTTCGTCCCAGACTAATGGGAAACGTTTGCTCTGGCTGACGAGAGCCAACCCCGGATTACAAAGGGAGGTCTCCGAGCCACCAAGCAAATGTGGCCAGGCGCACCCACGCGGCAATGATGTCAGCCATTCAGCCGGGAAAAACCGGAAAATAAAATCGACCGGACCACCAGCTCCATCCATTACAAAATATGCCTTGCTCTCCCGCCATCGCAGATGGTCCGGTCCGGCCAAAACCGGTTTATAGCCTGCTGCCTGGAGTTGCCGGCCAAGAAATACCATGACTTGCCGGTCGTCCGTGAACGCTGTCGCATGAACCAGTGCGATTCTTCCGCCTTTCGGAATGGTCTCAGATATTGTCCGCACCATCTCGGTAGTCGGATCGCCAGATGGCGTCGTGGTTCCGTAATGTCGTGCCATCAATTTCGTGAAACCGGACGCTTCATTGATACCGCCGGGAACGTCCGTGTTGGCCTCGGAGATACGCCAGCCCTCGGTCGTGAAATGAAAATCGAACCGGATCAGGCGCAAATGTCGGGAACGATTCGCGGAAATCCCAAGTTGTGAAAACTTGTGCCGTAACGTCCACGGAATGCCAACCTCCTTTAGGTGTCCCCGCTTTTGCAGGATGGCTTCTTCCGCCGCGACGGTCTCAAGGGCGAGCTTCTCCGCAAGAGAAACCAATTCCGCCCAGGCTTCCGGCGCGAGTACCAGCGGCAATGCTGATAACGTGCATACATCTTCCACTTGCGGGTCCCATTTGCAACATTCGAAGATGGCCGCGCTCTTTATTTCAGCAAATGTTTTTGCCTCCAGCGGTTCAACGATTTGCCACGGTAATTTCATCACCAGGGCCCTTGCATGACGACATCAGCGATCCCCAATGATATGAATAACACGCATGGAACGACGCCAAACAACGTTGGATTAGGTTGGGGACGCTGCGGTGTCGGCTTGGAAGAAAAATCGAGCATCACGACCACAGCCCACAAAATCAACATGGGCCATCCTTTGGCGAGGAAGTCGTCGACGGTCGCCTGCGCCGAAACCCAATTCCCCGCCACGGCGCGTCCCAAAATCAAACCCGAGCCGATAAAAAAACCGCCAATGCGCCAGCCGGACGCGATGTCCCGGTCAACGGTGATAAATTCATCAACATTGGTGATCAGGTTGGCGATGACCCATAGAAGTAGCATCGCGCCACCAGACAACACGGCGCAAAAAACGACACACCACCAGCCTGGCCCGTCTCCAATGTTTGCCCCGGCAAAGGCCAGGGTCATTCCCAGGAAAGAGCCGCTGACCGCCAAACCCGCCGCATCGTTGTCTAGCTCCAACGCATCATCCCGGAAACTCAAGCCGACATAAGGAAGAATCAGGTTCCACAATCCAACCCAGCCAAAACCCATCGCCATGTAAAAGAAAATGTAGACAGGATTGTCCCTTACATCGTGTGAAGACCATTTGCATAAAACAAAAAGCAGCGCCAGTCCGGCCACGAATGGCGTCAGCCATCCCAGAAATTGTGTCGCGGGCTTGCGTGATAAAGTGCTTAAAAATAATAATCCGCCCGCCCACGTCCTCCAGCCGAAGACGCCTAATGCAAAACTTATGATTAGCGCAAGAATTTCATCCCCTGACATAGAGCAAAGTTGGACGGGTTCAGACTTTCGTTCAATTATAAAATTTGTAATAAATTAGAATGTCGAAAAAACTCCTTCCAAAACACAAATGACTATGAACCGTAATTGCGGCATGCAACCATGAATCAAAAATGGTTTGGTTTGCGTTGCAGAAATTTTCCATGCCCGTGTTTGCCGACAAATTTGCCATCGCGCACCGCCACCTGCCCGCGCACGGTGACAATGCTCGGACGCCCTTCGATCTTCCAGCCCTCGAAGACATTGTAATCGACGTTCATCTCCTGCTTTTTTGCGGAAATCTTCCCGCGATAATCCGGATCGTACACCACCAGGTCGGCATCGGCGCCGGGTTGGATGGTGCCTTTGCGCGGGAACAGGCCGAATAATTTTGCGACCTGGGTGCTGGCGGCGTTCACAAAGGTGTGCAAATCAATCTTTCCGGTTTTAACGCCATAGGTATAAAGCACGTTGATGCGGTTTTCGAGCGAGGGAATGCCGTTGGGGATTTTTGTGAAATCATTTTTGCCCATCGGCTTCTGCGTCTTGAAATCAAACGGCGCATGGTCGGTGGCAACGGTTTGCACCAGGCCGTCGCGCAATCCATTCCAAAGCACTTCCTGGTTCCGCTTGTCCCGCAGGGGCGGCGACATCACATATTTTGCGCCTTCAAAATTCGGCTTTTCCGCATCCGTTTTGTCGAGCGTCAGGTATTGGATCAAGGTTTCGACGTTGACGCGCACGCCCCGCTGCCGCGCCGCGATGGCTTCATCGAGCGCCTCCTGGCAGCTCAAATGCACGATATACACCGCCGCGCCGGTGAGCTCGGCAAAGGTCATCAGATGATGCACGCCCTCGGCCTCGACTTGCGGGGGCCGGCTGTTGTGATGTTGTCCCGGATCGGTCTTGCCCGCGGCGAGCAATTCCTTGCAACGTTCCGCCACGAGCGTTTCGTTTTCACAATGCGCCGTGACGATGACGCCGAGTTGCTTCGCCAGTTTCAACACCCGGTAAAGCTCGGTGTCGTCCACGCCAAACGCGCCCTTGTAGGCGAGAAAAATTTTGAACGAACTGATGCCGCGCTTGACGATTTCGCGAAGCTGCTCCTCGGTCTCGTCGTCGAATTTCGTGACGCCCATGTGAAACGTAAAATCGCAGGCGGATTTTCCGGCGGCGTGCTTCATCCAAAGTTCAAAGCTCTCGAGCGCGTCGTCTTTCCGCGCCGGACAACACATCTCGATCAGTGTCGTCGTTCCGCCGACCAACGCCGCGCGGCTGCCCGAAATATAATCGTCCTTCGCGAACGTCCCCATGAACGGAAGATAGATATGGACGTGCGGGTCGATGAAACCCGGAAAGACGAATTTGCCTTGGGCGTCGATCACCTCCGCGCCCTTCGGCGGCTTGATGCCGCGATCGATTCGCGCAATCGTTTCGCCTTCGCAAAGGATGTCCGCCGTGTACCGCTCACTCGCGGTCACGATTTCACCGTTTTTGATTAACACGCTCATAAATTTAACCTGCCGTAAACTCTTTGGCCTTCAAATGCCACTGTCTTTGTGCCAGATATCCCCTTCCCCATAGCTGAACCAGCGGCTGGTGGTGACCTTCTGTTGTGTGAAAAACTGGACGCCCTCAACGCCTTGCATGTGGAGGTCCCCGAAGAACGACTCGTTCCAGCCGTTGAACGGAAACCACGCCATCGAAGCCGGGACACCGATATTGATGCCCACCATGCCGCAGTTGATGCGATGCTTGAACTCGCGCGCCGCCTTGCCGGACCGGGTAAAAATGGACGCGCCGTTTCCATAAGCCGATTTGTTCGCCAATTCGATGGCCGCGTCCAAGTCTTCCATGTGCATTACGTTCAGCACCGGCCCAAAAATTTCTTCGCGCGCCACCGTCATGCCGGTCTGCACGCCGTCCAGGATCGTGGCACCGACAAAAAAGCCATCGGGCGCATCCTGGATCTTCACGCCGCGACCGTCGGCGGGAATCTTCGCGCCTTCTTTGACGCCGGCCTCGATGAGTTCCAGGACCCGGTCGCGATGCCGGCGCGTGATGAGCGGGCCCATGTCCGGCTGCGCTTCGCGGTCAGTCGGGCCGACCTTGATCCGGCGCGTCGCTTCCACCAGCAGCGGCAAAACGGTCTTCTCCGCCGCGCCCACGACGACTGCCGTGGAGCCGGCCATGCAACGCTCTCCCGCGCAACCGAAAGCGCCCTCGATGACGCCGCGCACGGAGTTATCCGCGTCCGCGTCCGGCATAATCAGCGTAAAATTTTTCGCGCCTCCGTTGGACTGCACGCGCTTGCCGTGCTTCGTCCCGACTTCGTAGATGTATTTAGCGATCGGCGTCGAGCCGACGAACGAGATTGCCTTGACCTTGGGATGGGTCAACAGCGCGTCCACTGCCTCGCGTCCGCCGTGGACGATGTTCAGCACTCCCTTGGGCAGGCCGGCTTTTTCCAGCAGCCTGGCGATCTTGATCGCCGTGAGCGGAACTTTCTCGCTGGGCTTCAAGACGAAGGTGTTGCCGCAGGCGATGGCGATGGGATACATCCACAGCGGCACCATCGCGGGAAAATTGAACGGCGTGATGCCCGCGCAAACACCAAGCGGCTGGCGGATGGCGTCGCAATCGATGCCGCGCGCGACGTTCTCCAAAATCTGCCCCATCATCAACGACGGGACACCCAGCGCAAATTCCACGTCCTCGATTCCGCGCTTCACGTCGCCGCGCGATTCCACGAGGGTCTTTCCGTGCTCGCGGGTGTTGCAGCGGACGATGTCCTCGAAATTTTCTTCCAGCAGCATTTTGAATCGCCCGAGGACCCGCGCGCGCTCGACGGGCGGCGTTTCCATCCAATTCGGAAATGCCGACTGCGCGGCGTCAACCGCGGCGTTCACCTCGGCGACTCCGCCGACGGGACATTCGGCGATGATTTGGCCGGTGGAAGGATTGAAAACGGGAGTGCCGGCGAGCTGCGGTTGAAGCCAGTCGCCGCCGATAAAAAATGGGCAGGGGTCCATATGATTAAACTCCAAGTACCAACATCCAATACCCAGAGAAATCCCAAGCCACAAGTCAAATCACGAGAGGATTGCGCGTTTTGATTTGCGGGAACAGTGAAAAATCGCGGTCCGCCGTCCAAAGCTCGCGGACGCCATGATGCCAGCAAAGGGCGGCAATGCGCGCATCGTGGATGCGAGGCCCGGACAGCTTTGCCGTCAACGCCAGGTCACGTAACTTTTCAAAATAACCCGGGCTTTCGGAAAGAAAATGAAGATTCTCTCCCGCTGCCAACGAATCAATCGCTTCCAAAGCTGACTTGAGCGCAGTCGGCGGCTTGTAAATGTTTGTGTGGGTCACAATACCTATGAATTCATGCACGCATGGCCATGGAATCGCCCACGGAGCCGGACTGTGACGCAGACCATCTATTATCTCTTTTGCGGCCTTATGAAATTCACTCTCTTCACGATGCGCATAAATCAGCAGATTGGAGTCCACGGCAATCATGCTCCGCGGCCACGATAAATTTCGTCACGGATTTTCTCCCAACTTGCATTTTGGAATTCACGGGTCAGCCCTTTTCCGCGAAAAGTGACCAACGGCGGAAGTTTTTTGCGCGTGACGGTTTGTTTCCTGGAAAGAACCAGACGAAGCCCACGTTCTGTTAGCGCGCGAAACGTCGTCTTTTCCTTCTGCGCCAGGCGCTGCGCCCGCTCGAAAAGGTCATCCGCGATTTCTATCGTCGTTTTCATATAATATGGTTACCCATATTCGCTCAAATGGCTGGAAATAGCAACTGATTCTATAGTTAAACTCCAAGTACCAACGTCCAATATCCAGAGAAATTCCAAGTCACAAATTTGAGAATGTGGCCTGGGACACCCTTGCCCGATGTTCGTTTGATTAGCATTTTTTTAATTTTAATACGGAATCGGTTGTTTCATTTTCTGAAAATGCTCGCAAATATCAAATGCAGTTCTTTCGCCTCGCGATAAAGTTGCCGCGCTTCATCTTTAAGGCTCGGTTCTGAGGCGGCAACCATTCGAAGAAAGTATTTTGTTTCTTTTGCCTCTTTCACACAACGCCCGATGGTAAATTTGAAGTCTTTTTTCGAGACCGCTTCGTTCGCCTCGCAATAATTTGCGCCTATGCTCGTACCACATCCGGCCAACTGGCCAATCAAACGGTCGTTTTCAGGTGAACGGGGAATCTTTTTGCAAAAGCGAATTATTGATTCACCGAACTTCGCCGTCCGTTCTTCCAAATCAAAAGCATGCCTTTTGGTACCGTTGCCATTTGGTGATTCGCTCAAAGTCCATGCCTCTGATTTGATTCGCGGATATTTCATTCACTTTAGGTTTGTTGCTTGGACATTCTCTGGTGATTGGATGTTGGTGCTTGGAGGTTATCTTGTAGGGACATTCTCTGGTGATTGGATGTTGGCGCTTGGCGGTTATCTTGTCTGGACATTCTCTGGTTATTGGATGTTGGAGCTTGGCGGTTATTTCGATAATGCATCCGACTGTTTTACAAAATCGCTTCCGCTCCATTCGCCGTCGCTCTTCACGGTCTTCGCCGCCGTGGCCGCTTTTTGCGCGGCCTTGCGGTCGCCCTGCCGCTTCACCAGGTCCGCGTGCGTCGTGAAATATTCCAGGCTCTTGCCTTTGAAATCCGCGACCGTCTCGAATTTATGCTTCTCCATGAACGCCAGCAGTTGGTCGCACATCGGCTTCACCATCTCGTAACCGAATTTCATCACTCCCGTGCAGACCTGCACCGTGTCCGCGCCCAGCAGAATGAACTCCGCCGCGTCGTTGCCGGTCTCGACGCCGCCGATGGCCGACAGCGACCGCCCGGGAAATTCCCGGCGGATCAATTGCGCCACTTCCATCACCATCCGGAGCGCGATGGGTTTTATCGCTCGGCTGGAATAGCCGCCGGGCGTCGTGTAGCCTTCCACGCTCGGCTCCGGCCGGAGTGTTTCAAGATTCACGCCGATGATGCTGCGGATGGTATTGATGGCGCTGATGCCGGTGGCGCCTGCTTTCAACGCGGCGCGGCTCGGGTCTTCGATGTGCGTGATGTTTGGCGTCATTTTCGCCCACACAGGTTTTTTGGCCGCGCCCATCACCCAGCCGACGACTTCTTCGACAATTTCGGGATTCTCGCCCATGGCCGCGCCCATCTTCCGCTCGGGCAAACCGTGCGGGCAGGAAAAATTCAGTTCAAATCCATCCACGCCGCAGGCCTGGCAGCGCTCGACAATCTCCACCCAGGCGTCCTTGCGATATTCCTCCATGATGGAAGCGATGAGGATGCGGTCGGGAAACTGGTCCTTGCACTTCTTGAACTCGTCCTCCCAAATCTTGAAGGGCCGGTCGCTGATGAGTTCGATGTTCTCCCAGCCGATGATCTCCTGCTTGTCCTGGGAATACAATTTGCCGTATCGCGGCGTAACGTTGACCACCTTGCTCGCGTCGAGCGAAACCGTCTTGGCGATGACGGCGCCCCAGCCTTCGGCGAAGGCTTTGTTGATGACGTTGAGATTTGTTCCCGGCGGCCCGGACCCGATGACAAATGGGTTGGGCATCTTCAGGCCGTCCACGATTGTGTTTAACGTTGGCATGACTTTATTCTATATTTCTTCCTGCAATTCCCCTGTTACTACTTTATACTGGCTTTACAGCGGATTGTCACAATAAATTTAAATTTGGCAAAGATGATCACTGTCGGATGAACCCGCTCAATCCAAAACGCACGATTGCCGAATTGAAAGCGCTTCGCGCGATCACCGGCAACGAAAACGGCGCGCAACGAGTTGCGTTCACCGAGACGTGGCTCGCCGCCCGCAAGTTTCTGCGCCAAACTGTCGAGGGCTTGCCGCTCGAGATCCACGATGATGCCGCCGGCAATACCTGGTTCACCCTCCCGGGCGCGTCGGAAAAATGCCTGCTCATCGGCGGCCATATCGATTCGGTGCCTAATGGCGGCTGGCTCGATGGTTGCCTGAACGTGCTCGCCGGCATCGAAATTTTGCGGCGCATCAATTCCCAATACAATGGCAAGCCGCCCGTGACGGTCCGCCTCGTGGATTGGGCGGATGAAGAGGGCGCGCGATTTGGGAAAAGCCTTTTCGGCTCGTCGGCCTGCTCCGGCAACCTGGACATGAATGAGGCGCGCAGCCTCGTGGATAAACAGGGCATCAAACTTCCCGATGCGCTGAAAAATGTCGGCATCGTTTTCGAACGGGTGAAGGAGTGCGGCGCGGAATTAAAAAACGCCGCCGCCTATCAGGAACTGCACATCGAGCAAGGCCCGGTCCTCCTCGACCTCGGCCTTCCGCTCGGCGCGGTCCTCGGCACCTTTGGCGTCGAGCGGCATGCGATTACTTTTCACGGGCAAGCCGCGCACTCCGGGAGCACGCCGATGAACCGGCGCAAGGATGCCTTTCTGGCCGCCGCAAAAATGAGCCTGGAGATTTACCGGATCGCGGAGCAAAGCGGCAATGGCGTTTGCACCATCGGCTCCTGCACGACCCAGCCGGGGATCGTCACCAGCGTCGTCGAAGAATGCCGCATCACCCTCGACCAGCGCCATCTTGATGCGGCGATTCTCGCAAAAATGTTGGCGGAAGCACACGCCGCCGCCGATAGATTCGCGGCCGAGGGAAACGTGAAAGTTTCCTGGGAACGGTTGTGGCAAATCCCGCCGCACCCGTTCAACGGCGACCTTGTCAATTTATGCGATGAGGCGATTCGCGAAACGTGCGGCAAATCCCATCGCCTCCCCAGCGGCCCGTTGCACGATGCCGCCGAAGTGGCGGCCGCCGGCGTGCCTACCGTGATGATGTTCGTGCAAAGCCTGCATGGCATCAGCCATAATAAGATTGAGGACACCAAAGAAGAACACCTCGAACTCTGCGTCACCGCCTTCGACAGACTCGCGGAAAAAACCATCCAGTGGATCCTGGCAAAAACTAGTTCTCATTAACACCCGGCTTCAGCCGGGTGTGAAAGCCTTCACGCATACGAGCCGTTTCAACGGCTTGCCAACCTGAGAAAATCATTGAATCTGATTAGGGTTTTCTGCCGCCCCTGCCGGGGGAATGGCGCTTAGTTAAGAAATGAAAATTATAACTTATTCAGGTACAGCAACTTCAGAGACAGAAGATGCCGCTCTTAAGAAACGGGTGCCGAATCCAGTCTGTGCTGGCGTTCGGAAATTGCGGCCCCGGGAACATTCGGGAAGCTGCTGCGGACTAGAAAGTCCGCGCGCCGATTATGACCAGCACGGCGGAGCGCGGACATTCTTGTCCGCAGCAACGCGCAAGAAACGGGTGCCGAATCCAGTCTGTGCTGGCATTCTGAAATTGCGGCCCCGGGAACATTCGGGAAACTGCTGCGGACTAGAAAGTCCGCGCGCCGATTATGACCAGCACGGCGGAGCGCGGACATTCTTGTCCGCAGCAACGCGCAAGAAACGGGTGCCGAATCCAGTCTGTGCTGGCATTCTGAAATTGCGGCCCCGGGAACATTCGGGAAACTGCTGCGGACTAGAAAGTCCGCGCGCCGATTATGACCAGCACGGCGGAGCGCGGACATTCCTGTCCGCAGCAACGCGCTCTCAAAATTTACAAACGTTCGGTTCTACAAATATGTCGCGCCTACGGCGCTAAAGACGACATTGTCGCATGTCATTGTGCGCCAAAGTTTTGCTTTTTAACTAAGCGCCATTCCCCCTGCCGGGGCTTAAATTTCTTTCGGTTTGTTGACCCACGGTTTCACCGTGCGCTACTGTCGGTCGCGCCATCCGACGCTAAACAAACTTGGATTTTGAAAATTCGCCTAGTCATTCCAGCTTTGCCGCCTGCGCACTTCTTGCGCGGTGGCCCTAAATCCCAACACGCGATTTTTTACCCGGTTACAACCATTTCACAAGTCATTGATTTTAAGGGTAATACAATTTTAAAGATTATGTAACTAATTAGTTACTTAATCGTCTGTTGATTCGTGGGCAATCACGCCCCAAAAAAAAGAAAGAGCATATTATGAAAGCAAAAATCCTGATCGTGGCCGCCCTCTTCGGCGCGGCTGTCATGTCCGCCAACGCCGGTGTCCGTTTCGGCATTTCCGTCGGGTTTCCTACTGTGGTCGTGGCAACGCAACCGGTGTATGCAACCCCGGTGGTGGTTGAGCAATCACCAGCACCAGTCGCAGTGTACCAAGTCCAGCCGGC
Source organism: uncultured Verrucomicrobiae bacterium (assembly GCA_963797825.1). Taxonomy (GTDB): domain Bacteria; phylum Verrucomicrobiota; class Verrucomicrobiia; order Limisphaerales; family UBA11358; genus UBA11358. Next base: position 49,561 of record CAWCRR010000029.1, read on the forward strand.
CACCGTCATTGAAACAGTCCCTGCCTGCCCGGGAGTCGGTTATGTCTGGTCGCCCGGTTATTACACCACCAGCCACGTCTGGATCGGCGGAGCCTGGCGCTACCATGCGGTTCAATACCGGTACGATCATCATGACCGGGGCCAATACCGCGGGCATGATGGGTATCGCCGGTGATCTTAATCCTAATTCCGTCGGAGCGCGGCTCTGTGAGCCGCAGCAAGCTGGAAACGTCGTGGCCGCTGCGGGTCACAGACCCGCGCTCCGAAGGCTGCTGTCATTGACAGCAGCCTTTTCTCATTCGAATGAATTTACGGTACTCCTGATCCACCACCATCATAGCTACCAGGGATTAGTATTGGGTCTGGCGTTGGGTATTTGTAGTAAGACTCATCGTTCGGGTGTATGCGATTCCCTGCCGGATCAACCAATGTCGCCGTGATGAAAACCAGCACGACCTTATCTTCCAGGGCAGCTTTTTTGGCATCTGGTTCGGAATTAATTTCAGTTCCATTGCTGAAAAAGTGCTTGTTCAATTTCAACGCTACTGTTTGGTTATCGGATAAATCCAGCTCCCTGCTCGCTTTTCGCACACACACGTCATATACGACCCCAGGCATAGTTACATCATAGCCTGCCTTGGTATGAACAACCACTGTATTGGTCGTTTGTTCATATCCCAAAAAGTCCGTCAACGTAGCCGTAGCATGCAAATGAATGCCACGACGATCAGCTGAAACAACTGGAATCGCATCAAATACTGGACCGAATTGCATTGAGGTCAATTGCGGGCGCACATAGGGTTTGGAGGTTTCATAGGCATAATTGGTAAGGACTGTTTCTTCGAATGTCGCTCTCATCTGCGTTTGCCTTGCACTAGTAGTAACCACATCCGGTTCTGCCAATTCTTTGACACCCTGGGTGGATTCCAATTTCTTCAAGATTGTTCTAAAATATGCATCATCCATGACCCAACTGAAATTATCCGGATCATTTGTGCCCAAACTTATGCTTCCCACCGGTCCTTCAAAAAATCGTGCTTTGATGTGAACTTCCGTTTCCGCCGTTTCGAGAGCACCAACAACTTGTTCGAGCATATCGAGATCCTGTTTGGTTGCTTTGACGAACAGTAAGCTGTTTTGGTCACTGTAAGCAATTGATTTGCCCTTTGGAAAATTCCAGTTCACTCCCAATTGGCTGAATAAATTTGAGGCCAACATGGCTACGTCTTCGGAATTTATGCTGGATATATTTCGCAAATCAGTGGGAAAAAAATATCGGTTTATCGAGAAGGCTCGTTCAAAAAGATTTGTCTCCACGTTCTTTTTGAACTCAACACTTTTCGCTCCCAGAGGCGCCATTTTCTTGACCGGCCCCAGCAAATATCCATTTAATTTCCTGACAACCCGCTCCACTAAATCCAGTTGTTGCGCGGAACCTCGAACGATCAGCATCCTATTCGTTTCGTAGAAGAAATCTGTCGGCGGGCTGTTCACTCCGGCCCCGATAAGAATTTTGGCCAAACTATTCTTTTCAACAGGACGCTCAATCGCGAAAACCCTGACCGAATCATCGGACGGCGAACCTGACAACGCCGAATCCGTTTCGGGTGCGGGCGCGCCGCCCATCGGCACGGTCACAGCAATGAATAGCGTGATCCCAAGAACGGAAACTATCGTCAGGCCGGCTCTTCGTGGGGCTCGGAAATTCACCAACCGTTCGATCCGCTGCCCGAGCGCGCTGCGGGATTCCATGATGCCCACCAAACCAACACTCAAGCGCGGGCGGTAAAAGGCCAGTTTGGCCACTTCCAGCAGCGTCGGCGCATACAGGTCGGGTTCGTCGCGCAGCGACAGCATGACGGCGTCGTCCACCGCTTCTTCGCGGACTCGGCGGATGCGCGCATTAGCCAGCCACAACAGAGGATGCCACCAATAAAAAATTTGCAGGAAGGTTTGCACGCAATTCACCCAGACATCCTTGCGCCGATGATGAAACAATTCGTGCAACATCACCGCCCGCAATTGTCCGGCAGACAGTTTTTCGACCAGGATACGCGGCAGCAAAATGACCGGCTTTAATAAGCCGCAGACCGCCGGTGACAGGTAACCGTCCACTATTTTCACGGTTACACGGGAACGTAAACCGGAGGTTCGCAACGCGCTTTCGAGTGCGTCGGCAAATTTTGCGGTGACGGCAGCGTGGCGGATCTTCCGGCGCATCTGCTGCCAGCGAACGAGCAGCCATACGAATAGCGCGGCACTTATACTCAAAGAAGCCAACAAAGCATAGGCAGCAACATCCAGTTCCGGTTTCACAGCAGGAGGAAAGCGGTGGAGAATGAATTGGGCGAGCGGAGCGGGATCTCCGTAAGTCACGGTAAATTTTGCCACGGGGGTTACGATCGGCGGTTTGCGAAACAGCCACCATCCCGCGCTGGTCGGCACCGCCAGGGTCGGCGGCAATATCAATTTGAGCAGCACCACCAGCCACAGGCCATACCGGACAGCGGCGCGAATTTTCCGCGCCAGCACTAAATCCAGCGCGAAAATCAACGCGATGAGCAGGCTCGATTGCCATAGCATCGGCCAGGCAAAATCCATAAAGCCCCCACCCCACTGGTTCAACGTCTCGATCTGGAAATTCATAGACGCAAGATCTCCTGTTATTTTTTTGCCGATTTCTTTTTCGCCTTGATGAGCGATTCCAGTTTCGCCAATTCATCCGCATCCAATTCATTGCTGTCGAGCAGGCATTGCACCATGGGCGTGAGTGCGCCATTGAAAGCGTGTTTCAAGGCGTAAAACAATTCACCGCGCTGGGCCTGGGCGCGGGTGACGGTGGACTCATAGATGGTCAATTTGCCTTTTTTTATGGCCGAAAGCATCCCCTTGGCCGCCATGCGATCCAGCAGGGTGCGCACGGTGGAATAGGTCCACCCCGTTGATTGGAAGAGCTTTTCCCGAATTGCGGGAGCGGTACAGGGTTCATTTTCCCACACGGCCTTGATGACCGACCATTCCGCTTCCGTGAGTTCGACGATTGGCCTGGACATGCGGCGATATTCTCTACAACCGTAGAGAATGTCAAGGACTTTCTTTACATTTGTAGAGGCTGGGGCGCTCAGTTTTTGCCGGGCAAACAGCAGAAGATGCCGCTCCTGACGGAGCTTTGGGCGTTTGTCTGCCGTATTCTACAGAGATTTCGCCCCTATAGCAAGTTAGCGCCTATTGGGTTGGCCGAATTGCGCGCGAGTGTCCCGGAGTGCGACCGTCTTCGGTCGCAGCAACGTCCGGCCGCGCGAGGGGATTTGGAAAAAATCATGCTGCTCGATGTTCGAACATTGCTGCGCCCGGGGACGGGCGCACTCCGATGACGCCAAGATCCGTGTTCCTGTTGCCGGCAGCGCCTTTTAATTATTGGTGCTGCTCAACCTGAAGAACCATCCCGGCGCGCCCGCGGTGTACGCGTTTGTGCCCGTAAAGCTAAAGCTCTCCGTGCCTCCGGAAGCCGTCACCACGTTGGTCGCCACCGGAATCCACTGGCCAATCGGCGTCGTCAGATTCGTGGTCCCCAGGAGATAATAAGTGCCGCCATTAACCCCATTGGTGCCGCTGATGCTCAGATTGCCTCCCACGAAACTGAAGCTGGTGATCTGCGGAGGCACATTCGGAATGATGGTGCTTTGAACCACACTCAAGACGCCATTCGTCGGGTTAAACGCCCAAACCAGGCCCGCCCCCGGCGTGCCGGCGATGGCGCTGAAGTTGCCCGTGTACGCCGCCGCGCTGAAAATTGTAAAGTTCTGGCCGGCCCTCAACGTGCCTACGATATTGGGAACGAGTGTTCCGTTGTAAGCAACGCTCGTCAGACCCGTCACCAGACTGTTGACACCCCCTTGAGTGACAACTGCGATATTGGTGCTGCCAGCCTGGAGCGTGAGAATATTGCTAATGGTGAGAGTGAGAACCGAATGAGTAAGAATATATGGATTACCGGGCGCCAGCGTGCCACCCGCCTGGATGGTGACTGGGCCGGTGATAACGCCCCCGCCGCCGAGGGCGCCATTGGTGGCAACGGTAACGGTATTGGTGCTAACCCGACCATTCACGAGCAAAGTCCCGCCGCTGATAACGGTAGGACCCGTATAGGTATTAGTGTTGTTCAAAGCCAGTGTACCGCTTCCCGTCAAGTTGAAACCATAACCGAGGCCACCATCGGTCATCACACCGGAGAGGGTGGTCAAGCCGGTGTTGGTGACCTGGAAGGTGCGGCTGGTAAAGCCACCACTGATCCCCGAGCCATCGGCGCCATTGAGAGCGAACGGCCCGGACAGTGTCAAGTTATTGGTCCCGCCGATTTCGAGGGTGAGGTTGTTGGTGCCGCTGGGATAAACGATGGAATTGCCGATGGTAATATTGGGGGCGGAGGCAAAAATCTCGCCAGTGGCAGTGGTGTTCGGAACTTCCGGAGCCAGCAACAATGCGCCAGTCCCCAACGGTCCCGAGGTGACCCCGCTGCCCGTGGCGCCTTCGCTGTTGGCACCCACCCCGAGATCACCGGCGGTGGGAGTGGTTCCCCCCGTATAAGTATTCTGGCCATCCAGGATGGCAATGCCGGTTCCGCGTTGAATCACGCCGCCATCGCCCGAAATAACGCCATTATATTTCTGCGTGCCGGTCGCATTATAAAACGCAATTTCGCATCCGTTATATTGGGCCTGCTCGGTTGATGGACCGTCAATGAATATATTCGCGTTACATACCGTGTTGGTGCCATAAAGACGCACCCGGTTGGTGTTGGCGGCAGTTCCCGACGGGTTAATCCCAATCGCCGGTTCAAACGTCAACGTCGCGGCAGACGACCCCAAAAAGTTGCCAAAGAAGACGGTGGCGTACGAGCCGGTTCCGTCAACCAGAAAAGTGAAGTTCGAGGCGACATCAACATCGCCATTTATTCCCACGGTGGCGCTGCCGGCGCTATCAATTTCCATTTGCGCGGTCGCGGAACCCAGAATTACCGGGCCGCTTCCCAAACCGGCGTAGTTCTCCAAATTGACGAGAACGCCGTTGGTGAGCAAGGTGCCGCCGCTATACGTGTTGTTGGCGTTCAACTGCACTTCACCCTCTTGATTCTCACCATCGAATACCGCATACCCATTGCCCGCGATGCTGCCCGAACCCGAAAACGTAAAGGCATTGGCGGTAGTCACCGACATGGAGGCCGGCGCCACGTTGCCGGCCAAGGTGACGCTCGCATTGACCACCGTGTTATCGTTGAAGCTGACCGGATCGCCGCCGGTGAAGACCGCCGGGACGGGAGACGAATTGGTGGTTTCCCAGTCCACCGAGTTGTCCACGTCCCAAGTGGCCGTTGGAGTTGTCCCCACCCAAACGAGGTTGGTGGCCGCCACCAGGGCCAGCGAATTGGTCACGGTATTGGTGGTGTAATTGCCAGCGCCAGTAAGGACGCAATAGTAACCGTTCGCAACCGAGACGGCGTCCGTCATTGTCGATGGGTCAATCACCAGCGTGGGAGTGGTGACACCCGAGAGATCGCCTCCATTGGCGAGAAGAACGCCATTGCGATACCATTGATAGATTATATTAAAACCCGAGGCGACAACTGAAAGTTGAGCGTAACCATTGGTGACGACAATAACATTTGCGGGTTCCTGGGTGGGATTGGGCGGCCCCATGATAGTAGTGCTTTGACCGGAAATATTGATGGAAACCAGGTCCAACACGTTTCCAGTCACAGCATTGGTAGATTTTGAATTTAACCCGAAGGCGAGCGCATTAAAGCCGCTGGTGAGAAAGGTGCTGCCAGAGGCTGTGCCGTTATACTGGGCCAGCGGGGCGGCTGTGGTATCGGTACCCTCATAGATAGAGTTGGTAATGCCCAGCATGCTGGCGTTGGTAAGGGCAATCGTGAATACCTCGGTGTATTCTGTATTGCTGCTGAGCACCAGGGACGAGAGGACCGTAGAACCAATGCCGCTGCCTTTGGGATACTGGAAGCTCTCAGATCCACTGCCGGTAGTGCAGACGTCCTGGCCGGCGTCCGTCGTGGAAGTGGTCTGAATTGGCCGGGTATTGAGGGAGTCGTTGCCACCCGAATAAGACAAGAGACCAAAATAACCCTCCCACAATACCGCATTGTTCAATGCATTGCCGGTATTGCTGGTGGTCGCGGTGCCGTTAAGGCCGCTGGGAACCGGATAATTGGTGGAAGCACCGGTGTTATACAAGCCAATCCCCAAAAAACCAGCTCCGGCAGTGAGCGGGCCGGAAACGTCCTTAAAAACAATAGACAGGGTGACATAATCGCTATTGGAGGTCAACGTGATCGGGTTGGTGGCAAACATCGCCTCCGCTTCCGTGGTGCCGCTCGCGGACGAAGCAATGCCAAACTTCAGGCCCAGGCTGGTAACGGAAGCGGTGGGATTCCAGCCCTTGGATGAAATGATTTCGTAACTGGCGGAATTCGTGGTTGGCGCGGCGGGCGTGGCCGAATCAACGGTGCTGCCATTGACAAAGGTATCATTGAAGAAGTTGGTCTGAGACATTCCGGTTGTGGCCGAAAAGATCGTCAGAAAAACCGCCATTACGATTTGAACTGTCAGTTTGGGCATCATATTAATTAGCTGTATTAGTTATTGGACTGGAAAGAATTTATGAATCTATATTATCAAAATAATAGGGTAAATTAGGCTGCGGAAAACTCAATAAAAATGTCATTGGTTTATCTATGATTTTCCTCCATTTAATGTTGAAAAATCTTTGAATTTGAAAAAAATAAAAAAAGGCCGGAACCTTAACGGTTCCGGCCCTGGTGCTGTTTCAGTGCTTCTTAATTATTGGTGCTGCTCAGGATCAAGAACAATCCAGAAGTCGTGGCCGAGAACACATTGGTACCCGTAAAGCTGAAGGACTCGGTGCCTCCGGAAGCCGTCACCACGTTGGTGGCGACCGGGTACCATTGGTTGATGGGCAACGCAACGTTAGTTTGGCCCAGTAAATAGTAGGTGCCGCCATTCACACCGTTGGTCGCGGTGATGCTCACGTTGCTTCCGGACAGGCTGAAACTGGTGATGTGCGGAGGTATGCTCGGAACAATGACGCTGGATCCCTCCGCAGTCAGGATGCCCGTTGCCGGATTAAAGTACCAGGTCATACCCGGTCCAGGGATGCCGTTGGTGGCGGTAAAGTTACCTGAATGCGACCCCGCATTGAAGATCGTGAAGGTCTGGCCCGAGGTGATGGTGCCGGAGGTAACGACCGGAGTGAGTGTACCGGCATAAGTCACCAACCCTGAAGCGGTCACGGCGGTGTTAGCGCCACTTCCGTTGAGATACACGATATTGGTGGCGTTAGCCGCGAAGGTCAGCGCGCCGCCAAGATGCAGAGTACCGGCCTGGTTACTGCCTGCCGCCAGATTACCGCCGTTTTGGATGGTAACTGCATTTGCAATAGTGCCAGTGCCGCCGAGGGTTGCATTGGTGGCCACGGTAACACCGCTGGAAGCCGTGAGGCTGCCATTCACCAGAAGCGTGATTAAGTTGCTGACGGTGGTCGCTCCGGTATAAGTGTCCGAGCCGCTCAGAGCCACCGTGCTTTTATTGGTGCCACTGCCGAAGAAATTCAAGCTGTAGCCCAAACCACCGTCGGTAATGGGGCCTGAGAAAGTCGTGAGGCCGGTGTTGATCGATTCGATCAAGCGGCTCGTGGTCGAATTGTTGCCGTCGGCGCCGTTGAGTGCATACGGACCGGACAGGGTGAGGTCGTTGGAGCCGCCGGTTTCCAGAGTCAGGTTGTTGGTGCCGCTGTTATAGACGATGGAATTACCGACGGTTTGTGCGCCGCCGGAAGCGAAAATCTGGCCAGTGGCCGTGGGGCCGGGAACTTCAGGGTCAAGCAGGAGGAAGCCCGTGCCCAGAGGGCCGGAAGTCACACTGCTGCCGGTGCCACCCAGGCTGCTCGAGCCCAGGCCGAGTAAGCCCGAAGTCGGCGAAGTGCCGCCCGAGAACGTATTCTGGCCGCTCAAGACAGCGGTACCGTTGCCGCGCACAATGAGGCCGCCATTGCCGGATATGACGCCATTGTAGGTCTGGGTGCCTGACCCGTTATAAAAGGCAATCTCATCGCCGAAATACTGGGCCTGCGGTGTGGATGGACCATCAAGGAAGATATTGCCGTTGCAGACGGTATTGGTGCCATAGAAGCGCATGCGGTTGGTGCTGGGTCCGGTGCCCTGCGGGGCGCCCGCAACCGACGGCTCAAACGTCAACGTCGCGCCGGGCGATCCGGAGAAGCCGCCAAAGAAGACGCCGGCGAACGTGCCGGTTCCGTCAACCAGGAAGGTCGAGTTGGCGGCAATATTAATATTTCCGTTCACACCCGAACTGGCGCTGCCGGTATTATCGATTTCCATCTGCACTCCAGTCGGACCACTCGACGATCCCAGAATCACGGGGCCGTTGCCCAAGCCGTTGTAGTTCTGCAAATTGACGTAAACGCCGTTGGTCAACAATGTGCCGCCCGTAAATGTGTTGTTGGCATTTAATTGCACTTCACCTTCTGCATTCTCGCCATCGAACACCGCATAACCAGGACCCACAATGCTGCCCGTGCCGCTAAAGGTAAAGGCATTGGCGGTGGTCACCGACATGGAGGCCGGCGCCACATTACCGACCAAAGTGGCAGTCGCATTGACCACCGTGTTATCGTTGAAGCTGACCGGATCTCCGCCGGTGAAGACGACCGGGATGGGTGACGAATTGGTGGTTTCCCAGTCCACGGAGTTGTCCACGTCCCAGTCGGCAGTTGGGGTCGTCCCCACCCAAACGAGGTTGGTGGCAGCCACTAAAGTCAGGGAATTGGTCACGGTGTTGGTGGTGTAGCCGAGGGCGCCGCTGACGAGGCAATAATAACCATCGAGCGTCGTGGCTTCATTGGTTGTAACGGCTGGGGAAATGCCCAGAGTGCCGGTGGTTACACCTGAGTAATTGCCCGCGTTGGCGAGAGGTGCGCCATTCAAGTACCATTGATAGGCAACATCAGCGCCCACCGCCGCGGTGGCAAACTGAACATAACCATTGGTGGCTACAATCTCATTAGTGGGTTGCGATGTAATCGTCGGAGGACCGGTAATAGCGGTGCTTTGTCCATAAATGTTGATGGATTCGATGCCGGCAGCGTTGTCAGCCGGCGCAGCGACCTTTTGATACCAGCCAAATGCCAAAGCGTTGAAACCGCTGGTGAGAAATGTGCCGTTCGTCGCAATCCCTCCAACATTGGTTATCAGATTGGCGGGGTTAATGGAATTTGTATACATCCAGTTTGTGATGGCCATGGAAGTTTGTGTGACCAGCGTAATCGTCAAAACGTCCACATAAGTTCCATTGGTAAGTATCGAGTTGACGCCAACCGTGGGAGAACCGCTCACTCCGCCGGGTGAAGGGGTCTGTGAGCTGTAATTTCCGCTGCCCGTGGTCAATAGTTCCTGATCTGTGCTATTGGCGCCGGCGGTCTGCATCGGTCTGTCAAAAATTTCCTCTTTATTGGCACTATAGGTCTGCTCACCGAAGTAGCCCTGCCAAAGTTGGCAGTTGTTTAACGCGTAAGTAGTCGTGGCGACTGCCTCGTTGGTGAAACCGCCGGGGACCGGATAATTTGTGGATGCGCCGGTATTATACAAGCCCATACCCAAATACCCGCGACCAACAGCCAATATCGATTGGTTAGTAAAAGTAACGGCGATCGTGATATAGTCAGTGTTGGAGGCCAGCACAATCGGGTTGGTGGAAAACATCGCCTGGACTTCAACCACTCCGGAAGCGCTGTTTGAAGAACTGCCAAACAATAGGTTCCCAGGCGTTATTGAAGCGGCCGGGGTTATGGGGCCGTTGGCAACAATATTGTAATTGGCGGAGTTAACCGTCGGATCAGGCGGCGGCGTGACGGTCGAATTAAGGGTGCTGCCGTTATTGAACGTGTCACTGAAGAAGGTCGTCTGAGACAACCCGGTCATGGTCGCCATCATTGTCACAAACATTACCACTGCGATTTGAGTTGTCAGTTTGAGTTTCATAATCAGTTGGCTCTTTTGGTTATTGGTTAGCGGGAGGAACGAGGATGGATTTTCAAGCGGCGAAATTGATTTAAGGTCGCATACGTTGATCAGGTTGATTAGCCGGCTATATAATTTGACTAATTTGGAAACGTTGACATTTCGTATCGGAAATCAGGGCCACCCGGGCTATTGGCGGCGATCGCCGCCCATTCAGAAGCGTTGAAGGACTGCTGGGTGTCCCGGTAGCCTTCAAATCGGACATGCCCATCTCCAAAGAGGGCGTTCAAACCGGCGGGACTGGCCAGATTTTGATGCGACATCGTTTCAAAGGAAGCGGTGATCAAATCCACGCACATGCTTCTGGTCTGGTCGATGGACGCCTGCTTGAACGGCTTGATATAGGGATTCGAGCTTAAGGAGGGCCAGGGTTCAGGAAACGTTTTCAAACCCGAGGCAGTGCTTTGTTTCGTTTGAAGCTGGGATTGGGGATAGTAGCTATAACCGGCGCGCACCCACAACGGGTTGCTATCGGAGGCGGTCTTACTACGACCGCAAGGCCAGACCCCGCTGACGGCATAATATTCGTAAGCATTATCGCTGTTAGGGTTATCGGCGTCGAGGCTGGGACAATAGAAAATATTCCCGTTTTGGAGCAAGCCGCTGCTATACAGCAAACCTAAATTCCATGGCCCCTCGGAATAAGTCGGTGGATAAGCATATGAATTCAATAATAGCAACTGGTAGTCGTAGTCTTCAGCATTGGAATCGCGATATTTGAGCGCCGGCATGGTATCCACATTATCGCTGCAATACATGTTGATGGCCTGGCCAATCTCCCGCAAGTTGCTGGCGCAACTGGCACGGCGGGCTTTCTCCTTGGCCTGCGCCAGCACCGGCAAAAGCATCGCCGCCAGTACCGCGATGATGCCTATCACCACCAGCAGTTCGATCAGGGTAAATCCCTGTTCACGCCGAGTCTCATGACGAATGATTATTGTGTTCTTCATTTTATTTATCGGGCTAATTCACAATATACTACCACTACCCCACCCTGGCAAACAATAGGGTGTCTTTGCAAATAAGTGTGAAAAAAATGCACTCATTCCGCTTTCTGTTCCAATCCGCTTCCCTCCGTTCCGGGCAGAAAAAGGCCCGTGGCATTGGTCACAACGCTCTTTTCCACGGTCTTCGGAAAATGACAATCCGCAATCGTCACCGCGCTAATCTCGTCCTCGGGCGACCACCCCTGGATGAATATCGGCGCGCGGGTCAGGTGCATAAACCGGCAGTCGCGAATATCAATATTTCTTATAACGGGTAGGGAGCCGCCTTGCATGGCACCGCTGCTGGAATACCTCAATGTCATGTGGACCCCGTATTGCGCCGTCTTGATCTCGCAATCCCGGATGTAAATATTTTCAATATAACCGCCGCGCGCGGGATTGGTTTTGAAGCGCAACGCCATTTCCAAATCCGGGCTGTTGAAATGGTCATTCTCCCCAAACACATTTTGGATCCCGCCCGAAGTTTCGCTCCCGAGGGCGATGCCTCCATGGCCTGCCTGGAAGACGCAATTCCGGATCACAATATTCTGGCAGGGAATATCAATCTGCTGCCCGTCGTGATCGCGGCCCGATTTGACCGAGATGCAATCGTCGCCATCGCTGAAATTACAATTCTCGATCAAAACATAATTATCAGAATCCGGGTCGCAACCGTCGGTGTTGGCGCCCTTCGTATCCACGGTCACGCCGCGGATGGTGACGTTGGTGCAATAGCACGGGGTCAAAACCCACATCGGAGAATTGATGATGCGGACACCCTGGACCAGGACATTTCGGCACCGGACCGGTTGAAAGAAATTGGGACGGAGATGGCCGTTGGCGCCAAAGATGCGTTGGGAAACGGGAATGCCCTGGGCCGCCATTTTAACCAACCGTGCGGGATCGCCGGGAGTTCTCCACGCCTGCCAAAAAGCGCCTTGTCCATCCAAAGTGCCCTCGCCGGTCACCGCGATGTTCGTTTGTTCAAAGGCATATATTAATGGCGAATAATTCATCACCTCCGTGCCCTCGTACCGCGTGAAGACCGGCGGCAAATACTCCAGCGTATTGGTGCTGAAACGGATCGTCGCTTTTTTGGCAAGGCAAAGGTCCACGTTGTTTTCCAGATGGATGGGGCCGGTCAAATATATTCCCGCCGGGACCATCACCCTGCCCCCGCCTGAACGGCTGCAATCATCAATCGCCTTCCGGAAAGCCTCGCTGCAATCCGTCATGCCATCGCCCTGCGCGCCATATTGGACGATGTCGAAATCGCGATGGGGAAACTTTGGCGGAACAATGTTGGCGAGAATGGCCGGCACAGTGGACCACGCCCTGGCGGCAGCGGCCGCCTGCGGATCATCCTTCGATGAATTCGCGCTGCAACAACCGGCCAATCCGACCGCCGAGATAATGACGAACGCCACGGCAGTCCAGGAGCAACTGAACGAAATCTTTTTCATCATGCTATCTCTCTTTTTGACAACCGTGACACGAACGCACTCAATAAAAAAGCGAGCGCGCAAATTGCGCGCTCGCCTGATTGAAAATCAGTTGTTAACTGCGACGGCGGCGAATCAAGCCAAGGAATCCGAGTCCGCCGAGTGCGGACAGCGCCAAAACGGTAGGCTCGGGGGCTGGGGCAACGGTTCCGGTGGTAACAACATTAAAATCAGTTAGATTAAGATCATAACCAGCCGTCTCCGACCCGGTATAAAATCCGAAATCAAAAGTGTCCAGGGTTAATGTCGGAGTGGTGGCGGAACCTGTACTCGTTGAGAAACTGTCGGGTTCGGTAGTGCTGGTAGTATCGTCAAACAATGTTTCGGCAACGGTCAATTGAGTCGCGCTGACATACGTCAATGTGTAGGTCAAAGTGTAGTTATCGCTGCCGCCAAAAGCATAGTTAGCCGATTCGGTCACGAGTTGTGTAGTTGGCGTGGAATCCGAACTATAGGCAACTCCATTCAAACCCGAGGCGGTTTTCACTAAAAATTTTGTACTGGTCTTCGGTGACGTGTTCAGGGCAAGCATATTCGCATAACTGACATCGCCATGCGTTGATCCGCCGGTAGCAGACGAACTTTCAGCTTCAGGAGTCAAGCCGCCACCGAGTGCTGTGCCGCCAGAATTAGCAAACGCCATTAGCATACTTCCACCGCCACCACCCTGGGCAAGATTGTTCACGATGGAGCCTCCGGAATTAAAGTTTACAGTCATCGTGATATACTCGCCCGCCGACCCAAGGGTGACCGCATTAAAGGTATTGAGCACTTCATCCAATTTGCTGCTCGCCGCTGTCTGCAACTGCAACTGAGTATTAGCGGTAAAAACCCACGCGTCCGAACCGCCAACACTATTCATATTAAGATAAGTGGAGGAAAGAGCGCTGTCTGAGGTAAAATCATCACTATAAACCGTGGTTTGTGCCAGAACAGTGCCGCTGGTGGCGGCCAAAAACCCGATGCTGAGGATAATGGATTTCATTGAATGATTCATATTTTATTCTGATTTGTTAAATACAATTCGTGCCTGGATTTGAATAAAAGTTACGCCCTTTTTACATTTTTGTCACTAAATGTCGGTTTGAATATGTTGCATACCGATGTGAAAATTGGGCACTAATCCCCGATTATATGGAGGGAGTACAAATTGGAATCCGCCGTAAAAAAACTTGCAAACTATTGGAGCAGTATGACAATCACAAAAATTAGTCCTGCTGTCGTGGGCAATAAACCATATCAGAAATCTCAATAAATTCTTCGACAATGATTGTCTCCCGGTCACAGGTGTTCTCCACCGATTCACAGAGCAAACGCACGATACTTGCGGTCTGTGCCAGTTTGGCGGTGATGGTACTCGGGGTCTTCGGCCAAACTCTGCGGAATGGATTTGTCAATTATGACGATGTTCTTTATGTGACCACAAACCCGCACGTGACAACAGGTATCACATGGGCGGGGATCAAATGGGCGTTCACAAGTTGCCGGCCCGCGGGTTTGTGGCTTCCGCTGACCTGGCTGTCCCTCATGTTGGACAGCCAGCTTTATGGATTAAATCCGGGTGGTTTTCATTTCACCAATGTCCTCTTCCACACAGCAACGACTGTCCTGCTGTTTCTGTTTTTGAATCAGATGACCGGAAAAATGTGGCGCAGTGCCTTTGTGGCGGCAATCTTTGCAGTCCACCCCCTGCGGGTCGAGTCGGTAGCGTGGGTGGCTGAGCGCAAGGATGTCCTCAGCGGTTTTTTCTTCATGTTGACGCTTTTGATGTATGCGCGGTATACGCGCGGAGTGGTGGACGGTCAAACGCGATTATGGAATTGGCCCTATGGATTGATGGTATTTTTTTCTGTGCTGGGGTTGATGGCCAAACCGATGCTGGTCACATTGCCGTTTGTGCTGCTGCTTTTGGATTACTGGCCATTGCAACGGTTAACTTTTCAAAGTTCACAGATCGTGTTCCGGCGTTTGTTATTTGAAAAGCTCCCACTGTTTGTATTGGCGACGGCGGCAAGCGTCCTCGCATTTTTCTCACAAAAAAATGGCCACGCCATGTTCCCGCTCCCCTTTGGCCTGAGATTGGAAAACGCCCTGATGTCTCATGGACGATACCTCATGAAAATGTTTTGGCCGGATCATCTGACCGTCCTTTATCCCTATCCAATTCAAATTCCCTGGTGGGAGGTTATGGCCGGAGGGGGTTTGCTATTGGGAGGCACGGTGGCTGTCATCTTACTGGCACGCCGCTTCCCCTGGCTCTTGTTCGGGTGGTTTTGGCATTTGGGAATGCTGCTGCCGGTGATCGGGATTGTCCAAGTAGGCAGACAAGCCATGGCGGATCGTTTCACTTACCTGCCCCAAATCGGCCTGTATGTGGCATTGGCCTGGGGAATAAACGCATTGGCCACGAGCTGGCGGATACCACGTTTTGCGCTGGGAGCTGCGGCGGCTATAATAATCGCGATATTGATGGCATGTTCCATTAACCAAATCTCTTATTGGCGAAACAGTGAGTCGCTGTGGACGCATACCCTGGCCTGCACTCCACCAAATCCCATTGCGCACTTTGAACTTGGGCTGGCTCTCGACGTGGCTGGACGGCGTAGTGATGCAATTGAACACTATCGACAAGCTTTGAAAATCGATCCCGAATACCCGTCAGCCTGGACCTGTCTTGGCCACGCATTATTTGAAGAAGGCCTGTTTGATGAATCAGTGGATTGCATGAACCGGGCGATTCAGATTCAACCTGGCGATTTCCAAAACTATAGCACATTGGGGGCGGCTCTGGCCAAAGAAGGGAAGGCCGTTGAAGCGATCGATGCCTATCGGAAAGCACTCGAGTTACAGCCCGATAACCCGGAGGTTTGTTTTCATCTGGCAGAACTGCTGGCCTCGCAAAAGCAATTCACAGAGGCCATCCAATTTTACGAAGCGACCTTGCGCCTGCAACCTGATTATGCTGAGGCGCAAAGTGGGCTGGCTGATGCCCTGGCTGCACAAGGTCAATTCGAGGAAGCCATCGGGCATTATCAGGCGGCAATTCAGATCAAGCCGGATTATTTCATGGCGCATTACAATTTTGGGGTGCTGCTCGCAGCGCACGCCCGGCTTGATGAAGCGGCCGAACAGTTCCACACGGTCATCCAATTGAATCCTGACTACACCAATGCTTATGGAAACCTGGCTAACGTACTCATGGGACAGGGCAAACTGGACGAAGCCATCATCCAATACCAACAGACCATTGAACTGGCACCAGGTTCGGCCCAAGCCCACTTCAGACTGGGTTTGGCCCTGGAGAAAAAAGGCCAGATGGCCGACGCCATTGAACAATTTCAACTGACCTTGCGATTGAATCCCAATCATGAGGGCGCCAAGACTCAATTACGCAGCTTGGGCGCACCGCCTTAATTCTTCGGCCATGATTTCCCCCCAATCCCCCAAGTCATCCGCCGGTTCACTAGAAAAGCGGGCGGTAATCCTGGTCTGTATCGGACTGGCGGCTTTGGTGCTCCTGGTTTTCGGCCAATCACTGCGCAATGGATTTGTCGATCTTGATGATGGTGTATATGTGTATGCGAACGATTACGTGCCATCCGGTTTTACCTGGGCTGGAATCAAGTGGGCGTTCACGAGCTGCCAACCCGCCGGCATTTGGCATCCGCTGACCTGGCTGTCACTCATGTTGGATAGCCAGCTTTATGGATTGAATCCCAGTGGCTTTCATTTCACCAATGTTCTCCTCCATGCAGCAACGACTGTCCTGCTGTTTCTGCTCTTGAATCAGATGACCGGAAAAATGTGGTGCAGCGCGTTTGTGGCGGCGATTTTTGCGGTTCACCCCCTGCGGGTCGAGTCGGTAGCGTGGGTGGCTGAGCGCAAGGATGTCCTGAGCGGGGTTTTCTTCATGCTGACCCTCATGATGTATGCGCGGTATGTGCAGGGAGGAGCACGATATGCGAGCCGGCCATATATACTGATGATAATTTTTGCCCTGCTTGGGTTGCTGGCCAAACCGATGCTGGTCACATTGCCGTTTGTGCTGCTGCTTTTGGATTACTGGCCATTGCAGAGGTTCACCTTTCAAAGTTCACCAATCGTGTTCCGGCGTTTGTTGTTTGAAAAACTTCCTCTCTTTGCACTGGCCGCGGCTGCGAGCGTCCTCGCTTTTTTTGCTCAAAAAGTTTCCGGCGCCATGCTCCCAGAGCCTTTTGGCCTGAGATGGGAGAACGCCGTGGTGAGTTCGGGGCTGTACCTCATGAAAATGTTCTGGCCGGAACATTTGGCCGTCTTTTATCCTTTTCCAACGGTAATTCCCTGGTGGAAGGTTGCGATAGGCGCGAGTTTGCTTTTGGGAGGCACTTTGGCAAGCATCCTGTTGAGACGACGCTGTCCCTGGCTCTTATTCGGGTGGTTTTGGCATCTGGGTATGCTAGTCCCTGTAATTGGGGTTATCCATTTCGGTGGGCAGGCCATGGCGGATCGCTACAGTTATCTCCCTCAAATCGGGTTGTATGTAGCGCTGGCCTGGGGAATCAATGATTTTGCGATCGCCTGGCGGATACCGCGCATCGTGCTTGCAATCGTAGCGAGTATTGCGATCGCGGTTTTTATGGCTTGTTCCATTAACCAGATCTCGTATTGGCGAGATAGTGAGTCGCTCTGGACCCATACTTTGGCTTGTACGCCCTCCAATTCCGTTTCCCAACTTAATCTCGGGAAGGTGCTCGAAGCGGATGGACGGCGCAGCGAAGCCATCGAACATTATCGGCAGGCCTTGCAAATGGCCCCCCGCAACCCGATTGTCCTGGACTATCTTGGCCTAGCGCTGGTCGAGCAAGGCCAACTCAATGAGGCGGTGGATTGTTTTACAAAAGTCACCCGGATACTACCCAAGGATGCTGCCGCCTATACCGTTTTGGGGGCGGCTTTGGCGAAAGAAGGCCGGGTTGTTGATGCGATCAATGCCTATCGAAATACTCTCAAGTTACAGTCCAACAACCCGGAGGTTTGTTTTCATCTGGCAGAACTGCTGGCCTCGCAAAAGCAATTCACTGAGGCCATCCAGTACTATGAAGCGACCCTGCGCTTGCAGTCCGATTATCCAGAGGCGCAAAATGATCTGGCTGATGCGCTGGCCGCCCAGGGCCAGTTCGAGGATGCCATCGGGCATTACCAAGAAGCGATCCAGATCCAACCCGACGATGTCATGGCGCATTACAATTTGGCGGTGCTGCTCGCAGCGCATGCCCGGCTTGATGAAGCGGCCGAACAGTTCCGCACGGTCATCCAATTGAATCCTGACTACACCAATGCGTATGGGAACCTGGCCAATGTGCTCATGGGCCAGGACAAACTGGACGAGGCCATCACACAATACCAACTCACCATTCAACTTGCCCCCGGTTCTGCTCAGGCACACTACAAACTGGGACTAGCCCTGGAAAAAAAGGGCCAGATGGCTGACGCGATTGAACAATTTAAATTGACCTTGCGATTGAACCCCAATCATGAGGGCGCCAAGACTCAATTACGCAGCCTGGGCGCACCGGAATAAAACTGTTGTTCCCAGATTGTTCATACGCATTAACTGGTAATTACCATAAATTTAACATGGAGACCGTTGTCGGATGCCGGTTGGCTGGAAATCACCCACCATAGTATCATCCATGTCCATCATTGCCCAAACGATGTATAGTACATATGTACGACTACTCAACGAATGGTGAGGATGGTACAATTCCGGCCCTTTTAGTGCAAAATATTCACTTAAGTTTGCAATTGTAAGGGTTCTGAAGTCTCAACGGGTCGTGCTATGTTATGAGGATAGACAATCACTTATGAGCAGCAACGGACATCACGGACATTTATCATTGGAAAAATTATCGTTCGGTTTGGGCGACCGGTTTGGCCGCCAGGCCGAGGCGCAATTGCGCGCCTGCATGCTGGCAGCCGCCGGCGGCGTTAAAATCATCCCCGTCTGGAATAAATCCAACCGCGAACACACCATCATCGGCTCCGAACCCGCCAGCACCCGCCGCGCCGCGGATGCCGCCATCAAAACCCTCGGTTGGACGCGCACCTATCACGTGGACGCCGACCACATCGGGCTGGGAACCGTTGACCGCTTCATCCCCCATTCGGATTTTTACACCATCGACGTCGCCGATTCCATCGGCAAGCCCGCCCTGCCGGAGGACATCCGGGCCTTCGCCACCCGCCATCCGGAATTGGTCGGCGAAACCCTCATTCCCGGCATCGAACAGCCGTTTCACATCAAGCGCGAGGACGTCGAGCGCATCGCGGGAAAATATTTGTTGGCCATTCAGGACGCCGAAAAAATTTACCAGCACATCGCCAAAATCAAAGGCGCGGCCAATTTCATCACGGAAATTTCGATGGATGAAACCGACAGCCCGCAAACGCCGGTGGAATTGCTGGTGATCCTGGCCGCCGTGGCGGACGCGCGCATCCCCATCCAGACCATCGCGCCCAAATTCACGGGCCGCTTCAACAAAGGCGTGGATTACGTCGGAAACGTGGTGCAATTCGAAAAAGAATTCAACGAAGATCTCGCGGTGCTGCGTTTCGTCGTCCAGCATTATGACCTGCCGAAGAACCTCAAATTGAGCGTGCATTCGGGCAGCGACAAATTTTCCATCTATCAGCCCATCCGCGAGGCCCTGGCGCGATTCGACGCGGGCCTGCACATCAAAACGGCGGGAACGACTTGGCTGGAAGAAGTCATCGGCCTGGCCGAGGCCGGCGGCGACGGGCTGGACGTGGCCAAGGAGATTTATGCCGGCGCCATCGGGCACGTGGACGATTTGTGCGCGCCCTACGCGAGCGTCATCCAGATCGACCGCAAACAATTGCCCACCAAAGAGACCGTCAACGGATGGTCATCGGAACAATACGTCTCGGCCCTGCGCCATGACCAGAAAAACAAAGCCTACAATCCCAGTCTGAGGCAGTTGCTCCACGTGGGATACAAGATCGCCGCGCAGTTGGATGGCCGCTATCTGGCCGCGCTCGACCGGCATGAAGCTTTTGTTTCTAAAAATGTCACGGAGAACCTTTACGCGCGCCATCTCCAGCCGCTCTTCATGGCGGCAGAACTCCCAGCACGGACACAACCATCACCACGGCACGCAGCGAGCAGCAGCTCAGCCTGTACATTAGTTTGCAAACGCGCGCCGGCCGCTTGCGCGGCTGGCGAACGCGGGTCCTCAACCGACAAACGCGGCCTCAATCGCAACAGGTTGATTGAGGCAATGCCAGTCGCGGCGCAAAAAAGCGCAATCTTCAGCAACAGCCAGCGCCCATACGGCTGGCCGATCAGATTCGAGAACGAACCGACCAAATAACATGCGTTGACCAGGCCGGTCGTCGCCATCAGCAAAACCGTTCCCAGGCTCAAGCTCGAAAATCTCTGCACGAATGGACCCATGACCGACTCCCGGGTCGAGCGCAACCGCCGCAGGACCATGGCAAATGGCAGGAGGCCGGCCGGCCACACCCCTGCTCCCAGCAAATGGAGGATGTCCGCGCCCAAGTGCCATCGCGAATCCTCCTGGCCATGCCCCGCCCAGGCCAGGCTCCCCAGCAATAGCCCGCCACACAAAAATTGGAACCAGACGAGGTTTTTAGCCTCCCCTCGATTTTTCGCCTGTATTGGGACCATAAACCTGTCGTCCGCCATCTGGCCTTCAAACGACCGTAAAGCGTCCTCTCCCTGCCTGCCGCGCCGTAGCCAGGCGAAGGCGGGCCAGTCGCGCCGTAGCCGGGCGAAGGCGGATTCCCTCTCCCTGGGGGAGAGGGTTAGGGTGAGGGGAGGTCGGGGCAAACTCATACAGGAAATTTTCTCTCTCTTTCTGCTGAGGCTGGTGCAAAAGAAAAAAATCCCGGCTGCCATGGCCGCCATCCAGACCAGCAATCGTATCTTCCAAACCGTCCCGAATTGCGTCTGGAACCAGACCGTCTGCAAGACCTCGAATCGAGGCGGCTCGCCACTCATGTTCATGGCCACCAGGACAAACCATCCCACCCCGGATATCAATATGAGCGGGAGCAGGACGATGCTGAAAACACGCAGGCGGGATTTCCAAAAATGGGCGGCTTCAATCCCGGGCCGATCAAGAATTGAAGCCGCCACAAAACGGTCGAAGGCAAAGACGCCAAAGAAAAGCAGGCACGACGCGAAATGAATCGCCCGCGCAATTATCAGAAATCCCGTCGTCATGTTTGTTGATTAGTCATTGGATGTTGGATGTTGGATGTTGGATGTTTCTTTCTGCTCATTTCAAAGTGAACTGGAATTTTCCCTGTGTCCGATGCGTATCCACCGAGACCGCATGCCAAACCACCGTGTAAGTCCCGGGCGGCAACGGCGGCAATGACACGATCATCAACTGTTTGTTCTTGTCATCCAGGTGCATGTCTTTTTTATCCACCTCCTTGCCCTGCGCATCCTGCACTTGCAGGGAACTGAACACGGGTTCCAGTTCCTGCGTGAACCACGCCTTGACCTCCGCCGGGGAGTTGGTGACGGTGCTTCCGACCTTCGGGTCGGCATGGTCGAGAAACGCATGCGCCCAGGCGGATGATTGGATGGCCAGAAACACAAGCGCCGCCAGGCTCCAGCGTGTGAATCGAATGGTTTTCATAATATTTTTCATAATGGTTAAAGAGAGTGTTGATTTTATTTTCCGAGAACGGGATAACCGAAGATTTTCGGCCAGAGGTCGTCGATAAAGATTTCCAATTGCACAATCGCGCCAACGCTATGGCCGGAGGTGCTGTTGGCGGGGATGATGGCCTCGGCGCCAATCTGAAAATAAGTATTTTCATAAAGCACGCCCGGATCGATCGTGCCGGTGGTGGGTCCGCCGCCGCGATTTTCCGGGGTGGTGAACGAGAATTCCACCAGCGGAATCATCTTGCTGAATGGCTGCGGCAGGCCGAGGTCTTTCACCTCCGATTGCAAGTAGGGCACGCTGTATTCCAGCGCAAATCCCCATTCCAAATTGTTCGGTTCGTAACTGGTCGGGAAGTCCTCGCCGAGGATGCCGGTGATGGCAAAGGGCCGCGCATAACTCAATTCGCCGGGCAAATCACCAAACGCCTTGCCATAATAAAGCGTAGGAGCGAAGACGTTCGCGCTGTCCGCGCCGACTTGTTTGCTGCCGCTTCCGCCGATTTGCCATTCAGCGCCGACGGAAAAAATGGCCTGGTGCGCCGGATTTTCCCAGAGCTGATATTTGGCGCTCACCGAAAAGTCGTCCCACCCGGAACTGGACGGCTGGCCGTCGGGTTTTTGGTAGAGATAATCTCCCGAAATGCCCAGGGCGAATTTAGGGAAGATCTCCTTGTTGAACCCAAACCCGAAGTCGGTGGTGGCCACGCCATCGCTCTTGAGGTACGAGACCGACGGCAACAAAAGTTCATCCGTGGCAAATGGATCATCCGTGGCGATGGTCGGGGGGAAAAAATAATCCCCTTCGAATCCATGCGCCTGCGCCCGATTAATTCCCGGCCCGGCCAACACCAGCGCGGCGCCCGATAAAACCAACCAACTGCTTCTATTCTGCAAAACCGCAAAATTTTTCTTTTTAGTTTTCATTTAAAATCAAAGTTGTGGGAACGCAACAAAGCGTTCCCGGGAAAAAGGAATATTGCACCCGCGCCAGCAATGGCACGGGCAACAACTGGTATTTAAATGAAGAACCGGCGGGGCGGAGGCGTCAGTGGTTTCTGTGTAAGCGATTCCAGACAAGCAGTTTCCGAAGAAACGGCATCCAGCCTGGACGGTGCAAGCAAAACGATGGCCCCCTTAAAAGGCGGAAACTCCAACCTCTGGGATTGGCTCAATGAGTTTTTCCGTTCAGATTGTTTGCCGGCGGCGATGGCCCGGCAGAGCGGACAGGGATGCCGCCCATCAAAAGTTCTGGCGACAGCATCGTGTAAGGAACTGTGCTGGAGGTTGTTAGCGAGCATGGTCGTCCAGGCAACGGTCTGGAGCAAAGCCCATTGCCCGCCGAGAACTGAAATCAGCGCCAGCGAGACAAAAACCCTGCCAAAACGCGCAAACACACTGGCACCATTGAACAATCCAGCCTCAAAGTCAAGATGGAAGCACAGTTCTCCTGTTACTGACTACGCACTTCATCGCCCACCTGCGCCTCGCCATCCACGAGGTCCCCCACGATGTCCGTGTTGCGTTGGGGACCGGTGATTTTGACCTCCCCGCTTTTCACGCCGCCATGATAAAGAAAAAGCGTGTCATCGGTTTTGGGCATTTCGCCGACGGGAAAACTCAAGACGACAAAGCGGCCCACCGCGTTATAGGAAACGACTTTGGCGGTCAGCGATGTGTCGGGCGTCACCACGACTGACGACGGGCCGGGGGTGGTGGAAAAGTGACTTTGTTTGGTTGACGAGCAACCGGTCAGCAGGGCGGCGCAAACAAAAGCCAATGGCGCAAACGATTTCATGTCCGCAGTAAAACCGTTTTGCGGCGCGCGGTCAAATTGATTTGACCCCGGCGCAATAGGATTTAATTTGGCGCATGAACCATTCGCCCGGATTTCTCAAACTCACCGATGAAGCCAAGACGCGCGTTCGCGAGATTTCCATCGAAGAAGCCCGCCAACGCCTTGCCAAAAATCCCCGGGCTGCCCTGGTGGACGTGCGCGAAGACAATGAGTGGAACGCGGGCCACGCTGTCGAAGCCAGACATTTGGGCAAGGGAATCCTCGAGCGCGACCTGGAAACGGCGTTTCCGGATGCGGCCACGGAGATGATCATGTATTGCGGCGGGGGATTTCGTTCGGCATTGGCTTGCGACGTGGCCCAACGAATGGGATACACGAATGTTTTTTCGCTGGCCGGGGGTTACAAGGCGATGGTCAAGGCCGGATGGCCGATGGCCAAATAAAGAGTGCGTTCATCATGCTTGACGATTCTGCCAAAGGATTGGCGACCGGCCCGGAGCCAGCCGCTCCCGCAGATCAAGCAAACGCCTGAAATGGACGGGTGGCGTGATCCTGGCGATGGGAATCTTGTCCGCGGGCCTGGTCTATTGGATCGGTTCGCGCGCGGAGGACTTGAGCAACGACCCTGCCATGCTGCGGTTCAACGACGCAACTCAGCGGCAGATGGGGAATCTTTACGGCCATTCCGGCGTCATGATCGATGAATGGATGGATGACCTGAGACAGCCGGGCACGCAAGCCATCCTCATCCTTGTCGTCTCGGGCCTGGTTGCCGCCGTTTGTTTTTATTTTGCGCGCCAGGTCGCCCTGGACGATGAGCCTCCGGCTTAATTTAAGAAGCAGGCGGATGCAGCGGCAAAATCAGGGTAAAGGTCGCGCCGCGCCCCGCGCCGTCGCTGGCGGCCGAGAGTGAGCCGCCCATTTCTGAGGCATTGATCGCGCCCAGGTGCAGTCCAAATCCGTGGCCGCTGGCGCGCGTGGTGAAGCCGTGGGAAAAAATGCGCGTCATATGTTCGGGCGGAATGCCCGTGCCGTTGTCCTCCACCTGGACTTTGACGGTCTTTGGGTCCACGCTGGCCAGAGTGATGACCAGCCGTTTTTCGCCGTGGGCACATGCGTCGAGCGCATACTTGGCGTTGCGGATGAGGTTGATCAAAATCTGGAGCACCTTGTGCTTGTCCACCATGATCGGCGGCAGCTCTTCAAACCGTCGGACGAGCTTGACGCCATGCCGGGCCAGGCCGGCTTGATTGATCTGGATGGCGTCTTCGACGAGGTCGGCCAGGTTGGTCCGTTCGATGACGCCGGCAACGCGCGCGTAACTTTGCTGCATGGTGACAATGTCCTTGATATGGTCAACGTTTTTGGATAATTGCTCGAGTTCCCGCGCGGCGCTTTCCTGTTCGTTTTTGAGGTGGCCGGCGACGTCCCGGATAAATCGCGGCACCAGTTTCCCCCTCGGGTCGGTGGTCAGGAAAGCGGCCAGGTCGTCATTTCGTTCTTGCAGCAAATCGGCGAGCTTTTGCAACGAGTGTCCTTCGGATGTTTGGGCCTTCTCGCGGAGCAGGGTGGTGGAGATGTTGATGCTGTTGAGGACGTTGCCAACGTTGTGCAGGACGCCGGTAGCCACTTCGGCCATGCCCGCCTGCCGGGAGGCGAGCATCAGTTCGCGTTGGGCGCGGGCCAGGTCGTGGCGGGCCTGCTCTTCGGTGGCGACCCGCTCCTCGAGTTCGCGTGTGCGCTGGGCCACCCGTGTTTCCAACTGGTCATTCGCCCTTTTCAATTCCGTCTGGGCGTGGTTCAGCATCGCGTTTTTGCGCGCGATTAAAATGGCCCAGATGAGCGCGATGACAAAAATGGCGACGACGCCGACTAACACGCCGAGCAGCCGTGGCAATGTCCACCAGGACGGGTACGACAGCACCTGCAAGTCATTCGCCGAACGCAGCCGGAGCAGAAAGGAATGCGGGCGGCCGTATTCGTCGTCCTGCATTTCGTAAACGCCGGTCAAGGCCACATGGCTGCCCGGCGCCAGGTTTCCCATTTCATTCCCTCTCTGCGAGGTGGTCATCAAGGTTGCTTCAAAAGTAAAATCCCTTTTCCGGACCAGCAGGCGGGTTTCACCCTCCTTTTCCTGCTTGTTCAGCAAAAGCCCGGTGGTACTGGTCAGGATTCCATCCAGACTGGCGTCCAGCGGATTGGTGGCCGACAAGATCGCGGGGGTGGGTTCCGGACCACCCGCCATGCGGCGGTAAACCGCCTCGCGCAGGACAAATTTCTGGCCCTCGTGGCCAGGAAAGCCAACCACTTCAACCCGGTCTCCCGGTTGCAACCCGTTGGTTTGCTGGCTTAAGGCAAAAACGCTGTCCGCATCGTCCTGCACATAGAGAAACTGGCCGGGAACCTGCAACACGACCGTGCCCGAGGTGCGGATTCTCTGGTTGAGCGCGCTTTCCATGTCGAACCGGCGCAAACTGGCGAGAGGTCGCAGAGGCAGGGCAAAGACATCCTGCGGCGCAGGCTCCACGGTCTGGATGTATTTTCTCTCGGGCGTCCAAATCCGGATGCCGGTCAATTGATGCCGCGCATTGGCCTGCACCGAGCACACGCCGCTGACCTGGATGATGGCGCCGGCGAGCCAATCGAACGAATCCGTTGCCGGCGTCCATGCTTGAAATTCTCCAGTCGGAGTGGCCAGGTCAAAACAGACCAGTCCGTTGGTTAGCGTTACGTCCCGAACCAATCCGCGCATTTCGACCCAGTTGCCTTCTTCGACTCCGGTCCTGGCTTCTTCCAGCGTCACCAGGCGATCGCCTTCGATATTCCACCATCCGGCCCGGTGGAGGAGAGCGTTGGTGATCACCGGCACAAAATCTCCCTCACTGGTCACGCCGTCCACGATTACTATCGTTCCCGGTTTGGCGGTGTCGGGACTGTCCCATCGCGGATTAACCACCCGGATGCCGCCGCTGGGGTCCTGCAAATACGCAAAAGGAGTGTTGGTATGGGACCAGGTGACGACTGCATGGAGATGGACCGGCAGATGACGACCGGCATCCGTGGGAGTTAGGTCGCGCACTTCTTCGGCCAGGCACAGAGGCAAAGTCTTTGGAACGGTCATCAAAGGAGAAGCGGTGATGTTGGTCATGCTTTCAGTCCGATATAAACCGTTGCGCAAACTCTGCTGCACCCCCTCGAAGAAAGGGTAGCCGACGGCTTCTATCCGTTCCCCGGTTTGCAACGGCTGGCTTTGCTTGCTGTCCACCGTGATTTGCCCCGTGGCGTCCCAGAGGGTCACCGATAGGCCCGGCTCATGTTTGCGGACCATGCCTTCCACCCGCACCACGGCGCCTGTGGGCGTGTCCAGTTGAATGTCCCGGCTGAGAGTGAGGGGAAGGTCGAAGCGCGGGTCGGTGGCCAGCGAACCAATCACCTGAACATCCGATGGCTGGCTCACCCACAAAGAAAGACCGCTCATGCTCCCATCCCGGCCGAATTGCGGTGAATAGACGCAGGTTATCCGGATGAAATCGCCCGGCTTGAAGGGCACGGCCGAATGATTGGCGCCTTTCAATACATAGACCCTGGCCGCGGTATTTCCAGAGAGAAAATCAATCGCGGTATGGGTTGCCTCATCCAGTTCGCCATCAATCAGGCCCTCGACCGTTATCAGATGGCCATTCAATCCAGCGGGGTTAGCGTTTAAATTGCTCACGGCCTCGGGAGTGGACGGCACGTTTTCCTGCAGGACGCGGACGCGGGTCTTGCTCCAAACAAACCGCTCCCGCTGCGGAACAATCACCCCGTCAATCGCCACCCGCTCTCCAGCTTTCAAGGGATAGGGCGAGTCGAAGATGGGCAGCCATTGCGGATTCCCCTCGCATTCTCCCGAAGCATTGCCCCATTCGGGATCGATAAAATAAATCAGCACTTCGGTCCGGATGCGAAACTCATTGGTCCTCTGGTCCGCGGGAATCGTCCAGAGTTGGACGATATTGGTCAGGACAGGCTGGACGGGGGCGGGGGCGGGCGGAAGACCCGGGCTTTGCCCGCGCGCCATCAGGGCGGCCAGAGACAGCCACACGGCAAACGAGATTATCGCTCGCGTCCCCGGGCGGCGGGATGGAAAAAGCTTTCGCGAACACATAGTGCCTGTCCCGGGCGCGTTTCTGATCTGCGCACGAGCTACTTACAAGTATCGGGCATTTTCAGGATAACTTTAACACTTCGTTTTGTGGTGGCAAGAAATACTGGTTGCGATTCATTGCATTTTATCGAAGCGGCATTGCGAAATGCCAAGACACTGGCGCGAAATGGGCGAATTTCCTGACCAATTTCGAGCCTTCTCCCACTGGCACAGTAAACGCTAATTACTTTCTTCCATGAAGAAACTGATGTTCGTGATGGCGCTTGTCTCAGCCCACGTTCTTTTCGCTTATGCACAGGAGATGAATACAACGAACGCAATCCAGACCCGGATGCCGCCCCTGTCGTTGAACGATATGGCCCACACCTTGAGCGCGGGCCTGATAGTCGGCGAGCCGACCGGGCCGACGATGAAATACTTTCTCACCGATCGCGTGGCGGTGGATGCCGCGGCGGGCTGGTCGTCCTATCGCCATGCGGACGCGGAATTGCACGCGGACATTTTGTTGCACGATTTCGAGTTGTTGCGCGTGGATGAGGGGGTATTGCCGGTGTATGCCGGCGCCGGCGTGTTGGTAAGGTTCCGGCATGACGATGACGACCAGGCAGGCATCCGCGTGCCGTTCGGCATTTCGTATATGTTCCAGAACATCCCGGTGGATATTTTCGCGGAGGTTGGCCCGGCGATCATCTTCACGCCGAACGTGCGGGGTGAAATTGTCGGCGGCATTGGCGCGCGATATCGGTTCTAAACTGACCCAGGATTTTTCGCCAAGGACGAAGAGACGGAAAAGGGCGCGAACGAATTTCTCGTTCGCGCTCTTTCATTTTCTCGAAAACCGCTGGCGTCGCGGCGCGATTTTTTGTTTCCTAGCGCCGTGATCGCCGACTCCATCTTCGCCGCGCTCGCCGTGCTAAGCTCCGCGCTTTTGCTGTGGCAATGGCTCGCGGCGCAAAGTTTCCCGCTGCACCAGCGGACCGCGGAGCCGGGTTTCACACCGGCGATCTCAATCCTCAAACCGTTGAAAGGCTGCGACGACACCACCGCCGCCTCGCTGGAGTCCTGGTTGAATCAGAATTATTCCGGTCAACTCCAGGTTCTTTTCGGGGTGGCTGATGCCCGCGATCCGGTCTGCAAAATCACCACGGAATTGCTCAAGAAATATCCGCAACTGGACGCCCAACTCGTCGTTTGCAATGAAGCCCTCGGCGCCAATGCCAAAGTTTCCACGCTCGCCCAATTGGAAAAGTCCGCCAAACACGAACTGGTGCTCATCAGCGATGCCGATGTGCGCGTCCCGCCGGATTTTCTCGCCAATTTTGTCGCGCCGCTGCGCGATGAGAAGATCGCGCTGGTGAACTGTTTTTATCGCCTGGCCAATCCCACAACCTTCGCGATGCAATGGGAGGCGGTCGCGGTCAATGCCGATTTCTGGAGCCAAGTCCTGCAATCGCAGACTTTGAAACCGCTCGATTTCGCGCTCGGCGCGGCCATCCTGGTGCGGCGAAAATCGTTGGAGGCCATCGGGGGGTTCAGGTCCCTGGTGGATTGTCTCGCGGATGATTTTCAACTCGGCCATCGCATAGCGAAGAACGGCCAGCGCATCGCCCTGTGCCCCGTCGTGGTGGAATGCTGGGATGCGCCGATGGATTGGCAGCAGGTGTGGAAGCATCAACTTCGCTGGGCGCGGACCATCCGGGTCTGCCAGCCCCTGCCCTATTTTTTCAGCATCCTTTCCAATGCCACGCTCTGGCCGCTGGCCTGGGGCGCTGTTTCCGTGACGGCCGCCAAAACCGATTGCGGTCTGTTTACCGCCGTCGTCCTGGTATTGGTAAGAATTTGCCTGGCGCAACGGTTGCAGCGCCGTTTCACGCCGGAGCGCAAATTGGTTGCGCCATTCTGGCTGGCGCCAGTGAAGGATTTGCTACAGGTGATGATTTGGTTGTGCGCCTTCGCGGGGAACACGGTTGAGTGGCGGGGGCAAAGGATGAAATTGCGGGGGGACGGAACTTTGATTGCGAAACCGGGCGGGGGCTGATAGCGTGCAGGCGGTCAGGCGCTTAGCGCAGCGGTAGCGCAGCAGCTTTACACGCTGTTGGTCGTGGGTTCGAATCCCTCAGCGCCTACCATTTTATTTTTGGGATTGCCAAAGATTAAAATTGGATTAATATAAGATTAAATCGTCAACGATGGGTTGACGTCAGAAAAGGGCGTGATAAAAAACACTTGTTTTATGTGATATCCAGATTTTGAATTTCGCTGTCCGTTAGGGTTGGCATAGAGATTTTGCCCGCGGCGAGGCTTGGACAGCGACCCCCTAGTTGGCCCGCCGCCCTTCTGAGCGTCATCGGTGAGGACGTTTAAATCTCAATCACCGCGCGAAGCCGGACGCAAGTCCGGCTTTGTGTTTTATGGTGAAGCGACCCGGTTGGCGCTCGATTCGGAACCCAACAACAGAAGGCAGAAAGAAGAATAAAAAGAAGTCTCACGCAAAGGGCACGAAGGACACAAAGGAATTATTTTAAAAACCTTTGCGACCATTGCGTTCATTGCGTGAGGTTTGATTTTCAACTGGATCGTTCCAGTTTAATTCAGATTTGAAGGGTGAAGCCCGCCTTTTGGTCTGGTGAGGATCAGGAGGATTCCGGACCAAAGCGCCAGGACTAAAGTGAGAAGCGGGACAATCCAGGTGGGCATCTGGCGGTGTAGTTCGGCCACGCTGGTTCCGTACATGGATGCCATCCATACGTCGAACCGCAGGTTGAATATGGCCAGCATTACGACGCAACATGAAAGCAATTGGCTAATGTACGCCTGCCCCATCGCCAATCCCGTCAGACCCCGAAGTTGGAAGTAATTCCAGATTCCAAGCCCGACCATCAATCCGGTGATGATCGCCGCGGCCACCCGGTCATGGGACTGCCACGCCAAAAAAATTACGCCCCAAAAAAGCATCAAATGCGTGCCCGCCACCACCGCCGCGTATAACCCCGGCCTGGCCGGGTTCAAGGCCGGTTGAAGAGTTTCTCCGGTTGCTTCGGCCAACTGGTACTTTGATTGGATCTGTCGGAATATATGGATGATCCACGTGGCCATGACCGTGGCGAAGAACCACCAAAAACCTGCCATTGCTGCAAAGTAAGTGTGGTCGCTCCACCCGTACTGGTGTTCCAGAAATTGCATGATAGATTGGCCACCGAAGATAAATCCCAACACCAAAATCCAGGTGACAACGAGTTCGATTCTTCCGGCCCGGCGTTCGCGCGCGGTGGCGCCACGAATCATCAGCCATTGCGCGCCGAAGCCGGTAAAGATTCCGATAAAGGGCAGCAGGCAGGCAGC
Organism: uncultured Verrucomicrobiae bacterium; assembly: GCA_963797825.1. Classification (GTDB taxonomy): domain Bacteria; phylum Verrucomicrobiota; class Verrucomicrobiia; order Limisphaerales; family UBA11358; genus UBA11358. The sequence continues at coordinate 80,163 of CAWCRR010000029.1, forward strand.
CAGAAGACTTGACTTTGCCGCCGCGGCTCCCTTGCCCGCCACACCCGCACCCGCCGTCGCCGCCGATCCCACTGCCAACGGCAGGGCCGCGAGGACCGAACTTGAAAAGGCCCCCGTTGGGGCGGTCCGGCGCAAGGCGCTTTCCACGAAGGACTGCACTTCCTCCTGCAACAGTTTGCGACCGCGCGAGAGGCGTTGTTTGACGGCGTCTTCGGATAATTCCAGTTCCACCGCCACGTGTTCAATCGATTGGTGCTCGCGATAAAATAAAATGAGCGGTTCGCGATACAGCTCGGGGATTTTCTCCAAAGCCCGCCACAAAATGGCTTCTTCCTCGCGACCGATGGTTTGTTCTGACGGAAGCGCTTCACCCGCCGGCGACTCTTCTGCCAGTTCCAATGGCTCGGCATTATGCAGCGGTTCGCGGCCTTCCCGGTACAGGCATTTTCTAGTGCGGTTGCGCAGGATGCCACACAGCCAGGCGCGAAGTTTCTCCGGTTCGCGCAGGAGCCTAAGATGTTTCCATGCCGTGATGAAGGTTTCCTGGGCCACGTCTTCGCTCTGGCCCAGACGGCCAATCCGGCTATACGCCAGTGAGCAAATCAAGATCTGATAGCGCGAGACAATCAGGTTAAAGGCGTCCCGGTCGCCGGCCAGGGTGCGCGATACCAGTTCCGCATCGCTGTTACGTTCCACTGCCATGATAGTTTCATTTGTTATCATACTACTGGATACGTCCCACCAAAAGCCAAAGAGGTGACAGGAAATTTCGGGTTATTTTCCTCCCGATTGCTTTTCCTTCTCACTCCATGAACCGCAACGGCTCAAACCAACTTCTTCAACTTTGGATGCTCGCCCAATTTTTTGACCATCTCCTTCACCTTTTGCGCCTGCGATTTGTGGGCAAGCAAGACGGCATCGTCGGTTTGCACCAGGATTGAATCGCGCAGGCCCACCACGGCGATGGGCGTCTTGTTCTTCGTCCGCGCGTCAAAAATGATGTTGCGCGCGGCATCCACGTGGATGAAATCCGCCACGGCGCAATTGCCTTCGGCGTCGGCCTTGAGATGCCGCGCCAGCGCGTTCCAGGCGCCGAGGTCGTCCCATTCCAAGTCCCCATCCGCGCAGATCACGTTCTGCGCCTTCTCCATCAGCGCGTAATCGATCGAGACTTTCTTGATGGTTGGATAATCCTTCGCGAGGATTTTCGAGAGTTTCGCGGGCTTGCCGGCGACCTTGAACCATCGCTGGCAGGCGGCGAACATTTCCGGCTGATGCTTTTCCAGGCCGTTGGTGACGGTGATAAAGCTCCAGACAAACATCCCCGCGTTCCAGCGATATTGCCCGCTGTTCACATACTCGAGCGCCCGCTGGAAGTCCGGCTTTTCCACAAACTGTTCGGCCTTGAAAAAGGTCGTCTTGTATTTCTTCACGCCATCCGGCGTCGGCAATTCGTTTCCGATTCGGATATAACCGTAGCCCGTGGCCGGCTCCGTCGGCTTGATGCCGATGGTCACAATCGCCTGGCCTCGCGCCGCCAAATCAAAGGCATCATTTAATATCTGTTGGAACTTTTTCGCATCAGGAATTACGTGGTCGGCGGGCAAAACCGCCATGACCCCAGTCGTCGAACGCGCGCCGACGAGGGCTGCGCCGAGCGTGACGGCGGCGCAGGTATCGCGGCCCATCGGCTCGGCGATGAGATTCGCCGTGGGGATCTTGGGCAATTGTTTGCGCACTTCCGGCAATTGGGCCTCGTTGGTGATGACAAAGATGTTCCTGGCGGGCACCAGCGGCAGCACGCGCGCGACGGCTTCCTGAAGGAACGATTGTTTGCCGAGCAGCGGCAGCAATTGCTTGGGCATCTTCTCGCGGCTCAACGGCCAGAAACGCTCGCCGCGTCCGCCGGCCATGATGATGACAAAACGGTCTGCATTTGATGATTTGGCTTTAGATTTCATTTGGATATTTTCTTCAAAAATTCTCTTGGACGCAAAATCTCGATTCCGAATGGTTTTTTAAGAATTAGTAAATCCGGGTCGTGTGTCACGATAAACTGTGCGTTGGCGGCAACAGCTGTCGCAAGAAAAACTTCGTCGTTTAAATCGCGACAAACAGGCGAAGAAAAAGGACCCGGCTCAACTTTTCTGGCGATTGCTTCCAAATAATCCAACATCGGACACGGATCAATGCCAAACTGCTTTGGTCGTTTCAATGTGCTGCGGCGGTATTCAGAAAAAATTTCCTCACAACCGGCAATAAAAAACCGCCGCTTCGTCAATGCAACAAGGCAACGGTAAGCATCTGTTCTCCAGAAAATACCAGCGACAATAACGCTGGTATCAAGAACGGCGATGCTTTTTTCTATCCTCATGGATTTCGCGCAGCAGTTCACTCTCATCCTTCTTAGTGAACCGCTTTGTCGGCGGCCAACCGGCTAATTTCATTACGCGATTGATTTCGGCTTCCGACGGTTGCGGTACCGGCGTAATGTAAAGCCCCTCGCCAATTTCAGTCACACGGAGAGGGGAATTGGGTTTCAAACCTTTGCGCTCGCAGAAATCTTTTGGCAAAACGCATTGCCGTTTGCTGGTCAATGAAATCGTCGTCGTCATGTCGTAAGGATTCCTTACGATGGGTTGAATGTCAATTTTTATCAATTAAAATAAGGCTGGTGCCCGTGCCGGCTTATATTTATTAAGATGCCTTTTTCTAAAATAAGAAGTCGCCAATTTAATTGGCTTCGCGCCTTCGCGCCCTTGCGTGAGCATTTTATATCTGTGTTAATCCGTGTCCATCCGTGGTCAAACCGCTTTCACCGCATCCACCAGCGATTTCACAAATTTGCCTACGCGCCTGGCCAAATCCTTCGACTTTCCATGTTTGGCGATCTGGTTCACCACCGCGCTGCCCACGACCACCGCATCCGCCACCTGCGCGACGAGCCGGGCCTGTTCGGGATTCGAGACGCCAAAACCGACAGCAATGGGCAAATCCGTATGGGCACGAATCTTGGCGACCTGTTGCGAGAGATTTGACGCGATCTGTTTTTGCATCCCGGTCACGCCTTCTCGCGAGACGTAATAAATGAAACCGCTCCCGCGCTTGACGATATATTCCATGCGTTCTTCCGGCGTCGTCGGCGCGACAAGGTAAATATGACAGAGCCCATGTTTGCGCATGAGTGCCTCGTAATTGTCCGATTCTTCCGGCGGCAGGTCGAGCACCAGCAAACCATCCACCCCGGCCCTGGCTGCATTGCGGATAAACTTCTCCATGCCGATGCGATGGATGAGATTGAAATAAATGTACAGGACGATTGGAATCTCTGATTTCTTGCGAATGGCCGCGACGGTCTCCAAAACCTTGGGCGGAGTCGTACCCGATTCCAGGCCGCGCTGGGCGGCAAGTTGGTTCACCAATCCATCGGCGAGCGGGTCGCTGAACGGCACGCCGAGTTCCAAAATGTCCACGCCGGCCTTATCGAATGCCAGGGCCAATTCGCGCGTGGCTTTCAGATTCGGGTCGCCCGCGCCGATATAAACGATGAAACCCTTTCCGCCCGCTTTGTGCAATTGGGCGAAGCGTTCCTGTATGCGATTCATTCGGGAAATTCTATTTCGGAGGGACAAGTTATACGAGTCCCAAATCCGAGATTCCGGAGGGACGATTGCTAAATGATGTCGTCTTGGACTGCGACATGGGCGCATCTCACTTTTTTGCAAACTCGTCGTAGCGCGGGTTTCCAAACCCGCTGTCTCGCCGATTTCCAAATCGGCAGGGCATGGACTATCCACCGCCCGCAAGTTTAGAAACTTGCGATACAGCAGACTGGGAAGTCTGCGCTACGCTTGCAAGAAACTGAGATGCGCCCCTGCGACACTTCGACAAAGTATTTGAATTGCAATATTCCTGTAACAGGACTACAACGCTTCCAAAGTCAGCTATCAGAGAAGCCTTATGAAATCGAACAATATTCTTACTGTAATTCTGCTCTTGCTCACCGGTTTGCATCGAGCAGGCGCTGCACCTGCCGATGACCAGCAATTGGCGGCGGCAAACAATGTATTTGCCTTCAATCTGCTCAAGCAATTGTCCAAGGACCAGCCGGCGGCAAACATTTTCATTTCGCCTTACAGCGCCTCAACCGTCTTGCAGATGGTTGGCAATGGGGCCGCCGGGCAAACGAAGACCGAAATGCAGCAGGTCTTGGGAACGACCGGTTTGCCGGATGCCGTCGTAAACGAAGGCAGTCAGGACATCACAAAATCACTAAATGAGAACACTAATGTCATTCTCACGACCGCCGATGCAATTTGGTATCGTCAGGGAACGTCCGTAAAGCCGTCATTCATCGCCTGCAATCAACAGTTCTTCGGCGCAACGGTCGCGCCGCTCAATTTTGCAGACCCTCATTCGGTGGATGTCATCAATGCCTGGGCCAGCGAAAAGACCCACGGAAAAATTGACCACATTGCGGATGGCATGATTGATCCGGAATATACCCAATTGTTTCTGGCCAATGCAGTTTATTTCAAAGGCAAATGGGAAGACCCGTTTGATGCGAACGACACGAAAGACCGGCCATTTTATCTGCGCGGCGGCGGTCAGAAAATTGTTTCCATGATGACTAAGTCGAAAACATTCACTTACCGGCGGGGCACCGGCTATCAAGCCGTGCGGCTGCCCTACGAAGACGACAACCTTGCAATGTATGTTTTTCTACCAGACACCAACTCCAGCCCGGAGAAACTGCTGGGCCTAATGAGCGGCGATGTCTGGAAAAGAATAACCAAACCGGGCTTCAGCGACGAAGAGGGAACGCTCGTGTTGCCGAAGTTCAAGATTGAATACAGCGTGGATTTGACGAAACCGCTCCAATCGCTGGGAATGAAAACGGCATTCAATGCCGAAAAAGCCGATTTTTCCGGTATTGCTCCCCAACTTTTCATTTCAGATGCGTTACAAAAAACCTATGTAGAAGTCAAGGAAGAGGGAACCGAAGCGGCAGCGGTAACTGTAATAAGCATTCCAACCTCGTCGGAATTCGAAATGCCTCCTCCCAAAACTTTTAACATGGATGTGGATCGCCCTTTTTTATTCCTGATCGAAGACAACCAAAATGGAACGATTTTGTTCATGGGTGTGATTTTTGATCCCACAACAGATTGATCGGAGCATGTCGCACGGAGCCAGGCTTAATTTGGGACTCGTGTAACTCGTCCCTCCGAATAAGGGGGATTTGACCAATTCCCCTTTTTTTCGCATCATTACTGTATGGCAAGCACTTTCGGGCAATTGTTCCGCATCACCACCTGGGGTGAATCCCACGGCGGCGGTGTCGGCGTGGTCGTGGATGGCTGCCCGCCCAAATTGAAATTGACCGAGGCGGACATCCAACCGGAATTGGACCGCCGGCGCCCCGGCCAGTCCAAAATCACCTCGCGCCGGCGGGAACCGGATGTGGTGCAAATCCTTTCCGGCACTTTCGAAGGCAAAACCATCGGGACGCCCATCTGCATGTGGGTCAAAAACGAGGACGCCCGGCCCGAAGCGTATTCGGAGATGAAGGAAAAATTCCGCCCGTCCCACGCGGATTTTACTTACTTTGCCAAATACGGCATTCGCAACTGGCAAGGCGGCGGACGCGCGAGCGCCCGCGAAACGATTGGCCGCGTCGCCGCCGGCGCCATCGCCAAAAAACTTTTGCGCGAGCGGTTTGGCGTCGAGACCCTGGCCTACGTCAAACAGGTCCAAAACATTTCGGCGGACGTTGACCCGGACAAGGTGAGGTTTAAAGACGTCGAATCCAACATTGTCCGCTGCCCGGACAAGGCCGCCGCGGAAAAGATGATTGCGTTGATCGACGATATTCGCAAAGCCGGAGATACCGTGGGTGGGACGGTCGAAGGCATTGCCCGCGGCGTTCCCGCCGGCTGGGGCGAGCCGGTCTTTGACAAGCTCGGCGCGGACCTGGGCAAGGCGATGTTGAGCCTGCCGGCGACCAAGGGCTTCGAGATCGGGTCGGGTTTCGACAGCATTTTGATGACCGGCCGCGAGCATAACGACGCTTTTCGCGCAAAGAACAAGAAAGTTTTCACCACCACGAATTTTTCGGGCGGCATCCAGGGCGGCATTTCGAACGGCCAGACGATTTTCTTCCGCCTCGCGTTCAAACCGGTGGCCACGGTGATGCACGAGCAGGACACGATTGACGTCCGCCTGGAAAATACGAAACTGAAGGCCCGTGGACGCCACGATCCTTGCGTGCTGCCGCGCGCGGTGCCGATGGTGGAAGCGATGACGGCGCTGGTCTTGATCGACCATGCCCTGCGGCACAAGGCGCAATGCGGTTGATTTTTGAGAACGCAAACGATTTAATCTTATGGCTGAAAAAAACCTGAATGAAGTATCGATCGACACCCGAAAACTGTATGCCAAGGGCATGGAAGCCCTTTCGCGGGAAAATTTGGACTACGCCATCGCGCTGCTGAAGCAGGCGGCGGACAAGGAGCCGGCGTTTTTTGAGTGCCGCAAGTCGCTGCGCGAGGCGCAGTTCCGCAAGGCCGGCGAGAGCAAGGGTTTTTTCAAAAAGATGTTGAGCGGCGCGGGATCATCTCCGCAGATCGCCAAGGCCAAGATGGCCATGGGCAAAAATCCCGCCGAGGCGATGTCCATCGCCGAAGAAATCCTGAGCAGCGACCCGCACAATTCCTCGGCGCATCGCATCATCGTGGACGCGGCCAATGCCCTGGAGTTGCCGCGCACGGCGGCGTTGTCGTTGGATACCCTCCTGAAAAATTCGCCCAAAGACAAGGACGTGGCCATTGAATACGCCTATCTCGCGGCAAAAATCGGCGAGGGCACCAAGGGGGAAAGAATCCTGATGGATTTGCTTAACCAGTATCCGGGCGACGGCGGCCTGAACGGGGCGCTCAAGGATTTATCCGCCCGCAAAACCATGTCCGAGGGGGGCTATGGCGCGCTCGAGGGCGGAGGCGGCTCCTTCCGCGACATTCTCAAAGACAAAAATGAAGCCACCAAACTGGAGCAGGAAAAACGGGTGGAAAAATCCGAGGACGTCACCGAACGGCTCATCCGCGAATATGAAGAGCGCATGAAGACCGAGCCGAACAATTTGAAGATCGTCCGTTCGCTCGCCGAACTTTACTCCTCGCGCAAGCAATTCGAACAGGCCCTCGGCCTGTACGACCGCATCAAAAATTCCGAGATGGGCAACGACCCCTCGCTGGAACTGGCCATCGCCCATACCATCGTCAAACGTTTCGATCACCAGATCGAACAGATCAATCCCTTTGACGCGGACCACGCCGAGCAGGTGGAAAGGCTGAAGGCGGAAAAATTGAATTTTCAGGTCGCCGAATGCCAAAAGCGCGTGGAAAAATATCCCACCGACCTGGCCATCCGCTTTGAGATGGGCCAGCTTTATTTCCAGGTGGGAAAGATCGGCGAGGCCATCCAGGAATTTCAAAAGTCGCAGAACAATCCCCACAAGAAGCTGGCGTCGATGAGTTGCCTGGCGCAATGCTTTGCCAAACGCAAGATGTACGACCTGGCGGCAAGTACTTTGCAAAGGGCCATCAAGGAAAAACCGGTCTTTGATGAGGAGAAGAAAGATTTGATCTATAATCTCGGGACTGTGCTGGAAAGTATGGGAAAAAAAGAGGAAGCTATCGAACAGTTCAAGCTAATCTACGAGATTGACGCGGGTTACAAGGATGTTTCCGCCAAGATAGACCGCTATTACTCCGGGCAATGATCGAAATATCGATGCGGAGACGCTATTCCTTGTCGAGCGGCGGACTTTCTGCAAACCTGCCGCGCGTGCAAAAACTGTTTCTCCTGTGGCTGTTGGCCTTTGGATTCACCGCCGCCGGCGCGGAAATCACCCTTGATTTCAATAACTTTCCAGTTGGACAGACGCCGACAAATTTTTCCAGCGCGCTCGCCGGCGGCGGCGAGCCTGGTGATTGGAAGATTGTTTCCGACGTGGCGCCGTCCGCCTTCGCGCCCCTGATGCCGCAATCCACACCGACGCCGACTGAAGCCACGCGCAGCGTGCTGGCACAATTGAGCCAGGATACCACCGACGAGCATTTTCCGATGCTCCTCTACGACGGCGCGACCTTCAAGAACTTCAAGATGACGACGCATTTCAAGATCGTCAGCGGCGCCGCGGAAGAGATGGCGGGAATCGTTTTCCGTTACCAGAACGCGTCCAACTTTTATGTCGTCCGCGCCAGCGCGCTCGGCCATAACGTGCGTTTCTACAAAGTCGTCAAGGGTGTGCGCGGGAATATCATCGGGCCGGACGTGGATATTTCCACGAACGCCTGGCATAGCCTGTCAGTGCAGTGCGATGGCGATCAGATCACGTTTTGGCTCGACGACAACCTGGCGGCCCCCCCGCTGCAGGACACGTCATTTTCCGAAGGCAAAATCGGATTTTGGACGAAGTCCGACTCGGTCACGTATTTCGCCGATACCACGATCAATTATACGCCGATCATTCCGGCGGCGCAGGCGCTCGTGGATGATGTCATGCAAAAATATCCGCGAATCCTGGGCCTGCGGATCTATCTGCCCGACAGCAAGGGACAGATGCGCATCGTCGCGAGCAATAAACCGGCGGAGATCGGACAACCGGGGACGGATGCGGAGGAGAAAGCTTACCAAGACGGCTCAATTTTTTACGGGCACGGCAAAGGCACGGTGGCCGTGACGACGGCGCTCAACGACCGCAATGGCGATCCGATGGCCGCTGTGCGCGTACAACTAAAATCCTACACCCTGGCCCAAACGCAGGACATGGTGCTGGACCGGGTGCGCATTATCGTCAATGAAATGCAGAAACGGGTGCTCTCGAAAGAGGATCTGATGCAGTAGCAGAGGCCGTTGAGGGTAATTTGAGTTGAGAGTTGAGAGAAAAAAAGCAGGTAACCGTGGAGTCTCCCTCCTCAATCATCCCTCTTCTATCTTCGCGTTTCAGTCCTTACTGTTTTGCCGGAGCGGGCAATGGATTTGGCGGCATAATGACCGGCAATTCCGCAGGCTTCGCCCGGCGAACGCCGCCAACCACCACAATGTTGCCAGAGGCATCCAGGCTCAATCGCGGGCGCGAGTTCGCGTAATCATATTCATCCTGGCTCAGGATGGTCCCTTCCGGGTTGATGATGGAATAGACGAACGATTCCGGACCGCTTTGATATAGCACGTGCAATTTGCTGTCGCTGTCCAATTGCGCCTCGGGCCGGCCAAACGAAACCATCGGGCCGACGGCCGAGACCTTGAAAATCTGTCCGCCCGACTCATCCGTCACCAGCACGTACATGCGCAATTGTCTCTTGAGATAATTTGCCTCCTCCAAAACATATTTCCGGATTTCGGGCGGGCGATTGGACACTCCGGCGGGCATCGGCAGGCCAAAGGCTTGCGACCACAATTCCGCGCCGTCCACGATATCAAACTCCTTGGGCGCGCTTGAAACATCCATGTTCCATTCCGGGATATGGACGAAAGCGATCACCCGGTAACGTCCGGTCTGTTTCAGATCGAAATAGGGGGCGATATCCACGTGCTTGATGGCGACTTCTGAAGAACCCAGATCAAACGCTCCCGCGACCGGCGGTTGGGATTGCTTCACCACACTGGCATTGTTGTCCAGGCATTGCACACTGAACGTCAGCCAATAATTGTCCGCGCCCAAATGCAGGGTCTGGCCGGAACTGTTATTGACATGAACGGTGACCGGCAATGCCTCGGCGGGCAGATATTGTTCCTGGTCGAGGGAAATATCGAGGGTGACCACCTGCGCAGGCGCGCGCAAAATCGCCAGCAACCCAAAAATCAAAATAGCGGAAAATTTCTTCATTTGATAGTGGACAGAGTAAGCCGCCGCGCGTTCGAGGGAAATGGAAAAGTGTCGCCTGGAAAAGTGTCGCCTCCTGAACACCTGAACCGGCAAGCTTCTATGGGAGCGCGGCTCTGCGATCCGCAGCGTGCCATACCTTTCCCAAACCGCTGCGGGTCACAGACCCGCGCTCCGGGATAAGGTTCACTTCCAATAATTCCAATCCACGTCCGGAAAAAGATTGTCGCGGGATTCGATGTCGGCGAGCCATTTTTCGTCAACGCCGGTGGCGGTGAGCTGGTCATGCAAGGAGATGAACCGCAACAGGTGGTCCTTGAAGCGGCGGCGGGCGTAATCCGGGCTGGTGCCGGCGCGCATGATAAACGGCCAATCGCTCGATTGCGCCAGGAGCAACTCTCTCGCGGCCTGCTTCAACGCGCGCGCCTTTAATCCAGTCGCCTTCGGAAATTTTTTTGCCAGGGCATTCATGCGTTCCTGCGCCACCTGCAAATGCGGATAGATCCATTCGTTCTTGTCGTTCAACCAGGCGCGCAAGTAACCTTCCTCGCCCCAGGTCGAGGCGCTGGGCGTGCCAATCTGGTTGGTCGGATAGCGGTGCAAATAATCCCCCGGCGTGATCATCGCGACGGTCTTCTGGTCGTAAAACAGTTTGCGCGTGAAGTAATCGAGGAATTCCGGCCCCTCATACCACCAATGCCCGAACAATTCGGCGTCATACGGGGCGATGATGAGCGGCGGGCGGTCGAGAAGCCCGGCGAGCCGGCTGATTTGCGCGGTGCGTTCGTTCAGGAAGTGTTGGGCATGCTCGCCGGCCGCGTGCAAGGCCGCGCCGCGATCGTAGATCTCCTTGTTCTCCCTGCCGGTGATCCGAAAATATTTGATGCCGGTGAACCCGCGGGTGTCGGAGGCGGGCAGGTACGGTTTCACGTAGTCGAAATCCAGGTCAAAACCGATGTCCCGATAAAAGTCGCGATAACGCGGGTCGCCGGGATAGCCCTCGCGCTGGCTCCAGACCTGCCGGGATGAATCGTAATCGCGTCCAAAAGCGGCGATGCCGTTCGGGGTGAAGAGCGGCGCGAACGTGCCATAGCGCGGGCGCGGGCGCGCGTGCAGCACCCCGTGGGTGTCCAGGATGAACCAGCGGATGTTGGCCTCCTGCAAAAAAGTTTCCACGCCTTCCACATAGGCGCATTCCGGCAGCCAAATGCCCCGGGGCTCGCGTCCAAAACAGCTTTTATAATGGTCGCGCGCGGTGAAGATTTGCGCGCGGATGGATGAGGGATGATTGACGAGCATCGGCAGGAGTGCGTGCGTGGCTGCCGTGGTGATGATTTCCATCCGCCCGTCATCCTGAAATTTTCGGAACGCTCCGAGCAGGTCTTTCCGGTAAAAATCCCAGGCATCGCGGATGGTGGTGAAACGATGATGATACATCCACGCCAGCTCGCGATACGCCCGGTCCCAGTGGGTGCGATGGATTTCCTTTTCCGCCAGCGCGATCAGATTGTTTAAATACCGTTCGTAGCGTTGTTGCAGCAGCGGGTCGGCCAGCATGCTGCAAAGCGTCGGCGAGAGGGAAAGGGTGATGGGGGTATCCATGCCGTCCCGGCGCCAGCCTTCAAAGATCTGGAGGAGCGGGAGGTACGTCTCGGTGATGGCCTCAAAAAGCCAGCTCTCTTCCAGGAACTTTTCGCCTTCCGTGTGGCGCACAAATGGCAAATGCGCGTGTAAAATGATGGAAAGACATCCTTGCATGGCCGCTTTATTCAAACTTTTCGGCAATCCAATGCGCGATGGCCCTGGCCTTCACCAACAGGATGATGCCAAGGAACACCGGAATTGAATTTGAGATAATCGGAAATACTTTGACCGGCGCGCGGTGTTTCGGTTCAAAACATTCAGTCAGATATAATCCCACGTCCAATAATCCGATCACCATGACGCAAACGGCGACCAGACGGACGAAGGTCAAGGCGCCGCGAGGTGGGGCGTCCATATCATATGCTTTCCGGCACCGGCGGCCGGAGCGAGGGGTCCTGGGGATGCTTGCCAACGTCGCCGTGATAGTGTGTCTGGCGGCTGAACTTCAGTTCCGCCGCCCGCCCGTCGGTGCCATCGGCGGAGACCGCCACAGCCGGAAGGTCATAGTTGCCGTCCGGCAGGGAAAACCGGTAACTGAACGAACCGTCCGGACGCAAACGGATCTGATGTCCGCCCAGGGTGACTTTCGCGTCGGGTTCAGTGGCGCCATAGATGATCAGTTCGGCGTTCACGTTGAACCAAAATCCTTTTTTCTTTTCCACGCCGCCGATCGGGCTGGAAAAACTCGAGACGCCCAGTGAGGAAATCCCCAACGAAGACATTTCCTCCGCCAACCGGCGCCGGATCAGCTCGGTGATCTCGAGCGAACCCATCCAGACGCGGCGCATCGGATCGAGGGTGACGATCTTCGAGAACGCCTGCTCCTGTTGCGCCGTCCAATGCGTGCCGTTGCCGGAGACGCGCGGCAATTCCGGATGGCCGCTGCGCCGGAGCTCCTCGATGGCCTGGGCCAGCGGGAGATTTTCGCGCACCGCCGCCTTGACCAGTTCCATCAACCGCATGAAGGGAAATTCAAAGGGAATGGTCGCAAATTCAAATTTCTCGTCCGTTGAGGCGGCGTCCGGCGGGGTGACCGTCAGGGCGGAAACGGCGACCCGCGTCCAGCGCCCGATGCTCGAATAAAAGCCCAATTCCGCCGCGTACGGATTACCCGCGCGCTCGACGTGCGCGAACCAATGGCGCGATTCCGGGTGTACGTGGATTTCGTAGAGCGGATGACCTTCGATGGCGCTGGCGTAAATCCGCAAAACCAGGTGGCCGTCCGCGGAGCGCGTGTTCAATTTTGACTGCTGCTCCTGCGTGAGGTCCCAGTTGGCATACAGCCAGTGCGGGTCGCGCGCGGTGAGAAAAAGTTTTTTGGTGCCATAGGCCTGCGGCAATTCGGCCTCGGCGGTCGCAAAAGGCTGCTCGACCGGTCCCGGGCCAAGCTCGAATTTTTTTCCCGGCCCGCCGGCGGGTAAAACGGGCGTTTCGTCGCCTTCCAGCAGGATTGTTGGCACCTCGATTTTTTTCTTGCGCGTGTAAGTCCGTCGCACGCGGGTCTCGGCGGTGACCTTCACCGCCGGCTCAGGCTCCCTGGATTTGGCGCGGGCGGATTTCACCGGCCCGGTGACCATGCCGATGGCAGAGGCGATGGTATCTTTGATTTTTCTTGCAGTGGACCGTTTGGGTCTTGAGCCGGGGATCTTTTGGGCAGGAGTCATTTTAGGTTCCAGTTTTTTTAGGTTCAACAGGTTGTTCAATCTCGTCACGCGCGGAACGGACGTTGGTCTTCTTCTTTTCAAGTAAAGCCGGCGATTTCGTTTTCATATCCACATATCCCCCGATCTTGGCATACCCTCGCGTTTGACTCTAAAGCCGGAAGCGCGGGGATGCAAGGAAATCTTGTCCTGTGAATAACTTTTTCTCAAAAGCAGCTTGCTTATTGCCGCAGAATAAGTATTTCATAATCTTTACCTGTTACGATGAGCGCCCCTGATGTCCAAGACTCCGTGACGATATTCGTCGTGGATGACGAACCGTTGCTGCTGGATTTGGCCAAAACCGTCCTGAATCCATTGGGTTTAAACGTGCGGCTCTTCGCCAACCCCAGGGAAGCCCTCGCGGAATATTCCGCGGCCAAACCCGCGGTGGTCATCACGGACTATGCCATGGAAGGCCTGAACGGTCTGGACGTGCTGCGCGAATGCCGCCGCATTAATCCCCGCCAAAAGGTCATTCTGATCAGCGGCACTGTGGATGAAGGCATTTTCGCCGACGAACCCTCCAAGCCCGACCTATTTCTTGCCAAACCCTACCAGGTGCGCGAACTTGTCCTGGCTGTAAAGAAACTCTTAACCCCCTGATCAAATGTCTAAAACAAGAAAATACTTTTGGCGCGTCTTCATCCTGCTGTTAATTCTCATCGCCGTCGCCGCCACCGTCGTGGTGATGAACCTGGGCCGCATCGTCAAAAGCGGCGTGGAAGTTTACGGTCCCAGGATCACCAAGGTCTCCGTCACCGTGGACCAGGTCAATATCGGCCTGCTCACCGCTTCCGCCGAGGTGAAAAATCTCGTGGTCGGCAACCCGTCCGGCTACAAATCGCCCCAGGCGATCAGTGTGGGCGACGTCAGTGTCGGGGTCGATCCATCGACGATCTTCTCGGACAAAATTGTGGTGCGCTCGATCAACATCCAATATCCGCAAATTACCTTTGAAGGCAGCCTGGGCGGAAACAATTTGAGCGCCATTCTCGCGAACGTGGACAGCACCAGCAAGACCGGCGGGACGGCGACGACGAATGCCTCCGTCCCCTCTGGTCCGGCCAACCCGTCCCGGAAATTTGAGGTGGACGATCTCGTGATTACCGGGGCCAAAGTCAGCGGAAGCTTGAACTTGTTTGGCCGGGAAGTTGGCATCAACGAACTCCCGCTGCCGGACATCCATTTGTCCAACTTGGGAACCGGGCCTGATGGCATCACCGCTGCTGATCTGACCAGCCGCGTCTTCCATGCCATCACGACCGCCACAATCACCGCTGTCACTTCCAAAGCCACCGGCCTGGAAGGGAACGCGAAAGGCCTTGGGACCAAAGGGGCCAACAGCGTGAAAAAGACGTTCAATAGTTTGTTTGGAAAATAAACGGCCCGTCTGCTGCATGGATGAATGCCTCATTTATTCCATTTCCTCGCGCCTTCCGCTTTTCCCGCTCATTCCTCGGGCTTTTGCGTTTTCTCGGTCATCGGTTTGACCGTTTTGGGCAGCGCGTCTTTCTGGTAAGGGGAATGGAGATTGAAATAAATGCCGCACATCGGGCGTTCCTCGCCGCTTTCGCTTAAAATGATCGTCACGCGCTTATCCAGCGCGATGCCGTGGCGCATCCCCGCGCCGCGGTTTTCATAAGCCTTGATCGCCTTGACCATCAGCGATAGCAAGGACGCTTCGAAATCCGCCGGCGTTTTGTCCACGCATACGATGTATTTATCGTACACCTTGGCGGCCGCGGAAATCTCGCGCTTGAACGTGTCAATGGTCACAACTCCAAGATAAAAAATCCGCCGGGGAATGGAAATCAATTTTCATCGCTTTGTTTTGCCACTTTCATCTTCTGTCTTTCGCCGAACAACGCCGTCCCCACGCGGACAATTGTCGCGCCCTCCTCGATGGCGGTCTCGAAATCGCCGCTCATGCCCATGCTCAAATGAGGCAGCGGCGCGCCAAGGATTTGTTCGCACTCACCTTTTAATTCGCGCAATCGCTGGAAGTGCACACGCGATTTTTGGGAATCGGTGGTGTAAGGCGGAATCGCCATGAGGCCGTGGACCTCAACCCTGGGCAAGACATTGATTTCCTTCAACTCGCGAAGCAAGGCCTCCGGCGCATATCCGAACTTGCTCGCCTCCCCGGCAACGTTGACTTCAATCAGGATCGGCATGGTCTTGGAGGCCTGTTCACAGCGTTTGGAAATCTCCATCGCCAAAGACAGGCCATCCACGCTTTGGATCATTTCACACAACTCCACCGCCTCGCGGACTTTGTTTGACTGCAAATGCCCGATGAAATGCCAGCGCGCTTTGCCCGGGCATAACGGAATTTTCGCCTTGGCCTCCTGGATTTTGCTCTCGCCAAAAAAAATCTGGCCGCAATCCACCGCCGCCCGGATGGCCTCCGCCGGATGCGTTTTGGAAACCGCCAACAAAAGGACGGATTGCGCGACGCGCCCCGCCCGATCACAGGCAGCGCGAATCCGTTGTTGAATCGAATCGAGATTTTCGGCCAAACTCATGCCGTAATCGTAAATCGCAAATTGTGAATCGTAAATGAACTACTGGCTCGTAAAATCCGAACCCGAGGCCTATTCCTGGTCGCAATTAGTGAAGGACGGGGAAACGGCGTGGACGGGCGTGCGCAATTTTGCCGCCCGAAACAATCTGCGCGCGATGAAAAAAGGCGACCTGGTGTTCTTCTACCACAGCGTAGAAGAAAAATCAGCCGTCGGCCTGGCGCGCGTGGAAAACGGACCGTATCCCGATCCCACCGCAAATGAAGGCGATTGGTCCGCTGTTGACCTGACTCCCCTCAAAGCTTTGACCAGGCCGGTCACGTTGGCGCAGATCAAGGCGGACAAAATTCTGGGCGAAATGGCGTTGGTGAGGATCGGGCGATTATCGGTCACGCCGGTCACCGCCGCGCAATTTTCGCGTCTGCTGTTGCTGTCGGAGACGGCGATTTAATCAACGGCAGTGCCAGTCCCGCCTTGTCTGCCTTTATACGCCCGCGTTTGCGGTAATCCCAGTACGCCGCCCAGGGAAAAAGGAGGGCGGTGACAAATAGGCCGAATCCTATTTGCGCATTGTGCGATAACGCAAATTGCTGAATGACGACAGCGGCGCCAATCACCAGTGGCAGGTGAATGGCAAAAACCGCCAGCGAATTGCGCCCCAGCAATGCCGGCGCGGCCATCAACCACTTGGGCGGCTGCGGATTCCACGCCAGAAACATCACCGCCCAGGCCGCGCAATTGAGCAGGCGCAGCGGACCCAGCGTCCATTTGTCCATCCACAGGAAAAGATCCGGGTTCCACCATGCCTGGGGCCAGAACCCGAAGCGGGTCAGGAAGGCCACAATCACCAGCGCGGCAGCGGGAACGCCCAACCAAAGCCGGAATTTGGATTTGATGATGCGCCGGCGCAATGAGGTTTCCCCGAGGGCCAGGCCGCAAAACCAAAGGAATTGCCAGCCCCAAAGATCAAACGCGCCCCAGCGGTAGGGAAGGAGCCGCGCCGGATCACCGATCAGCCGGGCATCCCATTTGAACTGCGCCGCCAGCCAGATCGTCGCCGAGAACGCCAGCACGATTCCCCAACTCCGCCGCCGCGCCACTCCCATCACCCACGGTGAAACCGCCATGCAAATCACGTAGAGCGGCAGGATGTCGAACAAGGGCGGTTGATGCAGAAGCAAAGGCATCAGTGCCAGCGCGCCCCAGGGATGGACGAGAAAATCGCCAAAATGGTTCGCCAGAGTCGGAAGCCGCGCCGCCAGCATCCAGGCCAGCAAGGCAATGGGCAACAACGTCACCAGATGGATGACATAAATGTGCCGGGCGCGCTTCCACATGCGGTGGGCCATCGCCGTCCAATCCCCCGCCAAATAGGTTTTTCCATAGACGATGCCCGCCAGACACGCGCTCAAAAAAATGAACCCTTCGGCTGAACCGTTGTAGCCCACCGGGTCCTGTCCCAGCCGCGAGAGGGGTGTGGGCATATGCACGGTAGCCATGACGATCAGAAAAAATCCACGCAGGGCATCGAGCCGCATGTCGCGGGGTTTGGGCGCAACGGCTGCCCGTGAGGCGGCTTCAGTTGAAACAGTTTTATTCAAGCAGCCGTCCATCATAACTGAACCCATTGCCAGTCAATTTTTTTCTGATTTAATGGCTGACCAATCCTTGCCATCACTCGGACATTTTTGGGTGAAAGAATTCAGTTGAACGACCTCCTCACCCCGGCCCTCTCCTCCAAGGAGAGGGAGAAACGCTCGGCGCCTTTGTTTGAAATACTATTTAGCGGAATCTGTCAGGAAGCGATTCCATGATCAAAAAAACGTCCTCTCGCTATTCCCTCTCCCTGGGGAGAGGGTTAGGGTGGGGAGATCGGGTTAAACTTAAACCAGAGCCCACCTCTCTTTCCCTGGAAGTTTATGGAAAGGGGAAAGAAGACGAGCTAAACACAAAACCACATCGAAACATGGAAGGGCATCCGCAAATGGATAACGGCTTGGTTTCGGCGTCCGGGCCGCTAACATTCAGGCGTGGCAACCGACATCAAATCGCTCACCCGCGAAGATCTGGAACTTCAATTCAAAGATTGGGGCGAGCCGGCCTATCGCGTGAAGCAACTGCTCGACTGGCTTTACGCCCGGCGCGCCACGGATTGGGACACGATGACCAATCTGCCAAAACCGTTGCGCGAAAAATTGCGCGCGAATTTTTCGCTGCAAAACCCGGAACTTGCCCGTAAACAAGGTTCGCACGACACGACGCAAAAATTCCTCTGGAAACTTGCGGACGGGCAATTTATTGAAAGCGTTTTGATCCCGGCGAATCCTGCGCTCTACGGCGAAGCCAGTGACCGCCATACGCTGTGCATCTCCACGCAAGTCGGCTGCGCCTACGGTTGCAAATTTTGCGCCAGCGGATTGGAAGGGTGGAAACGCAATTTGCAGCCGAATGAGATCGTCGAACAAGTGCTTGCCCTGGAGCGTATCGCTCCGGGAAAATCCCGCCAGATCGACAACATCGTGGTGATGGGAATGGGCGAACCGCTGGCAAACTACGAGAATCTCCTGAAGGCGCTGAAAATCTTGAACGCGCCGTGGGGTTGCGGCATTGGCGCGCGAAAAATCACCATTTCCACCAGCGGCCTGGCGCCGCAGATCCGCAGGCTGGCGGACGAGCCGTTGCAATTTCGCCTGGCCATCTCCCTCCATGGCGCCACCGACGAGGTCCGGAACAAGATCATGCCCGTGAACAAAAAATTTCCGCTCCGGGAACTCGTCGCCGCCTGCCTGGATTATCAAAACAAAAAAAACCGGATGCTGACGTTCGAATACATCCTGATCGCCGGCGTCAATGATTCGGTGGAACAAACCAAACCCCTGGCCGCTCTCGCCAAAAAACTTTTCGCCAAGGTCAACCTCATCCCCTACAACAAAGTGGAAGACCTGCCCTGGGAACGGCCCTCAGACGCGGTTTGCGAGAAATTCCTGGCCGCGCTCCGGAAGCAAAAGGTCGCCGCGACATTGCGGCGCGAAAAGGGACATGACATCGACGCTGCCTGCGGACAGTTGCGGTTAAAAACCGAACGCGAGGCGGCTTAGAGCTTCTGAAGAAACACTGTAGCCGAAATTTTAAAAGCACGAATCGAAATTCCGCGGTTGCCCCCCGAACCTGTCGTCCGCCATCTGGCCTTCAAACCCAGTAAAGCGTTCTCTCCCTGTTCCCTCTCCCCAGGGGAGAGGGTTAGGGTGAGGGGCGATCGGGGCAAACTTATATAGAAGTGAGGTTCCCCCCCGACAGTTTTTTGCTCTAGCCGGCGCCCCGCTTGCGCTGATACACGATGAGGCAATCGCCGCTGACATCGGCGTTTTTTGCGGCATCTCCCCAAACATTTTCTATGTTACCCCGGACATTGCGAACGACTCCGATCCGGTCGTAAAAGCGGGTTTCATAATGGCTGGCCCAGTCCACGATTAGATGATTTGAATGCGGATGAAAAAGCCACGAAAGCCCGTAAGTGACGCCCACCAGATATTCCGGCCGATTGGTTTCAATCTCTGCGATCATTTCATGCTGCATGTCCAGCGCGGCGCCCTGCGGTTCCATCAACGCATACGTGTAGATGTAGCCGGTCGCCGAATGGCGGTGCGCGTAAAAATAAATTTCCGGTTCGGAGCCGATCACGGCAATCTTTGCGTCCGGCGCCGAGTTTTTGCGAAGATAATCCCCAACCACCATCGCTTCATCAACCGGATTCAATTGGTAGAGATTATCGGCCACCTGCCGCGGCGTTAGCTGAAAGAAGTATTGGGATTGATACGTCACCGCCCAGGCGAAAATCAGGCCGAACAATATCACCGGCAGGCTCTGGAATACATCCTGCAGTTTGGGAAATCGCAAAAGGTTTTGCATCGCCGTCACAGCCATTCCCACCATGAGCGCGAACGCGGGCAGGACCAGGATGAAATAATGTCCGCGAAAATAATATCCCGTGGCCGTGGCCAAAAATGAACAAAGCCAAAAAACCAGTACGACCAGCGCCGGCTGTCGATGTTTTTTATCAAAGACCGCCAGAATTAGCCCGATGACGGCCAGCGTCCAAAATCCGATTGAAAAATAAAAGGTCTGCTGCAAGTGTTGCCCCAACAATTGCATCCCTTCCGAGCGAGGCAACATGCTGGCATACCGGGCGGCATACATAAACGCCCAAAACCAAAACCGCTCAAAGTCACCCGAGATAAAACACGCGAGACAAAACATGGCCAACGGCAAAAACGCGCCACCGGCGAAAACAAGGACTTTCCGCGCAAACTGCCGCGTGAAAAAACCGTGATCTTTTGCCGCGTGCCAAATTAAAAAAATCCCCGCGAATAAAATGAAAAACATCCCCTGTTGAATCATCAAAAACGCCAGTCCGTAAAGCAGGCCGCTGAAAAAGAGCGTGCGGGGCGATTTGCTTTCCTCCGCCATCAGCAACAACAGAGTCGCCGGCACGGCAAACAGCAACACAAAATGGTTCGCGTGCGCCGCCATTCCCAAAACCGTTGGGCTGACCGACATCAGGCCATAACTGGCACAGGCGACCAGGCCGGCCGCGACGCCAAACAACTTCCGCCCGAGCAGGAAGACAAAGATTATCGTCAAGCTGTTGGCCACGATCAGGGTCAAATGTACGCCGGCAATGGTCTGTCTAAACACCGCCATACCCGCCGCATAGGCGAAATACGTCCCGGGCAACTTCATGTTGTAGGCCAGTTCGTAGGGAGGAATGCCCTGCAGGATCAATTGTCCGGCGTAGGCGTATTCACCTTCATCACGCTCCAACGGCATTTCCAACAGGCGCACCCGGATGAAACCAATAAACAGCAAGACCAGCAGAACGATCAACCAGGGCCAAATACGCCCCGGCGAGCCGTGCGAGGGGTTGTTTGCCGCCGGTTGATGATCCATCGCGATTGAAATAACACGAAAATGAAAAAGCGGAAAGCCGAAAGCGAAAAGGGCACATCCCAGTATTTTTTTTAATCGATTGGAACATCACGTGAGACATAGCGCAATGATGTCCACTTTGAAACACGGCTACGACTTGTTTTTCCTTCTCCCCTCAACGGGGAGAAGGATCAAGGTTGAGGGGTGAGACATCGGAAAGCTATACTGCCCGCCGTACCTTTTGGCAGTGTGACAGGGACATCGCTCATCGCTGTCCTTGCCAGGAACAGTGCGTAGTTGTGCCCGTTTCCACTTTCCGCTTTTCTGCCGTCTTCGTATCTTTCCGTTGTGATTGCCCTGCTTGATTACGGTTCCGGCAACTTGCGCAGCGTCCACAAGGCGTTGCTCAAGGCAGGCGCCGACGTGCATATCGCCAAAACGCCGAAGGATATCGGCGACGCGCGCGCGATGGTCCTGCCCGGCGTCGGCGCGTTCGACGATTGCATCAACGCCCTCCGCAAACAGGAATTGCTCGAAGCGGCGAAGAAATTTATCGAAGGCGGCAGGCCGTTCCTGGGGATTTGCGT
Organism: uncultured Verrucomicrobiae bacterium; assembly: GCA_963797825.1. Taxonomy (GTDB): domain Bacteria; phylum Verrucomicrobiota; class Verrucomicrobiia; order Limisphaerales; family UBA11358; genus UBA11358. The sequence continues at coordinate 101,434 of CAWCRR010000029.1, forward strand.
TGGCTATCAGGCGCTGTTCGAGAAAAGCGAGGAATTCAACTCCTGCGCCGCCGGTCTCGGCGTCTTCAAAGGCAACGTCATCCGTTTTTCCGAAAAGCATGGATTGAAAATTCCGCAGATCGGCTGGAACCAGCTTGAAATCGTCCAGCGCGATTGTCCGCTCTTTCGTGGCGTAGAAAGCGGCAGTTACGTCTATTTCGTCCACAGCTTTTATCCGGAGCCGGTGGACAAAAGCATCATCGCCACCCGCACGGATTACGGCAGCGCCTTCGCATCAGCGGTTTGGCGCGACAATGTTTTTGCCACGCAATTTCACCCGGAAAAAAGCCAGCGCATCGGCCTGCAATTGCTGACAAATTTTGTGGGATTGGCGAAATGAAATGCCCCACCCATAACTCCGAAGCCAATTCCGGCTTGCCCGTAATTCAAGGCTGGCGTAGGTTGATGTTATGAGCATCGAAGTGCTTCAAAACGAAGTCAGTGCATTGCCGTCCGACCAGCGTCGCAAGCTCATGGCCTTCATGGTCGCGCTTGAGGACCAGGGCCGTGCCGGTTACGCAGCAGAGCTGGCACGAAAAATTGATGACAAGTCCCCCGACCGCTGGCTGACACCTGAACAATGCGAACGCAAACTTGGGCTTGATTCCCAATGAGCGATTCGCGTCTGCTCGTGGCCATTGAAGTTCTCGATTTTCTCCGTATGCTCCACCCGCCCGAACAGCGCCATTTGCTCCAACGCTTCCGCGAGATCGCGGCTTTTCCGTCCAAATATTCCGATTATGTAGAGTATGATGCGGCTGGCCGGCGAGTGGAGGTTCACATCTTCGGCAGATACGCCGTTAAGTTCTGGGACGATTTCTCAGACCGGCACGTAAAAATTCTGGATTTGCACATTGCGGATCGTTCATGAAATGCCCCACCCATAACTCCGAGGCCATCGGCATTTGCGCTTATTGCGGACGCGCGATCTGCGAAAAATGCGCCAAGCCGTCCGGTCGGCGGTTAACCTGCTTAACCGGTTGCGCCGAAGCATTGGCACGTAATGAACAGGCCCTGGAATTGATCCTGCAAAAGAGCCTCCAGAATGCCAGGGCCAGCGCGTATTATTACTATTTGTGTGCTGCAGCCTGTGCGGCGGGTTCGGTGGGCGCGTGGCATTATCTGCCTGCGCCCTTTCTCGTTTGGTTCATGGCCGGATGCAGCGGGGTTTTTGTCATTACGGGATTGTGGTATGGCTATCTTGCCAGGAAACAGTCCTGAAGATCAGTGAGCCAAGTGGAAGCCCCACTTCCTGACAGCCGTTGGAGGAAAACAATTGATCCCCTTGTGGAGAACGTCCTTACTTGCACCCCCCCATTTTTGAAAAAGAGAGAATATTGTGCTCTCTGAATCCTAAATCGCGCACCAGGCTACGGCGAAACGACCCGATAAAACTGCGCTGGATTCGTGGCCGAGGTGTCCGTAAATTGAAATTGGCCCGGGACGATTTCCGTGGGCGTACCCAGGACCGTCCAATCGGCCAATGGCAACGCCAGATTGGTGGACATCAGGACGGTGAAGACTGCGAACGGTGTATTGGTAAAGGCAAGGCCAAACGTCTGGTCGGACGCCGCCATCTTGTTCAGCAAGGGTTGAGTGCCGATCAGCGTCTCATACGCGCCGATGTCCACGTGCGCGCCACTCTTTCGTGGAAAACCGCGTTGATCGTCAGTGATGCCCATGGACAACAGGTCATCGTCGCCGGCGTCAATGGCCGGGCTGCCGGGCAGCAAGGCCACCGTCAAAGTGGGGCCACCGTTATTTGCCAGGGGACCAATGAGTGGGTCAACAGGGGCGTTGGACGTTCCAACGATATCATCATCATCACCGACAAAAAATCCGAAACTACCCGCGTTATTGCCGATGAGGTTGTAGCCCTCGGAACTGAACATTCCCCAATAATCCGGCGATGCGCTGGCCGTATTGTCGGCGAAGATGGAATTGTCAGCAGCGAGTTCGGAAGTGTTAAAAACCCCGCCGCCGATGCCTGCGCTGTTCCGGGTAATGGTGCAAGCAGTCATGAGGATGAGGCCTGAGCTACAGATACCACCGCCGGTGGCCCCGGCGGCATTGCTATCGAAGGTACTGAGCGAAAGCGTGGCTGTGCCGGTATTGAAAATCGCCCCGCCCGGCCCGCCCGAACCAGGAGATCCTGTGGTCGTCGTAATTGGCGGGCCTATGCCAAACGAAGTGGTGGTGGTCCCGCCGGCGCCGCCGCTCCCGGCCGAATTGTGATTAAAAGTACAGTTGGAAACAAAGAGAGTTCCGTTATTATAAACGGCTCCCGCAGACCCGCCCGCCCCGCCCGTCCCGCCGGGCGGAAGCGGGAAACTCCCCGGCCCGCCAGCGCCTCCCGCGCCGCCCCTGTTGCCGGACAAGGTACAGTCGATAAGCGATAACACTCCATAGTTGTAAATCCCCCCGGCATTGCCGCCGATGCCGCCAGTTGGATAAAAACTAGTCCCGTTCGCGCCCGCCACCGCCATACAGTCATTGATTTCACAATTGCTTAACGTCAACGTTCCCCCATTCAGGATTCCGCCGCCTGACGGGTCATAAATGGAGTAATTGTCAAAGTAAACGGTGGACAGTCCGTTGCTAATCGTTATCCCCGAGAGATTGGCCTGCACGCCTGAAGAGACGTAAAAGACTCGGCTGGCGTTATTGCCGCTAATGACCAGGTTCGTCACACCCGGCCCGCTGATCGTCATGTTATTCGTCACATCAATTTCTTCGTTCGTGAGCGTGATTGTGCCGTTCGTTATAAAAATGATGTCCTCGCCGCTGATTGCATTGCCAACGACCCATCGCAACGACCCCGGCGACCCGTCATCGGCCAAAGTCGTCACCGCCGGCACGTTTTGAAACACATAATCCGCGCTGACATTTGTGCCCGCCGAGTTGGTCGCTACCAGGGCATAATGAAACAACGTCGTTGGAGGTAAATTGGAAAGGACCGAACTGATCGCCAGATCGGCATTGATTGCGGCCAGGTTCGTCACCTCGATCATATCGCCATAGTTAGTCGTCGTCCCCCATTCAAACCAGGCGGCCGTGTCGAGATTGCCCGGATTGACAATCCCGTTCAATGTCTCACTGGACCCGGGCACTGATGTCGCAGAAGACACGCCGATGGACGGAAGGAACGGAATGCCCGAATTCGTCCAGGTCACACCGCCAACCAGATATGATTCCTGCCCGCTAACCGCTTCCACCGTGTTCGTGCCGTCGTCCTCGTCAAACTCCCAAAGCCCGACCAGGTTGGGAGTGCTGGCCGGCAGGTCCTCGTGCATCGTGCTCTGGATCTGCGCCTGGGTCCGCGCCACATTCCAGATCCTGACTTCGTCAAAAATCGCATTCGCATATTGGTCAGTGGCGTAATTGCTCCGTCCGATATAATCATTGGTGCGAAGAACATTCGGCGCCACATTGAGCGGGCCACTCCCAACCGGAATACCGTTGATGAAAATGGTTCCCGTCGTGCCGCTGAGCGTGGCCGCCAGATGGACCCATTGATTAGTCGGCAATCGTGTTCCTGCCTCCAATATCGGAGTTCCGTTGTTGGTAAACACCCCCATGGTGGGATATCCCTGCGTTCCATAACTTAAAGCCAGATAGACATTGTTGCTGCTTGCCCCGTCGGCAAAGTCGATGAGGCGCGACCAACTGTTGTAACTACGGACGAACACCCATCCTTCAATCGTAAAATCACCGTTAAACCAGACGCCGCTGGGCGCTTGCACATAGCCGTTGGTGCCATTGAGACTCACCGCGCTCCCTGGCCCGAAATCCTGGCCGCGAGCATCGGGAATAAAAAATCCTGCGAACGCGAGCACGAAAACCGCGCAAGCGAACCACACTTTTAGAGCGAATCTAGAGATCATGACTCCTTTGCTGCATTTGAAAAATTACGACTTCGCCTGCAACACCTGGCTATGTTGCAATTTACGCGCCGAAAGGCAAGCGCATTTAGGTCGTTTGTGATAAGAATGTTACAGCCAACCGGCCACCCTTATTTTTTGAAAATGCCCTGAATTTTCAGTATCCCGCAACAGTATCTCAATTATTTTCACAGAAAAAAACAGGTTGGCGTCGGCATTTTCACTTTCGCCCGTCCTTGCCTTTGTTATCCTCTTTTGGCCCTATGAGTTCTGAAAATAAAGACGTTGCCGCGCCATCCGATTTCATTCGAGATATCGTCACAAAACATGTGGCGGAGAAAAAGTATCCGCAGATCCATACGCGCTTTCCGCCGGAGCCGAACGGCTACCTGCACATCGGCCATGCCAAGAGCATTTGCCTGAATTTCGGCATCGCGCGCGAGTTCGACGGCATCTGCAATCTGCGCATGGACGACACGAATCCCACCAAAGAAGATGTCGAATACGTCGATTCGATCCAGGAAGACGTGAATTGGCTCATCGACGGTTGGGCGGATAAAAAACTTGGCTTGAAGGAAAAAGGGAAGACACCGGACAGCGTCTCAAGCAACGGCAAGCCTGACTTTTATCTGGCGGCGAAAACAACCGGCGACAACGTGGAGCCATTCTATGCGTCCGATTATTTCGACCAGATTTACGAATACGCAGTGGCGTTGATCAAAAAGGGCAAGGCGTATGTTTGCGATTTGTCGCCGAAGGAAACGGACGAATACCGCGGCTCGCCGGACCGGCCCGGAAAGGATTCGCCCTGGCGCAACCGCGGCATCGAGGAGAGCCTGGACCTCTTCACACGCATGAAGAACGGCGAGTTCCCCGATGGCGCACGGTCGTTGCGCGCCCGGATCGACATGGCCTCGCCGAACATCTGGCTGCGCGATCCTCTGCTCTATCGCATCCGCCACGCCGAACACCATCATACCGGCGGCAAATGGTGCGTCTATCCACTCTACGATTTTGCGCATTGCCTCAGCGATTACCTGGAAGGCATCACCCACAGCATCTGTACGCTGGAATTCGAGGTGCATCGCCCGCTGTACGATTGGATTTTGGAAAATCTCGACCTGCCGCGCCCGCTACCCAGGCAATACGAATTCGCGAAGCTCATTCCCAGCTACATGATCGTTTCCAAACGGAAACTCATCCAGCTCGTGAACGAAAAAATCGTCACCGGCTGGGATGACCCGCGCTTGCCAACCATCAGCGGCATCCGGCGGCGGGGTGTGCCGGCGAGCGCGTTGCGAAATTTCGCGATGGGCGTCGGCGTCACCAAATATATTTCCATCACGGACATCGCGGTTTACGAGCACGCCATCCGGGAAGAGCTGAATAAGATCGCCTTGCGCCGTCTCGCGGTTCTGCGCCCGATCAAAGTCGTCATCACCAACTATCCCGAGGGGAAAGTCGAGGAGCTTGACGCCGTCAACAATCCCGAAGACGAAAATGCGGGGAAACGGAAAATTCCTTTCAGCCGCGAATTATTCATCGAACGCGATGATTTCATGGAAAATGCCGCCCCAAAATTTTTCCGGCTGAAACCCGGCGGCGAAGTGCGGCTCAAATATGCCTACATCATCAAGTGCGAAGATGTGGTGAAGGACGCGAGCGGCGACATCACCGAATTGCGCTGCACTGCAGACCTGGACAGCAAGACTGGCGGCGCGACCGCCAATCGCAAAATCAAAGGGACCATCCATTGGGTCAGCGCGGGACATGCCATCGACGCCGAAGTGCGCCTGTACGACCGCCTTTTCACCGAAGCCGAGCCGGAAAAAGACAGTTCCGCCTCCGCTGAAAGCTCCGGCGCGACGAAGCGCGATTTCAAGAGCGTTCTCAATCCGAACTCACTCGAAGTCATCACCGCCAAATGCGAACCCGGCTTGAAGGACGCCAAGTCAAACGAACGCTATCAATTCGAGCGCCTCGCTTACTTCGCCCTGGACAAGGATTCCTCCCCGCAAAAGTTGGTCTTGAACCGCACGATCACGCTCAAGGACACTTGGGCCAGGGAAGCGAAGAAGGGTTAAATCATATCCACAGCCAGCGACCGGATGATTTCTTCCAGCGTCGTCTGGCCCGAGAGAGCCCGTGAGAGTCCGTTTTGCCAGAGTGTTTTCATGCCGTTCTCGATGGCGATTTCTTCGAGGGCGCGCGTCGGCATCTTTTTCATGATGGCTTCGCGGAAGGGTTCGCTCACGGCCAGCAACTCGCTGACCGGGATCCGGCCGGAATAACCGGTGTTGGCGCAATGCTCGCAACCGGCGCCCTTTCGGAAGTGCGACTTTGAGATCAACTCTTCCGGGACCACTTTCAATTGGCTCGGTTCCGGCTCGTAGGGCTGCCCGCAATGCTCGCAGACGAGCCGCACTAAGCGCATGCCCATTACTCCCAGGATTGATGACGCCAACATGAACGGCTCGATCTCCATGTTGATGAGCCGCGTGAAGGCGCCTGCCGACACGCCCGAATGGATGGTGCTGATGACGAGATGGCCGGTGAGGCCCGCTTGCACGGCGATGGCGGCCGTTTCAGGGTCCCGGATTTCGCCGACCATGATGATTTCAGGGTCCTGCCGCATGATGCTGCGCAACGCCACGGCATACGTGAATTCCTGCGCCGGATTGATTTGGGTCTGGCTGATCATCGGCAGGTTGAATTCCACCGGGTCTTCCACCGTGCTCACGCTCACCGCCGATCCTTCGCGCTGGATGACGTGACAGAGTGACGAATACATCGTGTTCGTTTTTCCCGACCCGGTCGGGCCGGTACACAACAGCAGGCCGCTCGTGTGCTTGAGCAATCGTTTCAATCCCGCAAGCGAATCCGTTTCAAAGCCGAGCGCGTCCAGGTCAAACCGGCGGTCGCGCGGATCAAACAATCGCGCCACGATCTTTTCGCCGCGGGTGGTGGGGAAAATCGAGACGCGCAACTGGACATTTTCCAATTCCGGCCCGCTGACGATGGTGCCGTCCTGGGGCATTCCGGCTTGATAGGTCACGAGGTTGGCCATCACCTTGAAGCGCGAAGATATTTTGTCCAAAAGGTCGCCGGGCACGTGGACCACTTCGGTGAGCACTCCGTTCACGCGCGCGCGGACGGCAATGGAGCCTTCCCACGGTTCGATATGCAGATCGCTCGCGCCCAGCCGGATGGCATCCTGGATCATGCAATTGACCAAAATGATGACCTCCACCTCTTGCGCGGCGCTTTCTGATTGAAGATATTGCGCGGTATAACTCATGTCCCTATTTGTTTTTTTTGTAAACTAGAGCATCCTACATGGATTGCAAGAATTGGATTTTGTCTCGGGGAAAGCCAGCAGTCAGTAAGCCGACTTGGAAATCGGCGCTACGGGGCAGTGCACGGATGCGCCCCCACCAACTTTCTTCATTCTGCATTCTTCCTTTTTCCATCTCCCTGGATTATTTTATCAGGATGTCCTGGTTGACTGACCGCCATTTTTTTCTGCTCGCCGTCGTGGTGTACGGCTTGAGCGCGGCCTATTCCGTTTTCCTGTGGCGAAAGGAATTTCGCACGGACGACCACGTGAATTATTTTCTGCTCCTGGCCGCCTTTGCGTTGCACACCACCGCCATGGTCAAACGCGGCTTCTCCATCAATGCCTGCCCGGTCAACAACCTCTACGAGGCAACGACCTTCATTTCCTGGACCATTGTCGTCGCGTTTCTCGTCCTGGGGATTTTTCAAAGGCTGCGCTTTCTCGGCGCGTTCGCCGCGCCGGTGCTTTTTGCGATGGGCGTTTTCGCATTGATGCCATCGTTGGACCAGCGTGGTCCCAAACCGGATTTTTCCAACGGCTTGGCCAGCTTGCATGCGTCGCTGATCCTGCTGGCCATCGGCTCATTCGGGTTCAGCGCGGTGGCCGCGGCCATGTTCCTGACGCAGGAGCATGATCTGAAATTCCATAAACTGCGCGCGATCATCTCGTTGCTGCCGCCCATTCAGCGCCTCGAACGCGTCTTGAACGGCTTATTGATCTGCGGATTTGTCCTGCTCACGGCGGGATTGGCCATCAGTCCGTGGTTGCTCAAGCAAAAATACGGCGTTTATCTCAAATCGGATCCGCTGCTGGATTATTCCATTTTTATCTGGCTGTTCTACCTGATGCTGCTGGCGATGCGCTGGAAGTTCGGGCCGGGTGGCCGTCGCTTCGCCTGGAGCGCCGTGGGCAGCTTTGCGTTCATCCTGCTCACGTTTTGGGGTTTTATTTTGCTTTCACCCGCGCATCACCAATGAATCTCATTGTCATAGGCCTGAGCCATCATACGTCACCCGTGGATTTGCGGGAACGATTTGCCTTTGCCGAGGCGGAAATTCCCGTGGCGCTCAAACAATTGCGAGACACCGGCGCGGTCGATGAAGCGGTCATCCTTTCCACCTGCAACCGTGTGGAGATTTACGCCGCTACTCTGCTGGAACCGCCGCAGGCGTTTGCGGAACTGAAAAAATTTCTCGCCGTCTGGGCCCGCAAGGATCTCCAGACCCAGACCCCGGACCCCAGGCCCCAATCTACACCCTGGCCGAACCGCAGAGCCTGCGGCATTTGTTCAAGGTCGCCTGCGGGCTGGATTCCATGGTCCTGGGTGAAACGGAAATCCTGGGGCAGATCAAGGACGCATATGAAATGGCGCGCATTTACAACCACACTGGCGCACGATTGAACAAGGCCTTTCAGCGCGCCTTTAACGTGGCCAAACACGTCCGCACCCATACGAGTATCCAGCGCGGAAGTGTTTCTGTGGCATCAGTGGCTGTCGAGTTGGCGGAGAAAATTTTTAGCGCGCTCAGCGGGCGTGGCGTGCTGGTTCTGGGCGCGGGCGATACCAGCGAGAAAGTCGCGCGCGCATTAGTGTCGCGCGGCGCGGGTAACATCGTTATCGCCAACCGCTCGATGGAGCGCGCGGAGGTGTTGGCGAAAGAATTTGGCGGGCGCGCCGTGCCGTTCGACGATTGGGCGGGGGAAATGACAAAGATGGACATCGCCATCAGCAGCACCTCCGCGCCGCATCATATCCTGGATGTGACGGCAGTTGAGAGATTGATGAAGCTGCGGAAACACCGGCCGTTGCTGCTCATCGACATCGCCGTGCCGCGCGACATCGCGCCGGACGTGAATTTTTTGGAGAACGTGTATCTGTACAACATCGACGATTTGCAGACCATCGCCGACGGTTACTTAAAACAGCGGCAGGAAGAGATGGCGTTGTGCGAAAAAATCATCGAGGAAAAGATTAAGCCGTTGCTGAAGTCGCATCCGCCAACGGATGGTGATGGGTTTACGGTACCGGCGAGGTGTTAGAAGCCTGTTGAACAAAGCGCCCGGTCCTGGGCACCGGGCCTACAGTGTGAAATTATAGCTAACTGAATTGGATTTGAAATGGAGTCCGTTTTTAGAGACCTCCTCATCCTGACCTTCTCCCCCAGGGAGAAGGAACAGCGAGAGGGCATTCCCAATTATTCGGAAGTCACACCGAAACATTCCGGTTACCGTACTTCAAAAAAAGCGCCGAGCGGTTCCCCCTTTCCTCCGCCGTGCTCGCGCACCGTCGCGGCAGGTCGGCGGAGAGGGCCGGGGTGAGGAGGTCGTTCAAACTGAATTAACTAAAGCGGCGAAGCAATCTTACGGAATGACCAAGTCCCCTTCCGCAAAAAATCGCTGCAAGACCAAAGACACAGACGATCAAATCGACGATTGATTTCATCATCAGGACGAAGCACACTTTTTAGAGCCTCGTTACCTCGGCTGCTACGGTGAAAGGAACAACCCTTACAATTTCAGCCGAAAGGGGACCATCTGTGAGCGGACAAAACCCGCTCGCCCATAGAACCGCATGGCCGAATCGTTGGTGGCGTCGGTTAACAAGGTGATGCGGCGGCAACCCGCGGTCCGCGCGCCAAGGATGGCCTCCTGCAGCAACCACTCGCCGATGCCTTGCCTGCGCCGGTCCGGATGCGCAATCAAATCCTCCATCCACACGACACGGCCACCCTCGGCGGTGCTGACGGTGAAAAGAATGCTTACCATGCCCACAATGGAATCTCCGTTGGTCGCGCAATAGATCCGCCCCACCTCCGGCTGTTCGATGATGAGACGAAGACCGCGCGCCTGCCGTTCGGCATCTGGCTGGAAATCCGCTTCCTGCTCGAACAATATCGAAAGCAAAATGCAGAGTTGTGCGATATCGGCGGTGGCGGCCGGTCTAACGTTGATCTCGTCGGTTGGATGCGGCATGGCGCGTCAATAGGAATGAAATGTGGGCCTGCTCGGATTTGAACCGAGGACCAAGCGATTATGAGTCGCCTGCTCTAACCGCTGAGCTACAGGCCCGCCCGATCAAGAATAAAAGATTGAAAGAGGTTTTCAATCAGCAATTCAAGATTCATCAGCGCCCGATCCAATTGCCGGGGGAATGAAAAAATTCAGGGCCGAAGGTGAATTGATAGGCAATGTAGCATTGAAAATCTATCGGGCCGTCAATGGAACGGCCCGCCGAGAAGAGCAAATGATGATGGTCGCTGAAATCAATGACGGTGCCGACGTTAAAGGCCGTGCCGGTATTGGGAAAGTCCGTCTGGATGGCAGTTTGATGATAGACTTCCGCGCCGAGGGCGACATTAGGTAAAATTTGTTTCTGGAGCACTGCGCCGACGAATTCCCAATTATCACGGTTGTTGAACGAATTGATGCCGTAACCGCCGCCGCCATATACCGTCCAGGTTCCCCAGCTTTTTTGCAGCCATACCGGCAGGAATGCCTGTGCCTGGCCGTTGCCGAGATTGTTCGCGGCGCTGCCGGTGGGCAATTCGACGAGCGGGAAAATGGCCACTTGCGGGAAGTAATTGGTTTCCTGGATGAACCGGAATTTGACACCGAGTTCAATATCGCCCAAGCCGTAATGTGAACTGCCGTCGGGCGGCACGTCATAAGCCAGCGGCACAATGAGGTGAATCATGGTGTTGGGAACGACGCCGTAGTTCAATTCAAAATGCGGCGCGGAGCCGGACCAATCGCCGCCGAGTTTGGAATCCATGGAAGCGACATAAAATTCCCAATGCTGATAGTCCACCGGTTCGGGGTCGTCGGTAACAAAGGGCGGCCCGGCGCAGGCCGTTCCGGCGACACTGAAAATCGTTACGGCGGCAATGAAGGATCGCGTAAATGGCATGTTGCTTTCAATCGGCGGTCAAATAAAAGCCTGTGATGATGATGCCGCCCGCCACAACTCCCGTCACGATCATTGCGGCCAGACGGTTGATCGTTGTTTTTGGACCCCGCCCACCGTTGGTCATTGCAAACACAAATCCGAACAACGCAAAGAGAACAAGGATGATTACGACATGTGTGACCCATTGATAGCCGGTGGCTTTTTGCATCCAACCTTGAAGGGCCTGACTTTTTTCTTTTGCGACCACCAGCAGGGCATTGAGTATGCTGCATAGCGCCAAAGATAGCCCGAAGGAGACGGTGTATTTCGAAATGTTGGCGTTGTCCATATTGTTTTAAGGTTGTCCGGCCAGCAATCCCATTTTAACACCCATTGAAATGACGGCCCCATGCCCTTCAATCATCAAGCCGAGCAGCGGAACCATTGCTGCCACCCAAAGAACCAATCGCCGCGCGTCTTTGTTCGCCGTAACGTTGTTGGACGCGGCAATGGGGAGATAGGTCGCCAACATCAGCAGCATGATCACAAGGTGCTCCTTTGTCTCCATGAAGTATTTGTGGGCGAACGGCCACGGCCCCTTCAAGATGATGGTTTTGTCCGCGGAATAAAAGACAACATACCAGTAGCCGCCGATCAAGAAGGCCATCCACATGAATACGGCCGCGGCCCGGCTCATCCACCGTATCCGGGCGAGGTTCTTTTCGTTGGCATTCAATACATCCACAAAAACCCATACGGCGGCGATGATGCAGGCCACCCCGAATAGCACATGGGCCATTAAAATGATTTCAGTCATGATGTTTTCCTCTGGCTTTTATGCTTTCAGCTTCAGCAGGCACTTCAAGCGAAATTTTTATTTTTTGAGAAAATTTTTAACGCAAAGGCATGAGGATGCAAAGAATGAACTGGTGCCTGGCGGCCATGCGGAGCGCGGGTCGGTGACCCGCAGCACGTCGCTCCATTCCAAGCCATTGCGGGTTACAGACCCGCGCTCCGATAGGGCTTGCCGTTTGGTGGATTAATGCGAAATTTTTTTGACGCAAAATCCCTAATTCGACGGCGAATTGGTCAAGGGAACGATTTGATAGTACCCAGAGGGGTTGGCCGGGGCATTCGGGTCAATGAAATCGACCGAGCCTTGGAACGCCTGGTTGGTGCCGAGCGACGTCCAGTTCACGAGGTCCGTCGAATTCTGGAGCACAAACCATGCGCCGTCCGGAGCGCTGCTGTTGAAATGGAAACTGCCATCCGGTAATAACCACGGCAGTGGCCGCGGCCAATGATACAGGATGATGGCCTCCGCATTCGAACGGCAACTGACAAAATAATCCGGCGGCGAATTTGTGGATGGCTGCAAGGATAGCACCACCGTCTTGGCGATATTGTTCGAGCCATTGTCAATCGGTACAATCGGTATCTGCGCGACGGCGTTGCTCGCGTCAATGGTGACCATTCCCGGAAGTGGCATATAATCCACGCCATTACTGGCGGTGCCGCCGATGGAATAATTCACAACCTCATCTGTTGAATCGTCACCCGAACGGAACACTGTGAACATCGCGGCTTTCGGTCCCCAATTGGTGTAATATCCCCACCTGATCGGCGGCCAATATATCCAGGACGGCACATCATTGGTCAGGCCCCGCCAAATCCATGACGCGTTGGTGCCGGCTATCGCGATCGGGTCTGTGGCCACGATGCTGACGTAGTTTGTCGGCGATGGAGGAGTGACTGGCGTCAGGATGGTGATATTGACCGGCGCGGAAGTCCTGGTGATCGGTATATAGGTGGGGGCGGGATTCTCTTTACCCATCGCAACGGCGGTCAAGGAATAAGCGCCGGCGGGAGCGTTTGTCCAAACGAAACACCACAAGCCGTGTAACCGGTCCACTACATACGGCGGCATTGCATCGGGTGTTGCGAGGGTTTTATAAACCGCCCGATTGTTTGTGGCCAAATTGAGTCCCGGTCCCAAATCAATTCCATTGGCATAAAATTCAACATTCGTAAAAAGGGCCTCCGAGCGGGTGTAGGCCACGATTGGAAGATCAATCGGCGTCAGAAAAAATTGGTGATTGGCCGGGCCGATGATGCGCACAGCGGGACCAAGGGTTGGCCCAAAGTAAGGATCTTGGACCTGGGCGCCGGCGGGTAGAGAAAGCATCATTCCCGCAAGAGCGGTCGCTAAACCACTCCCGCCGATTAAGCGCGAAAAACATGACTTGGTCATAGCAATGCCTTTCTAGAAATCTGCGTCAACCGTAAGACATTACCGTACACTTTGTCAAGAGTGTCATTGTTACAAAATGAAGGGGAAATTATAATCGTCGCCAAGTAGGTATGAGCTGTCCGAATAGCGCGCCAGCATCTGGAGATGAGTGAGGGAACTTTGGTTTGGGGTTTGGAGACAATGTTGTCCCGTGTTCTATCGCGCGAAAACGGCAACTGGAAAGTTGCCAGGACCCGCAGGCTGCAAAGCCTGCGCTACATCATAACCGTAAACGCTCCAACATCACGCAATACGAAAGCGGTGTCAGCCCAATTCCCCGCCAGCCCCCGCACTCCAAAACCTCGCGGAATTTCGATTCGCGCTTTTAGTCGCGGCAACTTCATTCTTCGCGTCTTTGCGCCCTTGCGTTAATTTTTCCCCTTTTCACGTGCTCGCACTCGTATAACGGCGCAGGGAATATTTCCAGAACCACTCGGAAATGATTCCCCAAACCAAACCCAACGCCAACAACAACAGCCACCATTTAGGCGATTGCAGTTTGTCTGCCAGCACGCGCGTGGGCACGTTCGAAACCAGCAGGATGGGCAGCGCAAAGGTGAACACCGCCTTGAACGCTCCACGGAAGACCTCATCCGGCATCCGCGCGATGTTGAACAGGTTGTAATAGCCCCACACAATGCCCTGTGCACGCACTGTAAAGAAACTGATCGCTGCCAGCATGAACATCAGCATGTAATGGATGATGACCCCCACGGCGCATAGCAGGCTGAAGCCGATCAGTTGCATGGCGGTGGGATGCAGATGCAATTTGCCGGCGGCAAAAATCATCACGCAGATCGCGAACAGCGCATTGACGAAAGCTCCGAGGTCCACTTGCCGCGTGGAGACGATGAACCGGGTGTTCACCGGCAGCGCCAGCAGAAAATCCATTTTGCCGGTGCGCACCAGTTCCGACAGGCCGGTGCAGTTTGTCAGGAAAAACGCCTGGTAAATCTGCTGGATGAAATTGCTCGCGCCCACCAACAGCACCATCTGCCATTTCGTCCAGGTGCCGATGGAATTGGTCTGCGAATAGAGGACGGTGACAAAGCACAGTTGCAATCCGAACCAGAGGAGTTCGACGATGATCCAGAGGATGAAATTGCCCTTGAACGACATCTCGCGCGCCACGGAATTTTTCCACAACGCGGCATAGATGCTGGAGTAACGCCTAAAGTTCACGGGGCAAGGATAAACCTGATGCGGGGAGGAATCAATTTGTGACCGTAGCAGCCGGCATGAGCCGGCTCACATTTTTTACAGAATTGTATGTGATTGCTGTATTTTGAGTCCATTGTTCGCGCAAGAAAGCGGCGGTCAACCGCGCGCAGTCCAAACGCTTCGCGAATTTTCAGAGCCATCCGGCAATCGCGCAGCATCTGGAGTGCGATGGCTTTAGCATCGCTTTTGGCAGTCATTCCGGGGTCGATTTCCGATGTTAATGAAACGTATTACCGCCTCTTCGCGTCGTCGGGCATCAAATTCTCCTCGATGCGTTTGGCATCTGCCAAATGGCCGTTCGAATCGTAACGCAATTGGATGACCCATCCGTAAATATCATCGGGCCATTGGCCGCCTGGAAACAAGGTGTCCGGATTTGCTCCGAATGCCCGGACCAATTGCGGGATCGCCTCATGATGCCAGCAAATCAAGATATGTTTGCCGTAGGATCCCGCCCGAATGGCGTCGGCCAATTCCTGGAATTCTTTAGAGTTAAAATTAGTGTCAATGTCCAGGCCGGAGGCTTTGCTAAAAGGTTCAAGCGTCAGGCGTGGGCGATGGCTCTTGGGGGAATCGGCGGCAGCAAATAAATGGTCTATGGTGAACGGCTGTGAATAGACGGTGAAATTTTTGAAATAATTGACGTAAGCGTTCGCGCGCTTGTACCCGTCCGGGGTTAGATCGTAGCCGCTGTCCGGCTTTTCCGCGTGGCGGATGACGAGGATGACGGCATTTTTCAGCGAAATAGAATTTGTGTCAGTGTCTTCGGCGAGGCCAGCCGACGTGAACATCACTAGCGATAATAAAAGTAATAAGGGTTTCAATGAGGGCAGATATTTTGTCATTTGCCATTCCAATTCAACACTTTTTTGGATTTTTTGCCTCTTTCTGAAATGCAATGAACTTGCGCCTGAGCGGTTGACATCCCCGGACGGAATGCGAGTTTAGCTGCCATGGATTTACAATTAAATGGCAAGCTGGCTCTGGTTTCCGGTTCCACCAAAGGCATCGGGCTGGCGATCGCCACCGGGCTGGCGCGCGAAGGCGCACGGGTCGTCATCAATGGCCGAACGCAGCAGTCGGTGGCCGATGCGCTCGCTAAGATCCGGCAGAAAATCCCAAAACCCGACCTCGAAAGTTTTGCCGGCGACCTCTCCGATGCCGCGACGGTTGACAGACTGGCTAAACAATTTCCGGAGGTGGACATCCTCGTCAACAATCTGGGCATCTTTGAGCCAAAACCCTTCGAGCAGATTTCTGATGAGGATTGGCGGCGGTTCTTTGATGTAAACGTACTGAGCGGCGTGCGGCTGAGCCGCAGCTATCTGCCGCGAATGAAAAGAGAAAATTGGGGGCGCATCATTTTCATCAGCAGCGAGAGCGGCATCCAGATCCCCGCCGAGATGGTGCATTATGGCATGACCAAGACCGCGCAATTGGCGGTTTCGCGCGGAATGGCGGAGACCTGTGCCGGGACAGGTGTGACCGTGAACGCCGTGCTGCCCGGGCCCACGCATTCGGACGGTGTGGATGAGTTTGTGAAACAATTGAGCGGCGGCAAACCCTTTGGGGAATTCGAGAAGGAGTTTTTTTCCAGCGTCCGCCCCAGTTCCTTGATCAAGCGTTTTGCGACGACCGAAGAGGTCGCCAACCTGGTGGTTTACGTTTCCAGCCCGTTGTCATCTGCCACAAACGGCGCTGCCTTACGCGTGGATGGCGGCGTGGTGAAGGCATGTTTCTGAACCTGAGCCGGGAAACATTCAACATTCAACGCCCAACATCGAATGAATGCCCGAATGGTAGCCATTGGATGTTCGATGTTTTCCACCTGTCTCTCATTTGCGCTCCGATAGCGCCCTAGCGGTTCATGGTGTAATGCATTGTGCAATAGTAAGTTCGATATGCAAGGCTTCTCATTTATTTCGTCCCGATGGATTCCCCTGATAGCCAAGAAATTGGGCCGTTTTGGGATGTATTTTCCACATGGCACTCTAACAGCTAAAAAGCCAGTACGACAAATAAGATTCAAACAATAAATGCTTATGGAAATTCTCCTCTCTCCTATTTTGGGCACACTCATTTGGGTCGGTGGTGGGACCTTGGGATTGGTCTTGTTGATTATAGTCATAGTGTTATTAGTCCGCTAACCGTTAGCCAGGAGCCCACCATGATTAAACTTGAAGCTAAAACGAAGATTATGAAAAACACATTATTACTTTTTGCCGCTTTTGCCTTATTGTCGACGACTGGATGCAACCAATCCAACAGTGCCGATGAAAGTTCTACCACGAACACCAATTCTGCCGCGCAAAATGCGCTAGAAAGCGCCTCGAATGCATGGCAGGATACAAAAAGCGCCGCAACCAATGCCTGGTCTGCCACAAAGCAAGGCGCCGCGAACGCCTGGAATACGACCACCAACGCGGTGGAAGGCAACTCCACCAATTAAGAGCATCACTGCTTTTCGGCGCGGGCTTTGATGGCTTCCAGTTCTTCCCACCGCGAAAAGAGCTTCGCCAGGTTTTCTTTCGTGGCGGCGAGGTCGTCGACGAGTTGGTCGGTTTGCCGGGCATGAGTACGATGAAAATCCGGCGTGGCAAATAAGTTTTCAATGCGCGCGATCTCCGCTTCGACTGCCCGGATCGCCGTTTCCATCCCTTCCAGTTCGCGCATTTCCTTGAAGGTCATTTTGCGCAGTTTAGCGGGCGCTGTCGGGGCCGTCGCACTGTTATTGGATGAGGATTTGGCTGGTTTGGCCGGCGAAAATTTTGCGGCCAACTCGCGCGTCACCCCAGCGGTTTTTTCGGACGAGCGCTGTTTCTTTTCCAAATAATAATCGTAGTCGCCGGCGCTGTGATGGATCATCCCGTCGCCTTCAAACGCGAGGATGTCGGTGCAAACGCGGTTGAGAAAATAGCGGTCGTGGCTGACGACACACACGACACCGGGAAACGCGATCAAGGCCTCCTCGAGGACGCGCAGTGTTGGCAGGTCCAGGTCGTTGGTCGGTTCATCCAGGATCAAAAAATTCCCGCCGTTCTTCAAGATGCGGGCCAGGAGCAGCCGGCTGCGTTCGCCGCCGGAAAGTTTTTTCACCTGTGTCAAAATCCGGTCATCGGCAAAGAGAAATCGCTTGAGATAGGAGCGCACGGAAATCTTAGATTCACCCCACTGCACGAACTCCCTGCCTTCGGCCACTTCATCCAGCACCGTGCGTTCTTCGTTTAATTGCAGGCGGCCCTGGTCAACGTAATTGAATTTCGTGAGCTGGCCGGTCTTTACCGTGCCCTCCGTGGGCTGAAGCTGGCCGATGATGATCCGCAGCAGCGTCGATTTGCCCAGCCCGTTGCGCCCGCAAACGCCGACGCGATGGCCGTTTTCGAATATATAATTGAATCCTGAAAATAATCTACGGCCGCCGAGTTCGATGCCCAGGCCGGTCACCTCCACCGTGCGATTGCCGAGTTGGGGCGGGGGAGGGATGACCAGTTCAATGTCCTCTTCGACCACGGGGCCGGCTTGCGCCGCCGTTTCGTAATAACGCTCAAAACGGTTCTTCTGTTTGCTGCGTTGCGCGCGCGGTCCCTGGCGCACCCACGCGAGTTCCTTCTTCAGGAACATCTGCCGCTTGTGCTCGATGGTTGCGTCGGCCTCCTGGCGCTCGGCCTTGTCCAGCAGGTAATCGGTGTAATTGCCGTCGTGCGAGAAAAATTTCCCATTGGATAGCTCAATCATCCGTTTCACGGTGCGGTCCAGAAAATAGCGGTCGTGGGTAACGATGAGAAACGTGCCGCTGAAATTTTCCAGAAATTCCGCGACCCACTCGATGGACTCCGGGTCCAGATGGTTGGTAGGCTCGTCGAGCATCAGAAAATCCGGCTGCGAAACAATCGCGCGCGCCATCGCCACACGCCGCTTTTCGCCGCCCGAAAGTGATTCGATGCGGCGTTCAGCGTCGGGACAGGCGAGGTGTGCCATGGCGATCTCGATGCGCCGGTCCACGGTCCAGCCTTCCAGCGCCATGATGCGGTGCTCCAGTTCCTCGTGGCGTTTTGAGTCGTGCGGCAACTCCTCAAATTCTTTGATGAGATCCAGGACGTGCTGCGCGCCGTCGCATATGTTTTCATAAACGTTTTTCGCGGCATCGAGCATGAAATCCTGAGGAAGATAGCTGACAGCCAGTTGGCGCTGACGCGTGACCTCGCCCATGTCGGGCGATTGCAGGCCCGCGAGAATCTTCAGGAACGTTGTTTTGCCGCAGCCATTGCGGCCCACCAGCCCAATGCGTTCGCCTTCTTGAATGCCGAGTGTGACATTGTCGAGGATCGTGCGTTCGCCGTGGCGAACCACGACGTCAGTGGCAGCAATGATAGTGGACATTAAATTATGGTTTGTCCCGGCAAACCGGGAGCGTGGAGTTTAGTTGATGGTTAGCGTAAAGCAAGTATGTGGCAGGTAGTGGACGGGCGCATCCGGGGGCACTGCTCCCGGAGCGCGGCTCTGTGAGCCGCAGCAATTGTCAAATTTCAACCCGCTCTAATTTTTCCATGCGCGTCCGCCTTGGCGAGGCTGCTGCAAGTCACAGACCTGCGCTCCGCTACCAACCCGTCCCGGGGCAGTGCCCATATGCGCCTCGTAGTGGGCAACATTAACATCCTTTTTTGTGCCCGCAGGAAACGGTTCCAGCGGTAACAACCGGTCATGGTTCAAAAATTCTTCGCAGACGCGGAAAAATTCTGCTTTCGTTTCGACGCGGCGGATCTGATGGAGGAATTGTCCCGTCGGTTCCACGCCGACGCCGATAAAGTTCAGGTATTTTTTCATTTTCTGCACTTGCGCTGACTCAGTCACGTCGGGAGAACAAACGGCGTCATAAAGGGTGCGCACATAATTCAAAACCTCAAGGCCTGACGGAACGAAAAACGTTTCGCCGCGCCGCTGTTGCCGGATCTGGCGGAACAGCCAGGGGTTGCGGATGGCGCCGCGCCCGATCATCAGGCCGCGCGCGCCGGTGATTTTCAAGACCTCCTCCGCCGAGCGAGCGGAATGAACGTTCCCGTTGGCGATCACCGGGCATGGCATTTCCGCCACCGCCCGGGCGATGAAGTCATAATGCACTTCACTGCGATACATTTCCAGGACAGTCCGCCCATGGACTGTCAACAGGTCCAGCGAATGGCTGGCAAAAATCGGCAGCAGTTCGTCGAAAACTTTCGGCGAATCAAAACCCAGGCGGGTCTTGACCGTGAATTTTATTTTCACCGCGTCGCGCAAGGCGCCCAGAATCGCATTAATGCGCTCCGGGTCTCGCAGCAGCCCGCCGCCGGCGCATTTGCGATAAACGACCGGGGCAGGGCAGCCCAGGTTCAGGTCCACCGCCGCGATGTCATACGCCTGCAACTCGCGCGCCGTGCGGACGAGCGATGGAATATCATTCCCGATCATTTGGGCAACCACCGGGCGGCCGGTCGGATTTTCCGTGATGGATTTGAGGATGTATTTTTCGAGGTTGGAAACGGCATGGACGCGAAAGTATTCCGTGTAATAAACATCCGCGCCGCCATAAGCGGCCATCAATTTCCAAAACGGCAGATCGGTAACGTCCTGCATCGGCGCGAGCGCCAGGATGGGTTCATGGCCGGAAAGCAGTTTTGCAAATTGTTCGTGATGATTCATCAGGGTTGACATCCCTCTTTACCCCTCGTTCATCGAAGCCAAATCGATGTCTTCCAGCAAGATAAAAGAGGGAGCCGGCTGTCTAATTTCTAAAATTACGTAACTCTGAATTCCCAATAATAACAAAAGGCCCGGAGCGAATCGCCCCGGGCCTTCTGTGGAACCAATTGTTTGATTAAGGCAGGAGGTGCGGCGTGTCCGTCAAGGTGCTCAAAGAGCAACTGACTTGCGGAGTGGCACCAACTGTGGTCGTTGAGTACGTGCCACCAGCGGGGCATCCGGGAACCGAGCTGTTGGAGTTCAGCTTGATATAAGCTGAGACGGTCGCCACGTTGGCCACGGCGGCCCCGGTGGTTTGGCCGGTTTCCAACGCCCATTCATTGATGGCCGCGTCGATTTGGCGGAGGTTGTTGATACAGGCGTTCTGTTGGGATTTGGCACGAGCGCGGATGAAGTTGGGGATCGCAATGGCTGCCAGGAGGCCGATGATGGCCACGACAATCATGATTTCCACCAACGTAAAACCCGCTCTGCGCGCTGTTTTGACTGTTTTCATATGTTTTGACTGTCCTTTCACTTCACTGCGGCGTGAACGTACAACAGGCGTGTTGGTTATGATAATGACGGAGGCGTTCACTTATTGCCTGCTGTGACCGCAACGATTGTAGACTTTAGCATACATAGTGCCAAAAGCAATGGGGTAAAAAACCTATAATTCGCGCTGATTCATGTTACCTCCCAGTTTCCCATGTGTCCTAAAAATGGGCGGAATGCCCAAGAGTCCCATCACCCCTGACCCGATGGAAAACATCGAGGAACCAAAAATCAATTGCTCCTCTGCGCAATCGAAGTGGTGGAAAGAAAAAAGCGCCCCCCGCAACGGTGGGCGCGGATAAATACCGATGGCCGAATAAGAGTGGTGGATTACAGCCGGTTTTTACCGGCGGCTTTCGCCTTTTTCCAACGGGCGCGGGCCGCGGCGGCGATTTTTGCCTTGGCGGCAGCCGACATCGGTTTGCGCTTCCTGCGGGGCCTTCCCACGGGAGCGCCCGTCGATTTTCCAGACGCTCCTAATATCCGGTTTAGGTCGCTATTGAGTGCCGCGATTTTGTCTTTAAGTTTAGCGGCTTGTCTTAGTTCACGTGCAGATAGGTTTGTTAATAAACTCATAAGGTAATTACAAATAAACGGATTTAAGCCTAGAACGCAATCTTTTTTATTTTATTTGGCAAACTGTATTTTAACGCTCGAAATGGCTGCGGCAGCTATATTCAAAAAAGCCGGTCCGGTGGCCCTACTGCGTGACGGGCACCGCGTTGATATTAATTTGGTTGGTCTCGCCCAAAGTTGCGGTGCCGGTGATACGGTAGTTAGGCTGCAACGATTGTTGTTGAGCGGTTTGCTGACGGGGTTGCCAGGTGCTGGCGGCTATCCCGTTTACGGCAAATACGGCTAGATTTCCCTCGAAAATGACATTTTGTTGCGCCGTCCGGTTTAGTCCCGTCACGCGAAATGAAAGAATTCCGGCAGTAGATTGGCCGTTTGCCTGATCGGTTGATTGCGGTAGTGCAAGTGCGCCCGTTTGCACCGTGGTATTCTGAGCAGGGGCATTAGCCGGCAATAAAAACCCGATATAAATCGATCCATCGCCGTCGATTACCCGGATGGCATTGCCGTTTTGTTGTATTTGAAAATTCGCCAGTACCGCCGCCTGGGTTTGCGCCACAAAATTTTGCATCTTTAGGACGGTCTTTGAGCCGGCCGTGGGTACATTCTGTTGGGCTACGTTCCGGTAATACGTCGCTTGTAGGGGCAAAGCCTGGTTTGCTGCTGCTCCTGCCGGAAGTCCCGCCGGTGGGCTGAAGGCGGCCTGTGAATTACCTGCATATCCGCCGCCACCTCCGCCAGCGAAGCCGCCGAAACCGCCAAAAGTATGTGCACCCCGCGTATTTGTTTCAGGTCCGGAAATCGAGGAGACTAATTGGCTTCTCTCGGCTGAAACCGGCTTTTCAACCACAGGCGGCGGCACGGCCATGGGTTCGGAAAGACCAGAGCTAAGCGTCGATACAGTCGTCACTTGCGGCACTTCGGCATTTTGGATTTCGCGTGTTTTCATGGCCAGTTGGGGGGGATTTTTTATTTCATTTGAGAATTCCTCTGGGGTATCCATTTTGACTCGTCCATCGGCAAATAAAACCGCGCGTGCTTCATGATCGTCCGGCGAGTATGCCAGGACACTGTTGGTTTGCAGATCGTCCAGCGTTTCGCCGCCGGCGAGATAAGCAAAAGGTTTGCCGTCGCGGGAATCCTTGAGGATTTCATTCCCGGCCAATTCGTTCGTCAGTTCATCAAGTGAAGCCGGCAACCTGCCGCCATGGTTGCCGGCGGATATCTGCAGGGCCAGGTCGATTTGCTTAAGATTGTTCAAGGCATTGGCGTTTTGCGCCTTGTGTTTGGCTGAACTCAGCGCCGGCAAAAAGAGGGTGGCGCTGAAAAAGATAATCAGCGCGAAACCCGCCAGCCACGCCCATTCCTGCCGGACCAGTTGCCAGAGTGAAAGCGATGGCTTTTCCTCCGGTCGTTCGATGCGCGCCACTTCATTTTGCAAAATGCGCCGCGTCGCCGGGTGCATTTTCAACGGTTCCCCGGCCGCGTCGCGGCGTTTTTTTGCGCAGGCGCGCAACCATTTCTCAATTTTTCGTTCTGGTTCCATTATTGGCCAGGAGTTGGACGGGAAAACACTTGTTTATCCCGCATAAAAATTTTACTCGCGATCTCTTCCAGGTGGTCGAGGCACTTGCTCAGGCGCGAACTGACCGTCTTGGGATTTAACTTTAACGTCGCGCTCAATTCCTCATAACTCAAGTCGCCAAAATATCGAAGCTCGATGATTTCGCGGCACGGTTCGTTTAGCCTGCTGAGCGATTCATGCACCAGCGAAATCTGCTCGTGGTTCATCAAAAACTCATCGGGCGCGGGCAAATGGCCCGGCGGGTCCGGGGACCGGCCATCCGGGTCGGCGGCTTGCAAGGAAACGAGGGTCTGTCCGCCGCCGCGTTTGGCCGCAGTCCGCTTTTCCAAATAATCACGGGCTTTGTTGACGGCGATCCGGAACAGCCAGGTTTGGAATTGGCTGTCGCCATTAAAAGCATTGATGTTTTTGATGACGGACAAAAAAGCCTCCTGGCAGATTTCTTCCGCGTCCTCATGCGTAAAATCCGGCGAAAGCTGGAAGACAAAGCGTCCCGCCGCGGCGTAATGCAGGTCGAACAATTCATCCCATGCATCCGCCTCGCCCTGGCGACAACGCGCCAATAGATCCGCTTCCGAGTCCATGGTGCTGTTAATCTATTTGAACTCCGCCCGTGTGAACAGGATTTCCTCGGGGAGTATTTCCAGCAGTACCCCGTCTGACTGAACATGAACAACAAGTTTAATCCAATTGTTAAGAAAAAGATCATCCAGATCATCCTTATCCTCCCTGCCTTTTTGTTGCCGGCATTCAACGTTATTGCCGGCGCCAACCCGAATATGCCGGTTGCCCTGGCTTTTCAACAGGTCAGTTACGATGGCCACTTGTCGGACGAGGAAGCGCGCTTTGTCCTGACGATTGACGCCGAATCCACCGGCGAAAGTTCAGCGCCATTGTTGCATGGTGACGTGGCCCTGCTGCCCGCAAAGTTGCCGGGCGCATTGAGGATTATCCGCGACAGCAATGGCTATTCCCTGGTGGCGGAGCGCGCCGGCCATTTCAAATTTCAACTCGAAGTCGTTGCCAAAATCCAGCACGCCGACCCGTGGAACCAGATTTCCTTCCGTGGGCCGGAAGCGACCATCGCATCGGTCACGGCGCGGGGCGCGAACGCAAATACAATCATCCGATTACGCAGCGGCACGCTTCTCGAAGCTGTCACCACCAACGGCATTTCCCGGGTGACCGGCTTTCTCGGCGCGGACAGGACGGTGGCTCTGCGTTGGCGATCCAAAGCCGCGGAAATCACCCATCAAGTGCTATTCACGGTTTATTCCACCATCACCGCGCAGATCACGCCCACCGTCATTAAATACACCAGCAAATTTCATTATGACGTCATCCAGGGAAGCGCACTGGAACTCACTTTTGCGCTGCCAGCCGGTCAGACACTGACCAGCCTCGATGGCCTGCAGGTCCGTGATTGGCATCTGGCCGCCGATGGCGATCAGCAAACCCTCACAGCCACTTTCATTAAGCCCATCGGCGATTCCTATGACCTGACCATCAACTCCGAGCAGGCAGTCACCGGAGCGATTGCGCCCTTAAATCCGCCGCAGCCGTTGAAGGCGGACCGCGAATCGGGTTTGTTGACTGTTTCTGCCGAGGATGAGCAGGTGGAAATTTCCGCGCCGCCCAATCTTCGGCAGGTGGACGCGCCGGGCGATGCCATCGCAGCTTACCAATTTGATACGCGGCCGTTCGCGCTGGCATTGACGCTTAAGCCGATTGAACCGGTGATCACCGCCGCCGACCGGATCAGCGCCCAATTGGAAGAAACGCGCCTGTTGGTTTCGCACGTGGTCACGCTCGACGTTGAGAAGAGCGGTATTTATACGTTGGAATTGACGCCGCAAGAGGGATTTGCCGTTGCGGACGTCCGCGGGGACGGCGTGGAAGACTGGAACATTGTCAATGGCCGCATCCATGTCGATTTTTCCGCGCGTGTTTTGGGTTCACGCCAATTGACCGTGCAATTGGAGCAGGCGCTAAAGACGTTTCCTTCCCAAATCACCCTCTCGCCATTGCCCGTGACGGGCGCGGAAAAAGAAACGGCGCAGGTCGGGATAGCCTCCGCGGCAGGAATCCAATTGCATACCGGCGCCCTTTCGGGCTTGCGCGAAATCCCGATCAATCATCTGGCCGATCGATCGAATGAAATCCTCGCCTACAGCGCCGACCAGCCCGGCTGGCAATTATCCATCGCCAGTGAAAAACTCGCCGCGCGCATCGTTGCCGATGTTTTCAACCTGGTGACGGTTGGCGATGGGATTGCCGGCGGCAGCGCCACCATCCGGTACGGGATCGTGAACCAGGGTGTGCAGGAATTCAAAGTCCGCGTGCCGGCGGGCTTCAAAAATGTGGATTTCACCGGCTCAAACATCCGGAGCAAAAATCAAGCCGGCGATCTCTGGACGATCGATTTACAGGACAAAGCCTGGGGCGGTTATACGCTGGTCGTCACGTACGATTTTCAATTCGATGCCGGCAAGGGGACCCTGCCGGTGGGCGGCATTCATGCCGTGGATGTTGAACGGGAAACGGGTTCCATCGCCGTGACCACCGCCTCGAGCCTGCAACTGACCCCCAGGGCCGCGGGCGACACCTTGCGGCGCATCGACGAAACGGAATTGTCTTCCGCCGACCGCTCCTTCATCACCCGTCCCGTCGTGCTCGCCTATCAATACTCCGGTGACCAATACGATTTGGCCATGGACGTCCAACGCTTTGGCGAACAGCCCGTGCTGGAGGCGATTGCCGATCGCACCCAAATCACCTCTGTGCTGACCGATGACGGCGAAATGCTCACGCAGGCATCGTTCATGGTGAAGAACAATGAAAAACAGTTTCAGCGGTTCCAATTGCCGGAAAATTCAAAGCTCTGGAGCTGCTACGTCAACAACCAGCCGGCCAAGCCGGAATCGGATGGCGATTGGGTGCTGGTGCGGCTGCCGCGCGACGCCGACCGCGACCAGGCGTTTGCCGTGGACATCATGTATGCGCAAACCAACGGTTCGCTTGCTTCGGTCTTCGGGAAACAACTTACCTTGTCCGCCCCGCGCACCGACGTGCCCAACACGTATGCCGAATGGCAATTATTCGTGCCGCCGGGTTTCCGCCTCTCGCATTTCGGCGGCAGCATGAGCGTCGCCGAAGGCACCACCTATGAGCTGTTCGATGCCTGGGAAAAATTCCTTTCGTTCTACGGCGCGGTTTTACGCGAAGCCGGTGGCGCCATTCTCTTTATGGGCTTCCTGGCCTTTCTCGTTATTGCCCTGGTGATTTCCGCTGCCAAACGCGGTTGGAATGGTGTGATTACTTTATTTGCCGTGATGGCCATCCTTGCCGTGCTCGGTGCCATGCTGTTGCCCGCCCTGTCCGCCGCCAAACGTAAGGCCCAGAGAATTAACTCCGTGAACGACCTCAAAGAGATCGGGCTGGCCGCAAAAATATTTTCCGGCGACCACAATGACCGGCTGCCGGTTTCTTTTGCCGAAATGAAGGATGAACTTGGGACCGATAAAATCCTTTACGATACTGAAACTGGACAGCCTTTCACTTATCTCGGTGGAGGAATGTCGTTGGACGATCTCCGGCCCGATTCAGTGTTGGCTTATAGCCCCATCGTCAATGGCCATTGCGAAGTGCTCTATGCCGACGGCAGCGTGGCGCAGATTTCCGATGCGGAATTCGACGCAATTTCACAGCGCGGCCTCGTGCTATTGGCCGCGCCGCAAGATTTTGCCGAACACCAACGTGAAATGATCGCGCAAGGCCAAATGGAAACTCCGCCCACTGCAACCACTGCGTCAGCCATCGGTGGTTTTGCCGGTGGCGGCGGTGGATACAGTGGCAGCGTTATGGCGATTCCATCAGCGTTGCAACCGCGCGAATCTCAGAATGCGACGACTGTTTCTTCTCCAAGTTCCAGCCTGCCCGCCGCGCCATTGCCCACCGCCAGCGGCATCCGCTCCATCCGGATCGAATTGCCCCAGACTGGCCAGCCGTTTTTGTTCACGAAAGTCCTTAATATCAGCGACGAACCGCTCTCCATTCACGTGCGGGTCATGCCGTTCAAGACCTTTCAGGCGATGCAAATGACCTGGCAATCCATCGCCTTTGTCTTCGGCCTGGTCCTTTGGTGGGCGCAATGGCACAGGATAAATCGCAGCAGCCTCATTCTCACCATTGCCCTAGTCCTGGTGCTCGGCTCGGTCTGCAGTCTGCTCGTTGAACATCGCGCGCTCCACGATGCGCTTATCGTCGGATTTCCGGTCGTCACCCTGGCGATCATCTCATGGGCCATTTGGAAGTATTGGCCTCGAGGGCACAAAACCGAAGAGCCGGGAGTTCCTCCGACGCTTGAACCGCCAACGGCCGGAATCGTTCCCGCCACGGCGGCGATTGTCCTGTTGCTGGCGTTGGGATTGAATGGCGCGTCCGCGGCTGATTCAAACCAGCCGGAAAGCCAGGTCAACGCCGTTTCCATCATCTCCGCGGATTATTCCGGCACGGCAAACGCCCGGGTGGCGCTGCTCGACGCCACTCTGCAGTTTTCGTCCGCGTATGTTGGCCAAAGGGTGCCGGTCTTTGGCAGCGATATAGCGGTGGAACAGTTCATGGTCAAAGAGGGCAGAGCTGAACTGGTTCGTCATGGCGATGACTTGATGGTGCAACTGGACAGCCGCGCGGCGACCGTGGAAATCAAAATGCTGGTCAAGGTCACAGGCGATGTCACCAATCGACAACTCAGCTTTGCAGTTCCACCGGCGCTTTCCAGCCAGGTCGCACTCAACCTCGATGAGCCGGGGGCGGAGGTTGCTTTTCCTTCGGCGATCTCTTTCCGGCGCGTTTTGATGCCGGACCACACACGCATTGAAGCGGTGCTGGGTTCGGCCGGCCATGTCGATCTGTCCTGGACACCGCGCAGGCAGAACGCCGGGGAGATTGCCGCCACCGTGTTTTGCCAAAACTATGCGCTGGCGGCTTTCAGCGGCAATATCATGGACATCTATTCAACGCTTGATTACCAAATTGCCCAGGGCGAACTGCATCAGGCGCGCTTGAGTTTGCCGCCGGGGCAAAAATTGTTGCGCGTGGATGGAAGCGAAATCCGGTCCTGGGAAATTAAAAGCGAAAACGGGGAGCAAACGGTCATCGTCGATTTGTTCAAGGGAGTTTCATCCTCCTGGCGCCTGACGATTGAAACCGAAAAGATTCTCGGGACGCTGCCGGCGAGCGAATTCATCGCCGTTCCCCACGCCCTTGACGTGCAGCGGGAGAGCGGCCTGGTGGCCTTGCGCGGCAGCGACGAGTTGGGATTGGCTGTCGAATCGGTTTCCGGCTTGCAACGGGTGGATGCAACCGAATTTACGCAGGCCGTTTCCGGGGCAGGGAACCTGTCGAGCGTCTTTCAGTTCCTCAAACCCGAATTCGACCTGCGCGTTCGCGCCGATGCCATCCAGCCCGAACTTGAAGCCGTGACCAGAAATTATTTTACCGTGAGCAACGAGGGAATTTCACTTTCCGCCGCCATTGACTTCACGATAAAACACGCCGGCATTTTTACCCTGGAAACGGCGCTGCCCGACGGTTATCGCGTGAACGACGTGGAGGGAGATACTATCCAACAATGGACGGTGAAGGATCGGGCCGGCGCGCATCTTCTCGAGGTCGTGCTCAAGGACCGTGCCACTGGCGCTTATACCTT
This sequence comes from uncultured Verrucomicrobiae bacterium, assembly GCA_963797825.1. Classification (GTDB taxonomy): domain Bacteria; phylum Verrucomicrobiota; class Verrucomicrobiia; order Limisphaerales; family UBA11358; genus UBA11358. The sequence goes on from CAWCRR010000029.1 coordinate 130,226, forward strand.
GAACGTGCAACTCACGCGCGACTTGAAGGAATTGCCAAAAACGCTCGCGTTCGCAGGAGTCCACCCCACCGGCGTGGCCAAGCTCATGGGCTTTGTCGCGGTCTCCGCGGCGCCGGGTGTCGCGGTCAATACCGAATCTTCCGGCGGCCTCTCCGGGATTCCCGCGGCGTCATTGCCGGATTATTCGCCATCGGCCGGCATGGGCGCTGTGTTGGCCTATAAATTCATTTCTCCGGGACCCGGTTCCGCGCCACAATGGAAGTTGTCCGTGACCACCGAATCCGTGGCCGCCTGGATGCGCGCCGAGATCGTGGATTCCTTCACCCTGGCGGACACTCTCGTCAACGGGCGCGCCGTGGTGCGCTATGACATCGCCAATGCGCCCGTCAAGGAGTTGCTCCTGCAAGTTCCTGATAATTTTCGGGACGTCGAAATCACCGGCTCAAACATCCGCAGTCGTGAGCAGGACGGAAATATGTGGCGCGTGGAATTGCAGAATCCAGCGCTGGGCACTTATACGCTCAGTGTGGCCTGGGACCAAACGCTGTCTGACAAAACAAATATCATGCAATTGGCCGGTGTTTCGGCCGTGAATGTCGAGCGCGAGACGGGCTTCTTGGCCATCTCTGCGAAGCCACCCTTGCAAGTGGATGAGTCGGCCGTCACGGATTTGCAGCGCGTGGATATCAGTGATTTTCCCGATTGGGCCGGGCCGGAGGACAATACGGCCGTACTGGCCTATCGGTATATTCATCCCGGATACCAACTGGCCTTGAACGTCCATCATCTGGATGAGGCCGGGGTTTTGCAGGCCATGATTGAAAAAGCGCAATTCACCAGCGTCGTGGCTGAGGATGGACAGATGATGACCGAGATGTCGCTATCCCTGGTCAGCAATGGCCGGCAATTTCTTGAGATCAACATGCCACCGGGCATTTCTCCCTCCGGCATTTGGTCGGCCTTCGTCGCCGGCCAACCCGTGCGCCCAAGTTGGCGCAATGGCAAACTGCTCCTTCCCATCCAACAATCCGCCGCCGATGGCGGCTCCCTGTCCGTGGAACTGACTTATGTCAGCACTAATTTGTTTCCGCGCGCGCGCGGCCAGGTTGGCCTTGCGTCGCCGGAGTTCGACGTGCCGTTAAAAAACGCCCGCTGGGAGGTTTATCTGCCCCCCGATTACGATTACAAAAATTTTTCCGGCACCATGGCGCGCGAAATCGCCGCAGGAGCGGAACCGGGGACGTCGAATTTTTCCATCCTGGAATACTCCAGCATGGAACAGGCCAACCGGTCCACGGCCCGGACCGAAGTCCAGCAGGACGTCAGCGAAGCACAAAGCCAATTGGCCGCCGGTGACGTGCGCGGCGCCAATGAAAGTTTCACCCGCGCCAAAACTCATTTTTATGCGCAGGGAAACGGCGTGGAATTGGATCAACTTCAGCAAAATGTGCGGTCGGCGGCCGCGAGCAATCTCATCCAGGCGCAAAATGATTTCACGATGCTGAATTCCGGTTCCCAGGCGGCAGGCGGCGGGAATATTTCGCCGCCGGCGTCATCGCCGGAAATGCAATATGACCATGCCACCGCCGGGGAGCAATGGACGAAATTGCTGCAAGCGCAGGAAATCAATTCAGCCACGATTCAGCCGCTGCACGTCAACCTGCCGGTGCGCGGACAGCACTTCGCTTTCACACAGGTCCTGCAGACCGAAACGGACCGTCCGCTGGAGATTCATTTTTTTGCCACGAACACCAAGGTCATTGACTGGCCTTTGCGCATCGTGGTGATGACGGCTGTTTTTCTAGCGCTTTGGGGAATGATGGCTGTCGTTTCGCGGATCGCGTTGCGACGATTTAAACCGACGATTTGAGTAAATTGGAATTCATTGGAATTCATTGGAATTCATTGGAACTGTGCTTCCATCTGTCGCAAGGCGAGCACCTGTCAATCCTCTTGAGATTTTTATTGCATGGGGGGGATTTTGTTTTAGAGTGTTGGTAGCCCGTTAATTTGACCTTATGTATTTTGGCGTTGATTACTACCCCGAGCATTGGGTCTATCCGTATGCCGGCACCGCCGACAATCCCGAGGCTGCCTGGGAACGGGACGCGGTATTGATGGCCAAAGCCGGCGTCAATGTCGTCCGCATCGGCGAGTTCTGCTGGGGTCTCTGCGAACCTGAAGAAGGCAAATACGATTTTCTCTGGCTGCGCCGCGTCATGGACATCATGGCTGCGCACGAAATCAAAGTGGTGCTGGGCACACCCACCGCCGCGCCGCCCGTCTGGCTGGCGCAAAAACATCCGGAAATCCTTCCGCTCGACGAACACGGTTTACCCAAACATGAAGGGACGCGCCGCGCCGTCTGCCTGACCAGCGATGTGTTCTGGGATTATTCCAAACGGATCGTCACGCAAATGGCCACCGCCCTGGGCGACCATCCCCAATTGATTGCCTGGCAGATCGATAATGGCGTCGGCGCGCACGACACTGAATTTTCCTTCAACGAAGCCACCCGCGACGAATGGCACTCGTGGCTGGAGGCGAAATACGAAACGGTGGAACGGCTTAACGAGCTGCTCGGCCTGCGTTTTTGGGGACAAGTCGTCACCTCGTTCGACCAGGTTCCCATGCCCATGGCCGCGCCTGCCATGCATAACTCCGCGCTCTTGCTCGATTGGAACCGTTTCAGCAGCGATACGATGGTGCAATTCGTAAAAATGCAGGCGGATCTTTTGCATGAGGTTTGCCCGCAACACCCCGTCACCGTCACCATGCGCGCTTTTGCGCGCAAATTTGATCATTTTGACATGGCCGATGTGGTGGATTTCGTCTCGATAGAAAGCAATCCGGTGACGCGCGCCAAGACCGCCGAACTGGCGTGCGACGTGGATTTCCTCCGTTCCTTGAAAAAGACGAATATCCGGATTCCCGGCGGCAACAGCGGATTCTGGGCGCTGGAACAAAAAGTCGGCCAGGGGACAACGCAGGACGTCAATGCGTTGATGCGTCCGAACCTGATCCGACTGTTTGCCTACCAGTTGGTTTCGCGCGGGGCGACGGGCATATTATTTTTCCGGTGGCGCCAGCCGCGGATCGGCAACGAAAAATTCTACGGCGGCGTGGTGCCGCATCATCTGGAGGGGAACAACCGGATTTACCAGGAAGTGGGCCAGATCGGAGAGGAATTCAAATTGCTCGCTCCCTCGCTCAAAGGCACCAGCGTCGTCTCCGAGGCCTGCATTCTCTATACGCACGAAAACGAATGGTCGCTGCAACAGCCCATGCAGCCAAACAAACATTTCAGCCTGCGCGAACATATCCAGCTCATTTACAATGCGCTCCATGACCGCAACATTCCCGTGGAATTTGCGAGGCCCGTCGAAGACCTGTCAAGATACAAGATCGCGTTCATGCCGTCGCTTCAGATGCTTTCATCGGCGGAGGCCGACCGCCTGAAACTCTATGTCCAGAATGGCGGCGTACTGGTCGGCACTTTCAACACGGGCCTGGTTAATGAGCATCACATTGTGCCCGATGGCGGTTTCCCGAATGATTTGATGGAGCTTTTCGGCCTGGAAGTCCTCGAGTTCGATCCCATTCCGCCCGGCGAAGAGAACCATCTGACTTTCAAAGGCGTGTTCCCGACGAGCCATTTGCATCCCGCCAAACTGTGGTGCGATATCATTGAACCGAAGGGGTGCCAGATTCTTGCGGTTTATGCCAAAGATTTCTATTCCGGCAAGCCGGCCTTGACGATGAATAACTACGGGCTGGGCAAGGCCATTTACATCGGCACGCAAAGTCACCAACACTTTTATCATGACTTGATTACCTGGCTGCGGCAGGTGACCAGCCTGCATCCCCTCCTCAAAGTCCCGGAAAATGTCGAAGTCAGCATGAGGGAAAAGGACGGGACGCGCGTTTATTTTCTGCTCAACCATCAGAATTCGCCGGTACGCATCCAATTCTACAAGCCGATGCACGATTTTCTCACCGGCAATACGTTTTCCGGCAACTACGATCTGCCCCCGTTCGGCGTGCTGGTTTTGGACGAGCATCCCGAGCAAAAAACGCGAGACGAGTACGCTGCTACCAGTCCTTGACCGGCTGATTTTCGGTTTGCGGATTTCCCTTGGGCCCCATTTGCAGGAATTGTTCGTTGTCCTTTTGCGCGTCCAATAATCGTCTGGCGTCCTCCGGCGTCATCGCATTGGCATGCCCGCCATTTTGCCCGCCGGTCTTTTGCTGCGCTTGTTGTGCCGGCTGTTGTTTGTTTTGATTGGCTTGGATTTGGTTCTGCTGATTTTGCCGCTGTTGGTTCTGTTGATTTTGCGCCTGGGAATTTTGGTTCTGGCGTTGCTGTTGCGACTGGTCTTGTTGCGATTGATTCTGCTGTGATTTATTTTGTTGCGACTGGCTTTGTTGGTTCTGTTGATTTTGTTGGTTCTGCTGCGATTGGCTTTGGGATTGTTGCTGCTGTTTCAACAATTCCTCCAATTTTTTGAGTTTTGGGTCGTCGGGATACAGCTTCAGCCCCTTCTCCGTTTTTTCCAACGCTGCCGGGATGTTATTGGAGATATAAAGCTGCGCGCCACCGTCAAAAAAGGCTCCGGCGGTCTGCGCACTGGCGGCCAATGTCGCGAAGAGCAGCGCCGCGACGAGGCAGGGCGCGCAGTCCCCTGCGCGCCGCAATCCCGTAAGAAGCTGCGTGAACCTCAAAACGGGGCGCAAGAAGGGACACGCCCTACCGTGCCGGTGTTGATGGATTTGTAATTTCATCAATTTTCTGGAGTCGTTTGGTGTAATCCTGGAATTGTTTCGCGGCGATGGTTTTTTGGAGCGGCAGCATGATTTCCAGGGCGCGGTGAAATTCCGCCTGCCGTACCGCCGCATCCGCCTCGCTCTTCGCGCGCGCCATCATTTCCTTGAATTTTTTGATCTGCTCGATCGCATTTTTCGTGAACTCTAGATTAAAGATCGCATCGGCGTCATTGGTATTCAAATCCACGGCGCGCGCATAACTTTTCCCGGCCGTCTCCAGTCCCGCCTGCAATCCGTCGAGGTCCTTCGCATCTTTTGCAGACTGGAATTGCGCATTGCCAAGATTGTAATACGCCTGCTGCTGCATCTTCCAATCCGGTGAGAGCGCCGCTCGCGCGAAGAGCTCCTGCGCCAGATCAAAATTCGTCGCCCGATAAGCGGCGTCGCCGGCATTGAAAACCAGACGCAGATCGTTCGTCTGCGTCTCTGCCATCTGCGAATACTCATCGAGCGAATTGGTAAAATCACCCGATTGATAATCGCGCAACGCCGACGCCGGCGAAGCCTGCACGGCGAACGGCAAAAGCATCAGCGCCAAAAGCAAAGCGGCAGCGGATACCGGCGCGGAAACTCTTCGCCCGCCGGCGGGCGTCGGGGTTCCAACCTGTTTTCGTTCGGGCAAAAAGGTTTCCAGCAGCAACAGCACGATGGCCGCTGTCAACGGCCAGAAAAACTGCTGGTGATATTGGCGGATCATTTTCCCCTGCCCTTCTGTCTTCGGCAACGGCTCCAGCCCGCGACTATAAAGCAAATCCATCGTGTCCGCGTTCAAGGGAAGATAAAAGCCGCCCGTTGCCCCGGCGATTTGCCGCAGCAGACTCTCATTCAAATGAGATTTCACGACGTTGCCCTGCGGGTCCCGCACATAATCCGTATTTCCATTGGCATCAGTGACCCGGATCAGGTCACCCGCCGCTGTTCCGATTCCCACCGTAAAAATCTTTACGCCGTCTTTGGCCGCGTTTTGCGCCGCGGCGAGCGCATCGGCTTCATTAACATTGTCCTCGCCGTCGGTCAAGAGCACGACGATTTTGTGGGCGTTGCTTTGCTTAAACGCCGTTTCCGCCGTTTCAATGGCGCTGGCGATGGCCGTGCCGCCTTCGGGGATCGCATTCACGTCGAGCGCCTGGACGCTCTGTTGAAACGCCGAGTCATCAACCGTAAGTGGACATTCAAGGAATCCTTCCCCGGCAAACGCCACCAGTCCCAACCGGTCGGACTTGGCATCCTGCATCAGTTCCAGCGCGGCAAGTTTCGCGCGTTCCAGGCGGTCGGGCGGGATGTCCGGGGTGAGCATGGATTTCGATGTGTCAATGGCCACGACGATGTCCAAGCCGTTTTGTTGCACTTCCTGCAGGTCAAAACCGTGTTCCGGCCCCGCCAGGGCGATGATAGAAAAGATGACCGCGAAAACTATCAGTGCCCGGCGGATTTTGCGACGGCGCTGAGAGATGCCGATGGTCAATGCCGGGAGCAAGCGCGCTTCGATGAATTGCGTCAGCAGTTTTTGCCGCTGCCGTCCCGCCCACCAGAAAAACGCCACCAGCGCCGGCGGAATCACCAGCAGCCAAAAATTTTGTAGATGTTCGAATCTCATCCTGGTAATGCCGATTGCCGATTGCCGATTGCCGATTGGATTTGTAATTTAGTGCCATGAACCCTATCAAACTTAAAATGCGCACGAAACAATTTGCATTGAGAACTGCCATCATGGCAGCTTCCCGTAAGACAGCATCCGTAAAATAATCCGCTAATCGGCAATTGCCAATCAGCAATCGGCAATATGTTCATGGGAGCCTCCTAAAAATGGTTTGGCTTAAGGCCACCTCAAGCAACAACAACGCCAGCCCGATCAAAATGGCCCACTGAAACAGTTCCCTGTATTGGGTGTATTTATTGACGACCGCTTCGGTCTTTTCCAGTTTGTTGATGTCTTTGTAAATGGCCGTCAACTCTTCCGCATTGTTGGCCCGATAAAACTTGCCGCCCGTCATATCTGAGATTTTTTGCAAAGTATCGGTGTCCGGCAAATAGCCCGCCGGCAAGCCCATTTCCCGGACGATTTCCGCGTTGCCCAGTCCGATGGTGTACACCTTCACGCCGAGAGCCTGCGCCGCCTGCGCCGCCGTGATGGGATCGATATTGCCCGAATTGTTTCCGCCATCGGTCATCAGGACGATGATCTTGCTCTTCGATTTCAATTCGCGCAGCCGGTTCAACGCGGTCATGATGCCGTCGCCGATGGCCGTCGCATCCGAATTGATCGTGCCAATTTCCAACCGCTGCAGGTCCGAAATGAGGAAATCGTGGTCCAAGGTCAGGGGCGCCGCGATAAAGGCGCGCGCTCCAAAAACCACCAGGCCAATGCGATCGTCCGGCCGCCCTTCGATAAACTTTTCCAGGACGGCCTGCGCGATATGAAACCGGCTGACGCCCTGCCCGTTCACACTGTAATCCGGGGTGTTCATGCTGCCGGACAAATCGAGCGCGCAGACGATGTCAATGCCGCTGGCCTTGACCTCTGTGGTGCTATGGGTAAGACGCGGTTGCGCCAGGGCCACGATGAACAGCGCCAGGGCCAGCCAGCGCAACGCCGCGAGAAAAGTTCCCGCCCGCGATCGCCGTACTGCCGTCAAACCTTCCATCAATTTCAGGGACGAATACAAAAATGCCGGTTGCGCGCCGCGGCGGCCTTTCAACCAGGCCAGCACTGGCAGCGCCAACAGTAGAAAAAGGAGATAGGGATGAGCAAAAGCCATTTATGATTTCCCTTTCATTTCCGCCATTGCGGGCGCCCCCCGGGTTTCTGCCATTTCTTTTGGTTCGGTTTCCTCGACTAGTTTCACCGCCGAGTCGTGCAATTCATGCAATTCTTTTTCGCCCGGTTCATATTTGGCGAATTTCACCAGATCACAACTTTCCAGGAAGTTGCCCAGACTTTCCTTCTGCTCCGGCAAAAGCAGGTCGGTGGCGCTCAATTCGCGCAAAAACTCCTCCGTGGTCCGCTCGGGCGCGCGAAAGTTGAATCGCTCCTCCAGGTAAAACCGGACAGTGTCTGACACCAAAATGCAAAAGGGCTTCGGCTGCGTGATGATCTCGAGTGCGTGTTCCAGGGCTTGTTTGGCCCGGATGTGTGCCGGGACCGGCGGCATAATGGAAAGCTGCGAGCGCCGCTTTTGCCAGTACAGCCATGCCAATCGCAAAATCACCAACAACGCCACAGCCGCCAGCGTCCACCAAACCCACGCCCACGGGTTGGAAATCTCCACCGGAGGCTTGATGTCACGGATGTCGGTGACAGCGGGCATGGTTGTTTGGTTCGTAGTCACTGGAAGTTCTTTCTCATCCTCTCATCCTCCGGCGTTCGCGCGTCTCAAAAAATCTTCCCAACGCCGCGCTGTAAGGCTCGTCCGTCCGGACCTGGATCGAATCGATGCCGGACGAACGGAACTGGCGCGCCAGCTCGCCAATTTGCTTTTCCTGCCGCAGCGCAAAAGCATCGCGGCGGCTGGCCTTGCCGGTGTTGATTTCCAGGATTTCACCCGTCTCAGCGTCCTCCAATATCAAACGGCCCAGCGCGGGCAATTCCATCTCGTAACGGTCAGTGATCTGCACCGCCACCACATCGTGTTTGCGGTTGGTTTGGCGAAGCGCGGATTGCAGCGTCTTCGGCAACATGCCTCCGCCGGCCTCCGTAAGAAAATCAGACACCACCACGGACACCGCCTTGTGCGGCTGCACGCGCATGAGAAATTCCAACGCCTTGTTCAAATCCGTCCCGCGATGCTTCGGCTCAAAATACAATACCTCGCGGATGACGCGCAGGACATGGCTCCGCCCTTTGCGCGGAGGAATAAATTTCTCCACCTCATCGCTGAAAAGAATAAGGCCCACCTTGTCATTGTTGCGGATGGCGGAAAACGCCAGCACCGACGCGATTTCCGCGGTCAATTCGCGTTTCGATTGCCCCCGCGAACCAAACAGTCCCGACCCGCTCACGTCCACGATGAGCATGAGCGTCAGCTCGCGTTCCTCGACAAATTTCTTGATGAACGGATGATTCATCCGCGCGGTGACGTTCCAATCGATCGAGCGCACGTCGTCGCCGGGCTGGTACTCGCGCACCTCATCGAAGTTCATCCCCTGCCCTTTAAAAACCGAATGATACGCGCCCGCGAGTGTTTCCGTCACGATGCGATTCGTGCGAATCTCGATCTGCCGGATTTTTTTGAGGATTTCGCGGGGAATCATATGAAAATTGGCGATTGGCGATTGGCGATTGCCGAATTCGCACTGGTAAAAAACCTGGCTTGCGCGAATGAATCAACGGAGTAAATTGCTGCCATGAGCAGGTCGGAAATTCTCGAAGAACTGCGCCGGATGCCCGAAGCGGAACGACGCGAACTTGTCGAAACCATTGAAACAGAATTTGGTGATTTTGACGATGAACTCACGCCGGAACAAATCGCCGAACTTGAGCGGCGTGCGGAAAAGTTTAGCAAGAATCCACAATCTGGAATTCCATGGGAACAGGTGAGAGCAGAATTGAAAGACCGGCTCGCAGACCGCAAAAAAAGCCTTGCTTGCGCTGTCAAATCAAAAGAGTAAATTACCGCTATGAGTTCCGAATATGTTCTCAAAGAAGCCCGTGCCCTCCCGTTGGCGGAACAAATCGAACTGTGCCGCAATCTGTGGAATGACATTGTCGAATCAGAAGAGCTTACGCCCGGCGAAGCGGAATTGATTGACCAGCGCCTCCAAGACCATCTTACAAACCCTGACGACATTGTCCCCTGGGAAGAAGTCAAAGCAAAATTCGATGCAAAGTATCGCAAATGAAACGGGGCTTTGTCCTTCGGCGCATTGCGGAAAAAGAATTTGACGATTCCATTGCCTTTTACGAAAGCCAACGGCAAGGTTTGGGCCACGAATTTCGCACCGTCATCGAACAATACTTTCAACGCATCTCGGACAATCCGGAATGGTTTCAAAAAGTTAAGGGCGAAGTCCGGCGCGCCGTGGTCTTTCGTCGTTTTCCCTTTGTCATCCATTTTTTGATCGAGCCGGAACACATCGTAATCTTGTCGGTGTTCCATACCAGTCGCGACCCGGAGCGATTGAAGGCCCGGTGGTGAGATTTCCACGATTTGGTTCGTGCGAATCTCGATCTGCTGGGTTTTTTTAAGGATCTCGCGGGGAATCATTTTTGAAAAATTTGTTTTGCTTCGGGCATGCCAATAAATCGCCAATGCCACGGCTCGTAGTTAACGCCCCGTCATCACGGCACCGGCAGTTCGTCAAAAATTTTCTGGATGACCGTTTCGCTGGTCTTTTCTTCGGCCTCGGCTTCGTAAGTGATCGCCACGCGATGGCGCAGCACGTCCATACCGATGCTCTTCACGTCCTGCGGCGTCACGTAACCGCGGCCTTTCAGGAAGGCATAGGCCTTGGATGCCAGCGTCAACGCGATCGTCGCGCGCGGCGAAGCGCCGAGTTGGATGAAATCCTTCACCGCGATCTTGTAATGGTCCGGGTCGCGCGTCGCGCAGACCAGGTCCACGATGTAATCCTTAACTTTGTCGTCTATGTAAATGTCGTTGATGACTTCGCGCGCTTTGAGGATGTCCTTGGAGTCCACGACCGGGCTGGCGATGGGCGTGCCGGAAGTTTTGGCCATGACGTCGAGGATTTGACGCTCCTCGGCGCGGTTCGGGTAGCCAATCTTCAATTTCAACATGAAGCGGTCCACCTGCGCCTCGGGCAACGGATACGTGCCTTCCTGCTCGATGGGATTTTGCGTGGCCAACACCAGGAACGGCTCGTCCAGCTTGAACGTCTGGTCGCCGATGGTGACCTGGCGCTCCTGCATCGCTTCGAGCAAGGCGCTTTGCACCTTGGCCGGGGCGCGGTTGATTTCGTCCGCCAGGATGAGATTGGCGAACACCGGCCCTTTGCGCGTGGTGAAACCGCCGGATTGCGGGTTGTAGATTTGGGTGCCAACGACATCGGCGGGCAGCATGTCCGGCGTGAATTGGAGGCGCGAGAATTTCACGCGCATCGTGTTCGCCAGTGATTTCACCGCGAGCGTCTTGGCGAGGCCGGGCACGCCCTCCAGCAGCACGTGGCCATTGGCCAGCAGGCCGATGACGAGCCGCTCGGTGAGATAATTTTGCCCGACAATGACCTTGCCGAGTTCATTGAACAGCGGGTGCGTGAACGCTCCCGCTTCCTTGACTGCTTCATTGATTGCAGAGATACCTGTATTCATTATATTTTCCGACAATTAAGTTTTTACCACGTTCAACAAATTTTCCCTAAGCACCCGGAATCAGTTCCACCTGCCGGGTGGACAGCCAGCCGGTTCTGCCCGTACCGTCAGCGACCTGGACCCAGTCACCGTGATGATCTACCACCGAAAGCTCCGCGCCGTCATGCACGGCAAAAGCATTTTGCGCATCGTCAAACGGGCCGCTCCGGGTGACCGCATCCGAGACCACGACCGCGCTCTGCCGTGTGAGATGCTCCACTGCCTGCAATCCCGTGACCGCGCCGAATAAAATCGTAAGAAAAATGAAAAGGCCCGTTACGCCGCCAAGTTTTGGCGCGAGCGCGGGACGATATTGTTTCACCGCCAGCAGCAGGAACGTCAGCCAAAACGCCAGAGCCGTCAGGAGCGTCCATTCATTGAACGTCAATTGTCCAAACCAATCCTGCCAGCGGTTTTCATGGAGGGTGGCGCCCTGCACCTGGTTGCGGACAAAACCGAGATTGGCGCGGATGTCCGCATCACGCGGCGCAAGCAATTCCGCATCCCGGAACGCCGCGATGGCTTTTCCGAGATTTCCCGCCTTGAATTCCGCGGTGCCATAATTGAACAGCAAATTTGGCGAGACCAGCCCGGATTGCAGGATTTTTTCATACGCCATTGCCGCATCCGAATATTTTCCCCTGGCATACCATTGGTTGGCCGTTGAAAAATCCGCAGTGAAATCCGCCGCCAAAGTTTCCCCGGCGCAGAACAACGCAAACAAGATGAAAAGCCATGTTCTCATATCTTCAAATCCTGCAATTCACGGACGACCTTTTCAAATTTGGCCGCGACCGATTTCAATTCCTCGCTGCCCCGGACCGGCGTATATCGCGCCTGGTTGCATAAGTTAAACAGTTCGCGTAAACCTGCCAGCAGGCTTTCCGAAGCGCCGCGCACCGCCAGATATTCGTCAACCACTGCTTCGGTGATCGCGCTGGCCGGCGAATCCATCCGCTCGCCCAATTGTTCCTGCAACAGTCGGAACATCGTCGTAAAAAACGCCTCGGAATTGTTCTCCGCCGCGTATTTTTTCAAGTCGCCGATTCCCATCTCGACCAGTTGCGCCACCAGGCGCTGGCGGCGCAAACGCGGATTGTTTGCCAGGCTGTCCGCGCGCTTCCGCCAGACAAATGCCGCAACGAACGCGAGGACCGGCAGCACCTGGACCGCCAAAAAAGAAGGCCTCGTGATCAGCGGCCCGGAAGCCGTCGTGAGCGTTCCCATCTCCTGTTTGATCGGTAGAATGTCCTGTGGCGCCTGGTTTTCCTGCCCGGAATTTTTGTTCATCGCGATGGTCGGCATCGGCGTGGCTCCTCCGGCTTGCACCATCAGTCGTTCGGGCGGCTGCGTGAGCGTGTGATATTGGCCGTCGTCAGGATTGAAGAACGAAAATGAAAATTCCGGAAGCTCGTGGACGTTCGCGCTTTGCGGAGTGACGATTTCTTCAAAGGTCTTCGTCCCCTCCTGTCCGAGCGAATCGGAGGTTTCGGTCTTGGTCGTCGGCGTGAAAATCTTGAAGTCATTCCAGCCCGATTGATCTGGCATCTTGACGGCATCCAATGCGCCGCGCCCGCTGATCTGCACATGCACGGTGATGGGGTCGCCCACCGTGACGTTTGTCGGCCCGGCGGTGACGCTCATGGTGTAATCTCCGATCGCCCCGTTGAAATCCTTCGGCACGTTGTCAGCCGGCAAGGGCAATGATTGCGCGGAGGCCTGGTCCGTAGTCAGCGTGATCTCCTTTTGCTGCCCCTGATTGAAAAATTGCGAGAAGAATGGATCGCTGCCCTGGCTTTGTCCCGGCAGGAATACGATCAGGTTGGCGGTGAAGGGTCCCAGGCTCAAATCACCGGTGCGCGCCACCGTCAGCGCGATAGAAAGTGGAATCACGGTATAAGTGCGAGCTCCGATTTGCGTTTGGAAACGCGCGCCCTGGGCGCTTTTGCCCTGCACAAAACCATCCGCCGGCGAAGACACCATCTGGAAGTTCGCGATATTTTGCACGTCATCACGCAAACAGATCTGCAATTCCGCCGTGAGCGTCTCGCCGACATAAACCTTTTGCCGCGGCAACGCCAATTTCATGAACGCCACCTCATTGCCGGAATTGACCACGGCGGCCGATGGCGCATTGGCGGCAAACACCGTCAATTCAATCGGCTGGCTGGTGATTTGCTGGCCGTTGATGTCCGCCCTCATCGCGGGAATCGTAAATCTTCCCGTCCGTTGTGGCGTCACGGAAAAGGTGACAGTGGCCGTCGAACTCATCGCCCCGTTATTATAGCTGACGGCCGTGGAAGTGCCCGAATTGACAATTTGCAGCCCCGAGACATCCGGGGTCGGCACATTGTTCGGCTGCGCTCCTTGAAATGACAGCGACAGGGTCGCTGATTCACCCATGGAAATGGTGTCACGGTCGAGCGACGCGGTGAAACTCGCGGCGCGACCGGCCGAAATCATCACTACCAGCAATAGAAGAATAGCGGTGGCGACGGTTGATAAATTGTTTTTCGTCAAACGCAACTTTCTCAAAATGATATATTTTATTGATGTCAAATAAAAGACATCGCTGCGGGAAAAATGTTCAGGAATTTTGAGATCAAGCCCCCTGTCTCGTGCAATTTGCCAGTATTTTTGAAGAGCCTCTCGCGGACCCATCGAATTTTGGCTGGGTGAATTGCTGAATCCGTAAACTTCAATTCGCTTCAATTCGCTTCCGAAGTTTTTCCAAAATCTGAATTGGTTTTCCAGGCGTAAACGCAAGATTACGCAATTTCGCGCAAGATGGCGCAATGGACGTCCGTTTATTTCAGGGCGACTGGTGCCGCGCCCGGAGTCTGGGGCTTGCCCCGGGCCGGAAGACCCTGATTGACGGTCGCGATTTAATAGCTTTTTCATCGTCGAAGGCCATTTAAACATAAAAGGGCGAAATCGTAATGTTGCCCGGAAACAAAATCGTCAACCGCTGAGGTGAAATGACTAATTCCTAAACCATAATGACTAAATAATGACGAAGCACGAATGACCGAAAATTGCCGATGGGCGATTGGGCAGTTTAACCGCGAAAAAACACGAAATACGCGAAAACTGACAGGATGAAGAGGTTCACCGCAAAGAGCGTCCACCCTCCGCAGTGCTACGGAGGACGGGCAAAAAACCACAAAAAGCAAAGACGTGGAGGTGGAGACAGAATTAACAGAATGGACGGAATTTTAAAGAAAAACACAAGGGATTTGGAAGCGTTGGTGACTCCGCTGCTCTTATTTCGCTCAAATGATTCCAGCGCAGTGTTCCGGTTTTTAACGCAAAGGCGCAAAGATGCCAGGACGCAAAGAAGACGGGGCAATTGAACGTTAGATGTTCCGGGGCGTGTTAGAAAACATTGTGAACTATTTTGGCTGTATCGTCTGCACGAGTGTCACCGCACGATTCTCCAGCCACTCGCTCTGCTTTTGCAGCGCCGCCTCATCAGCATCTCTGGTCAAGAGTTTGGTCGCTTCTGGTAGCCCGACTTCGATGAGTAATACATGCTCTGAATGAACAAAGCCAGCAGCGGCTGTTTTGGTGCTATCGGGTGGCTTGTAATAAATGCACGACATAATGCCGCCGAGCGTCTCTGAATGGTAGTGTGTCTCAGTCGCGCTTCCGTATAGATTCTCAAAGCACTTCTTAAGTGCTGCCTCATTGCCTCCACTTTGCGCGGCAGCCGTAAGCTCTCCACCGGGAGAAAATGGCAGTGAATAAAAGCTCACGCGGCTTCCGTAATCGTCAACAAACGTAACACCATGCTCGTCGTCACCTGAAATCCGGTCTCCGCCTGCCATTTCTGGCATCGGAACAGAATAATCCTTCTGAACCGAGGTGTATGTCTTGCCATCAAATGTCCCGACGAGCTTCGGTCCGGCGCAGCCGGTTAAAAGCACAACTCCGCAAAAAAGAATGAAAAATCTATGTCGCATGGTATGTGGTGTCTGTTTATGCCTAACGATCCAAAGCAGTCAAGCCAACCATCGGCGGACTCACGCCTGAAATTTGGACTCTCAACTCTCATCTTTCAACGCAATCTGTTTGGGCGTCGGCTCCAGCACGTGTTAGGAGGCCCAAGGGTCATATTTCAAGTCAGCAAGGCAAGCATCAAATGCTCGTGAAGCGGCTTCGACATCCTGCAATGTCACTGGCCGCACATGAAGCATGGCCTGTGTGCGCGCCCAATAATCCTGCCACTGCTTGTATATCGGAGAACTCGACTCGATCAACTTCTGGGTGAACTCTGAACCAACCGTGACGCAAGCTCCCAAATCGCCGTCAATGAAAGCTTCCGGCCTCGCCGGGTCTTGGCGACAAAATCCGACCAAGCGACTCCAATATCGTGCCAAATGATAAAAGTGGAACTGCAATGGGTCGGAAGGAGTAATCCCGCCGCGCTCCGCAAACAACTTTTCGTAGTTTGAAGTCATCGTTCTGATTTTATCTGTGCGCATGGCGACTTGGGCCTAACGAACTGAGCCACCGCCGACTGGTGACCCGCCCGCGAATGCGGACTGATAAGCGTAACGGCGGTTAGCTCCAGCGCGCGTATGTGAATCTCGACTCATGCTAATCTGCTCTCTAAATCCGCTATACACGCGAGCCACTTGGATTGTTCATCACCATCCAGTTTAGACCATAAGTCCTCGCGTGACCAGCGCGCCTTGACGAAGGCTAAAGCCTCGCGAGCAAGTGAAACCAAATCAGGCGTGATAGAAAGATGCTCGCGCGCCCAATCCGATAGTCTGGCATATCTCTCCCCCAACGACGGCCGACCAAGCCAACAAGCAACCGCTTCCGATGCCGCCAAAGCTCTAAAAGCAGCAATCTCCGTGAAATCATCCGGCTCCGGCGCCATCACCTCCTGAAATGCGGTGCGAATGACTGCGACATCAACACTCTGTTGAAGCTCGTGCAACCAATCCAACGCGTCATCATTGTCAAGGCTATCGTATGCCCATGCTCCCATAAAAAAATCGTGTTGATGTGTTGAGTGCGCTCATACGCCTAACAGGTGGTTAAGAAGAAGTGGGTGGAAGCGGCGTTCTGCCTGGTTACTTTTGATTTCATTTTGGGAGAATCGTGTTATTGATGGGATTGTCAAAGATTTTCTCATTGAGGTGGGTGTAAGACAAAATTCTTCGTTTTCTTCGTTTCCTTCTGTAAAAAATCCTCAGTGCGGTCTGTCGCGACTAAACGATAACGCCTGGGATGGGTAGAATTTAACAGAAGCAAACGAAGTCAACGAAGTCTGATCCGTAAACCGCCGAGTCCCGAAGTGAGGGCTGGAGGGTCGAGATGCGAGGGCGGGTTCGGCCGTCCCTTCGGGACTTAGATCGGTTTGTATCGCTACCCGGCGTTGAAACGCCGGGCTATTTTCATTTGTCCCTTTGGGACGTTTCGGAAATTTTGTCCATCACTTCTGGCATCATTTCGGTAGATTCGTGTTTTTGCCGGGATTGTCAAAGGGTTTTCTCATTGTGGTGGCTTCCGAAAATACAGAGCACATCATACGGTCGAGCACCGGTTCCCGGAGTGCGACCGTCCCCGGTCGCAGCAACGTCCGCACGCACGGGGGCGTCAGAATTTTCGATAGCCGCGCGCCCGCTCCACGTCGCTGCGCCCGAGGACGGGCGCACTCCGACGACGCCATGAACTGCGCCATGTTCTTCAAACATTTCGATCTGCTGGCCGCTCCCAGAGTGCGACCGTCCCCGGTCGCAGCAACGTCCGCACGCACGGGGGCGTCAGAATTTTCGATAGCCGCGCGCCCGCTCCACGTCGCTGCGCCCGAGGACGGGCGCACTCCGACGACGCGATGAACTGCGCGATGTTCTTCAAACATTTGGTATTCTCTGAACTGCGATTGGTGTCGCTTGCAGCCGTTTGGTGTCCACACTTTAGCGTGTTGCGGCAGCCCGGCACCCTAAAGGGTGGACACCGAACGGCCCGGATTATATCGCCCCTGACGGGGCTAAGGTTTTTTTTGATTTTTTGCTACAAATATGTCGCACCTACGGCGCTGGAAACTGAACGTTGCGCGTCCCGCCGATTGAGGCAAGCCCCGTCAGGGACAAAATATTTGTAGAAAATGTGCAACAATGGAAAAACCCCGTGAGGGGTGACATCTTCTGATGCAGAGGTGGAGACAGAATTAACAGAATGGACAGGATTTAAAGAACAGCGGTCGGCAGGTTGCCGACCGCGACCTGCCGCGACGGGCGCTGGCACAGCGGGCGGGCTGGTCCACCCTCCGCAGTTCTGCTACGGAGGACGGGTACCCCGTTCCCCCCGAAGCAATGAGGATGAGGATGAGAATGAGAATGATTTTAGGGGGAGGTGGGTTGGGGAGCGTCGAGGGCGTTGAAGGCGGATTTGAAGAGTTCCTGGGCTTCGGGACAGTCCTGGCATTCTTCGAGACAAAATTGCAGGGCGAGGGCTTGCTCAAATTTTCTGGATTGGACGGCCTTGTCCTCGGCGATCTTGACTTCGCGTTCTTTGAAAGCGTTTCGGACCTGGTCGTCGGCATAGCGCATGGCGGTTTTGACGAGTCTGTCGGCGAGGGAGAGTTTGGCGTTGTCAGGTTTTTTGCTGGTGTAAATGTTCCAGATGAGTGATTGGGTGATATGGATCAGGATTTGGAGGTCTGGCGGTGGATTTTTGCGAAGGTAGGCCTCGACTTGTTTCCACTGTTTACAGCCGCGGGCAATGAAGCTGAGAATTTGGGCTTCGCCGCGTGGCACGCGAAGGCGTTTGAGGAAACGGGAGATTGTGCTGGGATCAATTTTGGCCAGCCCTTCACGTAAAAGCCATTTTTGCATTTTTGGCAAGTTGTCGTGCTTATCATGCATTTTAAGCAACTGTTGGGCATAGGGGTCGAGCTTAGAGCGTAGTGGTTTGCGCTCGCGGGAATTCAGGGCTATTTCCGGGTCCGTTTTCATCTGAGTTGCCTCGCTTTGTGGATGCCCTTTGTCGTCAGCGTCCAAGTGCGCTCCTTCGTGAGGGGTTCGGTGGCGCCCGAGATATACTGTTGCCCCTCCAAATCGCGCAACCGTTCCCTTACATCATCTTCAGTCGGGTTGTCGGTACGACATAGCAGTTGTGTCGCCATGATGACGTTTGATTCCGGCATTGGGATGCCGTCGCATTGCAAAAGACAGATCAGAATCGCCCGGATGATTTTAGTATTCATAGTTTCTTCATGCCAATGCGATTTAAGCATAAAGGCGCGAAATCGTAATGTTGCCCGGAAACAAAATCGTCAACCGCTGAGGTGGAATGACTAAGCCCTAAACCATAATGACTAAATAATGACGAAGCACGAATGACAGGAAATCGGCGGGGCGGCGATTTGGTAATGGAGATTGGGCAGTTTAACCGCGAGGAATTCAGGCGGGAGGTTTTCACCGGCTTCGGTCGCCAGATAATCCGCACATTCGGTCACATCCGCAAAAAAGAGCCGGCGATAAACCAGCTTCACTTACCGGACTTACTCCTCGTTGCCTGTTTCAGGCCGGTGGCAAAAGCCGCGTCCATATCTTTGGTTTTGAAAGGCCTGACGGGGCCGGATTCCAGAGCCTGCATCACCCACCTGGCATGCAGCGCGGAGGCGCGGGCTTCTTCGGCAGCCGCGCTCGTTTCAACGCGCGTTGGCGCGCGTTGTTCCGACCGCGGAGGCGCGGTCGGACGCACGCGAAGGCGCGTGCGCTCCCCCGTTCATCCGGCCTGCAAGAAAGTGAGATGCGCCCTCCCGCGAGGTGCCAGGCATCATTGGTTAACTTTTTGCCATACGGTCTCCTGGGAATTTGGCCAGCGCACGGTAAATCCGCGCGCATCCGAGTAAACAATCCGTCCGGCACCAGTGTGCGGCGTTACTTCGGTTGGGTTCGTGCTGGTTTTTATCGTCTCAATCAAATGTCCATTTTTCACAAGCCATGTGCCTGTCCGTAGGTATGTATTTGTGCGGGCTCCAGCGCGGTGTCGTCGTCGGCATACTCATTGGAAACCTCGAAATATCCCTTCTTTATCTACCGCATTTGCAAATTCATCGAAACCCATGTTGCCTAGGGACAGATTGTTCTCAACATTACCAAGCTCCGATGGAATGACACGAAATGTCCGTCCCGACTTGTCATGCAGGTTTATTACCAGAATCGGGCGGTCGGGATGCGAGAGGGCGATGCGGTCAATGATAAACGCAAAAGAGAGTGGTGAATCCTTAGAAAACAATGAATGTATTTGAGCAACTGAAAGGCCATCATATTTCGGATGGCTGACGAAATCCACGCTGGCTCCAAATTCGTCATCAGGGTTCTGGATGTTTGTGCATAGCGATTTCCAAGCAGCGTCGTCCGAAAAATCCGTCCGCAGGACTAGCGTGTTTTCACCAGTTAGAGGCTTTTCACCATTCGCATCCGAGCCTGCCACACTCGTTGCCGTGGGCGCGTGAACGATAGGTTTGGTTTCCGAGCGAAGACAGGCCAGCGGCTGGTTGTGCTCGTTGCATTGAATCGCGTCTTTCAGAAAACCCTCGAACGTATCGTATGCTTCCCGCACTGGATATTTGTCTCTTTTTTCCTCCTTTTCAATCTTCACAACTTGGCTTCCATGGGAAAATTTCAAATCAAGGGCGATGTAAGCGGAACATCTGCCTGTCTCCCATAAAAAAGGAAAATACCGCTCCAATGCACCACCTTTCATCGCCTGGGAATTGAATCCCTTCGCGCAATTGACAGCTTTCTTTAGCTCCATCAAATGATATTGTTCTGGATGGCTGTCGCGCTTCACACCAATGGCCCGCATGAACTCCTTCTCTGAATCGGTCATGGCGATCGTTCTGGGCGGCACAAGCGCTCCCCTGAAGGCCGCGTCGAATACCGCGCCAGTCCCCTGAAGCAGGGTTCCATTGCGCCATGAATACAATTCAATGATTGGTTCGATTGCACCCTGGATACCACCCCGTTTCAGCTCTTTTTGGATCTGCGCAGCAGTCAGCCCCGGCTGCAACAACTGCGCGAGTCCCGGATTCCGATGCAGGACAGCAGTTTCAAGCTTGTGAATTAAAGAGGTGGCTGGCATGGATATTTAGGGGTTCTGATGTGATTTCATCAAAGATTTGAGCAATTGCAACTGCTTTTTTGCGACATAAGCGCAAAGCGGCCAGGACGCGGAGAAGACGGGGCAATCGGCACCAGTGCGCCTTTAGGCATCATGCCTGGCCCGGCCTCTTATCTTCGCCACAACCTGCCAGCTTGTTGTAGAGCCACACAAATATGGCACCGCCAATCAACCCATCAAAAAAACCATAAACCAACCCTATCACACTGCCGAGCGGAGAAATGGTATAACCTCGATACACCTCGCCGATGAGCGTGGCCTTTCCTGTGGAGCCGTCAAATGCGATAATCCACCACGTCATCAAAAATAGTCCGACTCCCCAATAGATGCCGCAAGTAAGTGCGAATGATTTGATTTTCAGTTTCATGTTCAATCTCCATTTGTTGTTGTTTGTGTTTGCGACGAAATGTGGCCAACGATCCAATATAGGTGAGCCACGGCGCGAAAAACCGCAAGCGTGAATTTGTGATGAAATGTCAACGGGGCGCATATCACAAATTGACACGGTGCGGAGGGAGTAAACCCTCGTGTTTTGAGTGGCGTGACAAACCGTTGAAACGGTTACTGTTGTTTCGCCGGCAATCACACCCCTCTAAAGAGGGGTGTTAATGAGACTGCTCAACGAAGTGCTCAGTTTTTGATGCGCGCCCCTGCCAACGGCGAGGATACTCGCCGTTGGCCCCAGCGCGGAGGCATCATCGAATAACTTTTTGCCATACGGTCTCCTGGGAATTTGGCCAACGCACGATAAATCCGCGCGCATCCGAGTAAACAATCCGTCCGGCACCTGTGTGCGGCGTTACTTCGGTTGGGTTAGTGCTGGTTTTTATCGTCTCAATCAAATGTCCATTTTTCACAAGCCATGTGCCTGTCCGTTGGTATGTATTTGTGCGGTCAGAATGGCTGAACCATGACCGCTCTACAAAGCTGCCATCTGGTGCGACGATGTTTGTGCATCGCATACTCAGTGGCATTTCCACTCCTCTCGGAAGATTATCCTCCGTTCGCAACCAAACGCCCGCCAAGTGCTCTCTCGAAAGGCTTCGTCTCTCTCTTTGGTTATCTTGTCGTGATAACGAAGCAATAATACACCCGCGATGATGATCGCAGCCAACAATCCAATAATGGCGATCTTTTTCATGGCGCGAATTTTTGTGATGTGTTCGATGTTCCGCTAAATAGACACCGTGCTGTCTATTTTTGTATAAGATGGAGAGGATGCAGGCCGTTCTGCCGTCCCTGCGGGACTCCGTCTGATTTGAACCGCAAACCCACCGATGAATCGGTGGGCTATGCGCTTTCGCCCTGCCGGGCTTTTCCATTTTTGCGGTGTTTTCCCGGTCTCCTACCGGAAAGGTGGAGAGGGACGCCGCAGATCAGATTCGCGCTATCGCGCGGCTTCGCAATTAGCGGTTGGGTTATTGGACGGTATACCCGGGGCGGCGCTCTCAGACTCGCTTGCCCCGGGCTATTATCGGTCGCCCTTGCAGGGCTTTCATTTTGCTGCTTCGCAGACAGCAGACCCACCGATGAATCGGTGGGCTATGCTCTTTCGCCCTGCCGGGCTTTTTCCATTTTCGCGACGTTTTCCCAGTCTCCTACCGGAAAGGTGGAGAGGGACGCCGCAGATCAGATTCGCGCTATCGCGCGGCTTCGCAATTAGCGGTTGGGTTATTGGACGGTATACCCGGGGCGGCGCTCTCAGACTCGCTTGCCCCGGGTGATTATCGGTCGCCCTTGCAGGGCTTTCATTTTGTTGCTTCGCAGACAGCAGACCCACCGATGAATCGGTGGGCTATGCTCTTTCGCCCTGCCGGGCTTTTTCCATTTTCGCGACGTTTTCTACAAACAGGGCGGAACAAATTTATTCAGAGACTCGTTACCTCGTCTCCTACGGGAAAGGGGGAGAGAACGTTTGTCACTCTTCGATCAATACACGCGAGGGCGATTCGATGATTTCTTTCACCCGGCGCAAAAACATGACCGCTTCGCGACCGTCAACCAGCCGATGGTCGTAAGTCAGAGCGAGATACATCATGGGGCGGATGACGACTTGTCCTTGCACCGCCATGGGCCGTTCCTGGATTGAATGCATTCCCAAAATGCCGGTTTGCGGCGGGTTGATGATGGGCGTGGAAAGCAGCGATCCGAAAACGCCGCCATTGGTGATGGTGAACGTGCCGCCTTCAAGCTCCTGCGGTTTCAATTTTCCTTCTTTGGAACGTTTGGCCAGATCGCCGATGGCCTTTTCGATTTCGCCAAAACCCATTTTATCCGCGCCGCGCAAGACCGGGACGACCAGCCCGCGATCACTCGCGATCGCCACGCCGATATCGAACCGCTGGTGATAAACGATGTCGGTGCCGCGGATCTCCGCGTTGAGCTGCGTGAATTCCTTGAGGGCGTCCGCGACCGCCTTCACAAAGAACGACATGAAGCCCAGCTTCACCCCGTGACGTTTCTCAAATCCTTCCTGCAATTCTTTCCGCAAAGCCTGCACCGCGCCCATGTCCACTTCGTTGAAGGTGGTGAGCATCGCCATTTGTTGTTTTGCCTCCACCAGCCGCTTCGCCGCTGTGCGGCGCAACATCGTCATGGGAACTATGCGCTCGTCTCCAGACGCGCGGGGCGCTGCCGGACCGCCAACTGAAGGGGCGGCAGGCTGGCCTGAAACAAGGGGAGTTGTTTTTTTCGCTTCCACTTCACGGACGATTGGCGTGTCCCCTGCCGGGCGTTTGGTTTCCGGCTTTTTTTCGGCCGGGACTGGAGATTTGAGATTGGAGATTTCAGAGGCTTGCGCCGGTTTTGCGGCTCCCGCATCGGAAGCCGGTGGCGCGGCCTTTTTGACTTCTTTTTTCGGTTCCGGTTTCGATTCCGGTTTCGATTCCGCCATCGCCGGCTCTCCGTCCATCTCGATCCGGCCAACGATTTCTCCGATTGGGACCGTTTCACCGGCCTGGCGCAAAATTCTCAAACGTCCGGCCTCGGGCGCGGGCAGTTCAAAGGTCGTTTTTTGAGTGTCGATGACCGCGACGTTTTCGTCCTTCTTGACTTCGTCGCCGTCTTTTTTCAACCACTCGGCGATCTGCCCTTCCGTGATGGACTCGCCGACTTCGGGAATTTTTAGATCAACTGGCATAATTTTATGTGCTTGGCTACAAATTCAGGGACTCGTGGAACTCGTCCCTCCGGGATTCGGGATTTCAGAGACTCGTGGAACTGGTCCCTCCGGGACTCGGGTTTCATGTGCTTGGTTTCACCTGGATGGTTGAGGTCACGTCGCGCACGCCATCCGCATCGAGCGCCAGCGCGACGGCTTTGCCGATGTCTTCCGGCGACGAAACCGTTCCCGAAAGTGTGACATGGCCCTGGCTGCAGGACACGGAAATTTTCCAGACCGACAACGTCGAGTCCATCGCATATTTCGCTTTGATCTCGGTCACCGCGCGGGCATCCGACGCAGCCGTCACGGCTTCGGCGCCGATATCATGCGCCTTATGACGGATGACTTCGCCCGAATGTTCCAGCTCGGCGCGGATTTCGTCGCCGTGAAGGTCAAGGGTGTCCAATTTGGCCTTGAACGCATCGGCGGCGTTTCTCGCCGTGGTCGCGGCGCTGCTTGCGGTCTGGGCGGCGGCTTGATGAAACTGCTGCTCCGCGGCGGGATGTTCCCGGGCTTTTTTCTCGAGGAACCAATAGCCCAGGGCGCCGATAATGACTCCCAAAATCAATCCGTTAAGAAAAGCTCTCATGTGTTGTCTCCAGCTATTTTGATGCCGTTGCCGCCGGGCGCGTGTCCGGCGCAGGCGGATGTTCGCCGTCACTGAATGCGCGTCGGACCAGCCGTTGCTGTTCCAGCTTGTGCGCGCCAGACGAGCCGGTGGCCGGGCTGGCGGATTCGGGCCGGGCGACGAGCGCGAACGGCCAGCGTCCGAACAGATGTTTGCCGAATTTCTCGTGCAAGAACCTCCAGGCGCCCATGTTTTGCGGCTCTTCCTGCACCCAGAGCACGGGAATTTTATCGGCGTACGGATCGAGGACATTTTCCAGCATCTCGTCGTGCAAAGGATAAAGCTGCTCGATGCGGATGATGGCCACGTCATTCCGTTTGTGCTCTTCGCGATACGCCTGCAATTCGTAATAGATTTTCCCGCTGCAGATCAAAACGCGCTTCACGCCGGAGGGCGGCAAGGTGGACGGGATGATGCGCTGGAAGTATCCGACGACAAATTGCTCGCGGGGCGAAACGACTTTCGGGTGGCGCAGCAAGCTCTTGGGCGTGAGCACCACCAACGGCTTGCGCCATTTGCGGAGCATCTGCCGCCGCAACAGGTGAAATAACTGCGCGGGTGTCGTTGGCTGCGCGATCTGGATGTTGTTTTCAGCCGCCAGGGCCATAAAACGTTCCAGCCGGGCGCTCGAATGTTCCGGCCCCATGCCTTCAAATCCGTGCGGCAACAGCAGAACCAGGCCCAGAGCCGGTTCCATTTGTCCTCGGCGCTGCTGATGAACTGGTCCAGGATCACCTGCGCCACGTTCACAAAATCGCCGAACTGCGCTTCCCACAAAGTCAATCCGTCGGGATAGTCCAGGCTGTAACCATATTCAAAGCCGAGCGCGCCCGCCTCGCACAGCGGGCTGTTCACGATTTCCACCGGCGCCTGTTCCGGCGATAAATGTTGCATGGGGCAGAAGGGCGCGCCGGTGTCGTAATCGTAGAAATACGAGTGGCGATGGCTGAACGTCCCGCGCACGGAATCCTGTCCGGTGAGGCGGATGCGAAAGCCCTGGGTAGCCAGCGAGCCGAGGGCGAGCAGTTCGGCCGCCGCCCAATCGAGCGGCTGCCTGCCGCCGGCCATTTCGCGGCGCGCTTGCAAATACTTCTGCAATTTTGGATGCAAATGAAAGTCGCCCGGCACTTCCGCCAACTTTTCGAGAAACCCGGAAATTTTTTCCGCCGGCAGCGCGGTCTCGGTTTCCTCGCGCGGTTCCGGGCCGCCGAAGTAACCCTGCCAGACCCCGCGCTCTTTGGGCGTGACCTCGCATTTGCCTTTTCGAGCCGCCTCCAACTGCTTCTCCAGTTTCTCGTGGCGTTCGCGGGAGATTTTCTCCGCTTCCTCTTTGGTCAGTCCGTTCAGCTTGAGCAGATGGTCGCGGTAATGCGCGTGAACACCCTTGCGCTTCTCGATTTGCCGGTACAACACCGGCTGGGTGAAGGACGGCTCATCCGTCTCGTTGTGGCCCCGGCGGCGATAGCCGTACATGTCGATAAACACGTCGTTGCGGAACTGGCGTTGAAAGTCCAGCGACAGCCGGACTACTTGCGCCACGGCCTCGGGGTCTTCGCCGTTCACATGAAAGATGGGCGCGCGCAACATGCGCGCCACGCTGGTGGAATAAACGTAGGAACGATATTCATGGGGCAGCGTGGTGAAACCGATCTGGTTGTTGATGATGATATGCAGGGTGCCCCCGACGGAATAACCCGCCAGTTTGCTGAGGTTCAGCGTTTCCTGCACGATGCCTTCGCCGGCAAAGGACGCGTCGCCGTGGATGAGCAGGCTCAGGATATGCTTACGTTCCGGGTCGCCAAAGCGGTCCTGGCGCGCGCGGGTCCGGCCCAAAACGACCGGATTGATGAATTCCAAATGACTGGGGTTGAAGGACAGAGAGAGGTGCATCTTCTCGCCCAGGGCGGTGATCCAGTGTCCGCTGTGTCCCAGGTGATATTTCACGTCGCCCCGCCCCTGCATATTTTCGGGTTCCGCGTCGGCAAATTCCCGGAAGATCTCACAGGGATTTTTCCCGGCGATGTTCGCCAGCACATTCAAACGGCCGCGATGGGCCATTCCCAGGACGATGTCCTTGATCCCCTGGCTGCCGGCTTTTTCGATGGCCAAATCCAGGAGTGGGATGAGCGTCTCGCAGCCTTCCAAAGAAAAGGTCTTGGCGCCGAGGAATTTTTTCTGGAGAAATTCCTCGAAGACCACCGCGTTGGTCAGCCGCGTGAAGATGCGCACCTGCTCCTCGCGCGTGAGGGCCAGGTGGTTCCCGGTGCTCTCCATCTGGCGTTGAAGCCATTGGCGCGTCTCGGTGTCGTCAATGTGCATGAATTGCGCGCCGATGGAACCGCAATAGGTTTTCCGCAATCGGTCGTAGATTTCCCGGACGGTCAGCGCCGTCCCGAAATGGAGGGTGGGCACCTGCACCAATTGGTCCATTTCACTTTCTGAAAAATTATAATACTCCAGTTTCAATTCCGGGGGCATGGGGCGGGGGGCGCCGAGGGGATCGATGGCCGCGATGCGGTGGCCGCGGACACGATAATTGCGGATCAACTGGTGAAGTTTTTGGCCGAGGTTTGAGTTCCGGGCGGCGCGTCCGGCCAGGAGCAACGCCCCTCCCGGCGCCGCTTCGCCGTTTCCAAGGTCATCCTCCTCGCTATCCCCGTGGCCATTTCCGTTTCCCAGGTTTTCGGCGGGGGGGGGTTGGTGAAAATAATCGCGCCATTCAGCGGCAACCGATTGCGGGTCGCTTTGATAGCGCGAATAAAGCGTCTCCAAATAACCAAGATTTTCCAGCATGATTCCAACCTTTCGACCGGACGCGGGTGGCGCTGTTTGAAAAATTAATAAAATTTAATACAATCCGCACGATGATCGCGCCAATCCCAGTCCGGCAGATCAATGTCCCATGCCCGGAGACGATGTTCAATGAAATTTTGGCATTGAATGGGCGGCTGAAAATAACAAGGGTTGACGCAGTTTCAACGCGGCGGTATGATGCTGAAGTTGAAAATTACAATTTCCACTCTTCATGAAAATTAGAATTCAAGGAACTGTTCCGGTGGTTTTTTTCAAAGAGGGGGATTCATTCATCGCCCATTGCCCTGTTTTGGATCTCTCGGCCTGCGGAGCCACCTTCGATGAGGTTTCAAAATCTTTTAATGAAATGCTGGAAATTTTTTTTGAGGAATGCGCCGCCCGAAAAACTCTTGATAAAGTTTTGGAATCATGCGGTTGGACAACTGAAATAAATGGTTCTCATCGTGATATAAAGCCGCCGCTTGTGGTTGGACAACTGCAAGTGCCCATTCCTTCTCTTGAAGAATGCCAAGCTTAAAACCAGTCCGAAGTGATGATTTAGAAAAATTCGTCTTGAGTGTCGGATGCACCTTTAAGCGTCAAAGAGGAAGCCATAAAATTTATTGGAGAGATGATTTAGTTCGTCCAATTATTATTCCGGTTTACAAGGAGATTCCGGTTTTTATTATTAAAAATATTCTTCGCCAATTAGGAATACCCGTTGAAGAATATCAGCGCATGATCTCGAAGATTTAAACAATTATTAGACTGCAACTGTCTTTAAAATGGCTGCGGAACAACCCATCATCATCGCCACGCGCGGCAGCGCGCTGGCCCTGGCCCAGGCAAATTTCATCATCGGACAATGTCGCGCCGCTTTTCCGCGCCTGCGGTTCGAGCTGAAAATCATGAAGACCACCGGCGACAAATTGCAAAAATCGTCGATGGCCTCCAGCGGTTTGCCCAAAGGTTTGTTCACCAAGGAACTTGAAGTGGCGTTGCTGAAACATAAGGCCGACCTCGCCGTCCATAGCCTCAAGGATTTGCCGACTGAAGTTCCCGCGGGCTTGATGCTCGCCGCCACACCCAAACGCGAGAATGTCCGCGACGTATTGATCTATCGGGACGCCGCCTTCCTGGAACAGCAGAAACTCACCGGGCAAAACTCAGAAGAATGGACTCCCGGCCGGAATGACTTGCGCGGATTCGCGCCGAAAACATCCCTGAAAGAACTTCCCAAAGGCGCCACCATCGCCACCAGCGCCGTCCGCCGCAAAGTCCAGATGCTCGCGGCCAGACCAGACCTCAAGATCGTCGAGATCCGCGGCAATGTGCCGACGCGCCTGCGGAAAATTTCCGAGCAAGGCGAATGGGATGCGACCGTGCTCGCCTTCGCGGGCATGTCCCGTTTGAATTTCAAGATCAACAGCGACGGCAAGCTCACCGGGGATGCCGTGCCGGATGGTTTGCTGGCAACGGTTTTGGAATTGGACGCGATGCTGCCGTGCGTCGGCCAGGGCGCGATCGGCATTGAGATCCGGGCCGAGGACGAGCGCATCGCAAAAATTTGCGAGCGGCTGAACCATTTCAACACCTTCCAGTGCGTGACGGCCGAGCGCGCATTTTTGCGGGGCATGGGTGGCGGATGCCAGAGTCCCGTGGGGGCCTATGCGGAGGTTGTGGGTGAAAAGATTTTTATGCGCGCCATCTCATTCCGCGATGACGCGGTGAAACGCGGCGAATCGAAGCGCCCGTTATCTGAAGCGGAGGCTTTGGGCGGAGAATTGGCGGCGCAATTGGGCTAATGCACTGGCGCGGGTTCAAACCAAAGTTTCAAAGCTTCTTTGGCATTGGCAACGGCTTCTTCTTCAGTGTCTCCGGCAGAAGCGCAACCGGGTAATTCCGGAAATACCGCGGACCAACGGTTTGTTTCTGGATCCAATTCGACCAACAGACGCAATTTCATGCGCACAATTTAACTGTGCCCATGCCGCAATGCAAGCTGCGGCGGAATCCAATGGGGCGCATCCGGCACTGCCCCGGGAGTGACGGGGTTGGTAGCGGAGCGCGGGTCTGTGACCCGCAGTAGTTTCACCAAGGCGGATGCGCGTGAAAAAATTAAGCGGGTTGAAATTTGATAGTTGCTGCGGCTCACAGAGCCGCACTCCGGGGAGGGCCATGTCAGGATGCGCCCAATCCAATGCCCTTTCATCCCGCGAAATTCAAAATGGAAAAAACGGCTTGGCGGGACGCTCTTTGGGGAGGACGGCAACGCCGTCTTTAGGCAAATTCCAGACATGATGGCAATGTTCGCAAAACGTTTCGTGATCGATCAGCCGAAAAATGATTCCCAGATGCAGCATGATCGTCGGCAGGATAAATTTGCGCGTCATCTGCGGATAATTGATCCGCAGAGAGCCGCAGGACGGACAATGGAACGCCAGGTTTAAGACCGCCGGTGTTTCCTTTTCCAAAATATTGGCGACAATCTTGAATTCGCTTTCGCGGATTTGCACCCGGTGAGTCACGCGCGGGGGGCGCAGGAACAAGAAATATCTCAACAGTTTGTCATCGTAGGTGCGGGCCTCGAACCTCTTGTTTTTTAACAAGGCTTCCAGCGTTTTCCCGTCACTTGGTTTCTCGAAAACGGCTATATCGATCCAGGCGCGCTTTTTTCGTCCTCCACTCATAATTACCTGTCGTCCAATTTTTTGCGGGTGTCAACCCCCCAAATAAATGGGCGTATCTTAACATTTGGATATTCGTTCCGCCTCGCTTCCGCCTCCGCGGCGCGCCATAGCGCCGCTACGGCGCGACGGCGGCTGCGCGGGCGGGGACATCGCAGCGCGATGTCCCTACCAAATCAAGAACAGACGCGCCCAAAATAAATTCGCATCGCATTTGCGGATACTCCATCCGCATGTAATTTATTGCAATGAGTTATCAGCCGATCGAAAATTACGGGGTGATAGGTGATTTGGCGACGACGGCGCTGGTGGGCATGGACGGGTCGATCGACTTCATGTGCTTTCCGGCATTTGATTCGCCGACGCTCTTCGCGCGATTGCTCGACTTTCAACGCGGCGGTTTTTTTAAGATTTCGCCGGCCAGCGGTAATTTCAGGCAGCGCCAACGCTATTCTCCGGACACCAATATCCTGCTCACCCGGTTTCTCGGCCAGGACGGGATCGTGGCCATTTCGGATTTCATGGCCATGCAGCATTTGGGCCACCAGCACAATCTGGTGAGGCGGGTCAAGGTGGTCCGCGGCGAGATAACGATTCGCATGGTCTGCGCGCCAAAATTTGATTACGCCCGATGCGGCCATACGATGACCAAACGAGGGAACGAAATCATTTTTGTTCCCGAGAGAAAAATCTGCCCGCCGGTGCGATTGCGCGGCAGTGTTCCCATGCGCACGGAAGACGGGGCGGCGGTGGCCGAATTTAAACTGCGCCCGGGCGAGGCGGCTCACTTCATTCTTGAAGAGGCAAAAGGGGAGGAGTCGCCCTCAGCGAATCCCGACTATGTATCCGAGGCTTTCAAGGAAACGATGAATTATTGGCTTGGCTGGATCGCCAAATCGAATTATCAAGGCCGCTGGCGTGAGATGGTGCATCGTTCGGCGCTGACTTTGAAACTGCTCACGTCATTGGAGCACGGCTCGATCGTGGCGGCCCCGACGTTTGGCCTTCCGGAAAGTCCGGGCGGCCAGCGCAATTGGGACTACCGCTACACCTGGGTGCGCGATTCGTCATTCACCCTCTATGCGCTGATGCGGCTGGGCTATACCGAGGAGGCGCAAGCGTTCATGTCCTGGATGGAAAAGCGCTGCCGCGAATTGAAACCCGGACGGCCCCTCCAGGTGATGTACCGGCTGGATGGCCGGCGGGAATTGCCGGAACAAATCCTGAAAAACTTCGAGGGTTACGTGAAATCGCAACCCGTGCGCATCGGCAATGGGGCTTCCGACCAGTTGCAATTGGACATCTATGGCGAATTGATGGATTCCATTTCCATTTATGACAAGCACGGCGAGCCGATTTCGTACGATTTTTGGGAAAACATCACCGCGTGCATCGAATGGGTCTGCAAGAACTGGCGCAAACCCGATGACGGCATTTGGGAAGTGCGCGGGGGCGCGCGGCCCTTTTTGTATTCGCGGGCGATGTGTTGGGTGGCGATTGACCGCGCGATGCAAATAGCGCGAAGACGTTCCTATCCCGCGCCGATCGTCCGGTGGCATCGCATCCGCGATGACATTTACCACGACATTTACAAACATTTTTGGAACAAACGACTGAAGGCCTTTGTGCAATACAAGGGCGCCGAAACCATGGACGCTTCGGCATTGTTGCTGCCGTTGATGAAGTTCATCAGTCCCACGGACCCGCGGTGGAGATCGACACTCAAGGTGATTGAGGAACGGCTCGTCGAAGATTCGCTGGTCTATCGCTATCGGCCGGGCAAGGCGGCCTCCGATGGCATGAGCGGCGGCGAGGGCACGTTTTCCGTCTGCTCGTTCTGGTACGTCGAGTGTTTGGCGCGCGCGGGCGATTTGAAGCAGGCCCGGTTTATTTTTGAAAAGGCGCTCGGGTACGCGAACCATGTCGGCCTGTATGCCGAGCAACTAGGCCCGTGCGGCGAGCATCTGGGGAATTTTCCCCTGGCACTTTCACACATCGCGCTGATCAGCGCCGCCTGGTTTTTGGACCGGCGCCTCTCGCAAAAAAACGATTCTCTCACCTGATTAAAACATTTTCCGCCGCATTGGGCTATGGCTCACAGACGGCAGACTCCTCTTTATTGCATGGCGGATGGTCCGGAGATTGCAATTTGCAGCATGAGCCGGGGAATTTTTTCCCTCGGGCCGCCATGACTGAAATTCATGCCATGGCATTGCTATTGCTAAAAGTTGAGTTATGAAATCAATGATCATATTGGCGAGTATTTGTGGCGCGACTCTGGCCATGGCAGCGCCAACGGGCGGGGGTGGCGCCGCGATTTCCAAAAGCGGTCCCGGCACGCCGGGACCGCAGTCCAAAACCTCGCGGGAAAAGTCAGCTTCATTGCAAATCATTGTAAAGAAATGATAAGGACACCTCGCAATGTTCATGAAAGTGGAACCCGACCCGCAATCAGTTACTTCATTCGCCGCGATAAACCGCGCGCGCGGTGCAGGTCTCGGCCACGACTACTTCGACCAGAAGGGGAAGCTTCGGCCTGGCCTTTTTCCAAATCCAGGCCGCGATATTTTCGCTGGTCGGATTTTCCAATCCCGGGATTTCATTGAGATAATAGTGGTCCAGTTTTTCCCAGACCGGCTTGAACGCTTCTGAGATGTCCGCGTAATCCATCAGCCAGCCGAACTTTTTATCGCACTCGCCCGCCACGACCAGTTCCACCTTGAAACTGTGGCCGTGTAATCGCCGGCACTTGTGCGTTTTCGGCAGATGCGGCAGCAAATGCGCCGCTTCAAATTGAAAGGTTTTTCGAAGCTCAATATTCATAATTCAATATCCGTCCAAGCAATCAAGTCCCCCAAAGCCGGTCTTCCGTCGTGCCGCCATGTCAGCGGTGGATTTTGCATTTGTCCCAAAGGGCATACCCGTGTCGCGCCCCAACGCGCCAGTTGCAGGCCTATTTCTGAAATCTTTTCCTCCGGCACTGCGATACCCACGGTGGACAACTGGCCCCGGATGGCGTCGGCATTTTCCAGCGCAATTTTCAAGTCGCCGACCGGTTTGATATAAATGAACCGGTTCAAGCACGACATCTGGAACCGCGCGTCGGCCTCATAGATAACGGTCCAGGCCGTCGAATCTTTGCTGCACCAATGCTGGGTGTGTTCCGGCGCGTGCGCCGCCCGAACTTCGTAAATACCGCGACGTGATGCGATGGCGGCGGCTTCCCCGGTTGAAATGGGGCCGCGCGGCTCATGAACCTCGCGCTTTTCCAATTCATCCGCAAGCAATTGCCCGAAATGATCCGGCCCCACCTCGCCGCCACTTTGCACAAAGATGACGTGCGGCGAAAGGCAGCCAAACTGGTTCCACGCCACCACATCATCCGCCGCCGCAGCCACGATTTTTTTTGCCCGCGCTCCGTATAAAACGTCAGCAGAAACAAATCCAAAGCTCACGCGATGGCCATGCCCGATGAAACGCGTCTTTAGCGGAAGCCGCTTGCGGATCGCATCCAGCGTCTCATCACTACCCGTGGCCGTGACGCAATTCGCCTCGGCAAACAGCGCGTCTTCCAGTTCCAGCCGTCCACCGGCCCAATCGGCGATTTCCAGGCAGGCACCCAGTTTTCGGTCGGCGTCATAGATGGAATGCGCAAACAAACGCGGCAACAATGCGCCACCGGCGCCGCATTTCAAAAATTGCGCCGAACGGCCCAGCAAACCGAAAATCATGCTCATCAATGCCGGGTTGGGGATATTGCCCGCGCAGATGTGGACAAGAAATTCCGGTGCCATGGCCGTCGCCGCGCGCGAACCCTTTTCCTCGGCGCTGGTCGCGCAGATATGATCCAGCCGTTTGGCATCGCCGAATTCCTGAATGAGCAAGGCGTGGAAATTCTCCCGGGTAAGCTGCTTGAAAAATTTATCCACGCCGCGCTCCAGCGTCGGCCGGGAAAAAACCTGGCAGTTTTCCAGCGCAAATTTGCGGAAGGGAAATTCCGGCTCCAGCCAGTGCTCGGCAAGGTCGCTCAGTAGATGCACCAGGCTTTGAGTCGAACGATTCGCCAGGTACTGCTCGCGATTACGCTTCAACGTCTGGCACGCCTCGGAAATCATCGACGGCGAGAGCGTAGCTTCCGGAGGCAAGTCGGCGAGAAAATAATTGGGGAGGTTCATGATCTTACGCAGCCGTAAGCGAACAACCCCGCGGCTCGGCCAATTTTGCCCGGCCAATCAATTCAAATCCATCGCTGCGACGGATTCCTAAATCTTCCGTTTGGATCGCGCTGACGGAAAAAACGTTGGCCAGATCAAAAATGCGGATCAGCCCGGTCTCGCCATTGGCGACTTCCCGCCCTGTTTCAGGGGAAATGATTTGCGCGCGCGCCCACGGCGGAAAGCGGAATAGCCGGAGCGCGGGTCTGTGACCCGCAGCAATCCGTTCATTTCCAAGTTGCTGCGGCTCACAGACCCGCGCTCCGTAGTCATACGCCTGCGAACTTAATTCGCTCATGCCGTATTCGCAGATGATATTTTGAGGCGGAACCCCGAGAAATTTGGTTATTAAAGCGTGTAGTTCAGTCTTGGGGAGACTGCGTGAACGGTTTTTGTAACCGCCTGTCTCCATGACTCGCGAACCTTCCGGCAACGAGAGACGCGAATTCGTTTCTGCCAGATAATCAAGCAAATGGACAAATGAAAATGCTGTGCCGAGGAGGAGGTGGGGTCTTGGATCCAGCGTCTCGGGTCTGGGGAGGCGGAACCGAGAAATGCTATCGGAGCGCGGCTCTGTGAGCCGCAGCATCTTGGAATGGTCGTGGCTGCTGCGGGTCACAGACCCGCGCTCCGGAGACAGGCTCATGGAGAACGCATCAAAATCCAATGTCCATGAATCGTCAGCTTCCAGCTTGCCGACGAATGCAGATTGCGGCGCGCCGAGTTTTTGCCTGACGGTCTCGAACATATGGACAAGCGAGGAATGCGGCACTCGCTCCGGCGGCGGCGTCAGGCAAATCAATTGCGGATTGCGGATTGCGGATTGCGGATTTTCCAAAATGCTTCGGTTGAATCCAGCTTTCAGCGAGACCTCATAAAGCCACAGCGACTCAAGGCTATGAAAATGCCGGCTGGTCATTTGCTCCGTTGTGCCGCTGGAATGAAAAATTGCCACACGCTCCCCCGGCGCGATCGAGGTCAATTCCAATTCCTTGAAGGCGCTCGTGGGAACAAATGGAATTTGTGTCCAATGCTCCACGACGTTCGGCGTGAGTTTGCGGCGTTCGCAAATTTTGCGGTAAGCGGCATTGTACGTGAATTGATTCGCGAACAGTTCCAATGCGAGTTCACTGAACTTATCTGAAGTGAGACTCCTAACGTCGTCTCCTACGACAATGATTTCGCGCAATCGCGCGGCGAAGCTGGAAAGTTCTTTATTCATGCGGTGTTTGTTTGGGGCTGGTTTTCCGCGACAGCCAGCAAACAATGTAGTTGAAAATTGGCCCACCGCAATCGAAAACCTTTTCTAAACAGGCCAACGGCCTGAACCATCGCAGCCGAGGGCAACGCCCTTGGAACTGGTTCACCCGATCACCTGCACCCTGTGTGCCAAAGACGAATGTTGAGATCTCTTTTGGATTGCCCCTTCAGGGCTAATAAAAATTAATCCTTCCAACCGAAGGCTGGCCCACGGCTACGATGGTGTGGCGCTTTCAGCGCAATCCGTTCGCTTGACCGCGTTCTTCATTCTGCATTCTTCCTTCTTCCTTTCCCGCTCTTTGTCCGGCATGATATTCGGTTCAACGATGGATAAACGGTTCTATATCACCACCGCGATTGATTATGTCAACGGCCAGCCGCACCTCGGCCATGCCTATGAGAAAATTGTCGCCGACGTCATTGCCCGGGCGCGCCGCAGCCTGGGGCAGGACGTGTTCTTTTTGACCGGCCTCGACGAGCACGGCCAGAAAGTCCAGCAGGCGGCCATCGCCGAAGGGAAAAATCCCCAGATCTATTGCGACGCCCTAGCCGCGGATTGGCAGGCCTTTGCCAAAAAGTTGGAACTGACCAACGACGACTTCGTCCGCACCACGCAGCCGCGCCACAAGGAATTCGTCCAGGCCATCCTTTCCAAACTCAATGACGCCGGCCATTTTTACAAAGCCAGTTACGAAGGTTTTTATTCCGCCAAAGAAGAGACGTTTCTCACGGAAAAAGACCGGCGCGCCGATGGCACGTTTGATCCCTCTTACGGCGAGGTCGTCAAACTGAAGGAGGAGAATTATTATTTCAAACTGGGCGCGCACCAGCAGTGGCTCATCGGTTATATCGAGGCCAATCCATCGTTCATCCAGCCGGATTATCGCCGCAATGAAGTCCTGGGCTTTCTTAAGAACAACGATCTGGAGGACCTGTGTATCTCGCGCCCGGTGTCGCGATTGAACTGGGGCATTCCCCTGCCCTTCGACACCAACTTTGTCACCTATGTCTGGTTCGATGCGCTGGTCAATTATATCAGCATCGCCGCGGCCCACGGTGATTCGGGTCTAGGCTCTAGCGTCCGGGGTCTTGGGCACCAACCCTCAAGCGCCAAATCCCAGACCCCAGACGCCAGACCCAATCCCCCACTCTGGCCCGCCGACATCCATGTCATCGGCAAGGACATTCTGAAATTTCATGCGGTCTATTGGCCGATCATGCTCAAGGCCATGGGCCTGCCACTGCCGAAACAAATCCTTGTGCATGGCTGGTGGCAAAAGGATGGCGCCAAGATCAGCAAAAGCACCGGCAATGTCGTGGACCCAATCGCCGTCATTGATGAATGGGGACTGGACGCCTTTCGCTTTTACATCCTGCGTGAACTGGACATCGGGCCGGATGGAAACTGGACGGACGCGGGCTTTCGCGCGCGCTATTCGGCCGAGCTGGCGAACGGCCTCGGCAATCTCGTGAACCGCTCGCTCTCGATGCTCAAGCGGTATCGTGATGGCATTGTGCCCGCGAAATCTGATGAACTTGCCGCCGACGCCGCAAAGGCTGCGGACGAGACCCGTGCCCTGCTCCGGCAATGCCAATTGCAGGCGGCGTTGCAGAGCATCGGGGCGCTCGTCACGCGCGCGAACCAATATGTGGACCAGACGGCGCCGTTCAAGCTGGCGAAGGACCCCACGCAAGCCAAACGGCTGGACGAGGTGCTGTATAATTTGGCCGAGACCTGCCGTGTGCTGGCGGTTTTGCTTCAGCCGTTCCTGCCGGGAACGGCGGCAAAGATTTATGCGCAACTTGGGTTGAGTGAAGTGCCGGACAAACTCGCCGATGCAGTTTGGGGAAAGTTGGCTCCCGGCCATAAGATCGGCGACCCTGCACCGCTGTTTCCGCGCAAAGACATTTAGGGGAACACGACAAGTCGCGGAGCGTGTGGAGTGCGATGGCTTCAGCATCGCTTTTGAGAGTGGCTTTGAAAATGCAGAGGCTCGATGATTTTGAGATTGCCAGCCGCGCAAGAAAGCGGCGGTCAACCGCCGCAGTCCAGACGCTCCGCGAGTTTCGGAGCTGCGTGCGCGCCGGACGGCGGGCAGAGGACTGCCTACCCTACCCATCATTACAAGTTTTTGGCTTAATTTGGCTTGATTCACCTTGATTTGGTTTGACTGGGTTGGACTGGGCTGGATTTGGCTGGATTCGGTTGGACGAGGTACTACCAAAGACAGACGACAGGCATGGGAGAAATAATAACGGCTCGCGATAGGACGCGTTCATGGGTTTAGTTTTAGCAGAAAGGAACCGAAACGTAATGTTGCCCAGAAACAGAATCGGCAAAGCGGAATTCGGCGGCCGAAAATCGAAAACAGCCACAAAAGAACACCACTTACGGCAGACGCTGTGAGCTACCTTCTACGACGCGGCTCACGAATCAAAAACCTGCCTTGACGCGGTAATATTTCTGCACTGTATTCAGATTAGTGTCGGTGAATGTCCAGTTGCCATTTGAATCCGCGACAACGTAATAATAAAAAGGCACCCAATTTATCGGCGGCGTTAAGTTGGTCGCCGATTGCAAGGTATAGAGATAAAAAGGAGTGCCCATACACACAAACAGCATTGCTGTTCCCGTATATTGAGCAGTGAAATTTTGAGGCGGAAGAAACGCAAATACCGCAACCGTGGCGCTGGTAACGCTGCCATAGTTATTGGTAAT
Source organism: uncultured Verrucomicrobiae bacterium (assembly GCA_963797825.1). GTDB lineage: Bacteria > Verrucomicrobiota > Verrucomicrobiia > Limisphaerales > UBA11358 > UBA11358. The sequence continues at coordinate 167,968 of CAWCRR010000029.1, forward strand.
CGCCACAAAATAATTTGTCGAGTCCGCACCAGTGATGGGCGAAAATGTCAACGTAGCGTTTGTTTCATCAAGCAGTCCGGTATTCACGCTTGGAGGGGCATCAATCTGGACGACAGGGGGCGAGGTATAGAGGTTGCCAGGATTGGTTATATAGATTCGGGACACCTCGCTGCCCGCAAGTACCGCCGTTGCAGTAGCGCCAGTGCCTCCACCCCCGATCAAAGATACGTTTGGGACCGATACGTAACCCTGGCCGGTATCCAAAATCGTAATCTGATTTACTGAATATCCGGAAACAGCAGCCACTGCTATGGCGGGGCGGCCGGAGGCAGTGAACCACTGATAACGGAATGGCGGGTCATTGGTAACAACCACAATTTCGTTGAACAAACTTCCAACAGGCACAGTGGCATTGGTCGGCTGAATAACAATCATGGGAGGCGAAAGCACAGTCAGCGAAATAATGCTGCTGGTGACGCTGCCATAGGGGCTGGTGACAATCACATCGTAATTTCCCGTATTGGTTGCCCACACATCATTTAATTGCAAGGCCGACACTCCTCCAAAACCCACTTTGCGAACAGTACTATTAAGTGACTGTGGGAAAAACAGGTTGCCATAGGAATCCATTCCCAAACGACCCGGCTCGAAGATGGTCGCATTGGTGGCCACACCGCCGTCACCAGTATTTCCACTTGTGCCATTTCCTGCCACAGTCGAAATGGCTCCCTGGACATTAACCATTCGAATACGGAAATTGTTTAAATCAGAGATAAACACGTCGTCATAGGCATCCACCGCCACGCCGTCAGGACCATTCAGACTGGCATTGGTGGCGGGACCGCCATCGCCCGAATAGCTGGCGCTGTTTGTTCCTGCCAAAGTTGTAATGATGCCATTCACATCCACCTTGCGAATACGATTATTGTCCGCAATAAACAAATTGCCCGCCGCATCCACCGCGACGGCCGATGGAAGATTTAATTCGGCGTTCGTCGCAAATCCACCATCACCTAAAAAACCAGGAGCGTTGGTACCCGCGACTGTGGTGATGATGCCATTGGTGTTGATTTCCCGGATACGGTTATTGTGTGTATCCGCGATAAACACATTGCCCCAACCATCCACAGCCACGCCCTGTGGCGCGTACAACTCGGCATTAATCGCCGGTCCGCCATCGCCGGAAAAACCGATGGCATTCGTCCCGGCCAACGTTGAAATGATGCCATTGGTATTCACTTCGCGAATTCGATTGTTCGACGTGTCCGCAATATAGAAATTTCCCAAACCGTCCACCGCAACAGACTGGGGATTGTCCAACTTTGTATTGGTGGCGATAACGCCATCGCCGGAATAGCCCGACCCACCGTTTCCGGCGATTGTCATCATGATGCCAATCGGCCCGTTGGTAGTATTAACGTAATTTGTATTCACCATCCGGATACGCTCGTTTGAAAGGTCGGCGATAAAAATGTCACCGAAAGAATCAACGGTCACTCCGGATGGTGACCACAGAGACGCGCTCGTGGCCACTCCACCATCTCCCGAAAAAGAAGAGCCGGATCCGCCTCCCGCCGCCCGGGTGATGATGCCGTATCCATTCGGCAAATTGGTCCCATTAAACTGCCATTGGTAAATGAAAGGGCCGGTGCCGGACATCGCCACATTCAATATTACATTGGTGCCGTAAAGAACGACTTGATTGGTTGATTGACAGATGATTACGGGCGGCGTCAACACAGTGAGAGTGGCAACAAAACTGGTCATGCTGCCGTAGTTGTTGGTGATGACACACTGGTAATTGCCGGCCTCGGCCGAAGTTGCATTGGAGAAAGTTATCGCCAGATTTGTGGCATTGAGCAAGGCGTTGGCGTCGAAATACCATTGATAATTGAGATTGGTGGTGCCGGAAGCGGTTATGGCTAATTGCGCCGAATTTCCATTGGTCACCACAACACTTTGTGGCTGGGAGGATATCGCCGGCGGAAAAACCACGGACAAATTGACAATGCTACTAGTGACGCTGCCGGAAGGGCATGTGACAATGACCTGATAGTTGCCCACATTGTTCGAACTGGCATCATTCAATGATAGCACGGGATTCCTGCCCAGGGTGATGCTGCGAATCCGGCTGTTTCCCTCATCAGCGATAAACAAGCCACCGAAAACATCAAATGCCATACTCGTTGGAAAACTCAACTGGGCATTGGTAACCGCTCCGCCATTACCAGAGGAACCATTGCCTGCCACCGTAGTGATAATGCCATTCAAATCAACCTGTCTGATACGATTATTGGAAGTGTCCGCGATAAACAGGTAGCCAAAAGCATCAATTGCCATGCCCGTCGGCATGTTTAGATTCGCATTGGTGGCTGCCCCACTGTCACCGGAATAACTTGCGCCGTTGGTTCCCGCGACCGTCGCAATAATCCCATTGGTATTTACCTCTCGAATCCGGTTGTCACTGGTATCAGCGATAAACAGCCGACCATATCCATCCACCGTGACTCCTTCCGGCAGATCGAGAGACGCGTTGGTCGCAGTTCCGCCGTCACCGGAAAAACTGGCCCGATTGGTTCCCGCAACGGTCATAATTATCCCATTAGTATTCACCTCGCGAATCCGGTTGTTAACAGTATCGGCAATATATAGGTTGCCAATTCCATCCACCGCGACTGCTCTAGGTCCATTGAGTGTCGCATTGGTAGCAGACCCGCCATCGCCACCAAAGCCGGTGGAATTTGTGCCGGCGACAGTCCAAATATTGCCATTTGTATCCACTCGGCGGATTCGATTATTGCCGGTGTCGGCAATGAACAAATTGCCCAAACTGTCCACCGCCACTCCATTGGGGTGATAAAGGGCGGCATTGGTAGCTAGCCCTCCATCGCCGCCATAGGTTGTAGAACCATTTCCGGCAACAGTTGTGATGATACCATTGGCATTCACCTTGCGGATGCGGCTATTATAAGTATCGGCAATATAGAAATTGCCGAGACTATCGGCGGCTACGCCGAACGGAAGGTCTATTTTCGCATTCGTGGCCGATCCACCATCACCTAAAAAACCTCCGACGTTGGTTCCCGCCACTGTGCTGATGATGTTGTTTGGAATATTCGTCCCGTTAAATTGCCATTGATAGGTGAAAGGACCTGTTCCTGTGACGCCAACGGTAAAGGTCGCATTGCTGCCATTCAACACAGTCTCACACGTTGGCCCGTTGGTGATGACCGGTTGTGCCTGCAGAACCAATGTGCTCATCCCCAACCCAATAAAAAAACAAAGGACCCACTTCATGATAGTGAAAGCCTGCTCCCAAAATAGAAATCGGTCAATAAAACATGTGTAACATGTCGGAACTTAATGAGAATGTCCCTATTTGAACTTAATGGAAATGTCCCTATTGGGAGAGGATGGCGGCAGCCATCCTGTCCCGGACATGGAGACATTGACAATGAATCGGAAAGAACGGAATCGGATCACGATCATGGCGGGGATCAAAAGCAAAGCGCTGAGCCAGGTGGAGGCAGCGGGACTGATGGGGGTGGGCTATCGGCAAGCCAAGCGGATCTGGCGGCGGTATCAAGCGCAAGGGGATGCTGGTTTGGTGCATGGGCTGCGCGGCAAACCGGGGCTGCGGCGCAAGGCCCCCGCCGTGCGCACGCTAGTGCTGGCGCGTTACGCTGAGGAACGCTACGCGGATTTCGGACCCACGCTGCTGGCCGAGGAGTTGGCCAAGGAAGGGATCGTGGTGGATCACGACACGGTCCGGCGGTGGTTGCTGGCCGAGGGGAAGCTCACGGTGCGCCGACGCAAGCAAGTGCATCGGCAATGGCGGGAGCGCAAGCCCTGTTTCGGGGCGATGGTGCAACTGGACGGCTCGCATCACGACTGGTTTGAAGGACGGCGGGAGAAGTGTGTACTGATGGTGATGGTGGATGACGCGACCAACCGGATGCGGGCGCGTTTTTCCGAGGAAGAAACGACGCGGGCCAGCTACGATGTGTTGGAAAGCTGGGGACGCAAGCACCGTTTGCCTGGGAGCTTGTACGTGGATCGGGACAGCATCTACCGCTGCGAAGGGGCGGCCAGCGTAGCCGATCAACTGGCCGGCAAAGAACGGCAAACGCAGTTTGGCCGGGCGATGGCGACGTTGGGGGTGGAACTAATTTTGGCCAATAGTCCGCAGGCCAAAGGCCGGGTGGAACGGATGAACGGAGTGTTGCAAGACCGACTGGTCAAGGCATTGCGACTGGCCAAGATCAACGACCTGGAAAGTGCGAACCGGTTTCTGGAAGAAACCTATCTGGGAGAGTTCAACCAGCGGTTTGCGCGGAAGGCGGCCAGCCCGATGGACGCGCATCGAGGGCTGCCCCGGAACTTGAACGAAGTTTTGAGTTGGGAAGAAGAACGGGTGGTGCAACGGGATTGGACCGTGGGCTGTGAAGGAAAATGGTATCAACTGGACCAGCAACATGAGGCGTTGAGCCTGGTTGGACGCAAAGTGGTGGTGCGGACGCTGCGGGACGGGCGGGTGCAACTGGTCTATCGCGGGCAGAAACTCAAGTGGCGCCAACTGCCGCAACGGCCCGCGCATCTCAAGCCAGTCAAGCCCCTAACCGCCAGACCCGCGAATCAACCGCCAGGGGCAGGCCACCCGTGGCGGCGTCCGCTGTTGGCGGGCGGGCGGGCAGTGCGGTTTGGGTTGGGGGATTCCGGTCGGCCTCCGCTACGCTCCGGCCTCCCTCCATCCCCCAACCCAAACCGGGAAACAAACAAACAACATCAACCAACAAAAGGGGACATTTTCTCCTAAGTTATCAAGGGGACATTTCTATTAAGTTTTGACATAAAACATGTGTAACATTTTGCCAACTTAAGTTGCCCGTCGCTCTGCCGTCCCTGATGGGACTTTTCCCAATTGCCATGAATACCCACCGTTAAAAACGGTGGGCTATTCTCTTCCGCCGCACACGGCTAATGACCGGACGTAAGTGCGTCTTAAAATCCGCAGCCTTCAATTCAGCGGCACGCCTTTGCGGATGTAGGTGGGAATATCCAGGTCTTCGCCTCTAAAGATGGTCGGCTCGCTTTTATCGAACCGGCCTTTGGACACGATGGCCAGCGGCAATTGCGTCTGGAGCATTTTTGATTTATCGCGGCGGGCGCGACTGTGGCGCGAAATCGTTTGCTCGCGTTGATCCAGAGTGAGCGGCGCGCCGGCGGGCGCGTCGCTGGAACGCCGCTGCGAAATGCCCATGTTCACGCTTTCGGGATTTTCCGGCGCGGCGGTTTTTTCGGTCTTCGGCGCGGAATTTTTGGCCGCAATCAAAATGACCGAAAGGCTGTTTTTCATCGTGGCATCGATCGCCGCGCCCATGATGATCTGAGCGCGGTCGCAATGGCGCCCGATCTGTTCCATTACGCGGCCGACCTCGGCCATCGTCAAATCTTTGCCGCCGGTGACGCTCACCAGGACGGCGTCGGCATCGCCCAAAGCGCGGCCGTCATCGAGCAGCGGGTGCTTGAGCAGTTTTTCCACAGCATCACGCGAGCGGGCCGGGCCGCCCGCCTCCACATACGCAAACGCGCTCTCGGAATGCCGGTCGCGCATCAGCGCGCAAAGGTCCTCAAAATGGATTTGGATCAATCCCGGGCGCATGAGCAATTGCCAGACGCCGCGAACGCCCTCGATGAGCAAGCCGCCGGTGATGCGAAAGGTCTCCAGAATGGGCGTATTCTCGTCGATCAGCTTGAAGGTCTTTTGGTTCGGCAGGCAAATCACGCCGTCGGCGACGGATTTCAAATGTTCCAGGCCCTGCCGCGCCTGTTGTTCGCGCCGGCCAAATTCGGCGGCAAACGGCAATGTGACAAAGGCAAAAACGATTGCGCCCGTCTCACGTGCCGCCCGCGCCAGGACCGGACTGACACCGCTGCCCGCCCCGCCGCCGAGGCCGGCCACGATGAATATGATGTCCGCGCCTTCGCAGGCGGATTTGAGCACGGGAAATTGTTCCTCGGCCAGGGCGCGCCCGCGGTCGGGATCGCCGCCGGTGCCCAACCCGCGCAACATCTTGGTCTCCAAATGGATCTTCACCGTGGCGGACGAAGCGGCCAGTGATTGCGCGTCGGTATCGATGACGGCAAAATCCGCCCCGGCAAATTCGCCGCTATTCATAGCGTCCGCCAGGATGACACCCGCGCCGCCGACGCCGATGATTTTGACGGTGCGTCTTTGCGGAGTTTCGGGAACTGGCGTAGAAGCTTGGTTGTTGGATTTCATAGCAATTTAATGACTAATGACGAAGCACTAATGACTAAAGAATCACTAAGCCCAAATGACCAATAATTCCGTGCGGGCTTGCTGCGGGTCACAGACCCGCGCTCCGAACACAGATTCATGGAAAGAAGGGCTAAAAACATAAATCAGTTAAACGACCTCCTCACCATGAACCCTGCGGACCCTCACCTCACCCTGACCCTCTCCCCTCCCATCCGATGGGAGCGGAGAGGGAACAGCAGGCGGATGCTCGTGGTAGCTGTAATACACGGCAGCAAGCGGCTGGTTCAGGGGTTCAATGCGCGAAACGAATCGGGGAATTCTCACCCCGGCCCTCTCCTCTAAGGAGAGGGAGAAACGCTCGGCGCTTTTGCTTGAAGTGCGGTGAGTGGAATATGTCAGGGAGCCACTCGCACGATCAAAAATGTCCTCTCCCTTTTCCCTCTCCCCGGAGGAGAGGGTTAGGGTGGGAAGGCGTTGCCCTCGGCTACGATGGTTCAGGCCGTTGGCCTGCTTATTGCAAAATTCTTTCGTCATTAGTCATTCCATTCACGAGCGTGGCATAAATCTTCCGAACATGCCTTTCAGGAGCGACGATTTGCCGCCCTGTTTTCGCGCCTTGAGCGAACCGAATTTGGCCAACCCAATGGCGGTGATAAATTCCGGCTGGTCGAGGGCTGATTTGATGCCGCTGATGGAATTGGTCTTGCCGGGCGTGACGGACATCTGGAAGACCTGCTCGGCCAGTTTGACGATGTTCGGAACGCGCGCGCAGCCGCCACAAAGAAAAACTCCCGCGCGCAAATAATCCAGCGCGCCCGCCTGCTCCAAATCCTGCGCCAGGATCTCAAAAATCTCCTGCAAGCGGAGCGACATGATGCGCTGCAAATGCTCAACGTTGACCGTTTTCATCGGAAGGCCGAGTTCATTGGTGATCGTGATCGTCTGGCCTTTGACGCTTTCCTCGACGATGGCGGAGCCGTTTTCCTTCTTTAATTTTTCCGCGCGGCTCAAGGGAACTTTCAGCCCATGACCCAAATCGTTGGACACGTGGTCGCCGCCCAGGGCCAGCGCGCCGGTGTGGCGGATGACGCCATTCGCATACACCGCATAATCCGTGGTGCCGCCGCCCATATCGATGACCAATGCGCCCATCTCCTTCTGCTCGTTGGTCAAGAGCGCCAGCGACGAGGCAAGGCCGTTGAAGACGATTTCGTCCACTTCCAATTGTAGGCCTTTGACGAGGCGGACGGAATTTTGCAGGCGATTGGTGATGCCGTGGACGACGTGCATGTCCACCTCGAGGCGCGCGCCGAGCATGCCGACGGGGTTGGTCACGCCGTCCTGGCCGTCCACCAGAAAATGCTGCCGCACGGCATGGACCACGGTGTTCTGCGCGGGCAGATTGATGGCTTTGGCGTTCTTGATGACGTCCTGGACATCGTCGTTGGAGATTTCGCGGTCGGCGCTGACCACGGGATGGACGCCGCGATTGTTGAAGCCGCGGACATGCCCGCCGGTGACGCCCAGATACACGTCGCGGATCTCCACGTCGGCCATCTGCTCGGCGCCGACGATGGCGTTGCGCACGCATTCCTCGGCCTGCGCGGCGTCCACGATCTCGCCCTTGCGCACGCCGCGCGCGGGCGATTGGCCGATGCCGATGATATTGAGGGCGCCCTCGGCGTTCACTTCGCCGACCACGGCGCAGACCTTGGACGTGCCGATCTCGAGGCCGACAATGATGTTCGAATCGTCAAACATTTTTCCTCCGTACATTGGTTGGGGTGAAATTTTTCTGCTGCATGAAATTATTTTCCGCCCAGCGGACGGGGACGTTGTTGGCCACGGCAAAATCGGCCGACGCGATGATCCGGTCGTTGCGCTGGCCCAGGTCGTAAACGGCCCGCCAGCGGCGCAATTGCTGGTCCAGGTCATTCAGCCCAAACGTGATCTCGCCCCCCTGCTCCGTCGTGGCGATGACGACTTGCGGCGAGGAAACGTCGAGGCGCCGGAAATCCACGAGGCCGGCCATCGGCGAATGGGCGAAGGCCGCGAGCAATCGGAGCGCGGCCTGCGCCTGTGGTGATTCCACGCGATGTCCCGGCAGCACCTGGAAAACGTTCAGGCCGGTGATGACCGGCAGTTGCTCCGTGACTTCCGCCAGCGAAATCGTGCGCTCGCGCGGGTCCAGCGGTTGCATGACGTAACCATTCACGTCCAGTTGGAAAACGGTGACGGAAATCGCGCCGTTCGCATCCACGCGAGGCACGTTGACCTGCGCGATGGGCCGGCGCTCGGTCACCTGGATCTTCAAGGTGCGCGGCAAAATCCGCTCGATGGAAACCGAATCGATGGCCGGGACGAGTTCGAGATTGCGCTTGATGGAGGCCAAATCCAGCCCGATCAGATTCGCGCCCGGCTTCACTCCGGCCCAACGGCGCAATTGCTCCGGAGCGATCACCCCATCGGTCTGCACTTCCACGTCCTGGATCGCAAACGTAGAATTTTCGTAAACAAATTTGTCCAGCGTCCATTCGCCGGCGCGCCAGAGCAGGTAGAGGCCAAAGACCGTGCCAGCCACAACGCAAAACGCGACCGAGACCAGCCGAGTGCGCGCCTCGCGGACCTGGTCGGAACGGAGTTTCACGTCGAGCACATGCCCGCGATTCAACCGCCGGTTTTTTTGTTCACGTTTAAACCACATAAATCAACCAATCACTGCAACGATTGCGGCTGCTGCAGCATCATTGTCCGTTTTTCGTTTCATCGCCAAATCGATCATCCGCTGGCAAAGCTGTCCATACGAGATTCCCGCCGCCGCCGCCGCCTTCGGCAGCAGGCTCGTCTCGGTCATTCCCGGCTGCGTATTGACTTCGAGCACGACGGGCTGTCCATTGGCGCGCACCATCACATCCACGCGCGCATAATCCCGTCCGCCGATGGCGCGAAACGCGCCCAACCCGGCGGCCTGGATGTTCTTCGTAGTGGCCGCGTCAAAATTTGCCGGGCAAAAATACTCGGTGCAGCCGGCGGTATATTTGTTGCGATAATCATACGCACCGGCCTTTGGCCGCACTTCAACGACCGGCAATGCGCTGTCGTCCAAAATTCCGACCGTCGTCTCGCGGCCTACGATTTTTTCCTCGACCAAAACTTCCGAGTCAAACTTCAATGCTTCGGCCAGCGCGCCCGGCCAATCTTCGGCTCGCTCGACGAACTGCAACCCGACGCTTGAGCCTTGCCGCACCGGTTTGACGACCAATGGCAACTTCAGATTTGCAGGCAGTGGCGCTTGTGCCGAAGCGACGACCGCAAATTCCGCCGTCGGCACCCCGCGCTTGAGGCACTTTTTCTTGGTCAAAACCTTGTCAAAAGCGGTCCAGCTCGATTTCGCGTCGCAACCGGTATAAATCGCAGCGAGCTCGTCCAATTGCTTTTGGATTTCGCCGTCTTCGCCGTAAGTCCCGTGCAATGGCGCCAGGCAAACCACGTCCGTCTTCTTCGGCAAAACAAACTGTCTGTCCTTTGGATCGATCTCAAAGACCTCATGACCGAGAGAGCGCAAGGCCTTCGCCACGCCCGCGCCGGAGCGCAACGACACCTCGCGCTCGGCGCTCGGGCCGCCCAGCATGACGACGATGTTTAGATGAGTCATTGGTTTTCTCCGATGATCTCCACTTCCGTCTCCAATTCAATCCCGCGCTCTGCTTTCGCTTTCGCTTTTAAAATCTCAATCAACTCCAGGACATCCCGCGCGGTGGCTGTGCCGTCGTTGATGATGAAATTGCCGTGCTCGGCCGAAACGACCGCCCCGCCCACGCGGGTGCCCTTCAAGCCAAGTTCATCCACCAGCTTACCCGCCGGAATCTGCGCCGGGTTCTTGAAAATGCAACCGGCGCTCGGCGCGGCGGGTTGCGATGCCCAGCGCTTCTCGCTATACGATTTCATTCGCATGCCAATCTCTTCGGGTGGCGCCAGTTTGCATTTAAAAATCGCCGACAACGCGATGTGATCCTTCAACGCGCCGCATTGGCGATAGGCTACGGCCATTTCACCGGGTGTCATTTCACGAACCGCACCGTCAAAATCCATCACGCGAACGGATTCAATCGCATCAAACGTGGCCCCGCCCATCGCGCCCGCATTCATGCGCAACGCGCCGCCAACGCTGCCGGGGATGCCTTCCAAAAATTCCACCCCGCTCAACTTACTTTTCTTCGCCTCAAGCGCGATGTTCTTCAGTTTGGCGCCCGACCCGCAATGCAACCGCTCGCCAACGACTTCGATATAGCCGAATTGCGATAAACAGATGACCGCCCCGCGAAAACCGCCGTCGCGCACGAGCAAATTCGATCCGCGCCCCAGGACGAAAAATTTTATCCCGTGCTCGCCGCAAAATTTCAGGACGCCCGCCAAATCCGCCTCATTGGCCGGCTCCACGTACAAGTCCGCCGGCCCGCCGACGCGCAAGGTCGCATGTTTCGCCAGCGGTTCATTACAACGAATGACCGTCGCGGGCGAAACCCGGTCTTTCAACCCTGCATATTTATCCTGGCTTTGCATTTCCAAAATGTCGGTCTGCGTCATTTATCAAATCGCAAGGTGCGGGTAGGGACGGCGCGCTGCGCCGTCCGCGCCGCGTCCAGCGGCGCAACGTGAGGTGTGATTTGCGCGACTTATGCCATTCGTTCCGCCCGCTTTACGGGCGGGGACATCGCAGCGCGATGTCCCTACCTGGGCAATGGCATCTAAAATTGTTTCGGCGATTTGCGCCGCGGCGCGCGGGGATTGCCATTGCGCCAGCGCCAATCGCATCTGCGCGCGCGTGGCCTCGTCCCCGACCATCTCCGTCAAGATAGCCGCAACCTTTTCCGGCGTGGAATCCTTTTGCTCCAGCAATTTCGCAGCGCCGTTCTTTTCAAAAGCGAGCGCGTTGAAATACTGATGATTGTCGGCGGCGGCGGGAAAAGGAACCAGCACCGACGGCAATCGCATCGCGGCGATCTCCGTGAGGGAAGACGCACCGGCGCGGCTTACGGCGACGGTTGCCGCGCCCAGCGCCAGGTCGATCTCGGCCAGGAACGGTTTGACGACGGCTTTCAATTTGAGCGCGGCATAGCCGGCCTTCACTTTTTCAAAATCGTTTGCGCCGGTCAGGTGCAGCCATTGCCAGTTCTTCCCGGCCAGCAACGGCAATGCCGACAAAATCATCTGATTCAATCCGCTCGCCCCCTGGCTGCCGCCGACCACCAGCACCGTCGGGATATTTGGTTCCAGGCCGAGCGCCGCTGCGGGGGACTCTTTCTTTTCGAAAAATTGCGGACGCACCGGGGTGCCGACCACAGAAGTTTTCTTCGCCTTCAGCCGCGCTTGCGTTTCGGGAAAGCCAACGAATGCCTCATCCACAAATCGCGCGAGAAAACGGTTGGCGCGGCCGGGAATGGTGTTCGATTCGTGCAGGAAGGTCCTGGCGCGAAACTTTATCGCGGCGAGGATCGGGGGCGCGGCGGTGAATCCGCCCATGGCCAGCACCGCGTCAGGCTTTTGGGAGACAAAAATATTTTTGGCTGCCTGGCGCGATTTCCAAAAACTCAGCGCAAAGGAAAGGTAATTGCGGTTCTGCAAACCGACCGCCGGCAGGGTGAAGATCTCGACGTCCCGCGCGGCTTTCACGGCTTGCTGGTCGATTTCCTTGGGGGAGATCAGCAGCGACACCCGGCAGCCGTGCTTCTTCAATTCTTCGGCGACGGCGATCCCCGGAAAGAGATGCCCGCCCGTTCCGCCGCAGGCGATGGCGACAGAGGGCGTTTTGGGGGCGGACAAATTCATGTGGCGCGCGCGGCAAAAGGGTTGTCGCTGCTTTCAATTTCCGGCACGGAAACTTTTTCGCGCGCGGGGGCATGCCGGGCGATGCTGAACAGGAAGCCGATGCACGTGAGCATCGCCAACAGGTTGGACCCGCCGTAGCTGATGAATGGCAGGGGCAATCCTTTGTTCGGAAGCGCGCTGGTGACAACGCCGATATTGATGGCAGCCTGCAGGCTGATCAAAAAGGTCAAACCCGTCGCGAGCAAGGCCCCGAACGGTTCGCGCGCGTTGACAGCGATGATGATGCCGCAAAGCGCGATGATGACAAAAGCGAGGACGATAAACAGGGTGGCAACCAAACCCAGTTCCTCGCCGATGTTCGCAAAAATAAAATCCGTCTGGATCTCCGGCAGGTAACCGTGTTTTTCCAGTCCGTTGCCGAGGCCGACGCCCAGCCAGCCGCCCGAACCCAAACCGATCATCGCCTGTTGGGCCTGGAGCGCCGCGCCGTTCAGATGTTGCTGCGGATGCAGCCATGCAAAAATCCGGTTCATGCGCATCGGGTCATGCAGAATGGAAACGACCAACCCCGCCGCTCCCGCCGCCGCCGGCAGCAAAATATCCCGCCATCTCACTCCCGCGACCAGCAGCATGATTCCGCTGACCACGGCCAGAAGGATGGTCGTGCCGCGGTCCGGCTCGACGAAAATCAATCCGAGGATGAAAGCGATAAAAATTCCCGGAAGGAGGATGCCGCGTTTGAATGTTTTCATCTGCCGCTGGTACCGGTCGCAATACCAGGCCAGCGCAATGACCAGCCCGATTTTGCCAAGTTCAGACGGTTGAAACATCATCGGGCCGAGCCGGATCCAGCGGTGCGCCCCATGACTGGCGTGGCCCAGGTGCGGGACAAAGACCGCGATCAAGGCAAAGATGGCCGCGCCATAGACCGGCCAGGCCAGCTTTTTGAGCCACTGATAATCGATGAAGGTCGCCGTCGCGCAAAAAACCAGCCCGGCGCCGCACCAGATGAGTTGCATCATCAGGTCGTGCGCGCCGGCGAGCGTCATGCTCGCGCTGTAAAGCATCACCACGCCCAATCCCAGGAGGGCGGCGACACAAAACGCAAGGGTTGTGACGGCGACTTTCATTTCAATGCTTCAAACAAATGCCGGCCGTGCGAACGCTCTATTGCGCGTTCGTCGCAGGCGCGGGCGCGGTGGGCGCCACTGGCTGCGGTACCGGCGCCGGCGCGGATGCCGGCGGCGTGTTCACCGGCGCATTCACCGACTCGGCGCTTGCCGGGATTTTTAATTTTTGCCCGACTTTGATCTTCGTCGTGGACAGATTGTTTTCGGTTTCGAGCGCTTTCACGGTCGTGCCGTGCGAATGCGCTATTTTGGTCAACGTATCGCCGGATTTAACGACGTAAGTTTCCGCGCCATTCATATCGGTTCCGCCGTTTGATTGCGGAACGGCGTTTGCGTCGGCGGACGACGCGGGGAGGTTCAGTTTTTCGCCAATCTTAAGCCTGGCCGGCTGGGCATCCGGGTTGGCGGCTTCAAGGGCTTTCAAGCTAACACCGTTTGCTTTCGCAATCTTCCCGAGCGTATCGCCCTTGACGACCACATACGTGGTGCCCGCGGTCATTTCCTGAGGAGGAGGAGTGACCGGCGGCGGCGCGACGACGACGGGCGGGTTGGTTGAAATTGGCGGAACGACCACCGGCGGATTGCTGGCTTCCAACGGCTGCGGGTTCGTTTCCGCCGAGCTTATTTGGTTGGTGTCCACCGGCGGATTTTCGGATTCGCGTTTGCAGCCCTCGATCAGCATCGCCGTCAAACTGGCGACACTGAGGGCGAGCACGCAAAACACCGCCAGCTTCATGCGCGTGCGGCGTTTGTGTTGTTCCAACAAAGATCCTTGTGGGACGAATGGGTTCGGATTATTCATGATTTTGTCGCCGATGGCGTTCTTTCTTCGAGGACAGTTTGTTTCGTTTGATTTTGCCGCGGCGAATATTTGCCTCGAAAAATTTCGCCACGGATTAAAACTAGTTCGTACATTGGCACGGAAATTAGATTGCGGCCCAAAACGTCAGGCAAAGTTAGTAACATTTGCTGAATGCATTCGCAAGAAACAAAACACGAATTATTCAATGACTGCAATGTCTTCATTTCAGTTTTCTTTCTTTATTTATCGCAATTTCAAGGTCGCCAAAGCCACCACGGCAAAGAGCACGCACAAAATGTAAAAGCGCATGACCACTTGCGACTCGTACCACCCTTTCTTTTCGAAATGATGGTGCAAGGGCGCCATCAAAAAGATTCGCCGCCCGGTCCCCGTTCGCATTCGCGTATACCGGAACCAGCCGGTCTGCAGGATCACCGACCCGGCTTCGATGACAAAGATGCCGCCGGCGATCACCAGCACGAAGGGCTGATGGATCAACACCGCCAACACGCCGAAGGCGCCGCCGAGCGCCAGCGAACCCGTGTCGCCCATGAACACGCGCGCCGGATGGCAATTGAACCATAAAAATCCCAACCCGGCTCCGAGCAGAGCCGAGCAAAAGACCGTCAACTCGCCCGCGCCCGGCACCAACGGGATTTCCAAATACGCCGCGGCTTTGGCATTTCCCGCGACGTAGGTAAAGACGAGAAAGACGAAGGCCACGATCAAAGAGCATCCGATCGCCAGGCCGTCCAACCCATCGGTCAGGTTCACCGCGTTCGAGGTGCCGACGATCGCCAGCACCACGATCAGGATTCCCAGCCAGGCCATGCCGGTGACCACGGGATATTTGTAAAAGGGCACCATGATTTCCGTCACCAGTTTCGTCGTTGATGGCGTCAGCCAGAGATAAACTCCCACGAAAGCGCTGACCGCCGTCTGCGCCCATAATTTCACGCGCGGGGGCGTTCCGCCCCCCGATTGTTGGACGATTTTTGCGTAGTCGTCGTAAAACCCCAAACCGGCCAGCACAATCACCGAGAGCAGCGTGAGTAAAACCAGCTTGTTGTCCAACTGAGTCCAAAGCACCGTCGAAAAGACCAGGACGGTCACGATCAACACTCCGCCCATCGTCGGAGTACCTTTCTTGCTCAAGACGCGCGCCGCCAGGCCGCCGGCTTCCTCCGCTTTGTCCGCATAATCCTGTCCAAATTTCAATTGCTTGAGCCAGTGGATGATTTTTGGCCCGAGCCACCAGCTTAGAACCAGGGCCGTGACCGCCGCGCCGGCGCTTCGCACGGTGATGTAGCGAAAAAGCCGCAGCCACGAGAGCCGGCTTTCCCAAGCCGTCCCGTGCAACCAATCGAGCAACCATTGGCTCAAATAATAAATCATCGTCTTTTCTCACAATTTCTTCGTCGTTTCACACTTCAATGCTTCAACCCTTCACCCTTCAACTCTTCCGCAATTCTCTCAAGCCGCGACGCCCGCGACGCCTTCAACAATACCACGTCGCCGGCCTTCAAAAAATTCTTCACGGCGTTCTGCGCCGCTTCCACGCTTTCAAATTCGAACACCCGCATCAATCCCCCGGCCCTCGCCGCTTTCGCGACCACCGGCGCCATGCGTCCGATGGCGAACAACTGGCCAATCTTCAGCTCCGCGGCGCGCCGGCCGACTTCCGCGTGGGCCGCTTCGCTGTGCGCGCCCAGTTCATTCATGTCGCCGAGCACCGCTACCCGCCGGCCTTGCAACGGCAGGTCGCACAAGGTTTCCAGCGCGGCCATCATCGAATCCGCGTTTGCGTTATACGCATCATCCAAAACACGGATTCCATTGGCTTCCCAAAATTGCAACCGCATCTTCGCCGGCTGGCAATCGGCCAGGCCGTCCCGCACCGCGGGACGGCCCAAGCCTGGTTCCTCACCGACCGCTGCGGACAAAAGCGCGTTCATCACCTGGTGCCGGCCCAGCAATTGGATCCGGTACTCACCGCAAAATTCTTCCTTCGCCGTCGCGATCCGAAAGGTCACGCCCCCCTTGTCCACCCGAATTTTCTCCGCGCGCCAGTCGTTATGTTTCCCCAGTCCTACGCGAACGACCTTCGCCTTCGTGCGCTGGACGACTTTTTCCGTCCATTCGCTGTCGCCGTTGATAAAGAGCGTTCCATCCGCCGGCAAAAGTTCCGCCAGCCAGCCTTCCTCGCGGGCGACCCCCTCAAGGCCGCCAAAAAACTCCAGGTGCTCGCGGCCGATGTTCGTGAGCACTCCAAATTTCGGCTGCGCCATTCTCACCAGCGGCGCCAGTTCGCCCGGATGATTGGTGCCCACTTCCAGCACCGCCGCGCGGTGCGTCTTCTCCAGCCGCAACAGCGTCAACGGCACGCCGATGTCATTGTTAAAACTGGCCTCGCTCGCCAGGGTCGGCAGCTTTTGCTTCAAGACCGACGCGATCAATTCTTTGGTCGTCGTCTTTCCGTTCGAACCGGCCACTGCGATCACCAGTAAATCAAATTGTTTGCGATAAGCCGCCGCCAATTTGCCCAGCGCGGCCCTCGTGTCCTCCACCGCCAGCACGCTGCAATCCGGCAATCGCGCAGGAATTTTTTTTTGCTCGATGACCACCGCCGCTGCCTTCTTCGCCGCAACTTCTTCCAAATATGCGTGGCCGTCATGGTTCTCGCCGCGAATCGCAAAGAACAGGTCTCCGGCCTGAGCCTTCCGCGAATCCGTGCAAACGTTGGTTGCGGAAATCACGTCCGATTCGCGGAGGATTTCCGCGTCGCACGCCTCGGCGACAAATTTCAAAGAACGTTCTTCCACAAACTCACCTTAACAAAAATCTGGCGCGTGGATTGTTCATGGCGTTTGCGCCCCGTTCGGGAGCGTTGTCGCGATTTGTATCGAATTCGTTGGCGCCACGTCCGGCGGGATGTTCAGGTAGCTGGCGCATTGTTCGGCGACATCGTGGAACACCGGCCCGCATACCTGGCCGCCGTAATAGCCTTCCTTCGGCTCATCCATGACGATGGAGATCACCAGTTGCGGATGGTCCGCGGGAAAAAATCCAAGGAACGACGCGAAGTATTTGCCATGCACATAGGCGCCGTTCTCGACTTTCTGCGCCGTGCCGGTCTTGCCGGCCACGACATATTCCTTCATCGCCGCGCCCGGCGCCGTTCCCTCCGGGGAAACCACGGTCTTGAGCGCCTCGATCATGAATTTGTCCGTGTCGTCGCTCACGATTTGCCGCACACGCTGGGGCTTGTATTGTTGGATGATGTTTCCGTCCCGGTCCGTCAGGCATTTCACCAGCATCGGGCGCATCAGCCATCCGTCGTTGGCGATGGCGCCCATCGCCATCAGCATTTGCAGGCGCGTCACGCCCACGCCTTGTCCCATCGGGATTTGCGCGATGGAAACTTTCGACCAATCTTTAACCGGATATAAGATGCCCGAGACTTCGCCCGGCAAGGCGATTCCGGTGCGTTCGCCGAAACCATATTCACTCGCGTAATCGTAAAGCCTGTCCTGGCCCAGCTTGATGCCGATTTTGGCCGCGCCGATATTGGAAGATTTGGTGATGATGCTTTCCGTGGTCAAGATCCCGAACGGCTCATGGTCGTGCAAGATCCTACCGCCATACGCAAAATGGCCGTGCTCGCAATCGAAAGAATCATTCAAATGAATAATGCCGTCATTCAACGCCCCGGAAATCGGCACGATTTTAAAAGTCGAACCCGGCTCCATCACATCGGTGATGTCGCGATTGCGCATGTCCGGGGTGACGGTGTTCGGCTGGTTCGGATCATAATTCGGGAGGGAAGCCATCGCCAGGATTTCGCCGGTGCTTGGGCGTATCACGATGCCCGTGATGCTGCGGGGCGTGTGCTTTTGCAGCGCCTCCGCGAGCGAGGTCTCCAGGATGTGTTGGATGACGGCATCGATGGTCAACTCCACGTTCAAGCCGTCGCGCACCTGCACGTCTTCATCGCGCAGGCCAACCAGTTCGTGTTGCTGCCGGTCCGTTTGCGTCACCCGCCATCCGGCCACGCCGCTCAACTCATTGTTCAACTCCAGTTCAATCCCGTCGCGCCCCGAGATTTCAGAGACGACGTGCCCATCCACCCTGGATTCCTCGGTCCCGGAAAATCCCAGCACTTGCGCCGCGAGCGCGCCGTTCGGATAAATCCGCATCTGGTCAGGCTCGGCAAAGATGGCGCTCTGGCGGAGATCGTGGAAAAACGCCTGCTGGGCCTTCGGCAATTTTTTTTCGTCCACGCCGAAATCCAATTGGCTCATCGCCAGTTGGATTTGCCGCCAGGTATCGTCCGTCACATTTTTCTGCAGGCGGACATAATGCAAATTATTCGTGGAGATGTTTCCATGTTCATCGCGGATAATGCGGGGAAAGAGCTTTTGATAGAGGTCGGCTTCATTCATGTGCAGCCAGGGCGCAAGAGCATGCGCCACGACCGCCTGTTGGTTTCCGATCAAGGAAGGATCGGCGCAGACGGTCTTGACCGGCACGCTCGTGGCCAGAAGATTGCCGTGCGTATCCAGGATGTCGCCCCGGCGCGGGGCCTGCCAGTATTCGCGCTCGGTGTCTTCGTGCGCCAGCTTGCTCAACTCATCATGGCGCAACACTTGCAGGTCCACGAGCCGGTAACCCAAACCCGTGAACGCCAGGCATACCAGCAGTGTCAGCGCCAGTATGCGACGAAGTTGCAACCGTTTTGTCATTCCAAAAAGGCCAGCCGCCCGCGGCGATCGGTTCCTCACCCGACGGCGTCACGGGCGGCGGCCAAAATCATTTTATTGAGTTGTTGCGTCAGTTTGCCGCGCCGCCAACTGCCGCGGAACATTGGCGTCACCCGGCGCTGCGACCGGCTCGGGCAGCCGCCAAACCTGTTCCGGCTGCGCCGGGCCAAGTCCCAGGTTCAACGCGCGCGCGCGCTGGTCCAGCATGATCGGCGAACGTAAAATGGCCAGTTGGTCGTCGAGACGCTGGTTCTCATTTTGCAACTGGGTCAGGCTCGATTCGCTGCGGCGGATTTGCTGGCCCAGTTGGTAAATCTGACCTTTCTGCCAGACGTAACCCACCGCCGAACCGGCAATCACAAAGCACAGGAACAATGCCTTCAGCGCCGGTCCAAACCGGATCGACGCCGACTGATTTTTTCGATTCTTTGCCATTTCAATTCAATTCAGTTCAAATCACCTCAACTCTTACTCTTACTTCCCCTTCATCCTCATCCTCATCCTCAAATTTTTTCCAAAACGCGCAATTGGGCGCTACGGCTGCGCGGGTTATCGGCCAATTCGTTCTCGCCGGGCACAATTGCCTTGCGCGAGACCCATCTCATCTCCGGCGCTTTCGGCGTGCGCAACTCGGGCACGTCCACTTCGCCGATGAAGGCATAGTCGCGCGTTTTCTCGCGCCCAAATGCCTTAACGATACGCACTTCCAGAGAATGGAACGTGATCAGCGCCATCCGCCCGCCCGGCTTCAAAATCTTAAGCGCCGTATCCAATCCGGCTGTCAAAGAACCTGTCTCGTCGTTCACCGCGATGCGCAGCGCCTGGAACACTTTAGTCGCCGGGTGCGCTTTCTTTCCGCGCCGCGGCGAGATGCGCTCCATCAGTTCCGCCAACTGTCGCGTCGTCTCGAATCTCTTTTGCGCCCGGTCGGTGACGATGGCCCTGGCTATCCGCCGGGATTCCGTTTCGTCGCCAAACTCCCAAAAAATCTTTGCCAAATCTTCGGCGCTGGCGTTATTCACCAGGTCCGCCGCCGTCGCCGGCTGGCGGTCGTCCATTCGCATGTCGAGCGGGCCGTCGGCTTGGAAGCTGAACCCGCGTTCGGCAAAATCCAATTGTGGCGAACTCACGCCCAGGTCCAAAATCACGCCGTCGCAACTCGCCGCCGGGATCCAATCGGCCATCCCGGCAAAATTTCCACGCCGGATTTCAAAGCGCCCGGCAAAGCGCGCGTTCAATCGACGGTTGGCGGCTTCAACCGCGGCGCCATCGCGATCGCACCCATACAGCCATCCAGTCGGAGAACTCGCGGTCAAAAGCGCCTCGGCGTGCCCGGCTCCACCGACCGTGCCATCGGCGAAGCGGGCGTTCGGATGGGGGTTCAAGGCGTTCAGGGCCTCCGCCGCCATCACTGTTTTGTGAATGAATTCTGGCACTGCGCATTTTTAAAATCAAAGTGCGGTCGCCTTCAAGAGGCGTTCTCCCAATATTTCCCATGATTTTTTCGCGGGCGGCAAATCGGGCGCGCCCGAGCGCGATTTCAACGGCACCACTTCCACGTCCGCATCGCTTAAATCGTTAAGGACCACTTTTACGGTGTCCAGGGACAGTTCGGGCTGGACGACGGGCGCGCCATTGAAGGCGGGAGCAACGGCAGGCCGCGCTGCGTCTGCGCGGACTGGCACTTTTTCTTCCTTCACCCCCTTTCCTTCGGCCTTTGCCACGGCGGGGGGGGATTCGTCAGTGGCGTTTTCCGCCGGCGCTTTGGTGAACGGGTTTTTGGCCGGGCCGAATTTGGGCAAATAGAATTGCTTGTCGGCACGGTAGGCGATTTCCGCCCGCCCATTCACGATGCTTTTTCCCACGGACAATAATTTTCCAAAGTTCATAATGATTACTCCATCAGTTTGAAGGCTTCCGATGCGAGCACCGCATCGGCGGCCTTGACGTTTTCGTAACGATTCGGACTCCAGATTTCGAAACGGTCCAGCAAACCCACCAGCACGGCCTCGTCCTTAATGCCCGCCGCGCGCGCCATCTCATCCGGCAAACAGATCCGGCCGCCTTTATCAAGGGCCACCTGGACGGATTCGCTGCCGATAAATCTTTTCAAAACGACTTTATTCTGGTCGCCATTGGGCATCGCATCGATGTCCGACTTCAATTTGGCCATTTGCTCCGGCGGCAGGACCCGCAAACAGATCCCCGCCTGGTGCTTGGGCCAGACGATGAGCGTCAATTCCGTGCCTTCGCTTTCGGGCCGCCATTTGGCCGGGATTTGCACGCGCCGTTTCTCATCCACGCCATGTTGGTAGCATGAATTGTAATAGATCGGTTCATTTGTCCGCGTTGCACTCATCATCAGTTTTCAGTCCACTGTCGCCAATCCGGTGCCGCAAAGTTATCCACACTGAAACAGGAAACGCCCTATCAACCCACAACGATACACTTTTACCCACTTTAACCCACTTCGTCAACATAAAAATGCATTTTGTACCACGCGGTTATTGGAAAGTTATTCACAATTGAGGATTTTCAAAGAAAAACATAGTAGGGCGTTGCTGCTGCGCCGCCCAAATACTTCTTCATCTTTTCCAAGGCAGGGCGCGTCACTCCGCGCGCGCCGTTCCAGCTTCTTCATCCTGCAATCATGCATTCGGAGGGACGAGTTCCACGAGTCCCCAATTTAGCTTGGATAAGATAATCTTAATCATCGTTTCTTACTCCAGTCAACCAGGTCAATTTAAATCACATTATCATACAGTCTTATGGACAGACTGTCATATAAACCGACAGATGCCACGGCGTCTCTCCCACCCGCTACAAATTTGTAAGATATTCCATTTCAATACATTATACGGAAATTATCCGGGTGGCACATCAACTGCTAAATCGGCGTCGTTCGTCAAATTAATCAGGACAATCAAAAACTATATGAAACATACAAACATTGTAAAAATGCTCCCCGCCTTTTTACTCACCTATAAAACAGTGATTAAATTTATGGTACTGGCGGCCTTGATATTCAGCGTCACCCTCCGGGCTGGCGCCACTGCCATGAACATATCTTTCGATGACGGAAGCGACAATGCCGGCTCCGGCGTGATTGATGTTGAGAATGGCTATGCCGTCTGTGGCGAATTCATTGTGACCGCGGGGCTGGCGGCGGGGGACTGGACCCTGGCAGCCGGAACTCCATCCGCCCCGGGTTCAGGCGTGTCCCCAAACGGTTATTTCAACTATGATAACATGGTCAGTCTCGGTTCTGATCCGTATCTGACGACCACAGGTGGTCTGCTGTTCACCAACAGCGTGGGTGACCAGCTCAACATATGGGCCGAAGGCCCGGACACTTACAGCATGTGGGCGGCAAGCAACGATGGGACTTATTATGTCGAAGCGGGTGTTTATCCGGGTTTTCCCGACGCCACCAGTTGCGGGTCGTCCACCATTACCAATGATCCTGCGCCATTTGCGACGTTGCCCTCCGCACCCGCGTTGAGCATTCAACCAGCGGCCAATGGCCTTACGCTGCTCTGGCCGGCATCAGGAACCACTTATCGGCTCCTTCAAAACAGTAATCCCACCATCCCCAACTGGGTCGCCAACACCAATACCGTCACAGTGGCCAATGGAACCAATCAGGTGACGGTTCCCATCAGTTCTGGAAACCTGAATTTCAGGCTGGTCAGTCCGTAAAGCGGGCGGCAAACCGGATTTTTTCACACCATCCCCCTCCGCAATGTTGCTACGGAGGACAGGAGGGCGCGAAGGGCGCGAAGGAATTTTGCGGAACCTTTTTCGTTGCATTGGCGGTTGATTGGCCTACGATGAGGTTCAAATCAGATGCTTACGGAAGCTGATACGTGCCGTAAATGGGTGGTGCCGAAGCTTCAGGGTGCTGGTTGGGATAACGATCCTCATTCCATCGCCGAGCAGCGGTTCTTCACCGACGGAAGAATTGTCGTTCGCGGCAACCAGGCCAGCCGCAGGCCTGGCAAAAAGGCCGATTACATTCTCTGCTATGACCGGGATTTTCCAATCGCCGATAACCAACTCCAATTGCTGCTTTATGCAGTTTGACTGAACCATGCCCAAGCATCCAGATGCAATTGGTTACCTGAATGATCTCGACAAGGAGATAGACGAGCAGTGGTTCAAAATGGTTTGTGATCTTGTAACGTTGAGTGGTGTGTCGGCTCTCGACCAGCCAATGCTTGATACTCTGTTTCCTCTCTATATCGAGAAGGCGAGCTACATCGGCATCAAACCCTCCGCAGTGGCTGTGGCTACAGTAGCAACTTCCGCAGTTTCATCAGACTACCTTGAACAACTTTCGGGCTTCGCGAATTTCAAACTCCTCGTTAATGCGCTTGAAATAAGCTTCAAGCAGCGCGTCACCTTGATTTTTGGATCAAACGGTAGCGGGAAATCCAGCCTGTGTGAATCATTGAAGGTTCTTGCGACTCCAGCGATGCCAAGCCGACCACTTGAGAATGTCCGCGCCGTGGGCGCTGCCATCCCAACCTTCCGATTCAAATTCAAAAGCGACGCTGCGCCGCAGATGTGGACGTCGGCTGCGGGTTACGGACTGAGGCGGACGACCATCAAATACTTCGACACTGCGATTGCGATTCAGAATGTGACGAACGCCGTCGAACCGGGCCGAGTCATAGTTGTTGCGCCGTTCAAGCTTCATGTCTTCGAATGGGTAAAGGCCCTGACATCTAAATTTCGCGAGGCCCTACAACGGGCTCAATTGGAAAACTCAGTGAAGCTGACGCAAGCATTGCAGGCGATTCGGACGGATTTCGCGAAGTTCAAGACTCGCCCATTGATTGTGATAGACGACAAAACGGTCTCCACGCTTGCGACCCAGGTCAAACTCGGTGTGGACTTCAATGACCAAAAGTTGCTGGGCGAGAAGCAGGCCGCCGCCTCTGAGTTGGAAAAAGCAACTTCCGAAGATGGCTTGAGGTTGCTGCGGGCAGAGCATCGTGAGATGGAATCCGTGCTTACGGCACTTAACACGCTGTTATCATCTGCAGCCGGGCTTTGGGCGCTTGAGCCCGCAATAAAAACGAAAAAGCTTCAAGAAAAGCAGACTGCGCAGCAAGTACTCGCAAAAGAACTCATCCCGAAAGGCAGCACACTCGATGACCTTTTAGGTTTGCTCCGCGCTGCGTCTCCAATGTGCAAGATGGATGAAGCAGAAGGCTATGCCTGCCCGTTGTGCAAACGTGACCTGAACGTTTCCGAAGTCGAGTTGTTTAAGCAATATCACGCTTTGCTCGTCGGTGAGCTTGAGACAGAGATCCTCGCCATCAAGTCTGACCTCGCCAAGGCTGGCGAGTTTGCAACCGCAACCAAGCAAGTGGAACGCAAAGCGTGGGACAAATGTAAAACAATCCCGGACGAGATTCTCGCAGAGGCAAAGACTGCCTCTGAACTTATTGTTGACAGTTCAGACATCTCAAAAGAGCCGACGCCGGAGGCCAAGGCCGCGCTGGAGTCGCTCAAGGCTTCGTCGGTTACTTGGGCGACACAATTGGAGTCAAAGAAGGCGGCCATTGAGACCGCCGCAAAAGGAAGAGATGCACTAGTGAAGCAGTTGGCCATACTGCGTGCAGAGATTGAGCCACTGGAATATGCACAAGCTATCGCAGACCGTTTGGAAACGCTTAAAGCGGCACAACAGATGGTGGATGAGTCGCAGTTTTGGACCGCCAAACTTCCCGCATTCACGCAAGTTTTAAAACGGATAACGGAGAAGCTAAAAGAGGCTCATGAAGATTTGGTGGTTGCTGACTTTGAGGCAAGGTTGGATGCGGAATACCGAGCCCTTGCGGAAAAGGATATGGCGGCGTTCGGAGTTAAGCTCGCAAGAAAAGGTGCTGATGCTGCCGTGACTGTATTGCCGCAAGTCGGCGGTAAGGGTATCGAAGGCGTATTGAGTGAAGGCGAACAACGGCTTCATGCTCTGGCACTCTTCTTTGCCGAACTCGAAACATGTCCTCAATCGGTTCTTGTGTTCGACGACCCCATCTCCAGCTTCGATTACAACTACATCGCGAATTACTGTACTCGGTTGCGGGACTTTACAATTAAACATCCCCCAAGACAAATCATCGTCCTGACTCACAATTGGGAGTTTTTTGTCCAATTGCAGCGCACACTTAACAAGGTTGGTCTCGGTTCATACCTGAGTGTTCAGGTGCTTGAGAATTGCTCTCAACTCGCAGAATATTGCGAGGAAATTGATGCGTTAAAAGACGAAATTAACACTGTCCTTGCATTGTCGGCAGAACCGACAAGAAAAGAAAAAGAAGGAATGGCTGGCAACATGCGCAGGTTGATGGAATCCATCGTTAACACTCACGCATTTAATAACCAGCGGCACCAGTTTAAGCAAAAAAGCCAAAGCGTTTCAGAATTTCAACACTATACCAAGCTCGTAGCACTTCTGCCTACCGAAGCAGCACTTCTTCGTGATTTATACGAAAAATTAAGCACGCCAGAACACGGCGGCGATCCGCGGAATTCTTATGTGAATAGCGACAAGGCGATGTTCCAGACGCGCTACAATCAGATTCTAGCAATCGAAAGTGCAATTAAATCACGCATTCCCTAGCCAATTTCAAATTTTTAGTAAAGCAAAGGGGCAGTCCCGAGTATTTACACAAGGTCGAATTCATTTAGATTTTTCTTCGTTTCCTCCATTTCCTTCCCTGTCGCGCCATAGCGTGTCGGGTATTCGCAATCTGAAATTCGCATTGATTCAGGCCGCTTTCGCGTCCATTCGTTTATTCGCGGTTGACGATTATGTTTCCGGGCAACATAACGCTACTTGGCCGAATTGGACCTAAAATAAGCTCGCAATATCGGCATGGTTTGTTATATTTATGGCCATAAGTGGAACGCCCAACGACAACCGGGAAGCCCGCATGGCCCACGCTGGCCGGACGCTTGAGTCAGCCGCTGACTTCACGCGTGGAGGCGGTCCGCCAGCTCCAGGCCACGATGCCACTCACGCCGCTCGCACAAAACGTGTTGAAATCGAGCAACAACGGCTCATCCAATGGGCACAAGAAAACCGGAAATTAGGCAGACGGCTGCCACCTGAATTTACCCGGGGCGGTGAGCATCAGGTTTATTTCCACAAACGCAAACAGCGTTATATCAAGGCGACCTTGCTGGAACGTCAGTTGGGTTATGGCATAGCTCTTGGCTCAAATTCCCGCGGCGCCACTCCGTCCGAATACCTCGACCGCATGGATCTGCAAAACCAGATTTTCAATGATGACATCCAGCTTGAACGCATTGTGATCAAAAATGGCATGCCGGTCATCGTTACCTCTCAACCCGCCATCAAAGGTGGCTCGCCCACCAAGGCCGCGCTGGATGAATTGATGCAGGGCAAAGGGTATAAAAAACTCGCGGACGGCGCTTATGACGCGGAGCAGGACGGATTATTAATTTTTGACCTGTTTCCCCGCAACGCCATCCAGGCGGCGGACGGGCATATTTACCCGATTGACCCAGTCATCCAACGCATCACGCCGGAATTTGGCGAGTTTCTGCGTGCGCAACCTTACACCATCAATTTGTGATACCCGCCGATAAATCGGCGGACTATTGTCGGCCGCGCCATCCGGCGCTTCCGGGGAATTTTAAATGGTTGAGAGAAATTTGAGTTGAGAGTTGAGAGGGAAAATGAAAGGGGGAATTTGAGATTGCAGATTTGAGATTGGAAAGCGCGGGGCGCGACGAGAGTGCCACGGGAATACAGAGAAAATCCTGCATTTTTCATCATCTGTTTCCTTTCACGGGCGGGCGGATTGATTTATTTTCAAGCCATTCCCGCGCCGAGGGAAGGCATCTTGACTCTGTTCTTGATTTGCAGCGCGCCGTCCCCGCCAAAGGACACGCCAAAATTATTTGCGAGTGAAATGAAAAAAAGTTCTCGAGTCCGGACCAGCATTAAAAGCCTGGTGCTGCCAACGTTCCTGCCTGGCACACCTGACAGGAATCCGATGTTTCTCGAAAAGCGGGTCTATCAGGGCAGCAGCGGCAAGGTGTATCCGTTGCCGTTCACGGATTGGATCGCGGAAAAGCCCGTTGACCGCGAATGGAAAGCCGTATGGATCGAGAATGAATTCATACGGGTGCTCGTCCTGCCGGAAATCGGCGGGCGCATCCATGCGATTCAGGACAAAACGAACGGCTACGACCTGATTTACCACCAACCGGTGATCAAACCGGCGCTGGTCGGGCTCGCGGGGCCGTGGATTTCCGGAGGCATCGAGTTCAACTGGCCGCAACATCATCGGCCGGCGACGTTTCTGCCGGTGGACTTTGAGGTTGAGGAACATGGCGACGGTTCGAAAACGGTTTGGTGCGGCGATCATGACCCGATGAACCGGATGAAAGGCATGCATGGGGTCTGCCTATATCCCGGCAAGGCGTATGTGGAGTTGAAAGTGCGCGCCTATAATCGCACGCAACTGACGCAGACATTTCTGTGGTGGGCAAATGTCGCGACACGGGTGCATGAATCGTATCAAAGTTTTTTCCCGCCCGATGTTTCTTACGTGGCCGACCACGCGCGCCGCTCGATGAGCGAGTATCCCCTGGCGCAGGGCCGCTACTATGGCGTGAGTTACGGTGAACGCGGGCGCCAAGGAGTGCCGGTGAACGAAGCGCCCAATCAATTCACGCCGCCCAAAAGCGGCGACAGAGCGCCGGTGGCTTACGCGGCGAATGACCTTTCGTTTTACGCCAATATTCCCGTGCCGACGTCCTATATGTGCATGGGCAGCAAGGAAGATTTTTTCGGCGGCTACGACCACGCGGCGCAGGCGGGGATCGTTCACATCGCCAATCATCACATCGCGCCCGGGAAGAAGCAGTGGACGTGGGGCAACCACGAATTCGGCTACGCGTGGGACCGCAATCTGACGGAGAAGGATGCGAAGGGAGAATACGGACCTTACATTGAAATCATGGCCGGCGTATATACCGACAACCAACCGGACTTCAGTTTTCTCCAGCCGGGCGAAACCAAAGCGTGGAGCCAATATTGGTATCCGATTCAAAAAATCGGACCGGCGCAACACGCGAACTTAAAGGCGGCCATCAGCCTGAAAGTCCCGGGCGGGAAAATCCGGATGGGGGTTTCCGTGACACAAGAGTTCCGGGGGATGACAGTTGAACTTGCGGCGAAAGGAAAAAGGCTATTCACCACGGGTTTGGACCTCTCGCCGGCGAATCCATGGGTGGGTGAAATCAAATTGCCGCGCGGCGTGGTTGAAACGGATTTGCGGCTCCGTGCCGCCGATTCCGCCGGGGAGGAAATCATTTCCTACCAGCCGAAGGCGCGGGTAAAGGCCGAAGTTCCGCCGCCCGCCGATGAGCCGCCCGCGCCGGCAGACATCGCCAGCAATGACGAGCTGTTCATCACCGGCCTGCATCTCGACCAGTATCGCCACGCGACGCGTTCGCCGGCGAATTACTGGCGCGAAGCGCTGCGCCGCGACCCGCAGGATTCGCGTTGCAACAATTCGGCCGGCTTGTGGTATCTCAAGCGGGGAGAATTTGCCGAAGCCGAAAAATATTTTTGCCGGGCGATTGCCCGGCTCACGCGGCGCAATGCCAATCCGGCGGACGGCGAGGCGTTTTATAATTCAGGCCTGTGCCTTCGATATCTTGGGCGCGAGGATGAGGCTTACGACGCATTCTATAAGGCGTGCTGGAACCAGGCGTGGATGGCGCCGGGCCATCATGCGCTGGCGGAGATAGATTGCCGCCGCGGGAAGTGGGGAAACGGGCTGGAGCACCTGAATCTTTCGCTGCGTTGCGGCGCGGATAATTTGCGGGCGAGGAGCCTCAAAGCCATCGTGCTGCAAAAGCTGAATCGGGCAAACGAAGCGGAGGCGCTCCTGGGTGAATCTCATTCGCTGGACCCGCTCGACTGGTGGACGAAGCATCTTCGCGGCGACGGGTTGGAGTGTGATCTTCAGACGTTGCTGGATTTGGCGCACGACTATGCCCGGGCGGGCTTTTTTGCCGAGGCGATAGGGTTGCTCACCCCGGCGAGCGCCAGGCGTGGCGACTGGCAGGGCCGAAGCCTGGGCGGGGCGCCGATGTTGCATTACACCCTGGGCTGGTTGCATATTAAAACCGGCCAAACCAGAACGGCCCTGAGGCACTTCAGGCTGGCCGCCGCGCTCGCTGGTGATTATTGCTTTCCAGCGCGCCTGGAGGAAATCGCGATTCTCGAAGCGGCGATGCGGGCAAATCCAGACGACGCCAAAGCGCCGTATTATCTGGGGAATTTATTTTACGACCGGCGGCGGCATCGGGAGGCGATCGGGCTTTGGGAAAAGTCGGCGGCGCTCGACGGAGCATTTTCGATTGTCTGGCGCAACCTTGGGATAGGATATTTCAACATTTCCAGGCAGCCGGGCAAGGCCCGTGCGGCGTATGATCGCGCGTTTGGCGAGAATCCTGACGACGCGCGTTTGTTGTTTGAGCGGGACCAGCTTTGGAAACGGCTGGGCAGGCGGCCGGCGAAACGGCTGGGTGAACTGGAACAATATCCGCAACTGGTGGCGCGACGCAGTGATTTGGCCGT
Organism: uncultured Verrucomicrobiae bacterium; assembly: GCA_963797825.1. Classification (GTDB taxonomy): domain Bacteria; phylum Verrucomicrobiota; class Verrucomicrobiia; order Limisphaerales; family UBA11358; genus UBA11358. Next base: position 197,405 of record CAWCRR010000029.1, read on the forward strand.
GGAATATTGCGCGCTGCTCAACCAGGCCGGCCGGCATGCCGAGGCGATGCAATTGCTGGCGAAGCGGAATTTTCAGCCGTGGGAAGGCGGCGAAGGCGGGGCGCTGGGCCAGCACGTCCGCACGCATCTGGCGCTGGGCCGGGAGGCGCTAGGCCTGGCGCGGGCCGGCTGGAAAACCGGAGACAGAGCGGGTTTGGAAATCCGCGCCACCGCGGCGGTCGCGCATTTTGAAGCCGCGCTGGCCTCGCCGGAAAATCTCGGTGAGGCCAAACACTTGCTGGCCAACCAGAGCGACATCCATTACTGGCTCGGGTGGCACACGACGCGCTGGGCGCGAAAAAATCCGCTCGCGGGCACTGGCTGGCCGCGGCGAATTTCAAGGGTGATTTTCAAGAGATGAAGGTCCGGCCCTTTTCAGAAATGACCTATTACTCGGCGTTATCGCGGGAAAAGCTCGGGCAAAGAGCGAGGGCAAGAAAGCTCTTCCGCGATTTGCAGGCTTACGCCAAACGATTGGAAAGGACGCGGGCGAAAATTGATTATTTTGCGACATCGCTGCCGGCGCTGCTGCTGTTTGACGATGACTTGCAGTTCCGGCAGCAGACCACGGCGCTGTTTTTGCAGGCGCAGGCACAGCTTGGCCTGGGCAAAATGAGCGCGGCGAAAGGATTGTTGTCCGCCGTATTGAAACGCGACCCCAACCATGCGCTCGCCGAGGATTTGATGGGGGAACACTTCAACCGAAAATAAAATGACCGCCTCGACCATGACCGAATCCTCAAATTCAAAGGCCGAATTGAATCTCGGTTACATCTGGCTGATCTCCGTGGTGGCCGCGCTCGGCGGCCTGCTTTTTGGGTGGGACTGGGTGGTGATCGGCGGCGCGAAGCCATTTTTCCAAAGATATTTTCAACTGACGAGCGACGCGCAAATTGGCTGGGCGAATAGTTGCGCTCTCATCGGCTGCCTCGTGGGCGCGTTGCTGGCTGGCGCCTTGAGCGACAGGTTCGGACGCAAGAAAATGCTTTTGCTTTCGGCGCTCATTTTTGCGGTCACATCACTGGGCAACGCGCTGGCGGAAACTTTTCCCGTTTTCATTGCGTGGCGGATGTTCGGCGGGGTGGCCATCGGCCTGGCGTCAAACCTTTCGCCGATGTATATCGCCGAAATTGCGCCGGCCCAAATGCGCGGCCGGCTCGTCTCCGTCAACCAGCTTACGCTGGTCATCGGCATCCTGCTGGCCCAGGTCATCAACTGGTCGCTCGTGCGTCATTTGCCGGCGGGCGCGACCGACGAATTCATTCGCGACTCGTGGTTTGGGCAGCGAGGCTGGCGTTGGATGTTTGGGCTGACCGCAGCGCCGTCGTTGCTTTTCTTTGCGGGGATGTTTTTCGTCCCGGAAAGTCCCCGCTGGCTGGCGAAAAATGGCAGGACGGAACCGGCCCGAAAAATTCTTGCCAAAATCGGCGGTGAAAATTACAGCGCGGAGGCGATGAAGGAAATCAAGTCCACGCTGGCCGCCGGAGAAATTTCACGCGTCCGTTTCGCCGATTTGCTGGATCCAAAAATGACCAGGGTATTGGTTTTGGGAGTGGTGTTGGCAGTGTTCCAGCAGTGGTGCGGCATCAATGTGATTTTCAATTATGCCGAGGAAATCTTCAAGGCGGCGGGCTACGACATTTCGAGCGTATTGAGTAACATCGCGTGGACGGGGTCCGTCAACCTGCTGTGCACGTGTGCCGCACTGGGAGCGTCGGATCGTTTTGGCCGGAGGCCGATGATGTTATTCGGCGCGGCGGCGCTGGCCGTGATCTACACGGCGCTGGGATTTTGTTATCACGAGGGCGTGACCGGGCTGCCGATGTTGCTGCTCGTGCTTGCGGCGATTGGTTGTTACGCGGTATCACTGGCGCCGGTAACCTGGGTGGTCATCTCGGAAATCTTCCCAAACCGCATTCGGGGGGCGGCGATGTCCGTAGCCGTCTCGGCGTTGTGGCTGGCCTGCTTTCTTCTCACGTTCACCTTTCCGATGATGAACGCGAGGCTTGGCGCGGCGGGGACCTTTGGGCTATACGCCTTGATTTGCGCGGGAGGTTTTGTGTTCATCAGTCACAAGCTGCCGGAGACAAGGAAGAAATCGCTCGAACAAATCGAACGGGAACTTGTGGATTAACGTCTCGATTCACCGCGGGGAATGAAAAAGCCATTTGAATGGTTGAGAGAAATTTGAGTTGAGAGTTGAGAGGGGAAAATAGGACGGATGGGATGAAGGGCAGCGTGGATGGACTATTCTATAATTCCAAATCATCGGGTTGTATGGTAGAAGATTAATATGCAATCCAAGGTGTTGTCGCTGTCCATGCTCGCATTTATTGCCATGGTTGGACTGGCCGTTTCCCAAAGCAGCCTCCAGGCGCAAACGTGCGCCATCAACACCGGTTCCACCAACCAACTTATTGATGGTTTTGGCGCCAGCAGCGCCTTCGCAGATCCGGTGGCAATGACCAGCGCGCAGGCCGCCACCTTGTTTGGAACGGGCACCGGACAGATGGGTCTTTCGCTGTGGCGCGTCCGCATCGACCCAGCGGAAAACTGGACTACGGAGACAACCAATGCCGCATATGCGCATCAATACGGAGACCGGGTGCTGGGCACGCCCTGGACGCCGCCGGCCTCCATGAAAAGTAACGACAACACCGTTGGCGGCTCGCTCAGCACCAGCGAATACGCGGCCTATGCGGCTTATCTCAATCAGGCGGCCAACAGCATCGGGCTGGATTACGTCTCTATGCAAAACGAGCCGGATTTCAACGCCTCCTATGAATCCTGCCTTTGGACGGGCTCGACCATGGAAACCTGGTGCGCGAACAATGCGCCAGCGGTTGGAAGACCTATCGTGATGCCGGAATCGGCTACTTTCAATCATTCCTATTCCGATCCCACCCTCAACAACAGCACGGCGGCGGCGAATGTGACAATTGTTGCCGGACACCTTTACGGTGGATTGCCGTCCGGCCCTTACACGACCGCGCTCAACCTGGGAAAACACGTTTGGATGACCGAACACTATGATGTGGCGGGTAATACGAATGCTACAATGGTAAGCTCGAACATCCTCAGCGCCGTGCAAACCGCCTGGGAGGTGAGTGTATGTATGAACCAACAGATGAGCGCCTACTTCTGGTGGAGGGCTTACCATACCACGCCTCAATATGACGATTTGATTGAGGGCAACACGCCCAACGTGACCGGTTACACGCTGGCCCAATACGCCAGCTTTATCCGGCCCGGCTCTGTCATGGTGGGCGCCACTTTCAACCCCTCCCCCGACGTCTTTGTCACGGCTTATACCAACAGCAATACCCTGGTGGTTGTCGCCGTCAATACGAACAGCACCGCCGCGGCCTCGCAAGCATTCTCGATTTCAGGAATGCCGGTGACGGCCGTGGTCCCCACGGTCACTGACACCAACGAAAATATGTCCCAGGAAGCAAGCATCCTGGTCACCAACGGCAACTTTACGGCCAACCTGCCGGCCGAGAGCACCACCACATTCGTATCGGTCACTTCGCCAGCCCTGGTTAATCCGGTGGTGACCAACGGCATGTTCCAATTTTCCTTCACCGGCAACGCGCCTCTCCAGTGCATGGTCCTGACCGCGACAAATCTCTCGCTGCCTCTGAGCGGTTGGACCGCGGCGGGTTCGGCCACGAACATCGGCGGCAACAACTTTACTTTCAGCGCTCCGCTGGCGCCCAACCAGCCGGCGCAATTTTATCGCGTGCAGTATCCGTGACGTGCAAATGGTTGAGAAAAATTTGAGTTGAGAGGGGAGAGGGAAAATGAATGGTCAAATCACTTGATAGGCGGCGCGCAAGGTTTTGATTCCTCGCGCGGAAAATTCTTTTTCAAAATCGGTGATCAATCCGGCCAACGCCGCCGGTGTCCCGGTTTTTTTAAAGTTTTTTGCGGCGCCAAAGACCCCGGTCATCTGCGAGAAATAATCCGCATCATCGGTCCGCAAATAGACGATTCCTTGCGGCAACAGCGCCGCCCGGGCGGTGGCGGGAAATTGCTGATTGATGAGCCGATATTTGTGGTGTCTTTTTTTTGGCCAGGGATCGGGGAAATAGATATGCAACGCCGCCGCCGAACGGGGGGGCAGCAGGTATTTCAAAAAATAGGATGATTCAATGCGGACGCCGCGAAGGTTTGCCAATCCAGCCCGGCGGCCTTTGCGATCCAGTTTTGAAATACGTCCGAGGAGGCGTTCGACGCCGATAAAATTAGCATCGGGATTTTGGCGGGCGTACTCGACGAGAAAGGAGGCGTCGCCGCAGCCGAGTTCGACTTCCAACGGGCGCGGTTTGGCAAACAGCCTGGCCAGGTCCAGCGGTTGGACGACGGAGGGCAATTCATAGACCAAATTATCCATATTCAAATTTAAAGAGGTTAACCGCGAATGAAGGCCAATGGACGCCAATTTATGTCATTCGCGTTCGTTAGCGGTTTATCATTTTATTCTTTTATGTAACATCGGCCAATGCAAAACAACGCATCGCGCGGGGCGCTTCGCACTGCTCATATTCTCGTCATGTAGAATGGGTGCAGACGCTGATCTGCAATCGTCCCGAACATGATCCGAGGAAGGCGACGTATAAGAGGTTGTTTTGATTGGCGTGCGGCTAACGCAAAACCCGCAGCAAGCGCTTCGGGTGAACTGGATGCACCGGCGAAAGATCGGCTTCGTTGAAGGCCAGCAGCAAGGCGTCTTCATCAACGTTCAACAGGTGCTTATCAGAAGTCAACAACAACGGAATTCCGGCCAGTGATGTTTGCGCCAGAATTTTTCCATCGTTCTGTTCGGTTTCGGGAATGAGTGAGGAATCAATCAATCGCACAGCGAATCGCACGGAAATAGCCAATTGGGTGGACAACAAGGTGAAGGGCTGACAGTTCCAGACGTTCAGTTTTTTCAGAGCAACATCGGCGATTTCGTGTTGCGGCGCTTTTTTCAGCGAAGCAAAAAACGCCAATTCCGCAACCACCGTTGGCGGCACCAGCAGGGCATAGCTCCGGCTGGAAAATTCCTCCTTGAACTCGTGGGCAAAATCCTTTTCCCCGGCAAGATCGAGCAAGAGGTTAGTGTCCAGCGCCAGCGCTTTCTTTGGGCTGGCTACCATAAATTATCGCCATGCCGCGGCGAAAATGCTCGGCTTCTTGTTCCGGCGTCAGCTTGCTGGCCAGCTTGCGGGCTTTGGCGGCAAGACGGCTGCCGGCAGTTGTTTCCGGGTAGTCGAGTTTCTTTTGCGCGGCGCGCTGCGGCTGTTTCATAACGCGCTAAATCTCCCGTTTCTTGAAGGCATTGTCAATAGCGGGCAAGTAATTGCGCTGATAAATCAATGTGAAAATGGCCGGGGTGTGAGATTTGTTTTCTAAATCTCCAACTTGGGGCTGCGCGGCCATAAGAAGTTTTTCAGGGCAAACAATTCCAGGCCAAACGGCAGATATCCGCCGTAGCCGGGCAGAGGCATTTTGAAGACATGCACGAATTCCACGCCGGGTGTGTGATAAATCCATTGCGGCCAGGACCATTCATTCCACATCTCCCAGAAGAATCCGCAGATCAACGCGCCGAGCGCCAGTGAAATCACCGGACGCCAATCGCCATCCTTGAGCCATTCCAGCAAGTGCCGGCGTCCCAGCCAACGGTTGACGGGTTCCAAAATGAACACGAGGGAAATCCAGATCAACGGATACAAATACTTCGGCCAAAGCAAGAGGGCCGCCAGCATCAGGAGGCCGGACATCAGTAATGCGCGATTGACCGGGGAGGTGTCGGGAATCCGCGCGCGGGGCCGAAGCGAATGGACCCAGCGAAAAGTGCGCACCAGTTCCGCCGTTTCAAAGACCGCCGGCATGACGGTGGAAAAGCACAGCGTGCAAAGGGCGTTGTATTCCAGCGGGGTGAACTGGTTGGCGCCCAGGTATTCCCAGTTGGCCGTCCGGTCATTGATGACCTCAAAGAGCCACCACGACGGCGCGGACAGGACGAAGAGGCTGACAAATCCGGCGCGTGAGCGCGTCCATAATGACGCGCCGGTGCGCCAATTGACCAGGGCATCCACGACCAGGACATATCCGAGCCAAAGCGGGAAGAAGAGATAGGCCGTGCGCGCGCCTGGCAGCGTCCAATTCAGCGGCCAGCAAATCGCCAAAAGGAGGAGTCCCAGCCAGCCTTGCGCGGCGAACCGTGGAGGTGTGCGTGGGTCATTCATTGCTGTTGCATTTAGGGCAGGTTAAACAAAACTGTAACCGCAAAGAACGTCCACCCTCCGCAGTGCTACGGAGGACGGGCAGAGATCGCAAAGAACATTCTTTTTTCTTTGTGTTTTTGTTCTTTGCGGATAAATCAAAGGCCACACAATTTATTAAAATGCTCTACTTGAATCCACCTCCGGCTTGACAACGACTGAGTTAACGCAAAACCCGCAGCAAACGCTTTGGGTGAACCGGATGCACTGGCGAAAGATCGGCTTCGTTGAAGGCCAGCAGCAAGGCGTCTTCGTCAATGTTCAACAGGTGCTTCCTTAAAATCGTGGGCAAAATCTTTGTCTTCGGCCAGATCAAAGACGAGGTTAGCGTCGAGCGAGAGTTGCTTCTTTTGCGCCGCCATAAATCATCGCCATCGCCTTATTGAAATGTTCCCGGCGCTGTTCCGGCGTCAGCTTGCTGGCCAGCTTGCGGGCTTTGGCGGCAAGACGGCTGCCGGCGGTTGTGTCCGGGTAGTCGAGTTTCTTTTGCGCGGCGCGCTGAGGCTGTTTCATAACCTGCTAAACTTCACGTTTCTTGAAGGCATTGTCAATAGCGGGCAGGCATTTGCGGTGATAAATCAACGGGGAAATGGTCGGGGCGGTGAGATTTGAACTCACGACCTCTTGTACCCGAAACAAGCGCGCTACCAGGCTACGCTACGCCCCGACACTTGAGCCTGAAAGTTTGCCGGTGAATCGCCCAAAAATCAATGACAAACTGCTGGAACTCCGCCTGCACAAAAGAAATGGAAAAACACCGGAGATTTAACAGAAGGAAACGAAGACAACAAAGAGTTTGAGGTTCAGACAAAACCTTCGTTATCAATGACAAACTGCTGGGGACCGATTTGTGGCTTCAATCTTCAAACGGGTTTAACACCGGCACTTCTGGAAAATCCTGGACGTTACGAGTGACTACGGTCAACCCGCGACTCAACGCAATGGCCGCAATTTGTGTGTCCGGATAACCGCGCGGTTTGCGTTTCAGCGCCGGGCGCGCCACGTATTCGCCCCAAACGCGCGCCGCTTCCGCGTCGAAGGGCAAAATGCGTCCGGCATCCTCATTGACCAGGGCATCGAGTTCGGCCAAAAGCCGTTCTCTTGCTTCCGTTGGCGCATGGTGTGCTCCCTGAAAGCGTTCAGCCACCGCCACGCTTGGCACAACGCTGTCGGGCTCATGCGCCAGCAGCCAATTCATCACTTTGCCGTTCGGTTTTTTCTTGCCGGCTTCTGAAATGATGTTTGTATCCAACAGGAATCTCATCACGCCTCCACGGGCCGTTGATCTCTCGTGGCAGCGGGAATGCGTCCCAGCCGGCGCAACCAATTCACGCCGGTGCGTCCGGTTTTAGGTTGTGCCAATTTTACGACTCGAATGAAATCCCCCTCCGGCTGCCAATCGAGGGTTGCGCCGGGTTCAATTTCATACCGCTGGCGCACTCCTTTTGGCACGACAGTCTGACCTTTGCTTGTGACGGTGCTTGTCATAGGTAAGAATTTCTTACTTTGATGTTCAATTGTCAATAAATTATTTGGCACAGGAAAAGAAAGAGCATCAAAAAAAGCGTATTAAAACTTCGTTATCATTGTTTTCCGGGTGTAAAAAAAGCGTTTGCCCGCAACTTTTACTTTTGGCTGGTGATAAAATTTGAGACATTTAATCGTGAAGTTTTTCTCCAACTTCTTCAGGGCGTCGATATTGGCTCTGGCGTTGCACCTCATCACTGCGCGCGCCGGCGCGCAAAGCTTTGGCCTTTCCGTCGTCACTTCAGCCGGTCCGATAAGCAATATCACCGCCATTGACGTGAGCAATTCGCTCACGTACACCATCGATGTCACGAACGACAGCCTCGCGTACGAGACGATTGAGGTGACCAATACTTTTTCGGGCGCATTGCCGGTATCCTTCGTCCAATTCGGGGCAACGGGCACGGTGATGAACAATACCAACACGGTTGTCTTTTTTCTTGGCAGCGTACAGCCGAACAGCATCGAAGAGATGACGGTCGAGGTCGAGCCGTTGGTTTTGGGGGTCTTGACCAACACGATTGTCGTCAACAGTTTCGTGCTCACCAACACGATCGTCTCCACGAACATCGCCGTCCTGATATTGACCACCAATCAGGCGGATTTGGGGGTGACGATGAGCGGGTTCCCGACGATTGCATACACCAATGATTGGGTGACGTACGATGTATCGGTGACCAACGCCGGCCCGGCCGCGGCGACCGAGGTGATGGTGACCAACAGCTTTCCGACGAATGGGGTGGAATTGCTCTCTGTTTCACTCACCAACCAAATGGTCGGTAGCAACTTGATTTTTAATTTGGGAACGTTGCCAGCCGGCGCGGTTACGAACTTGCAATTCACCGTGGAGCCGACCAATGCCGGCGTGTTCACTTTTTCCGCTTCGGCCGGCACAACGAACGAGCTGGATATGAACACGGGCAATAATTTGTTCACCACCAATCTGACGGTGACAAATTTTCTGGCCGGGACCGCCGGCTTGACCGCATCCATGAGTTCCGGCCTGGTTTTCAACCGGCAAACCGGGCGTGAACAAATGGTCGTCACGTTGTCAAATGGAGGCGTCAATCCGATTGCGTCCGCGCGCGTGATCGTCACGGGCCTGACCAATTGGCTATTCAATGCCGTTGGCACCAACAACGGAAATCCTTATGTGGTTTACGGCGCGCCACTTGCCAACGGCGCAAGTGTGAACCTGACACTGCAGTTTTATCCCAACCGATCGAGCTTTCCTTTTTCCAATTCGCAACTGCAGCCGGTGGAGATTGAGCAGCCGGATTTGTCTCTTCCTCCAGCTCAAAGCACGTCTGCTGCCATCAATATCGTGCTGGTCACAAATACCGCGTCGGGGTATTTGGTTGAATTCCAATCAATTTCGAACCGCACCTATACGATTGCATACAACGACAATCTGGCCTCGAACATTTGGGTGGCGGCACAGCCGCCTTTCCGGACGACGGCAAATTATGTCTTATGGATTGATTACGGTCCGCCGGAGACATTGAGCAACGCTCCCGCGTCGCGGATGTACCGGGTCTATATGTACCCGCAAACGCCATGACATTGGATTTACGATTTGCGATTTGCGATTTACGATTGGCCATTTCCTGCCTGGTCTGGAGCATGGCCTTGAGTGTTTCGGCCCAGCAATGGCCCGGCGCCACGCAACCGTCGCAAACGCCTCCGGCATCCACGGTGCTGTCTCCCGAGCCGCCACGGGCGGATGCGCCGGCTCAACCGGCCACATGGCAGCCGCAAGCCCAACCCAATAATTCTGAAAATAATAATCAACAGCCACAACCGGCAGTCCCCGTTGCTCAACCACCCCAATCAACAGCACCGCAAGCGCAGCCGAACGTCAACCAATCGGGGAACCAGAATCAGCCGCCCTCCAACAACAATTGGGAAAGCCGGGACTGGGAATTGCGGAAAATTTCGCCGGATTATGATTGGACGCGCCATTTCCGGATCGGGATGATTGCGGGTTTCAATATCAAGGCCAACTTCACCATGTCCGGCACATTTGGGATTGGGAGCAGTACGCCGGGAGTTTATGACGACGGATATGTTTTGACAGATTCCACAGGGAACGCGGGAGGTTTGACGGGTTATTGGGGTTATCAGAATGCCTCGCAGATCAGTGGCAACAGTTTGCTGATGCACAAAGCGACCGGTTTTTCTGTGGTCAACGGCAGTTCCAGCCATGATGATTCGCCATACCTGGGATTCGATTTGGCCTACGGCGACAGCTATTGGTATTGGGAACATGCCAAACTTGGCTGGGAATTCGGTTTTGGCTTTCTGCCGATCCATGTTGTCGGCAATGCCTCGGTGCTGGTCAATCGGACCGTGGACAACTACGACATCACCGGCGTGATCATGCCACCGCCGGGCTATCAAGGCGGCTACGATGCCAGCGGTGAAACGGCATATATTGGCGGGTCGCCATCGTCAAGCACCAAAGACAGCATCGCCGGAACGACCAGCGAGAAACTGGATGTTCAGCTATACACATTGCGCCTCGGACCGACGCTGTATTGGAACCTGTGCCGGAAAGTGGGCCTTTATGCCGGCGGCGGGCCGGCGGTGGGGATGGTTTCCGGCGACTTGAGTTCGAGCGGGGTCATCGAATTGGCTGACGGCTCGACGGCTCATTATAGCGCCACTCATACCAGCGGCTTGAGCATGGTCTATGGCGGGTACGTGAATGCGACGCTGGTTTATCATGCGGTCGAGGGCGGCGATTTTTATCTGGGGGCGCAATACATGCCGATGAATGGCTCGACGATCAGCGGCAACGGCGCCAGCGGACATTTGGATTTGAGCGGGCAGGTATATGTGACGGCGGGGATCAACTGGCCGTTCTGATTTTGCAATCATTCCACGCCCAGTTTCACGCATTGTTGCAGTCGTTGAAGGTCCTGCAGATCGGCTCTGGAATAGGCAGGCCACATGGGGCCATCCGTCATCATGGGGGCATTCCATTTCCAATGTTCGACGTGGCCGTCAGCAAAAGACAGATTTGCGCCCTGGGCATGCCGATCGGCGGGAATATCCAGCCAGTAATCCTCCCAGGGACTGTCCAGCGAAAAGATGCCAAAGGTACCGTCGTAAATGTCGTTTTCCTGCGTATCAATGAGCACAAACGTTTGGCTGGGGGACGGCTGAAGGATTTCAGTATATTTAAAGTAGGGGCCATTGAGATAGGGATAGCCGCAACCCAAGTCGATATTCATGCAATAGCTGCGTGTGCGCGGCAAATCCGGGTAACCGTCAACGGCGGACATGTCTGCCGGGCAATGATAAATGGCCGTTGATTTATCGTAGGGAAACAACAGGCCGCTCTCGACATTTGCCGGCGAGGTGTCAGACGGCGCCAGGCCCGGGCACCAGGAATTGGGATTCGAGGCAGACGACATCACGTCATTGGTGGTCGTGCCGGAGACGAAACCGCCAACCGCATTCGGCACCAGATAGTCGCTAAAGTCGGTCGAATAGAGATGGCAGCACTGTTCGAGTTGGGTGAGGTTATTCAGGCACGCCACGTTTTGTGCGCGGCTTTTTGCCCGGCTCAAGACCGGCAGCAACAGGGCCGCCAGGATCCCGATGATGGCGATGACGACCAGCAATTCAATCAAAGTGAACGCGCCGGTAAACGACCGCCTCCGAATGCCTGTCGGGCTGAAACGCATGGTAAAGTCGCCGATGATTTCAACATTACCAATACATCGTCTTTGAAAATATTCAATGTCAAAATCCGGTCACTGTTTCCCCTTGACCAAGGCCTCCACCACGCTCGAGTCCGCCAGGGTGGTGATATCGCCGATCTGGTCAACGTGATCTTCCGCGATCTTGCGCAGGATGCGGCGCATGATCTTGCCGGACCGGGTCTTGGGCAGGCCGGGCGCAAATTGGATCTTGTCCGGCACGGCGATGGCCCCGATTTCCTTGCGGACATGCAGCGCCAGTTCTTTTTTCAGTTCTTCACTGTCGGCGATGCCGTCCTTGAGGGTCACAAAGGCATAGAGCGCCTGGCCTTTGATGTCATGGGGCATGGGCGCGACAGCGGCTTCGGCCACTTTCGGGTGGCTGACCAGCGCGCTCTCGACTTCCGCGGTGCCGATGCGATGGCCGGAGACGTTCACCACGTCGTCCACGCGCCCGAGCAGCCAATAATCGCGGTCAGCGTCCACGCGGCAACCATCGCCGGTAAAATAGACGTCCTTGAAGGTGGAAAAATAAGTGTTGATGAAGCGGTCATGATCGCCCCAGGTGGTGCGCATGATGCCGGGCCACGGATACTTGATGCACAGCTTGCCGCCTTCATTCGGTGAACATTCGGCGCCATCGTCGCGCAAGACGACCGGCTCGACGCCAAAAAAGGGACGGTTGGCGCTGCCAGGCTTCAGGGTATTCACGCCCGGCAGGGGAGTAATGAGGTGTCCGCCGGTTTCGGTCTGCCACCAGGTATCCATGATGGGGCAGCGCTCGCGGCCGATGTGGTGATGATACCACATCCAGGCTTCGGGATTGATGGGTTCGCCGACGGTGCCCAGGACGCGCAAGGAACTTAAATCGTATTTTGCGGGCCAATCGTTCCCCAGCCGGATGAGCGCGCGAATGGCCGTGGGCGCGGTATAGAATGAATTCACTTTGAATTTCCCGACAATTTTCCAAAAGCGGCCGGCATCCGGAAATGTCGGGATTCCTTCAAACATGAGGGTGGTGGCTCCGTTGCAAAGCGGCCCATAAATGACGTAGCTGTGGCCCGTGACCCATCCGATGTCCGCGGTGCAGAAATAAATATCGCCGTCGTGGATGTCGAAGACAAATTTGTGGGTGAGCGCGCTCCAGAGGAGATAACCGGCGGTGCTATGCACCACGCCCTTTGGCTTGCCCGTGGAGCCGGAGGTGTAGAGGATGAAGAGGTAATCTTCGGCGTTCATCGGCTCCGGGGGGCAATCGGCCGAGGCTGCGGCCATTAATTCGTGGTACCAGACATCGCGGCCGGCCAGGATCTGGCAGGGTTCGTTGTTTCGCTTCACGACGACGACATTCCGGATGCCGGGCGCATGCTCCAACGCGGCATCGGCGAGTTGTTTGAGCGGCACGGATTTTCCACCACGCAAGGAGACGTTCGCCGTGACCAGCAGCTTGCAATCGGAATCCTGGATGCGTCCGGCGAGCGAATCGGAACTGAACCCGCCGAACACGACGGAATGGATCGCCCCGATGCGGGCGCAGCCGAGCATGGCCACAGCCGCTTCGGGGATCATGGGCATATAGATTGCCACGCGATCGCCTTTTTTGATGCCGAGCGATTTCAGGACGTTGGCGAATTTGCAGACCTCGGCGTGCAATTCGGCATAGGTGAGGCGCTTCACGTCCTCTTCGGGTTCGCCCTGCCAGAGGATGGCGGTTTGGCCGCCGCGATTTTTCAGATGGCGGTCCAGGCAATTCACCGTGACGTTCAACTGGCCGTCCTCGAACCAGGTGTGCCGGACGATTCGCTTTTCGGTATTCCAATCAAACTTCCTGGCGTGGGTGGGCTTGCGGGACCAGTCGAGGGTCTGCGCCTGTTCGAGCCAGAATTTTTCCGGTTCGCGGAGGGAACGTTCGTAAAGATTATTGAAGGCCGGCGCATCGAGGAGGGCGCGCTTTATCACATCGGCTGCGGGCGGAAATTTGCGGTTTTCCTGCAACAGCGAATCGGTGGAGATGATTTCTTTTTGCGTCAACATGGCTTTGGTGCCGAGCATTTCCGCAAAAACCAATCACCATGTCAATTGCGGCGTTGAAGGAGATCTTTTTTCAAGGCTGTTTCCTGATTTGAATTTGTTGGAATAGCCGATAGCCGATTGCCGATTGCCGATTGCCGAAAACTTGACGCCGTTGAAAGGCGAATTTTGGGATGGCGGAGGCTCTCTGTCCGTTATTTTGGCGGCGCGAGTTTGGCGCGGAAAATATGGATCAAGGCCTTGACGGTAAGTTCGATGAAGAGGAACGGCTTGGCGATGAAATCATTACCGCCGGCCATCATCGAACTGGTGCGGCTGTCAAAATCGCTCATGGCGGTGACGAAGACGACGGGTGTCTTCTTGTATTGCGGCATGGCGCGCAATTTGGCGCAAAGCTCATAGCCGTTCATCACCGGCATGTCCACGTCGAGGAACACCAGGTCAAATTGTTTCTCCTGCACCAATTTGAGGGCGGTGGCCGCATCTTCGGCGTTGGTGGCCAGGAGATGCGCTTTTTCGAGGGCGTAAATGATGGCGCGACGCGAGATAGGCTCGTCATCCACCACGAGGATGTTCGCCGAGGGGATCTCCTGTTTATCCGGCTCGATGCCGCGCTCGAACAAAAACCCCAAAAAATCCACGCCCGCGGCGACGGTGCGGAGGGTTGAGGCATTGATGTTTTTGGGTTTTTCGTAAAGTTCCTTGAGGAGGGCCTCGATGGCATCGGACATCTTGGAAATCTGGTTCAACCCGGCGATGCCGGCGTTACCGGTCAAGGCATGGAGGCGGCGGTACAATTCATAGATTTGTTTGAGCTGCGCCATTTCACCATCGGCCTTGATGAGGCTTTGCAAACCGGCGCGCAAAGTGGAGAGCGTCGCGGGCAGGCTGTCGGTAAACGATTTTCTCAAGCCCGCCTGGAAGAGGGCGTCTTTGGGGCCGGCGTGGGAGAGGCGGTCGGGGTTCTTCGCCGGGTCGGGGTCGGCGGGTTTGCGCATGGTGCCGCTGTCACCGACGGTTGCCCGGATGAGGTCGAGGACTTCCTTCGGGGAGCAGCTTGCTTTGGAAAGGCATTTGTTCGCGCCGGCTTTCCACGCCTCCTGGATCAAGTTCGTCAGATAGGTGTTTGAAAAAACGATGATCGGCATCTTGGCAAAATCGGTTTCAGCGCGGATTTCCCTGATCACATCGACGCCGGACATTTTGGGCAACATCAAGTCGAGGATGATGGCGTCGGGTTTGAGCATGCGCATCATTTTCAAGCCGCTCTCGCCATCGAGGGCGACTTCGGTTTGATACCCTTCCACGGCGAGTTTGTTGCGATAGACGTTGGCGACGATTTGGTTATCCTCGATGATTAAAATTTTTTTCATGATTGGCTACCGGGCCGGCGCGGTCAGATTGGGGTTGGCCGACAGAAAATTTTGCACTTCTTTGAATTCGCGTTGGGCTTCGAGGTGGAATTGATCGGCGCCATCGAGGGCGCCGGATTTGCCGAGTTTCTCGAGTTTCAGCATCACCGCGGCGAGCCGTTTCATGCCCAGGGTGGCGCTGGCGCCTTTGCA
Source organism: uncultured Verrucomicrobiae bacterium (assembly GCA_963797825.1). GTDB lineage: Bacteria > Verrucomicrobiota > Verrucomicrobiia > Limisphaerales > UBA11358 > UBA11358. The sequence continues at coordinate 212,549 of CAWCRR010000029.1, forward strand.
ACTGTGGGCGACGTGGCCCACCGTGGATGCGTCTTTTGAGCACAGGGCATCCTGGATCTGCTTCAATTGCTGGGTGGTTTGTTTGTCAAACATGTCGATCAATTCGCGCGCCATGGCCGGGTCGCCGCCGCTCATGTCATTGAAACGGTCGAGGTCCACCGCCGGTTCTGCGGCGGCTGCCGGGGCGGCTTGCGCCGTAGCGGCAATGAGCTGCGCGGCGTCGGCGGGTGAAGAGGTGGCAGGCTGGGCGGACTGGATTTCAGGGGCCCATTTCTCAATCGCGCCGCGCACGTCTGCCGGGCGGATCGGTTTGGCGAGGTAATCGTCCATACCCGCGGCCAGGCATTTTTCCCGGTCGGATTGCATGGCGTGCGCCGTCATGGCGATAATGAGGATGCGCGACTGGTAATTCGGATAGGCGGCCCCGTTTTTTTGCCGTTCGCGAACGGCGCGGGTCGCTTCCAATCCATCCATCTCCGGCATCATCAGGTCCATAAAGACCAGATCGTAATGCTGATTGTCCAGCGCTTCAAGGGCCAGTCGTCCGTTGACAGCAAGGCCGGGCTTGTAACCCAATTGTTGGACGATGCGGGCGGCCACCTTTTGATTGATGGAATTGTCATCCACCAGGAGAATATTCATGGGGCAACGTTCCGCCAGCGATTGTGGCGCCGTGGCCGGCGCAGCCACGGGGGTCTCGACGGCTTTTTTCTGGCTGAAGAGGGCGCGTTCGATTCCCGCCAGCAACTGGGACGGTTTGACGGGCTTGGTGATGCCGTGGGCGAAAGCCACGCGGGTATCGGCGCCTTCGGCGCGGGTGCCCAGCGGGGCCAGAAAAAGCACGGGCAACATCGCCGCGCCGGGCAATTTATGGATTTCACCCGCCAGCGCCACGCCATCTGTTCCGGGCATATTCCAGTCCACCACCGCGAGGTCAAATGGCCCGCCGGTCCGGATTTTTTCCAACGCCTGCTGCGCATTGTTGGCGGTTTGGGGGACCAAACCCCATTGGGAGGATTGTTCGGCGACCACCTGGGTCACCATCGTGCTGTCATCCACGATCAAGATCCGCAGGTCGGCCAGTTTGGGCTGGCGCCCGGTGAGTGGAGGCGGGGGATTGGGCTCCGCTTGAAGAGTGGTCATGAATTGGAAGGTGGAGCCATGGCCAAGCTCGCTGTCGGCCCACATTTTTCCTCCCATCATTTCCACGAGACGTTTGCTGATGGCCAGTCCCAGGCCGGTGCCGCCGTAATGGCGGGCGGTGGATTTTTCGGCCTGCATGAACGGCTTGAAGAGTTTCGCCAGTTTTTCGGGTTTGATGCCGATTCCGCTGTCGCGCACGGAAAAATGGAGTTGCAATTGCGAACGCCCCGGCGTTTCCAGGGGCGAGTTTGAAATCAGCCTGACCTGCACGAGGATGTCGCCTTTTTCGGTGAATTTGATGGCGTTGCTGAGAAGATTCACGAGCACCTGGCGCAGCCGCAGGGAATCGCCCTCGACGGAGGCGGGGATGGCGGGGTCCACCTGGCAAATCAAGTCGAGGTCCTTTTCCGAGGCCTTGGTGGCGAGGAGGTCGAGCGTTTCTTCGAGACGGGCCCGCAGGTCAAAGGGCCGCGAATCCAGTTCCATCTTGCCTGCTTCAATTTTTGAGAAATCCAAAATATCATTGATGATGGTCAGCAACGATTCGCTGCTGGTGTGGATGGTCTCCAGGTAACCGCGCTGTTCCACCGTCAACGGCGATTCCATGAGCAGGCCGACCATGGCGATGACGCCGTTCATGGGGGTGCGGATTTCGTGGCTCATGGCGGCGAGAAAATCGGACTTGGCGCGCGCGCCGGATTCGGCGGCCAGCCGGGCCTCGTTCAATTCGCGCTGTTTCCCGGAAAATTCATCCATCCGCCATTTGGTCCGCAAGGCGGCATGGATGCGCGCGCGCAGTTCCGCGCCGTCGAACGGTTTGCCGATGCAATCGCTCGCGCCCAGCTCAAAGGAGCGCAATTTGGAATCATGGTCCCCGGTAAAGACGATGACGGGAATCAGTTCGGTGATGGGGTCGGTCTTTAATTCATGCAGGAATTCGCCGAACCCGACATCGAGCAGGATGAGGTCCGCCGGCCAATCGTGGAGCAAACGGCGCGCTTCATTGGCGCCGTCGGCAAAACTGGCCGTCGCGTTCTCCTGCTGCAAGATCGGCGAGAGCATCCCCAAAAATTTGGGGTCGCTGCCGACGAGCAAAATTTGTGGCGCCGGGTGGTTCATCGTGGCCAAAGGATTGTCTGTGTGCTCTTCAAACGCAACCATTGAACATCATTTCTCCCGATTGGCCAACTTGAATTTTTGACGGGTATTTCACCCCTTTGCTTTGATTGGAGTTGGCCGTCCCGGGATGAACCTCAAGGGGAGAGAGACGATCTTCTGTAGGGGCATGCCTCAATCTCCCTCACCCTACATCGGAGTGCGCCCGTTCTCGGGCGCAGCGGCGTGGAGCGTTCGCGCGGTTTTGGAAAATTCGGAGGTCATGGTGCGAGCGGACGTTGCTGCGACCGGGGACGGTCGCACTCCGATGTGGGGAGGGAACAGGGAGAGGACGTTTTGCGGTGGTATGGAGGCCAAATGGCGTACGACAGGTTCAGCGGATTCAAAGCGAAAAATTTTTAGAGGAATTCTCCCCTCAACTTTCCTCAAATTTCTCTCAACTTTTTGCTGCGCTACTGCACACCGACACGATAGAAATAAGGACCGCCGTTCGTGGCCGTGGCGTCCGTGTAGCTCGTGCTGCCGGCCTGGCCCACGATATTGCTCTGGATGGTGATGAACGCAGGTGATGCAGAGAGGTTGGTACTGCGCTGGAGATAGTAAGTGCGGGTATTGACGCTCTGCCAGCTTATCGTTACGCCGGTTGAATAGTTGGTGGAAACGAGCGGGGACATGGCCAGCACAGATGCGGAATTGGTGGGGTTCAAACCAGCTATCCAATCCTGATAGACGTTAAAGGCGGTGCCATCCAAATTCGAATAATCCAGCGAGCCGTCAGTGGGCAGGCCATATTGTTGCAAGAATGCATAGGAGATGACGGAAGCGGGCGTTTGGTATTCATAAGCGCCTATATCCACCGTGCCGCCGACGATGCGCGGATTGCCGTCAAAATCGTTGGTGACGGTGACGGCGGGGTTGAAGCCGGAATTGATGCAGGGTGAATTGGATTGGAGATGGAAATCGCCGCCAGCGGGGTTCACAAAGAGCGGCGCATTGGTGATGTTGCCTGGAAAGCCGGGGACCGGAGTCGTGCAGGTGTAGGCGATGAGCTTGCTGTTAATATTATTCCCAGCCACGCCGCCATAGTAGTTGTAGTAAATGATGGAATTGGTGGCTGCGCCTCCGTTTATGCCTGCTCCCGACGGGGCGGCATTGCTGACGACGGTGCAATTCAGCAAGGTGCTGAGGTAGGCACCGCCACCCGTTTCTTGCGCAAAATTATTTTCCAGAATGCAATTATTAAGGACATTCGAGTACGCGCCGCCGCCGTAGTTGGCCCGGTTGGTGGTGACCAGGCACGCATTCAGGATGGAATTGGCGGCGGCGCCGCCCCATTCCCCATAGTTGTTTGAAATCGAGCAGATGTTCAAAGTGGCGTAGTCCGCGCCGCCGCCGTAAATGGATGCATGATTGCTAACGATGAGAGAATTGTTGGCAATACCATAATAAATTCCGCCGCCATAGCCGGCGGTATTGTTACTGACCACGCAATCCGTCAACGTGCTGGAATAAGCGCCACCGCCGTCGCCTCCTCCACCCGGACCCTGCCCATCCGCCCCGTTGTTGTTTTCAAGTGTGCAATTGATAAGAATGTTGGAAGCTGCCCCGCCGCCGAGACCTGAATTGTTAGTCAGAAGGCAATTGATCAGCGTGCCCCGGAATGCTCCTCCACCGAAATAGGCGGACGTGTTTCCCGCGATCACGCAGTTGGAAACGGTGGTGGCACTACTTTCGCAAAACACCCCGGCTCCGGACACCCATAATTGGTTGCTGGACTGAAGATAGAATGTGCCGCCATTGGTCAAGGTGAATCCGATCAGCGAAGCGCCATTCGTCAAATATGCGCAACGGATGTATAGCGAGCGAGGGAACCCGTAAATGGTCGTTACCGCCGGTCCATTGACACTTTGGACAGCGACGGTCTTGGTCACAGCGATGCGATTGGTCACAGTGCCGTAAACCACCCGCCCGCCGGAATTATAAATTCCATTGCTGACGATAATCGAATCTCCGGCGACGGCGGCATCAATTGCGTCCTGGATGTTCGTCGCCGCCGTGCTCCAATCCAGATAAGGCGGTAACGGGTTGGTGCTGGTCAAAGCGACATAACGCACTGAAGGAGCGAGCACGGCCTGGGGCGTCAGCGACGCCGTGAGGCTCGTCATCGAATTCAGCAAATTGCTCACTACCACGACATAACCACCGGCATCGCCGCTTTGGACATTGGTGATGCTTAAAGTTGGGGTGACGCTGCCGCCGATGCGGCCGCCATCTGAAAGGAGTGTTCCGTTAAAATACCACTGATAATTCAACGCCGTGCCCACGGCGGTTACCGTAAAACTCACGTTGCTGCTCAACAATACTGCCTGGCTGGCCGGCTGGCAGGTGATCTGGACCGGGGCGTCCACGGTCAGCGTGGCAACCGAACTGGTGGCGGAGCCGTAGTCATTGGTCACGATTGCTTGATATGCGCCGCTGTCATTGGTTTGAGTATTTGAGATGGCCAGGTTGGCTGAAGTGGCGCCGCTGATGCGTCCGCCATTGGTGAGGACGGTTCCACCGAAATACCATTGATAATTCAGAGGAGCCGTTCCCGCAGCGGCGACCGTAAAACTGGCGTTGGAACTGGCCGTTGCGATTCGATTCGTCGGCTGCGAGGTGATGGTGGCGGGAAACAGCTCCGTCAAGTTCGCCACGGCGCTCGTTGCCGATCCGTAATTGTTCGTTACGATTAATTGGTATGGCCCGGCATTGTTGGTTTGAATATTCGCAATGGTCAAATTCGTTGTCGTTGAGCCGCTCACCTGTCCCCCATCCGTCAGCGGCGTGCCGTTGAAATACCATTGATAATTTAACGGCGCATCGCCGATGGCAGAGGCCGAGAAGACGGCGTTGCTGCTTAACACGACGGACAGGTTCGTCGGCTGACTGGTGATGATGGCCGGAAGCAGCACCGTCAAGGTCACCACGCTGCTGGTGGACACGCCGTAATTGTTGGTGACGATGAGCTGATACAAGCCGCCATCATTGGTCTGGACGTTTGCGATGGACAGATTGGTTGTCGAAGAACCGCTGATGGGTCCGCCATCGGTCAGTGGGCTTCCATTGGAAAACCACTGGTAAAGCAAAGGTGCGGTGCCGCCTGCCGCCGCAGAAAACGCGGCATTGTTCGACAATACCACCGACGTGCTGACCGGTTGCGAAGTGATGTTCGCGGGTAACAGCAGGGTGAAAGTCGCCGCCTGGCTTGTGGCAGAGCCATAGCTATTGGTGACGACCAGTTCATAAGAGCCGATGTCATTCGACTGAACGTTCGAGATGGTCAGGTTTGTGGTTGTTGAACCGTTCACGCGGCCATCGTCTGCCAGCGGGCTCCCGTTGAAATACCATTGGTAAAAAAGCGTGCCGGAACCGGCGGCGGTTGCGCTGAAAGCGATGGTCCCTCCCGCCAGCGAAGATTGGCTGATCGGTTGGTTAAGGATGCCCGGCGACTCGATTACCGCCGTAACCTGGCTCGTCACGGATCCGTAATTGTTACTGGCTGTGAACTGATAGTTTCCGGCCTGGCCGGGCTGGATGGACTGCACCATCAGCCACGAATTCGTTTGCCCGGCCAAAGGTGAATCATTGAAGTACCATTGGAAGCTCATCGGCTGCGATCCATTGACGCAAGGGCTCAACAAGAATGTCTGATCAGACGGAACGATTTGATTTGTCTCACCCTGCCACCAGATCGTGGGTGGAATGTGAGTGGCTGGATTTTGCAGCAGCGCCAGCCCGTATTCCCCTCCTGCTGCGATGGCTACAACGTTCGATAGCCCCGGAGGCAGGGTGGACTGACCATAGAAATTGTCTCCCCAGGGGACAACCATCCCATCGTTCCGCAGCGCCAGGCTCAGCGTATAACTGGCGGCAATCGCTATGACATTACTCAACCCCGCAGGCGGACTGGACTCCCCATACAGATTGTCTCCCCAGCCGACTACTGTGCCATCGCTCTTGAGAGCCAGGTTGTGCCAATACCCTGCGGCAATCGCGACGACATTGCTTAATCCCGCGGGCGCGATTCCTTCACCTACGGTATTATAACCCCAACCAACCACTGTTCCATCGTCCTTGAGGGCCAAGCCATGAACACCGCCCGCTGAAATCGCCACCACATTGGTCAGCCCTGGTGGCGGCGTAGCCTCGCCGTAACTATTGTCTCCCCAGGCAACCACTGTTCCGTCGTCTTTCAGCGCGAGGCTCCACCCATCCCCTGCCGCAACGGCTGCCACACTACTCAGTCCCCCGGGAGGCGTGGCCTCGCCGGAGCTGTTGTCACCAAAGGCAACAACGGTGCCGTCGTTTTCCAAGACCAACCCGTGCGTGTGACCCGCCGAAATCGCAACCGCATTGCTGAGATCCGCCGGAATTGTCAAATTGTAATTGGATGTCCCGATGACCGATCCCCAACCGATGACCGAGCTGTCCGCCTTCAGCATTAGGTTAAGATAACTCAAATTCGCATCCCCCGTGGCAATGGCCATGACATTCGTCAGCGTCAATGGAAAGGTCTGTTCACCAAAATAGTTCACACCCCAGCCGACGAGCGGGACGATCATCAGGCTTGCAGGAGTGCTTGCGGCTGTTCCATTCGTATTGCCGGCCTCAAATTGATAATTGCCGACATCACACATCTGAAGGTTCGATATCGTCAGTGTCGGTGTGTCTGCACCGCTGATTCGTCCGCCGTTGATCACGGCATTCCCATCTTTGGCCCATTGATAGCTCATGGGTGATTGGCTCGTTGCGCCAGAGTAGAAAACAATGGTGCCGCCGATGAGCGCAGCTTGGTTGGTGGGTTGAATCGTGATCGAAGGGGGAGTCAGGACGATGAGGGTTGCGATTGAGCTGGTTGCGCTGCCGTAATTGTTCGTGACGACAAGTTGATAATTACCAGCTTCATTCGGCTGAACATTCAAGAGATTCAAATTCGTCGTCGCCGAGCCGCTAAAGCCAGTTCCATCCGTCAATGCCGTTCCATTGAAATACCACTGGCAATTGACCGGCGCGGTTCCCGTGGCGGTCGCGGAAAATGTCGCGTTGCTGCTTAACAAAACGGACTGGTCCGTCGGCTGGCCGGTGATGGCGGCGGGAACCAGCACTTTAAGTGCCGCGTTCGAACTGGTAATGCTGCCGTGGCTGTTGCTCACGACCACTTTGTAATTCCCTGCATCGCCGGCGACAACATTGCTGATGGTCAGGGTCGCGTTCGTTGCGCCGCCGACATGGGCGCTGTTGGTCAGGTTCGTGGTATTGAATGCCCATTGGTAAAGGAGCGGCGTTTGACCCGTGGCAACCACCGTGAACACGGCATTTGAGCCGGCCAGCACATTTTGATTCTGCGGCTGGGTTGTGATGCCCGGGCCCAACCTCGCAAAACTTGTTTCAGGGCAAAGCGCGACCGCCATCAGGGCCAAACAAGCGGCCGCGATTCGATGGCGATGAGATTTCATTTTTCCTTGTTGAGATTGCTTATTTTATAACGTTCCTTCCGTAATCGTTCAAGCGAAAATGTTCTCTCACTGTTCCCTGGTAGGGCGAAAGTCCTCGCGAGCCGATCTTCCACCTTCGCCCTCGACTATCAACTATTTACACTTCTACTTTTCTCTCAACTATTTAGCGCTAGCGCCTGCGTTTAATCCTTTTAGTTCTATCTAAACTCCGAACCTTTGCCGTACAATCAAAAAAACCTCTCATTGTTCGTTCTTCATGGGCGGAACATCCCATTTTCCGATCTGAATCCACTGGTCGCGAACAGGGCAGACGCATCTAAACTTGCGAGTTTTCTCATTAACACTGTGGCTTTAGCCCGGTGTCAGGCCAGAGTCGGGGGAAAGAGCCGTTTTAACGGCTTATTGACTGCCAAAAAGCCGTTAAAACGGCTGAGGACTTTTTTATACGGCTGGTCCACCGGGCTAAAGCCACGGTGTTAATGAAAGCAGATCGAAAAACATTGAAATTTAGATGCGTCTACCCTGAGTCGCGAATACGTCGCGCTTGACAGCATATTAATTTTTTAGCTTAATTAAGTAATTCAATGATTTTGATTCCTTCCCAGATGGGCAGGCACAACCGGCGCACCTTGCTCGATCATCTGCGCCGCTCCGGGACGGCGTCGCGGGCGGGCCTGGCCAAGTCGCTGGGGTTGAGCCAGCCGACGGTGGGCAAAATCGCGGATGAATTGCTGGAATTGGGCGTGTTCGAAGAAGCCGATCCGCTTGCGATGGCCGGATCGAATTCCCGGGTGGGGCGGCCGGCGCGAATGCTTCATTTGAACCGCTCCAAAGTCCGTTTTCTCGGCCTTCAACTCGGGGTGGAATGGACCCGCCTGGCCCTGTTGCCGCTGGGCGCCACAGAGGAGAGCGCCTGTGCCGCGGAGTTTAAAACTCCCGGCGATGCGCGCGGCTGGATCAGCCAGCTTCGCAAGGCCGCCGATAAAATCCCGCAGAAAACTTTTTGGGGCGTCCTGGTCAGTGTTCCCGGACTGGTGGACGATCGGAACGGCGAGGTCATCTATTCTCCGAATCTTCATTGGACGGAAAAGCTCAACATGGCTTCCTTTCTCCAGGGCATTTGGCGCGCCCCGGTGATTCTCATCCAGGAAGAACGCGCGCTGGCTTTGGGCCAATACGCCGTTGAACCCGCGGAGAGAGACTTTCTCCTGGTGGACTTTGCCGAGGGCGTTGGCGGCGCGGTGATGATCGGCGGAAAACTTTATTCGCATCCGCTTCCCATCAGCGGCGAGCTTGGGCACACGCCGGTCACCGGGAATGACCGCCGCTGCGGTTGCGGGGCCATCGGCTGCCTCGAAACGCTGGCATCCACCCGGGGATTGTTGAAAAGCTTTGCGGCGGTCCCGCCAAAATCATCCCGCTCGTGGGAGGCGTTTTCAAGTTCCGTTGCCGCCCGGGGCATCTCGCCGTGGCTGGCCCAAACTCTGGATGCCACCGCCGGGGTCATTGCGGGGGCGCTCAATGTGCTGGGCATCCGCAACGTCATCGTCACGGGCACGATGGCCGAACTGCCGCCGGCGGTCTTTACCCATCTTTCGGCCGCCATTGACAAAGGCACGCTGTGGGGCCGGTTTGGAGAAGTAAACGTCCGGACCGCGCCGCGCCGCCGATACACCGGTCTGGTCGCCGCCGGGCTTGATCGCCTGGTCGTTCCGATGACTGACCATGAAGAAAAATTTCCATAGAATCACTTAAAATCCAATCCACATGAATACGCAAAAAATCACCCTGGGCGTCGTCGTCGGCAATCGCGGTTTCTTTCCCGCGCATCTCTGCGATTCCGGCCGCAAACAAATCCTTCAAACTCTCGAAAAGCTCGGCATCGGCGCGATCCTGCTCGACACCAATGCCACCAAATTTGGCGCGGTGGAATCCATGGACGATTCCCAAAAATGCGCGGAGTTATTCAAGCAGAATGCCGGCAAGATTGACGGCATTCTGGTGACGCTCCCGAATTTTGGCGATGAACGCGGCGTGGCCAATGCGCTTCGCTGGGCCGTCCTGCGCGTCCCCGTCCTGGTCCATGCCTTCAATGACGATCCGAAAACGATGACCATCGCGCATCGCCGCGATTCGTTTTGCGGCAAAATGTCCGTTTGCAACAACCTCCGCCAGTACGACATTCCGTTCACGCTCACCCGGCTGCATACCAGCGGGCCGGATGACAAAAGTTTCCTCGATGACTTGCAGGATTTCGTCGTGACTTGCCGGACGGTCCGGGCGCTGAAGAATTTGCGCATCGGCGCGTTGGGCGCGCGCCCACAGGCCTTCAACACCGTTCGTTATTCCGAAAAATTACTGGAAAAATCCGGCATCAGCATCGAGACCCTCGACCTCTTTGAACTTTTCGGCTGGGTCAACAAGATGAAAGACGGCGACGCCGTCGTGGAAGACAAATTGCAGGCGATCCAAAAATATGTTGTCGCCAAATCCATCCCGCCCCTGGCGTTGTTGAAGATGGCGAAGTTCGGCGTGGCGGTGGACAAATGGATGAAGGACACGCGCCTCGACGCCACCGCCATCCAATGCTGGACGGCGATGGAGGAATTTTTCGGCGTGGTGCCCTGCACGCTGATGAGCATGATGAGCAATATGCTGATGAGCAGCGCGTGCGAGGTGGACATCATGGGCACGGTGGCCATGTACGCGATGGCGCAATCCAGCGGCAGGCCCAGCGCGCTGGTGGATTGGAACAACAATTACGGCGAAGACCCGGACAAGGGCGTGATTTTCCATTGCAGCAATCTGCCGAAAGATATTTTTGAGCAGCAAGGCGAGGGCGCGCCGGTGATGGATTATCAGGAAATCATCGCGGGCACCGTTGGCAAGGAGAACACCTATGGCACGGTGGTGGGCCGCGTCAAAGCCGGCGGCTTCACCTATTTGCGCTGCAGCACGGATGATTTCGCGGGCAAAATCAAGGCTTACATCGGCGAGGGCGAGCTGACCGCCGACCCGCTCAAAACGTTCGGCGGCTACGGCGTGGTGAAAATCCCGAAGTTCCAAAAGTTGCTTCGCTATATTTGCGAGAACGGATTTGAACATCACGTCGCGGTCAATCCCACGCGGGTGGCCGACGGGGTGAGGGAAGCGCTCGGGAAATATCTGGGCTGGGAGATTTATCATCACGGCGTCTAAGCAGGATGTGATTGTCATTATGCATGTCGTAAAGAGAAGCTTAATGGTCGTCGCCGCCTTTTCCATCGCGGCGATTGCGCGCAGCGATGTGAAGACGGCGCCCGCGGCGCAGGCGGAGCCCTTTCCGCTGTCGCAAGTGCGTCTGCTGGACAGTCCGTTCAAGCAGGCGATGGACCTGGACGCGCAATACCTGTTGAGCCTGGAACCGGACCGGCTGTTAAGCTGGTATCGCAAGGAGGCCGGGCTGCAACCCAAGGCGCCGGTTTATGGCGGATGGGAGTCTTCGAAATTGGCCGGCCACACCCTGGGACATTACCTTTCCGCGTGTTCGCAGATGTATCAGTCCACCGGCGACGCGCGATTTCTGGACCGGGTCAATTACATCGTGGGCGAGCTGGCGGAATGCCAGCAGGCAAATGGCAATGGTTATCTCGCGGCGATTCCGGGCGGCAAGGAGCTATTCGGGAAAGTTGCGCACGGCGAAATCAACACCCAGGGTTTCGGGCTGAATGGCGGGTGGTCGCCCTGGTACACCCTCCACAAGGAACTGGCGGGGCTGATTGACGCCAGCCAGCTCTGCACCAACGCGCAGGCGCTGGTCGTGGCCACGAACCTCGCCAATTGGGTGGACGCCACCACGACGAATCTCACGGACCAGCAATGGCAGCACATGCTGGTGTGCGAATACGGCGGCATGAACGAGGCGCTCGCCAATCTCTACGCGATCACGGGCAATCCGCGCTACCTTCAATTGTCGGAAAAGTTTTACGACAATGCCGTGCTCGCGCCGCTCGCCGATGGGCAGGACGATCTGACCGGCAAACATTCGAATACGCAAATCCCCAAGATCATCGGCCTGGCGCGGTTGTATGAAGTCACGGGAAACGAGCGTTACGGGGACACCGCGAAATTTTTCTGGAACTGTGTGGCGCTGCACCGTTCGTATGTGATCGGGGGCAACGGCGACAGCGAACATTTCTTTCCCGAAAACGATTTCGCCCGGCATCTTTCTCCCGCCACGGCCGAATCGTGTTGCACTTATAATATGCTCAAGCTCACCCGGCATTTGTTTGAGTGGTCGCCGGAGGCCACCGAGATGGATTTTTATGAGCGCGCGCTTTACAACGACATTCTGGCCTCGCAAGACCCCGAGACGGGCATGATGGTCTATTTGATGTCGCTCAAGCCCGGCCATTTCAAGACGTTTTCGACGCCGACCAACGCCTTTTGGTGCTGCGTGGGCACGGGCATGGAAAATCATTCCAAATACGGCGACACCATTTATTTTCATGACGACCAGTCGCTTTATTGGAACCTATACATTCCCTCGGAACTTTCATGGCCGGAGAAAAACCTGGTAGCGCGGCAGGAGACCCAATTTCCTGAAAGCGACCGGACGAAATTGGAATTCAAATGCCCGGCGCCGGTTTCGCTGGCGTTGAAAATCCGCTGGCCGGCATGGTCGGACGAAATTTCCGTGCGGGTGAACGGCAAAAAACAAAAAATCGGCGGCGCGCCCGGCTCGTACGTGACGGTCAACCGCGAATGGCGCGACGGCGACAGCGTGGAAGTGCGTTTCAATATGAAGCTGCACACCGAACCGTTGCCCGGCACGACCAACATCGTGGCGGTGCTCTATGGCCCGATTGTTCTGGCCGGCGAAATGGGCACGAACGGGATGCCGGTCCACTTTGCGAACATCCAGACCGCCTTGAACAAGACCCAGGACCCGGCCGCGCCGGTGTTCGTCTGCGACGCGGACCGCTTGCTGAGACATATCCACGCCGCCGATGGACCGTTGACGTTCCACACAGAGGGCCTTGGAAAACCGAACGATGTCACCTTGATTCCATTCTACAAGATGAATAACGAGCGCTATTCCGTCTATTGGAGCGTGGTCAGCCCGGCGGATTGGAAGTCGAATTCCACGAAGGCGCAGGCGCAGGCGCAGCAGCAGATGCAGATTGCTTTGGCGCGAAAGGATTAGGATTAAGATTAAGATTATGAAACCGCAATACAGCATTGGTCTTGATTACGGCACGAACTCGGTGCGCGCCCTCATCGTGGATGCCGCCAACGGCGCGGAAATTGCCGCGTCGGTCTGGGGATATGAGCACGGCACCGCCGGGGTCATCCTCTCGCGAGACCCGAACCTGGCGCGGCAGCATCCGGCCGATTACATCAAGGGCGCGGAGATCACCATCAAGCGGGCCGTGGCGGACGCAAAAAAATCGGTGCGCGGTTTCAAGCTGGAACAAATCGCAGGCATTGGCGTGGACACGACGGGCAGCACGCCGCTGCCGGTGGACGCGAATGGCCAGCCGGTGGCTTTCCAGAAAAAATTTGCCAATAATCCGGCGGCGATGGCCTGGCTATGGAAAGACCATACCGGCGTGGCCGAAGCCGCGGAGATCACGATGCTCGCGCGTAAAATGCGCCCGCAATATCTTGCCAAGTGCGGCGGCACTTATTCCAGCGAATGGTTTTGGAGCAAGATTTTCCATTGCCTGCGGGTGGCGCCCGAGGTTTTTGCCGCCGCCCATTCCTGGATGGAATTGGCCGATTACGTTCCCGCCGCGCTCACCGGCACCGAACCTCCAGACACATTCATCGCCGGTGTCTGTGCCGCGGGCCACAAGGCCATGTGGAATGCGAAATGGGGCGGCTATCCGGACGAAAAGTTTTTGTCCGCGCTCAATCCCAGGCTCGCCAAACTTCGCAGTCGCCTGACGCCGCGCATCCATGCCGTCGATCGCGCCGTCGGCGGGTTGACCGCGGCGTGGGCGAAGAGAACCGGTTTGACGGAGGGGATTCCCGTCGCGGTCGGCGCGTTCGATGCGCATCTGGGAGCGATCGGCTGCGGCGTGGCGCCGGGAACGCTTGTGAAAATCATCGGCACGAGCACCTGCGACATTGCCATTTCACCAAACAATAGAAAGCTCGCGGACGTTCCGGGCTTGTGCGGCATTGTGGATGGCAGCGTCCTGCCCGGTTATTTTGGGCTGGAAGCCGGCCAATCCGCGGTCGGCGACATTTTCAATTGGTGGGTGGATTACATCCAGCCGCACGGCAAAAAACTTTCGCATAAAACATTCGACGCCGAGGCGGCAAAATTGAAGGCCGGCGAATCCGGATTGCTGGCGCTGGATTGGAACAACGGCAATCGGACGATCCTGGTGGACCAGCGGCTCACCGGTTTGCTGGTTGGCCAGACTCTTTACACGTCTCCGGTGGAAATTTATCGCGCGCTCATCGAGGCGACGGCGTATGGCGCGCTGACCATCATCAATCGTTTCGAGGAATACGGCGTGAAGATATCGCAAGTGGTCAACTGCGGCGGCATTTCGGAAAAGAGCGCCATCACGATGCAGATTTATGCCGACGTCACGGGCCGTCCGATGAAGGTGTCGCGTTCGGCGCAGACGTGCGCGCTCGGCGCGGCCATTGCGGGGGCGGTGGTGGCGGGCGCCCATAAGAATTTTGCCGCCGCGCAAAAGGCGATGACGGGCTTGAAGCCGAGGGTATTCAAGCCGGACCCGAAGGCGCACGCCGTTTACCGGCAGCTTTATCGGCTGTACAAGGAGCTTCATGATGCGTTTGGCACGAAAGATTGGAATGGAAACCTGTATGAGGTTATGAAAAAATTGATTCAGATCCGGCAAGACACGAGAACAAACTGAGATGTTTAATTGCATACATGACTAACGATTTAATTGCTCTCATTAACACCCGGTTTCAACCGGGTGTGGAAGCATCCACTTGCGCGAGCCGTTTCAACGGCTTATCGGGGCGAGGAAAACCGTTGAAACGGTTCTTGTCGTTCATCTCTGTGATCACCGGGCTGAAGCCCGGTGTTAATGAATGTTTTCAAAACCCAGTCAAAGGCAAAGGCCGGAGGCCGATAGAACCTAGCCCACTGATTTATCGGTGGGTTCACCATTCAAATCAAAATCAGTCCCGCAGGGACGGCAGAACTCAATCAACATCGTTTCACGATAAGATGGGTGGTGTCTTTTCAAAAACGGCCCTTTTGGCGATAAATGAAGAAACCATTCTGCCGTCCCTAGCGGGACTCGTTCCCTCTTGCCGCCGATACCCGCCGTTGAAACGGCGGGCTATTGTCGGCCGCGCCATCCGGCGCTAAACAAAAATTGGATTTTGAAAAAACGCACTAATTAAAATGCTCGAACAATTAAAGAAAGACGTGTGCGAGGCCAACCTGGACCTGGTGGCGCGCGGACTGGTCATCGAGACCTGGGGCAACGCCAGCGGCGTGGACCGCGGGCGCGGCCTCATGGTCATCAAACCCTCGGGCGTTCCTTACGACGGGATGAAACCGGAGCAGATGGTGGTCGTTTCGCTGGCCACCGGGAAAGTGGTGGAAGGAAAATTAAAGCCCAGTTCCGATACCCCCACCCATTTGGTCTTGTACCGGGCATTCGGTAAAATTGGCGGGGTCGTCCATACGCACAGCCTTTACGCGACCGCCTGGGCGCAGGCGGCAATGAAAATTCCCTCTTACGGCACCACGCAGGCGGATTATTGGCACGGAAAAGTTCCCTGCACGCGATGGTTGACGGCGAAGGAGATCAAAAACGATTACGAGGCAAACACGGGCAAAGTCATCGTGGAAACTTTCAAGAAAAAAAATCCGCTGGAGCATCCAGCCGTACTGGTGGCCAGCCACGGGCCGTTCACGTGGGGCCGGGACGTACACGATGCGGCGCATAACGCGGGTGTCCTGGAGTTCATCGCGCGGCTGGCGAGCGAGACGTTGCGGATCAATCCCAAAACCAAGCCGATGCAATCGGATTTGCTGGATAAACATTTTCTTCGTAAACACGGGCCAAAAGCATATTATGGCCAGAAATAACCACCCCTCAACCCTATGACTAAAACCATGCAACTCATCCTCCAGGCATCGGCAGGACTCGCGATGATGGGCGTCGCCGGCTGCTCCTGCTGCCACCCCGTAAAACCCGGGGGCGCCATGACCGGGCCGACGATTGAAAAATCAGAATTTGGGGCGATGCCCGACGGCACGCCGATTGAACTTTATACGCTTCGCAACAGCCAGGGAATGGAAGCAAAGATCATGACGTATGGCGGCATTGTGACCTCCCTGAAAGTCCCCGACAAAAACGGAAAGCTGGGAGACGTGGTTTTGGGTTTCGACGATTCGAAGGATTACACCCAGGACAGTTACACGGCCCATTGTCCGTATTTCGGGGCGCTGATCGGGCGTTACGGCAACCGCATCGCCAATGCGAAATTTTCGTTGGATGGCGCCACTTATACGCTGGCGGCCAATAATGGGCCGAATAGCCTGCACGGCGGCCTGGCCGGATTTGACAAAGTCATTTGGACGGCCGAGCCGATGATGACCGCGGACGGCCCGGCATTGCGCCTGATCTATTTGAGCAAGGACGGCGACCAGGGTTTCCCGGGCAATCTATCGGTGACGGCGGTTTATACGGTGACGGAGGACAATGCGTTGAAGGTGACGTTTAAAGCCACGACCGATAAGGACACGATTTGCAACCTCACGCATCATTCCTATTTCAACCTGGCGGGCCACGGCACGGTGTTGGACCACGTCGTCTATATCAATGCGGACCGGTTCACGCCGGTGGACAGCACGTTGATCCCCACCGGGGAACTGCGCCCGGTGGCCGGCACGCCGTTTGATTTCACGACGCCGACGGCCATCGGCGCGCGCATTAACGACACGAACGACCTCCAGATCAGTTATGGTCCGGGCTATGACCATAATTTTGTGCTGAATAAAAAGGTGCCGGGCGAACTGTCATTGGCGGCGCGGGTGACCGAACCAGAAAGCGGACGGGTGATGGAGGTATGGACGACCGAGCCGGGAATGCAGTTTTATTCCGGCAATTCTCTGGATGGAAGTTTGACCGGCAAGGGCGGCTGGACGTACGTGCAACACAGCGGTTTTGCCATGGAGGCGCAAGGGTTTCCGGACTCGCCGAATCATCCGGAGTTTCCCACCACCGAATTGAAGCCGGGCGAAACTTATAACAACACCATCATTTATAAATTCTCCACGGAAGATAATTGAAATAACAACCAAATCCGAACATGAAAAGAATCCAATCAATCCTTACCATCATTTGCATGGCGGCAATCATTGCCGGATGCAGCAAGAGCGAAAGCACGGCGGGCGGCGGAGGCGCATCTCCGGCCAAAAGATACAAGCTGGCGTTTGTCTCCAATAACGCGGCGAACTTCTGGAGTTTTGCGCGCGCCGGCTGCAACGCGGCGGCCAAACAACTGGGCAACGTGGATGTTGATTTTCGCATCACCTCCAGCGGCGGCTCCGCCGAACAGCGCCAGATTCTGGACGATTTAGTCGCCAAGGGTACCGACGGCATTGCGGTCAGCGTGGATGACCCGACCAACCAGACGGAATATCTCAATAAAATCGCTTCCCAAACTTTGTTGATCTGCGCGGATAGTGACGCGCCGAACAGCAAGCGCGCCTGCTACATCGGCACCGACAATGAAGCGGCCGGGGAACTCGCCGGGAGCATGATCAAGGAATGCCTGACCAACGGCGGGGACATCATGTTGTTCGTCGGCCATAGCGACGCGCAAAATGCCGTGGAACGCGCCGGGGGCATTAAAAAAGCATTGGCCGGCTCGAACATCAATATCATCGACATCCGCACGGATGACACCGACCCGGTCCGCGCCCAGAAAAATGCCGAGGACACTCTGGTGAAGTATCCCAATATCGCCTGCCTGGTCGGCCTGTGGAATTATAACGGTCCGGCGATCCTCAATGCCGTGCGTGAGGCAAACAAGATCGGCCAGGTGCAGATCGTGTGCTTTGATGATGAAGAGGACACGCTGTCGGGCATCGCTTCGGGGGCCATTTACGGCACCGTGGTGCAAAACCCCTTTGAGTTCGGCAAACAAGCCGTCACGCTCATGGACGAATATCTCCAGGGCCAAACGAACGTGTTTAGCGCCGGCAAGATTTTCATTCCCACGCGCGAGATCAAGAAAGATAACGTGGCTGCTTATCAAGCCGAGCAGAAACAAATCCTTGGCCAATAATCATGCCGCAGGCGGAGCCGCAGCCGTTGCTTGAGATGCGCGGGATTTCGAAGAGATTTCCCGGGGTCGTCGCGCTTGATAACGTCAGCTTCAAGATCAACGGCGGCGAAGTGTTGGCCCTTTGCGGCGAAAATGGCGCCGGCAAATCCACTTTGATGAAAATCCTCGGCGGTGTGCATCAGCCCGACGCCGGAGAAATCATCTGGGATGGAAAACCGGTCAAAATCAACAACGTCAACGATGCCATCAAGCTCGGCATCGCGTTCATCCACCAGGAACTGAATGTCCTCGATAATCTGGATGTCGCGGCCAATGTCTTTCTGGGTCGCGAACCAAAAAATTTCCTCGGCCTCATCAGGCGCGGGAAAATCCGGTCCGACACGGAACCATACTTGAAACGTTTGGGCCTTGAGATTTCGCCCCGGACACGCCTCGACAAACTCCCCATCGCGCAGCAGCAGATGGTGGAGATCGCCAAGGCCCTCTCGCTCAATGCGCGGCTCATCATCATGGACGAGCCGACTTCCAGCCTGACCCTTTCCGAGACCAAACGGCTGCTCGAACTGGTCTGTGAATTGAGCGGGCAAGGCGTCAGCATCATCTATATCTCTCATCGCCTCGGGGAGATCGACGAGTGCGCCGACCGTGTCATCGTTTTGCGCGATGGCAAGAACGCCGGCGAACTGGGACACGACGAAGCCACGCACGACCGGCTGGTCAATCTGATGGTGGGTCGGGAAATCAAAAACTATTACGTCACCTCCGATGCGCCAAAAACGCCGGGCTATTTCAAAGCCAGAAATGTTGTCTCACCGCTATATCCCCGCAAATCCGTTGGCTTCGATGCTGCGCGCGGCGAAATCCTCGGGTTCGCCGGGCTGGTGGGCGCGGGCCGCTCGGAAATGGCCAAAACCATCGCCGGCCTCGACCGATGTCCGTCCAAGCAGATTCGTCTCGACGGAAAGCCGGTCCTAGTCAATACGCCGCGCGACGCCATCGACCAGGGCATCTATCTTGTGCCGGAAAACCGCCGCACGGAAGGATTGATCGTCAAGATGACGGTGCGCGAGAACGTGAGTTTGCCGTCGTTGTGGGCTTCTTCGTGGTGCGGATGGATCCGCCGAAAACGCGAATGCGAAGTCGCGCGGAAACAGGTGGATTCACTCTCGGTCAAAACGCCGACGATCGAGACGCGCGTCATGAATTTGAGCGGCGGCAACCAGCAAAAGGTCGCGCTCGGCAAATGGCTGGCCATGTCCCCGCGCGTGATGATTTTTGACGAGCCGACGCGGGGCATCGACGTCGGCGCCAAGGCGGAAATTTACCGGCTGATGCGCTCGCTCGCGGGCGGGGGCGCGGTGATTTTGATGATCAGCAGCGACATGGAGGAGATCTTGAACGTGAGCGACCGAATCGCCGTGATGCATGAGGGGGAGATCACCGGCGTGCTCGACCGCGCGGATTGCAACGAGCAGAATGTCATGCAGTTGGCGACGGGGAAGACGATTGCCGCGGCGAAACCGGCGTTTTTAACCGCGAATTAACGCGAATAGACACAAATGAAAAAAGAACTTGGAATATTTATTTTATTGGTGGTGTTGTGCGCCGTGACGGGCTTTGAAAACCCGAAATTCTTTTCCCATGCCAACATGGTCAACATGGCCAACCAGATCGGCATGTTCGGCATCTTCAGCCTCGGCGCGGGATTGGTCATCATCACCAGCGGCATTGATCTGTCGGTCGGGTCGATGATAGCGCTGACCGGCATGTTGCTGGTCATGGCCCTGACCGAATGGCATTGGCCGTGGCCGGTGGCGGCGCTCTTCATCGGCGTCGTCTCGATGCTCCTGGGGCTGGCGCACGGCGCATTGATCACCCGGATGAAGATCCAGCCGTTTGTCGTGACGCTGTGCGGCCTGCTGATCTATCGCGGCATCGCGCGGTTCATTGCCCAGGACCAGACGAAGGGTTTTGGCGATTGCGCCGGATTCGAGAAACTTCAATGGCTCGCCAGCGGTTATTTGTTCGGTTTGCCCATGCCCTTCATCCTGCTGGTGGTGATCGCCCTCGTCATCTGGGTGCTGCTGCATCGCTCGGTGTATGGGCGCTATCTATACGCGACGGGATGCAATGAGGAAGCCGCCCGTTTTTCCGGGATCAGCACGCGCATGGTGATCGCCAGCAGTTATATTATCGCCGCCCTGTTGACGGGAATCTCCGGCATCCTTTTTGCGTTTTATACCAACTCGGTTTCAGCGTCCCAGCAGGGGAATTTTTACGAGCTTTACGGCATCGCGGCGGCGGTCCTCGGCGGATGCAGCCTGCGCGGTGGCGAAGGCTCGGTCATCGGGATTTTGATCGGGGTGACCTTGCTGCTGGTCCTGCAAAATCTCGTCAACCTCCTCGGCATCCCCAGTTCGCTCAACTTCGCCGTCATGGGCGCGGTCGTGCTGATCGGTGTTCTGGCGGACCAATTGTTCCAGCAACGGGCGTTGAAGAAGTCGGCGGGGGCCAGGGGCAAAACTGCGGGGCCGTAGGCCGATGCTTGGCAGTTATTTTACCATTTGTTCCAGTTTGTTCAGCCGCTGTTCCAATACTTTGTTCTGCTGTTTCAGATTTTGAATTTCAGCGTCGCTCCCCTGCAATTGCGCCGCCTGCGCCTCCAATTTCTGGTTTAGGCCTTGGATCGCCGCCAGCGCCACCCCGCCCTCGTCCACGTCGGCGATGTGCCGGTCGTCCGCTCCCGTGGCAAATGCCGAATGAAAGTCCTGCGCCATCGGCCCGACATGTGGCACACTCGCGTCATTCCGATAATGCCAGCGGGTAATGGGCAAGACGGCGACCTTGGCGAGAATTTCATCCGGATTGACCGGCTCAAAACCCGCCTTCAAATTCCGGTCGGAAGCCGGGCTCCAAGTGTTTCCGTCGCAATAGGCATTGCCCACTTGGAACAAGTGTACCGGGTTGGTGGTGTCGATGCCCACGTTATTGCCCAAGGGATTGAGCGTCAGCGGGCCGCCGTAAGTTTGAATCCATTTATAGCCGGAAGTCGCATATTGTCCGATACCGATTCCATTGTCCGGCGCCGGCATCGAGTTGGTCGGCACGCCCGTCGGGGCGCGGATGGTCAACGCGGCTCCGCCGATGGTATTGGTCGCGCCGATGCCCACGCCGCTTTGGGCGCGGATAAGGAACTAATCGTTGGTAGTGGAATCAAAATCCCCGGATTCCGAATCGGCCCACACAAAATCGCCCTCATAATTGGCGTGAGCTTGGTGGCCGGCAGCAAAGGAGCAGAGCCCGCCAGCATAATTACCGTAGCCTCCCGGCACTACCGCCATATCCCCGGAGTTCGTATTGTGACTGCCACCGGCAATGACAGCTTCAAATCCCCCATATTGAATGCTATTGTTATTGCCACCACCGAGGAAAGCCCAATCAGCGAAATATTGGATGGAATTCTGCTCCCCGCCCACCAGAACGCAATACGCGGAAGGGTTAAAATAATTGCCCTGGATGGAATTGCCGGAACCGCCCCCAAGGAAAGAAGCATAGGAAGAGTCCAGGATGCTATTGTTAACGCCGCCGACGAGAGCGGACTCGAAAGTGTTGGTTTGGATTAAATTGTTCAACCCGCCAACGAGAACGGAATAGGTGGCATTGCCTTCGATGGAATTGCTCAAACCGCCTCCCAGGAAAGAAGCATGGGAAGTGTCCTGGATGTTATTGTCAAAGCCGCCGACGAGAACGGAATAGGGAGCATTGGCCTCGATGGAATTACTCAAACCGCCCCCCAGGAAAGACATGTCAGAAGCCAGGCTGTTGGCACCGGCAGAGCCAGAGTAATTGGCCGCGCCACCGCCGGCGATCACCCCGCCGTAGGTTCCCGGCTGGACGTAATTGGCCGCCGATCCACCGACCACATTGACGATGTTGGAATGGCTGTCATCGTTCACGGTGGGTTCCAGCCGCAAGGCACGCGCGCCGTTGACCCACAGTTCCACCGGCTGATTGTTCGTGCTGCCAAGATAATTTCCCGGGGCCACAGTGTTTCCGCCGAGCTGCCAGAAATTCGTCGCCGTCAATCCATTCAACGCCGCCGCGTTGACATTGGAAACCCCGGCGCCATTGCCGCTGAACGTGCCGCTAAGCGTCAAACCGCCTGCATTGTTCGTCACCACGGCTGCGGGCATCAGGGCCAGCGGAATCGTGCCGGTCAATTGCGATGGAAACGCCCCCGCCAGTTGGCTGGACGAAAGGGTCCCGCTCATATTGCTCGCCGTGTTCGCAAACACGGCATACGGCGTCGGCGTGACGCCTTGATACGGGGAAAGGTCGGTGTAACCCCCCGCATTGTTGGTCTTCACGTCCACCTCCAACCAGTAATTGCCGCCGGTGAAAATCCCCGCGCCAAAATCCACCGCCACCACGAACAGACCGTTGGTCGCGGGAATGGCATTGGTGAGAAAACTGCTACCGGCCTGATTGTTGCCCAGCGGATCGAAATACAGCTTGAACCGGAAATCATACAGGCCATTTGCGGGAACACCGCCGGCGTTGAGCCGGCCTTGATATGTGAATGCCGTGCCTTGCGCGCGGGCAGTCGAGAATGGGGTGATGAGGGTTGACAGCAGCGCCAGCAAGAGCAGAACAATTTGTGTTTTTTGGATGGGGGTTTTCATGGATTCCTTTGTCCGAGGTTAACGGATGCGGCTGGTGTATGTCCGCGACCGGATTTATGCAAGCCAATTAGCTTAACACTTTTTGGCAAATTTCCTGTAGTGCAATTCCGACTTTTTCATCCTAATTCAACATGCTCAGGGTCAACATCCCCGGCATCCCCAGTTCGCTCAACTTCGCGGTCATGGGCGCAGTTGTCCTCATCGGTGTCCTCGCCGACCAATTGTTCAAACAGCGGGCGTTGAAGAAGTCGGCGAAAAGGAAAAGGGGTCAAAAAGGGGTCAGTTAATAATATTGTCATATTAATAGAAAACTTCTCCTGTTTTGCTCGCCCCGCGACAGTCGTCAATCATATACATTACAATATCATTAACCCCTTTATGAAGATTGCCAGCGGAGCCGAATACGAGTGGCACGAGGACAGTTCATGGGACCCATTCTCGACGGCCGTTGGATTATGATGGAGAAGGCTACCACAATGGAGCTAACGGCCACTGCCTCTTGAGATTTTGGTTGAGATATGAAACTCGAGCGTCCAGATTGCATCCGGAGCCTGGCCGTCCGTGGCCGTGGCTTTGGATCGTTGGCGGAAACATTATATCATGCACACAAATTATACCATGCACATCAGACCTCATCTATCTTTCGACGGTAATTGCCGAGCTGCCTTTACTGCCTATCAGCAGATTCTAGGTGGCACGATTCAGACCATGCTTGCTTATGGAGAGTCGCCCATGGCGGCCCAGGTTGATGCCCAATGGCATGACCGCATAGTGCATGCCTCATTACAGTTCGGGGACATCGAACTGGCCGGCATTGACCTGTTCCCCAGGGACTATCGCAAGCCGCAAGGATTCTCCGTCTTGTTGACTTTTGAGGACGTTACTCGCGCCAGCCAGGTCTTTGCGTCGCTGGCCGACGGTGGAGAGGTTCGTCTTCCCCTTCAGCCCACGTTTTGGTCGCCTGGATTTGGGGTGGTCATTGACCGTTTCGCAATTCCATGGGAGATAAACAGTGCTGGACCCGCGACTCCCGCCTGACACCGCGCTGTCCTTCACGAACGTGAAGGGTATGAGGTCCTCCCCGCCTTTCCAAAAGAATTCGGTCGCGGATTCGGGAAACATTTCCACTACCGGCTCGCCGGCAAGCTAAAAGGGGTCAAATAGGGGTCAGAATAGGGGTCAGTTAATAATATTGTCATATTAATAGAAACCTTCTCCTGTTTTGCTCGCCCCGCGACAGTCGTCAATCATATACATTACAATATCATTAACTGAAGAAAGAAATTCGGGGACGGACAACTTTTATCTCTTGACCGCACGCCCTAATGGGTGACCCCTTTAAGACTGGCTTGAAGCAATTTCCTCAACTTTCTTGCTGATATTTATCTCGTTTGGGTCGTTTGAGGAGAATCGGCTCTATTGATGACCAGCACAACTTCATGCACAGGAGGTAATTCCTTTCGATCCTGGATTTTTATCCATCTGCCCGGCCTGATCTCTTCAGCCACACAACGAAAAGTCTCTCCCTGCACAAGCGCAATTCTGTGCTCACAAAAAAGTTGATTTGAAATTCTAGCATTCATAAATATTTCGACTGAAATTTAACACTAGCGGCTTGTCGAGGAATTACTTCTCAGAAAATGCCAATTTATAATCAAATTTTGGCCAATTTTTAATGAGCCACTCTGGCCGATTCATGTCTGTTTGCATCAAACCATTATCGAAGAAATCGTTGAAGGTTTAGCAAGCAGCACCAACAACGGCTAATATCAAATCAATCTCTCAATTCTGCGCCGGCCTGGTCTCGACTCCGCTTGTGTGCTCGTCCCGTCGCGTCAAACTCCACCCGCCACCGCGCCAGACTTTCAGCCAACTGGCTTGACGCCGTAAGCAGAAAGACTGGCTTGCCCCGAGTCCCCACGCGACCGGACTTGCGCCACCGCTGCGCTCGCCCATGCCATCGCTTCAATCCGGCAGCTTGTTTGTAAAAACTGAATTCTAACGACCAAGAACTGAGCCATGCCGACAAAAAGATGTTAATCCCGCACTGCGGGACGTAACCGGCGTTGGCTCCAGTGATGTGTTTGGCGCACTGGACTATTTCACAGCGGACAATCCATGTTATTTTGCCAATAAAATCTACCATTTTAGAACATAACAAGCTGATTCCTGTTTCCATTGAGACGATGGGCGATTTCCTCCAGGAAGAGAGAAAGAAAGCCGGATTGACGCAGGAGAGATTGGCGGAACTGAGCGGAATTCACCGGCAATGGATAGGCCGCTGGGAACGTGGGAGGGCTTTACCTGATACGACAGCATGGGGCCGATTACGGATGATACTGAATCTTCCCGCCATGCCGGTGCGACAGTAACCCCTAAATACGAGGGTTCAATTCTTGGTGCGTTCCGGCTTGGCGACGGCGATGCCGGGTTCCGGAGAGAAAAACAAAACGGTGTGGAAATGGCGACGAAGCAGGACAAATAGAATCCGGCAAGGCATAATATTTGTTCAAGTCGCGCCCAGATTCCTTTTGATAAGCCCACAACGTTGCTCGACACATACAGACGAGCGCATCCCATCTTTCGGAGTGTTCGAAACGTAATCCAACAGCCGTTCCAATGTGCTTGTCGCAACATGCAAGCGCGTGTCGGAAGAGGCATAATAAATAAACACTCTCCCGTCGGGGCGCGCCACCCAGCCATTGGCGAACGTCACATTTGAAACGTCACCGATGCGTTCCTCATCTTCAGGCGCCAGAAAATAACCGCCGGGCGCTTTGATGACTTTGGCCGGGTCGTTCAAATCGCAAAGGAATAAATACAAGACATAGCGCATTCCGGCAGCGGTATTGCGGACACCATGCGCCAGGTGCAACCAGCCTTTGTCTGTCTTGATGGGCGCGGGGCCAAGGCCGTTCTTGCCTTCCTTGATGGTGTGGTAAAAACGCGGGTCAATGATTTGCTCTTTTTCGATGACGGCACGAGTAATGTCGTTGCATAAACCCCAGCCGATACCATCCCCTGTTCCAGTGGCGGCGAAATCGGCCATTGGACGGGTGTAAAAGGCATATTTACCTTTGACGAATTCCGGGTGTAACACGCAATTGCGTTGATGCAGCGAATTGGTTTTCAAATCCGGCAGGCGCTCCCATTTCACCAAATCTTTCGTGCGCGCAATGCCGCAGCGGGCGATGGCGGCGGAAAGGTCCCCAGGCTTGGAATCATCATGTCGTTCAGCGCAAAACAGGCCATAAATCCAGCCGTCTTCGTGCCGGACGAGGCGCATGTCATAGATGTTTGTTTCTTGCGGTTCGAAGTCGGGTATCTGAACCGGGTAATCACGAAACATGAACCGGTCCACGCCGTTCCCGCTTTCAGCGACGGCGAAAAATGATTTACGATCCCAGCCTTCGATACGGGCTACAAGCACGATGCATCCGTTTAATTCCATCGCGCCGGCGTTGAAAACCGCGTTGATGCCGAGGCGGGTCATCAAATGTGGATTGGTGGCATGGTTTAAATCGTAACGCCAGGTCAGCGGCGTGTGCTCAGCGGTCAGGACCGGATATTCATAACGTTCAAAGATGCCATTGCCGTTTTTCTTTGGATGATTGGCGCGGCGCACCAATTTATTTCGTTCCAGTTGCAACTGTTTCAATCGGTGGTTGAATGCTTGTTTTGTCATAGTTAAAATTTCTTTGCCTTGCATTGAATTTCTGCCAGTCGGCGAAGGGTTTCAAGACAGGCGCGTACGCCGTGATACGGGTCCTTCCATTCACTGACTTTTGGCAGTTTGGCATCCGGCTCGCCGTTTTCGGTGATGCGCCAGAACCATTCGCCATGAACCCGATCCACCAAATGCAACTCGATGTAATTCCAAACATCTCGAGCATTCTTCAGAAATGTTTCATCACCGGAATGTTGGAACGCATTGAGAAAACCGACTACCGCCTCCGCCTGCGGCCACCATTCTTTACCGCTGTCCACCACCCGGCCGGATTTGCCCTCGTAACACAAGCCGCCGCTGGAATCGAGGCCCTCGGTTCGGACCCGTTCGGCGATTTGCAACGCCAGGCTGCGGATTCGAGAAAGCAAGGCGCCGTCACCTAGAACTTCTGCTGCCTCGCACAACAGCCAGCTTCCTTCGATGTCGTGGCCAAAGGTGTAGGTGTCCGAGCGCACGCGCCATTGTTCATCAAAAAAATGTTGGAAGTGACGCGTTGGAACATTAAGAATTTTGGATTCAAATATTTCAATCAACTCGCGCAGGCGCCGTTCGAGGCGTGAATCCTTCCAAACGCGGTAGAGATTGGTGTAGGCCTCAAGGATGTGAAGATGATTGTTCATGGATTTCTTCTCGTTCATGTCCTTGTCGCTTAGGCGCGCGCCCGGCCCGGCCTCGCTCCAGTCGCGTCGACGGACCTCAAAATAGCCGCCAAACTTCGCGTCGTGGGCGTGGCGCTCGATCAATTCAAAGGTTTCCTTCGCACGTGCCAACGCTGTTTGTGAATCAAACGCCAGGTGATATTCCGAAAGGGCGTAGATGTAGAATGCCTGGCCATAGATTTTCTTCGCGTCGTCCAGCACCTTTCCGTTTCCGTCCAGATGCCAGAACGCTCCCCCGAATTGGCGGTCCCAAAACTGATTCATGACAATGTCGAAGGCGCGCGTGGCCATCTGCAGGTAAATCGGCGACGGTTGTCTCCGCTGAACAGCCGAAAAAGTCCAAAGCAGGCGGCTGTTGACGATGAGTCCTTTTGGCTGGCTGCGATCGGGGAGCAAGTCGTTTGACATCCACGGCAACCATTCGTCCTGCTCACGGTCCAGGGCCGGGCCGGTCCAAAATGGCAGGATATGCCCGTAGAGCTGCGCGTGAACCGACCGCGCGAATTCGGTGACGAGTGATTCTCCTAATTCTTTCATTTCGCAGTTAAGCAGATTGTTCATCAGTTTTACCGATATTCAATTTCCGTCCGGCCAATCTGTGCCGCCTATGCTTTCACCGGCTCCTCGTGATCCGGCGTCGGCGCCGGCTCGAGTTTGTCATACCAGTTGATTTTGATGAATATGGTGGTGACTGCAAGCAAGGCCGCAATAACGCCTGCCTCCAGCCAGTGACGCAAAACTATGTAAACAGGCAATGCCATCAGGCATAATTGCCAGACCATGCCGGCCAGGACGTTCACAGTATCGCGAATGAAGTCAGGATTGGGTTTAAAATCGGGGTC
Source organism: uncultured Verrucomicrobiae bacterium (assembly GCA_963797825.1). GTDB lineage: Bacteria > Verrucomicrobiota > Verrucomicrobiia > Limisphaerales > UBA11358 > UBA11358. The sequence goes on from CAWCRR010000029.1 coordinate 240,494, forward strand.
TTCCTGCATGACTTTGCGGCGAATCGGCCCCCACCATCCCCACGGATTGACCCTCTTATAAAACGATTTGAGCGTGTTTTCGTCCTCCGGCGGGCTTAAAAAGGTGCCGAGGAGACAGCCGAGGGTCGAGACGACAAAAAGAATTGGAATCATGTACAGCGAATTGGGCACGTGCATCCATTCCGGCAGAAACATAGCGCCGAGTATGCCCGCGACCATGCCCCAAAAATAGCCGTAGCCGTTGAACCGCCACCAAAACCATTTCAGCACGTTGGCCATCACGTAGCCGCCGTAAAGCGCGCCAAAGACCCAGAACATCACGTCGGTAATTCGCGTGGCGAGCAAGCCGAAAAGAATGCCAATCACCAGAACCACCACCGATGCAATCCGGCTCATGCGCACCTCGGTTTTGCCGGAAGAGTTCGGATTGATGAAGCGTTTATAAATGTCGTTGACAATGTAAGCGGGCGCGGCGTTGACGGTGGCGGCAAAGTTGGACATGAACGCCGCGAACAATCCCGCCAGCAAGCAAACCGACGACACCCGTCGGCACATATTGTGTTAGCACGATGGGCAGCAGTTCTTCAAAATCCGGCTTGTCCATTGCCTGTAATTGCGGCATGCAGAAAGCCAGTGCCAGGAGGGTGAGGCCGGCAATCATCATATAGCGGGGGAAATACAGCACCACGTTGACCATGCCGCTCATCAGCGCGGCCTCGCGCGGATTTCGCGTGGCCAGGATGCGCTGCATGTCGTAGTTAGGCGCCGGCCCGGCAAGGCTGGCCAGCACGCCTTTGAAAAACATCAGGCCGAAAATGATCATGAAAAACTCATTGCCATCCGCGCGAATCGAATCGTTCACCTTGTCCAGAATGCCGGTCCAATCGAGGCCGAGATGCCAGCCAAAAAACGGATTGAACCAGCCGTTCGGCACGCGAATGTTCTGCATCATAGCCGGCGAGACCTTGCAGATGGCGATAATGCCGATGGCAATGGAGGTCACGGTTAGAATCGTGAATTGCATGACTTCGGTGATGACGACGCTGACCATTCCGCCTTTGATGACGTAAACCGCGGTTAATCCCAAAATGATGATGGCGTAAATGTTTTCGTCCGAAAAAAGACGGGCCACTCCATCGGCAAACGGATAGGAGAACAAATGCGCGGGCAGGCTGGCCTGAATCCATCCCCGAATCCCGTCGAAATGCCACGGCAACATCTGGACAACAAACTTTCCGATGCCTTTGAACAGTAGCGCCAGCATGGCCGACGACATTGACCAGCGCGAAGAACACAACGCTCAAATGTGCAAGATTTGCGCCCGTACCGCGGCCGAATCGGGTTTGAATCCATTCCGCGCCGGTGAGCACATTTGAGCGACGCAGCCAGACGCTCAAAAACATCATCAGGAAAATTTGGTTGAAGACCGGCCAGACATACGGCAGCCACATACTTTTCATACCGTAAACAAATAACCAATACACCATCAGCATCGTCCCGCTTACGTCGAACATGCCCGAGGCGTTGGAAACGCCCAGCAAATACCACGGCAGTGCCTTGCCGCCGAGAAAATAGGAATTCAAGTCCTTCGCACCGCGCCTCGAAACCCACAGGCCGATAAGAATGATGGCAGCGAAGTAGGCCAGAATGATTGCCAAATCAAGAGCGTGAAGTTTCATGTCATCGATACGCTATTCAAAAGGGAAGTGATGTTATGGTGTAAATCGAGATACGGAGTAAAATAGCATTGATGAAGCCCCCTAAGCACCTAATCAAAATTGACTATACGCCGCGGTTTTACTTTTGAATTAGGATGACGACTTAAATTTTGATATTTCAATCAATCATGAACATAACCATGCAATACCACTCGTCTCCGGGCAGGTTTAATTTCCGATTCGGAACAACCGCTGCCATTCTTGCGGCGCTCGGACTTGTTTTCTGTCAAGCACCCGTCTTTGCCCGGGACGACGGCCTGGCAAAGACACCCCCCATGGGCTGGAACTGTTATCATTGGTTTGGCACCACGCCCGATGAGAAAATGATCCGGCGCGCGGCGGATGGCATCGTGTCATCGGGTTTGAAATCGGCCGGCTACATTTACGTCAACATGGATGACGGCTGGATGGCTAATTCACGCGACGCCGGTGGGAATCTTGTTGCCAACACCAACCGTTTTCCCAGGGGCATGAAGGCGTTGACTGATTATATTCACTCCAAAGGTCTTAAGGCGGGCATTTACCTGACCTGTGGCCAGGAAACATATCAAAAATTGCCCGGCAGCCTTGGGCACGAAACACAAGACGCCGATCAAATCGCCGCCTGGGGATTTGATTTTCTGAAATACGACTACCGGACGATGACCAATGACCCGCCGCGGGATTGCAAGTCGGAGAACATCACCATGTCCAAGGCGCTACAGAACACCGGACGGCCGATATTGTTTAGCATGTGTGAGCACGGGCGGTCACAGCCTTGGACTTGGGCGGCCAATTACGCGGACATGTGGCGCATCAGCACCGACATTAAAGATTGCCGGGATGGCGAATTCCAAGGGGGATGGGGGTTCAATAAAATTATCAACGACAAGGATGCCGCGCTGGCCAGATACGCCGGACCCGGCCATTGGAACGATCCGGATATGATGATTGTCGGACTGCACGGGCGGCAATATTGGATGGGCCCGGGCTGCACCGACACAGAATATCGCGCTCAATTCAGTCTTTGGTGTCTGTTGGCGGCGCCTTTGATGCTTGGAGTGGACCCAAATGACATGAGTCATTTTACCAAGGAAACCGTTTTAAACGCGGAAATGATTGCGATTGATCAGGATGCCTTGGGGAAGCAGGCACAGCGCGTCAGCGATTCACTTACCAATCTCGATATCTGGGTGAAACCGTTGCAAAATCAAAAGTGGGCCATTGGACTACATAACCGGACTGATGCATCAGCAGAAATGACTATCCCCTGGTCCGACCTGGGCCTTGCTCCCTCCGCCAGCGCACAGGTGCGGGACATTTGGGGCAAAAAGGACCTCGGCTCATTCACCAATAGCTTCACGAGAACAATAGCATCCCACACTTGCGTCATCCTGAAAATCTCTCTGCCAGTTTCCAATGCGAAATGAGCGGGGCGTCTGCTGCAACCATGAGCCGAATTGGCGAACCGCAAACAGTGTATAATCAATTTTGATGGTATCGTCGCGCGCGGCATTGATGCTACCTTATTTGGAGTAATGTCCCAATAATTTGTCACGCCAGTAAATTATGAAAAAGAAATCGTTAATTATTATTTTAAGTCTGGGCGCAACGGTGTGTTATTCCGAAGTCGAGCCACCACAGAACCTGATGTCGCCGCCTGCAGCGCAAACTGATTCCACGATTACCCTGCTCTGGGACAAACCCCTCGATCATACAAATGTCACGGGCTATGAAATTTATCAGAACGGAAAACTCACGGGCACTTCGACCCGCTGCAATTTCCAAGCGGTGAATCTGTCCCCAAATAATACCTATATTTTTGACGTGAAGGCAAAGAGCGGTACGGAAACATCGAAACGAAGCAACTCCGTAGAAGTTTCCACGAAACCTGAAGGCAAAAGTTTTCTGATCACTGATTTTGGAACCGTGGCGGATGGCACCACGGACAACACCAAGGCTATTCAAGCGGCCATTGACGCCTGCACCCCGGGTGGAACAGTGGTCGTGCCTGCCGGCAATTATGTCTCCGGAGCACTTTTTATCCGGAAAAACAATTTTACGCTTTTGCTTTCGGAAGGGGCTGTGCTTAAAGGTTCACATGATTTGGCGGAATACCCGATGATAAAATCCCGGTATGAAGGCACTGAAAGAAACTGCTACGCATCCATCATCAATTGCGGGAGCATGGCGGGCGGCGTCACAGACATCTCCATTCGCGGTCCAGGAACTATTGATTGCCAGGGCAATTACCTGTCGGATGCGGAAACAAAGGCGGTTAACCGGTCGGCTCGTTCGCACGGGCTGTTAATGCTCAACTGTACTAATGTCTATCTCGAAGGGTTTACGATTCAAAATTCCCCCACCTGGTGCATCCATCCGCTCTACTGTCGCCATCTTACCACAGAAAATGTGACGATCAAAACGGACGGCTACGGTGTTCCCAATGCCGACGGCTGGGATCCCGACTCTTCCAGTGACTGTTATATCTTTAATTCGACTTTCAGCACCCATGACGATGACATTTCCATCAAATCGGGCGCCGATGCCGAGGGACGGAAAATGGGGCGATCCTCGAGCGACATTCGGATCACGGACTGTGTGTTCAAGAGTGGGGGAGGGCTTGCGCTGGGGAGTGAGATGTCAGGCAGCGTGAGTAATATCTTTGTCCAAGACTGTCATTTTGTGAAGGTGGACCGCGGGTTTAATTTCAAAACGAGGCGCGGGCGTGGAGGGACTATTCAAAACGTTGTGATTAAGGATTGCACCGCCGAACACTTCGGAGGGTGGGGGTTCAATTTTGAGATGCACTATTATGATAAACAAACACCTGTCCAACCGGCGGAGGCAACGCCAATTTTAAGGAATTTTTACTTTGAAAACATAGTGATTGTTCGAGTGACGGGTCCAGCCGTTCTCATGAAAAGCCTGCCGGAGAGCCGCATCTCCAATGTCACATACAAAAATGTTACTATCAAAGACGCTGCAGAAGGTTGCTCGGTGATGGATTGTGATGATGTCACGTTTGAAAATTTTCAGGCAAATGTCAGGACCGGCCTGCTTTGGAATACCCTGTCAGGCAATACCAACCTCCTGGCAAACGACGTATCGAAACCAGGCAATTGAATCGCACCTTGTTATTAAATTTTTTTTGGAATAATTGTTTTCCCGTCCGTGTTGGGAGTCGAACTCGCAATTTCCACCGGCCGCGATAACAATTATTGATGGACGGCTGGCTTATTGAGTTGAAGTGACGACATTAGTAGCAATTTTGATTTGGCGATTTTCCAAGCCGGGTTCAAGAGATATGGGTGAAGCCGCACGCGAAAGGTCACTGTCAAGAAGCGAGAGGTGATCGCTTTCACCCTCAACACGTAGAAAAACCGGGGTGCCCTCTTCAGCAACACAACCGGTCAGAAAAGCATCGGTCACATCGCGGAGCAAAAGTGTTGGATTGCTTTCCGACAGAGATTGAGCGTGGAGACCGTCAAGGCTTAAGCCGTGAACATCGTAAAATGCCAAAGCAGAGCGGTAATCCGCTTTCTCAAAACTCAAGTCAATGTTGTCAAACGCCAGGTTTTTGACGTGCCGACAAAAAAAGCCATAGGCCGGTAACGGGCCGAACATTGAGTATTCCGGATAATCCGCGGGCTTTTCCGGCACTTTGTCAACAGTCACATTCTTGATTTGGCTGCCAAAATTCCGTTCAACGGTCAACTTCGCATCATCGAGTAAGTGAAGTTGATAATCGTCGAGATGAACATTGCCGAATCCTTCTTTAAGGGTGATTTTCACGTTGCTGATTCTGACGTTTTCGATGCAATTACCGGGTAATCCGGTAATGGGAGAGGCGAAAGTGCCGTCTTTCTCAAAAACAGTCGCGGTGATACCTGAGATGGCCACGTTTCGCAGTGTACCCGGAACGGCGGGTCCCTGCCCGTCAATCCATTTTTTGCCGCGATTGCCCAAGCGAATGAAAATGGGTGTGCCAACGTCGTTCATTGAAACGTTGGCCACCGTAAAACCATCCAACACACCGCCGTCCACCACCTCAAGCGCAATTCCAGCCACGCCGGTCTGGTAAATGGAACAATTTGCGATTGAAATGTTTTTGAAGCCGCCCCGTGACGCGGTTCCAGTCTTGATGCCGTTGCACAGGGCATGCATGATGCAGTTGTCAACGGTGATATTTTCACAAACAGCATAGGCGGATTTGAAATCGATAGCGTCGTCACCGGTGACTAAATAACAATTCGAAATGCGAACATTGCGCGAGCCGTCCACGTCAATGCCGTCGGTGTTGCAATCATAATTAAAATTGTCAACAGTGACACCGTCTATTATCACATCATCGCAATTCAGATAGTCCTGCGTCCAGAAGGCGGTATTTTGCAGGGTGACGTTGCGCACCTGTAAACGCCGACAATTAACAAAACAAAGTCCGTATGGGCGTTTTAGATAAGCATCTTGAGGCGACCAACCTCGCGAGACCAAATATTGCTTGTTAAAATTTTGATCATCTCCTTGCCCGGAGATTTTTCCTTCGCCCGTGATATCAATGTCATGCTGTCCGGCGGCGTAAATCAAACTATAGCGCCCAAATTCCAGGCTCACGCCCGGAACCGGCGGCGGATTTTCCGGGTAATCCGCGATGTTTGTGCTGCCGATGATCTGAGCCCCGTTCTCCAGATGCAGGGTTACGCCGCTCTTGAGATAGATGGTGCCGGTCAGATAATGCCCCGCTTGAAGAGAGAGCACGCCACCGCCGGCTTTCGAGAGCCGATCGATGGCTGCGTTAAACGCAGCAGTATTCATTGTGACGCCGTCGCCTACCAGCATACCGGATGATGTTTTGCCGTGATTCTCATTGTAAGAAACGCAACCGGATGCCAAAGTGAGAATGAACACGGCAACTGGAAGTACCGGCCAACGATCCGCCATTATCCAGAAACAGTTCGTTTTCATAATAGGATAGTGATCTGAGAATTATTAAGCACTCTCATTTAAAGATAGTAAATCCATTGCCGTATCGCCTATCGTTAATTTTGATGATAAGACAAATCTTTTCTCATTTGTTAGATTGCCTAAACTGTTCCGCAGCAGCCCATAAATTCGAGGCTTGGACACGTCTATTATACCGATAACGTCAAACTATAAAAACATATAACACTATTGACCCCCAACCGGCACCGGAATTGCCGCGCTCCTCGTTTAAATGAGCGTTGGTTGCGTCTTCTGCCTTTTTTTTGCGCATGGTTCGCAACATGCAGCGTGCTGTGGGCGCAGGGTGTGCCGGGCATTACATCTGTGACCAAGGATACGAATACGGTCGGCAAATATGAGAAGCTTGAATTGACCGTGGTGCTGACGGCCTCCTATACCAATGCATATAATCCAGACGATGTGGACTTATCGGCGGAATTCACCTCGCCGTCGGGAAAAGTCTGGAAAATCAATGGATTCTACAACGGCTCGCAATGGAAAATTCGGTTCGCTGGAAATGAGACGGGCGACTGGCACTATGTCGTAATTGTCAAAGATTTCAGCGGTATGGCCCGGAGCGTGGCCGGTACATTCACCTGCACGGCTTCCGATTATCACGGATGGGTGAGGGTGGCATCGAACAGGAGATATTTGTGCTATGACGATGGGACCTCGTTTTATGGGGTAGGCGTGTGCCATGCCTGGGGCGTAACCCCCAACAGCCTTGACCGGATGGAGGCCTTGGGATTCAACATGTTCGTTTACTGGAACGGCACCTATGACCGGAACGGCGGAAATAACCTGATTGAGTCGATGGCGTCAGGGCTGGGACATTACGACCAGAGTAAATGTACAAGGATTGACAATCTTATAGACTGGTCGGAAGCCCGCGGACTGACGATGATTCTGGTTATTTTGCCACACGATTACGCCTGTGAGAACAACGGAAACATGGGGCGCTGGCAGTCTCAATGGCGCTTAAACCCGTATAATACCATCGTGAGCGCCGACAACTATTACAGCGACGCGGCTTCCTGGGATTATCAGCAGAAGCAGTACCGGTATATCATCGCCCGATGGGGATACAGCCGTGCCCTGTCGGTCTGGCAGACAGTTGACGAAATTTCGGGCACGTCCGGCTGGAAAGCAGACCAGACAGCAGCAAACACATGGGCGGCGAAGATGGCCGCTTATTTCCAAATCCATGACCCGTTCAAGCACCCCACGACCGCCTCGCTCGGCAATTTCTGGGACGAGGGAAATCAGGCGAATGATTTGCCGAATACCGAGATTTACCGGGATTATTCAACGAGCAATACCATTGCAACAGTTCAAAGACTTTGGAGCGGATATGAAAAACCCTGCATCATGGGGGAAACCGGCAGGGACTCAAAGACCGCCCATGACAGAATTTGGGGTGCTTGGGCTACGGGAATATCGGCAACTCCATTGTTGTGGTCGTTCAATGGCTGGGACACCAACCTGTCGGCGATATACCCCCCATTTGAAAAATTCATCGCAAACATAAACTTTGCCGGGCTTACCTCGCCAACCCAAGCAAAAGTGGTGGTAGCGGGAGCCGAGGCATGGGGCATCACAAGTGATCAAATGGCCTTCGGTTGGATAACCGGCGACATTTCGGGCAAGAGTTTCACCATGACTGACCTGAAAGACGGCCATTACCGGATGGAATGGTTTGATTGCAGGGCGGGAAACACGATTTTGACGAATTACGTGTCGGTAAACAACGATTCATTAATGACGACCATTCCGATCACAAGCCAGAGCGACCTCGCCTACAAACTCATTCCGCAGTATCAATAAATGGGTAAATACAGGCCTTAGCAGCAAGCCGATTTCCCAGATCCATTGCCGTGCGCTGCAAATCGATTGCAGTATTCAGCAGGGCTTTGTTCAATTCGGCATCCGGTGGGCCGATGGTCAATAGTTCGAGAAAATATTGTTGTAATTGAGCAACGGGCTTGAGAGGCAACCGACCTGCCAGGCCTATGACCGGAACATTTCTTAGTTTTCCCCGCAAAGCAACGCCGAAGGGCCCTTTGCCTCTTAGCGTTTGTTCATCAAGGCTACCTTCGCCAGTAATGATAAGATCCGCTATTCGCAGGGCGTCGTCAAAACCTGTCACGTCAAGGAAATACTCTATTCCGTTGACCAGTTTTGCATTCAAAAAACAATGCAATCCAGCCGCAACGCCACCTGCCGCACCCCCATGTTTAACGGCGGTCATCTCCCTGCCGGTTTGGCGGAACATAACTTCACGCAATTTTGCAAGGGCGGCTTCGAGTTTTTCCATGGTCGCCGCAGTTGCCCCTTTTTGCGGACCGAAAACCCTGGCCGCGCCATTTTCACCGAGGAGTGGATTCTCGACGTCGCAAAGGACGGTCAATGGACAGTGAGATATCCGTTTATCCAGGCCGGAAAAATCAATAGATTCGAGCGCGACAAGGTCTTCAGGAAGTCGGATCAGGCTCTTTCCATGAGCATCGAGAAATTTTACGCCCAATGCTTGCAAAATACCTGTGCCACCGTCAATTGTGGCGCTGCCGCCAATCCCAAGAATGATCCCGCTCACACCGCGATCCAAAGCGGATTTTATCAGTTCACCAGCGCCAAAGGTGGTGGCGCGCAGCGGATTAAACTCTTCGGGTCGCAGTAACCGCAGACCGGAAGCATCGGCCATTTCAATCACCGCCGTCCTGCCGTTTTCGATCAATCCGATGGTAGTTTGGATATTTCTCCCCAAAGGATCGTGGGCGTCCACAGACACAACGGTGCCGCGGCATCTTTGAATCAGCAAGGCAGCCGTTCCGTCCCCCCCGTCGCCAATGGGAAAACATTCACAGACACATTTCAATTTGCTTTGCAACAACCCCTTTTGAATTGCCTCTGCCGCCGCTGTGGCATCCAAGCTGTTTTTGAAGGCATTGGGAGCAATCAGGACATGCATTCTAGTTACACAGGGAAGCCCGATAAGTTGACAGTCCTTCGCGCGTCGTCACAAGCCCGAAAGCATGGTAATAACTCGTTCGCAATTTTCAAACTTCCTAATAGCCAGTAGGAATTTTATTAGGCGTGCACCAAAGACTATTGCGCGTGATTAAAGGAGACGGCGGTCCCGGATTTTGTTTAGCAAGACTCAGCCATGCTTGATAACGCATAAACTGAACCGCGCCGCAAAATAATCCGACCGTCGAGCCTTCGCCACCATGCTGCGTCCCGATTCCTTGAGTGGAGTCCGGTTCGCTGGAACCGTCATTGAAATTTGCAGAGTTAGTTTGAATAGGTTCCCAAAACAGAACATCATCCGGCTTAAATTGCGTGTTCTTATAACTAAAGTTTTGGCCACTATTCGGCGCGGTGGAGCTATTTTGTTCGTAATCGTCTATGACGACATTCATGACATAACTAGAAAACAAAATTGCTCTTTGGGCATAGGCTTTAGGGTTTTTTTGGGTATAATATAAATCCACCGGACAAAAAAACAGTTTCCACTGATTGGGGACAGTGTAATAGGTATATGAACCACCGGCGGAAACAGCAGTGGTGGAGACTGGTCCAGTATTACCATACAGTTCAGACCAAAACGCGCCGCTTTGCGGTCCAGTCCACGTCAAGCCGCCTCCGGACGACACGGGAAGAGCACTCACAGTAGAGTTAAACAGCCATCCCACACCTTTGGTGCGCGAGTCATTTACACAGGGGCATCTGTCATTGTTATCATTTACATAGATCAGATAGGCATTGCACAATTGTTTTTCATTATTAGTGCATTGAGTCTGAAGAGCTCTGGCTTTGGCGGCGGCCAGCACTGGCAAAAGCATGGCCGCCAGAACTGCAATGATACCGATAACAACCAACAACTCGATTAGCGTGAAAGCACCACGTTGGAATTGAACTTTAATTTTCAAAGTCTGAGTACTATTATGTTTCATTTTTTATACATTTTACCGCGGGATGCGAAAGATGCTTCGCACCCCGCGCGATCGTTAAGTTTATTGTACCCTTATCCGGTAAAACATCATTGTGTTTGTAGCCGCCACGGTATAGGGCGACGAGGCCGAATTTGTCACCCAAGGACCGAGCAGGTTGGTTGCCTGCAGCAACGTTCCTTGAGGCCAACTTAACGTCAGGTTGCCTGCCGAGAACTGATTGGTCAAAACCACCACAGGCACCTGAGTCAGCACCGTTAAAGCCGCCACGCTGCTGGTTACCGAGGCCAGTCCGTTGCTGACGACCACGGTGTAGTTGGCTGCGTTGTTTGTCGTCAGACTGCTAATGGTCAAATTGGTGGTCGTTGAACCGACAACATTGCCGCCATCGGTGATATTTACGCCATTTGTCTGCCATTGATAGGTCGGAGCCGGCAGACCGCTGGCGGCCACCGTGAATTGCACTGTGTCGCCGATGCTCCCTGTTTGGGAGAGGGGCTGTGTCGTAATCGCAGGCGGAGCATAGGTGACTCCGGAAGCGGCGGCATAAAGGCCGACCACCTGGTTTTGCGAAAGTGAACTGCCAAACAGGGCGACGTCACTCATTGCGCCATAGAAAATGCGGCTTGCAGCCGTCGAGGACGGTGGCGCGGGGAACACCAGCGGGTCTTGTCCGATGAAGAGATTTGTATAATCAAGATCGGCCAGGTCCAGACCCGAAGTGTGCGCAGCGACAAGGCTCGCTACCGAGGGTCCGTTGGTATTGAACATATAAATGGTATCATTGGTTGGAGTCACTACCAGGACGACCAATGACCATTGATTGGTTGGCGGCAGCAATCCGGGATGCCATGAGGTGTCGTTGCCGTTCCAATTACAACCCAACCCGGCGGAAAATCCATTTGGGCCGCTGGCATTGCCATAGATAAGGCCCCCCTGGATTGCCTTACCACCCACCTGATCACGCGCAAAAATTAATCCTGCTGATGTTTCCTGTCCACCGTAAGGATCAATCCATGCGGCAAAGGTCATGGTATTGGTATTCAGGGCCATGTTTGGAAGTTGGACTCCCCATGGCGAAGTCGGGCCACTGCCTAGTCCGCCATTGCCATTTGTAAATGCGGCTGCGGTATGATTGGCCAGGAATTGCGGGAAGCCAACAGATGGCGTTGGCCCGGTTATGCCATTATAACCGTTTTGGACATCGGTACCATAAAGGCCGTTATACCCTCCGGCGTAATCAAAGGCAACTGCGGTGCCACTCGCGGTGTTGGTAATTTCACCAAGCTGATAAAAGGCCGCCGGCTGATCTGCCAATACTGCCGATGCATACGCGTCTGGTTGGATGACGGTCAAGGAGACCGCGCTGCTTGTCACTGACCCGCCGTAGTTCGTGACCACCACCGTATAGTTGCCAGCATTGGCGGCGACTACACTGTTGACGAGCAGATTGGCGGTCCCGGAACCGGAGATATTGCCGGCATCGGTAAGATTCACTCCATTTGTCCGCCAATGATAGGAGAATGGCAGTGAACCGCCGACGGAAACATTCAAATTGAGGGTTCCGCCTGCAAACAGGGTCACATTGTTCGTCGGCTCGGACAGAATGGCAGGCGGGAATGGCGGTCCGCTATATATATTCTGCACCTGGGTCTGGGACAAGGCACTGTTAAAGATCGCCACCTCGTCTATTACGCCGCCGAATTCGCGGGTGCCGCTGCCGTTATCAGCACTATCATCGCCGATCAGCGTCGGGCCGTCAAATGCAAGAGCAGGATGATTATCCACATGCGTAGCGGAGGAAATGCCGTTGGCGTTAATAAGATAAATTGTCGCGTTTGTGGGAGTGATCACCAAGGCGACATAAGACCATTGGTCCAAAGGCGGCACCAGTCCGGAACTCCAACCGGTTGTTGCAGAGTCATTATTCCAGTTGTAACCCAATGTGTAGTAGCCACCCAACAACGTGCTGGTAAAATCAAGTCCAGCAACCGTGTTTCCACCGCGGCAGAAGACTATTCCCGCTTTTTGGACTTGCCCGGCGTTTGGATAAATCCAGGCGCCGAGGGTCACGGTATTGGTATCCAGATTAAATGGCGGTAATTTGATTTGTCCGCCGACGTCGCCGTAGCTGAATGCTGCCGCCGTATTATTGGCCGGGAACCATGGGAAACCGGCGGACGGCGTTGGTCCCATAACGTCGTAGTTTGGATTGCCGTTGGCAACGCCGGTTCCGTAAACCCCATTATGTCCGCCCATATAATCGTAAGCTGTCAGACCGCCTGAGGCGGGATCATCGGTTTCATTCAATTCATAAAACGCAGCCGGATGGGCGGTAACAACGACGTTGGAATAGCCGGTAGGCCGGGACAAAACGGTTAACACCGCCACGACTACTGGTGATTGAGCCGAGGAATTGGTGAGTACCACGGTATAATTGCCGGCATTGGCCGCCGCCACATTGGTGATCGTCAAGGTCGTGGTGCCCGAACCGGAGATTTTGCCGCCATTGGTCAGGTTCACTCCATTCGTTTTCCACTGATACGTCAGCGGCTGTGCATTGCCGTCGCCGAGCACGGTGAATTGCGCGGTTTGTCCCGCATACAGCGTTACGGACTGCGGTTGCACGCCAATGATGGGGGCAAGCCGTCGAGACACCCGGAGGCGGCCTGGTAAAGGTTTAATATCTGACTGCGGGAAAGCGAATTCTTGAACAACGCCACATCGTCCATGGTGCCATTGAACACCCGGCCGCCAGTGCCGTTGTCGGCGGCGTCATCACCAATCAAGGTGGTGCCGTCAAACGCCTCGTTGACATGGTTGAACACACGCGTCGCCGAAAGCAGGCCGTTGGTATTGATGACATAGATCGTGGCATTGGTGGGCGTCACGACCAGGGCCACGAAGGACCACTGATTGGTCGGCGGCACCAATTGGGAATTCCAAACATTGGTGTTCCACGTGTAGCCCAGCGTATAACGCCCGGCCGCGTCGGTGAAGGCCGTGTAATTCAGTCCGGCCAGCGTGTTGCTGCCATGACAGAATACCAGGCCTTCCTGGCTGGCTTGCGGACCATTGGGATAAATCCATGCAGAAATCGTCACGGCATTGGTGTTTAGATTCAACGCCGGCAGCACTGCAATCTGCGAGCCACTGTTACCATTCGCGAAAGCCGCCGCCTTGTTGTTGGCCAGGAACCCGGGGAAGCCAACGGATGATGTCGGTCCCACGATGTTGTAGTTTGCGTTGCCATTCTGGACTCCGGTTCCATAAAGTCCGGTGTACCCGCCCACAAAATCATAGGCGTAGGCCACGCCGCTGGCGGGATCCGTGGTTTCGTTCAGTTCATAAAATGCAACCGGCCCATTGGTAAGGACGGCGTGTTCGTAAGTCTCGCCGCTGGGCGCGACAAACGTTATCGTGGCGATGCTGCTGGTTACGGAACCATAGGCGTTGGAAACAATCACCGTATAATTGGACCTGATTTGCCGCGGCTGGGCGCTGGCGACGATCAAATCCGGACTGGTGGCGCCGGAGATGTTGCCACTGTTGTTGATATTTACATTATTGGTCTGCCATTGATAAGAGAGCTGGCCGCCCAGCGGATCCACGGCACCCACCACGAAGTTGGCCGGAGAGCCGCTGAATATCTGGGTCGGCACCGGTTCCTGCTGGATTTGCGGCAGGAAAATCGGCGGCGGTCCAAAAGGCTGCACCGAGATGCTCCCTTTTCCATTCGGATCAAAACTAATCGGAAAGTCGTTAGTCAATTCGGAATACAGGTGTGTGCCCTGGGGTAGTGGCGTTCCCTCGATGGTGACCGCGAGAAAATCACATTCTGGTGCAGAACCATTATCGCTCCATTTGTCAAAGCCAGGGTGCCGGCGGTATTGATATCATAATTCGGTTCAAATCGAGTGCTTGTGGGGCCGGACGATCCCCAAGGCAGCGGGAGGGGATAGTTGTAATCTACAATCGCACTGGCGTTGGTGCCAAAGGAACCCTGCGTTAAAAACCGGATCCAGCCGCCTTCCACAACCCATGTCCCCGAAAAGGTATTGTTGGGCGAAACGCTGGCGATGGTAATATTTGTCCAAGTGCTTTTGCTACCAATCATCACGAGAGTGCCACTGCCTGTGAACGTGGCGGTAAAGTATGTCCCCCGCTCTGTCCGGTCACAACTTGTTGATAACCATTTCGACCGGTGCAGATATACGACTGCGTGTTGGGCGCTGCTTCGATTGAGCCTGCAACTATGTTGGCGTTGCTCAGAGAATTCGCATCACCATTGTCCAGCATGCCGCCAGCCAGGATCAGGCCCGGAGCCCCAGGCGTGGTCGAATTGGTAAATGTCATAACACCGCCGCCGATGTTGTTGCTCTTGAGCCGCACATCACAGTTGGTCATCAGAGTCAAGGAATCGCCGAAAAATGCGTTCAGGTTCTGCGCGCGAACGTAGGTCATTCCATTAATGCCCTGGTTGTCAATGTTCGTGCCATTATACAATAGCACGTAGTCATTGCCAGCCGTTGGCAAGGAGCCTTTGCCGTTCAGTGCTTGCGCCAGGTTGGTGGCCGCAACGGGGTCATTCGTCCAAATGGCGGTATTTTCGTCGAAACCACTTGTCGCGGTATAATATGTGTGTGCTCAACGACCTGTCTGTAACCCACAGACTAAAATCAAAGCACAGGATAGAATCAGGAAGGATTTGGGGTAACGCATATGTGTTGTAGGTTTGGGTCTCTAAAAAACGCTAGTGAGTAAAAGTTCGGCATTGATATTTTAACAGGCTGCTTTGGACATAATGCCACAATCGCCAATATCGGCAAATCATCAAAATTGACTATGCTCAAAAACCGCTGTTATTCCAGCGCTTTATGCGCCAACGCGACAATTCCTGGCAAGGAATCAAAGTTCTTTGGTGCGCTCGAAGATGACTGTTTTGTCAATTACCATCACCTTGACAATTATTCCGGGTGGAAAGTAGTTAATTTTGACTAATGTAATTCATCCTTGAAATTTTTATTATCATGACAATGAAGCAAGCTTTGGAACAGTTACTCCAGGGCTGCCAACCACAAATTCTAACAATATGCTGAATGAATAGATGAACAAGTAAAAAG
>CAWCRR010000030.1:0-82150 GCA_963797825.1 uncultured Verrucomicrobiae bacterium
CTTTTAGCGGGGAACAGATGCCGCCTGGCGAACGACCGGGGCTACGGGGTAACAGAGTCATCCTGGCCGGCCTTAAGTTGATCGCCCAGAAGAATGGCCTCAGCGATTTCCTTCATGGATTTTTTGCGCTGGCGGCTTTGCCGCTGAAGCGTCAAATATGCTTCCTCTTCATCAATTCGAAGGTCGCGCTGCAAGATTCTCTTCGCGAGGTCTACCAGACTGCGGGCTTCCGGCAATTCCGAGAGCTTCGCCTTCTCGGCTTCAAGGATAGCGCGCTCGATTTCGGGGCCGACCAGAAAACCCATCACGGCGACCAAATTGATTTCCCGATGGCTGTGAAGATAAGGCTCGCGGTGCTGAAGGTTGATAACGCCGACCAGGCGGTCGCGCGAGAGCAGCGGGACAGAAAGCAGTGCCTGGTAACGATCTTCCGGCAGTTCGTCGAACAATTGAAACCGTGGATCAAGCCACGCGTTGTGCGAAATCGCCACCGGTTTTCCGTTCTCAGCGACCCAGCCAGTAATCCCCTGCCCCAATCGAAGTTTCAGGCGGTTCAAAAGCTCTGGATGCGGATTTTTTGATGCTCGCAGGATCAGGTTGCCTTCCTCCAGAGTGTACACGAAGCAGGAATCGCACTTAACGGCGGCAGAAGCGAAGTCTACAACCAAGTCCAGAATCGAGCGTAAAGGGATCAGAGGCGGCGATGCGTTCGCCAATTCGATGGAGTAAATCCAAGTCCCGTTGATCGGCCGATTCACTATGATCGTTCATACTCCACTATAGGAAATCTTCGCCGTAACGAGGCAAATTCAAAATCAGATTCATTGCCATTGATAAGTAAAATGAGACCTACCTAAGGTGTATTGAATCCACAGGTCCCGATTTGGAACGACGGTATAGCGTGAGGAATAGCTGATTCTCATTACTGCTGCTGTTGAGCGGGTTGTTGCGGACGCTCGGAGGCGGAGGAATTTACGGGCAGCACTCGTGGTGATTTTGCTTACTTGCTCGGTGCCCGCATCATCCAGCGCGGGACGAACGGATACGTCCACCGATAGGCTCTGACCTGCTCTACCTTTATAGACGCCGCGAACGGGAGCCACATCGCCATAATCGCGTCCATAAGCGAGGCGAACATGGCGCAAACCAACCGGCTTGCCGAGCGTCGGGTCGTATCCGACCCATCTGCCATCGAGCATCAAAACTTCGGCCCACGCATGCGACGCCTGCCCACCGATAACTTCCTCCTGCCGTGAATTCGATGAGCCGCGCTGCCGGGCACCAGATAACCGGAGACGTAGCGCGCGGGTAATCCGCGCATCCGCACCACTCCCAGCAATACGTGCGCGAAATCCTGGCAAACGCCCGCGTTGATCGACAACGAGTCTTTAATCGACGAATGCACGTGAGTTGCGCCCTTCACATACTGAAAAAGACCGTGAATGATGCTCGACGCCGCCTTCGCAAATCCGTCCACAGTTCCCCCGCTGGCTTGTTCGGCTGCATCCACGATCGGACGAAGATCGTCAAGCCGAGGCACATAGGTGCTGGGCGCCAGGAAGTCGAAAAATTCCTCGCCCAGCTGAGCTTTGCGCGATTCAAAATCAGCGAGCGTCCCCGGATCGTGGAATCCTCCCGCTTCGTGGACCAGAACCACGGATTCAGCCTCAATTTTTAGCCGCTGATGCTCTGGAAGAATATTGAATTGATGCACCGAATTTCCAAAAGCATCGCGATAAGACGTGCCGCGCGAACCGGGATTAGTGGTAGAGCCGAAACGAAAGGCAGCTTTGCCTTTCGTCATGAATGCGCCGCCGGCGGGGTTGGCCACATATCCGCCAATCTCCTAAAACATTGGCGTCGGAAAAGCTGAATCGGGCCGGCGACATAATTTTCACCCTCAAAACTATCCTTGCGTGGAATCATAACCGCCGTCCTGCGTGAACGGCGTGCCGGCGACGCCCAGTTTCGGGTCGGCGGAAAATTTCTGCATGAGAAATTCCATGTAGTCCGGCTCAAACGACGTGTCGGCATCAAGATTTCCCAAAACGTCGAATTCAAGATCTTGCATTTGTTCGAGCGCGCCGTTCACGGCTTCGGCTTTGGCGGCGAAATTGCGGCCTTCGCGTTTTGGACGGGATATGACGAACGGTCGATCCAGGGAAATGTTCTGCGCATAACCTTCGACAATTTCCGCCGGTGCGGTCGATCGAGCCGTCGTCAACGATGACCCAGCGTTCGGGCAACTGCGTCTGCGCGACAACGGAATCCAGTGTTCCGGCGAAATGAAGGCCTCCTCGTTGCGCGCGGAAGTGATGAGCACGTATTTCATGGATCAACAAGAAAAGGGCAACGGTCAGATTTCATAAATCGGAGGACAGAAAGCCGTTGGAGTCTGGAACCGTTAGGCGATCCCAGATGTGGCGATATATTCGGAATTCATTGCTTTGCCATCCCCAGCGAGGGATTTGTAGGAGACGAGGTGACGAGACTCGTTCGTTTGCGTCTTTCGATCCAAAACCTTCAAGCATCAAGAAAACGTCGGCGACTAGTAAACTTCCCGTCTGTCTGTAGGCGTCGAGGCCCGCCACGTCGTAGCCTTGGCGAAGATGGGTTACGAGGCGTGGGTCAAACTCGACAAACCGAAACCAGACTCAATTCCCTAATCTCGTGACCTCGATTCCTACTGGGAATGGCGGTGACGAAGGGTTACGGCCAGCCTTATCTCCGCTCCCTCCGCTTGCTCCTGTTCAAGATCATTCTTCGCTTTCGGCTGTTTTTCTTCCAGAACCCTCAACTGCTTGGCTCGCCGAAACCTGGTGAAGGCGGCTCAACTCTCAACTTCTCTTGGAACCTTTGCCGAAATGCCTATTGCCCGGACATAACCTCCAAACCCAGAGGCGGTAGAGGAATGTAATTCGCCGTCACGGTGAGGTTGGTCGCTGGCATTACGACCGTGGTACTAGCCGAGTTCGTGTTCGCGATATGCGAGCCGCTCCAATACGTGAAGTGTTCGGCGGAGTAAGTTGCGTTCGTGGAAATGGTGACGACGGAGTTTGAATTATAGGTGCCGCTGCCGGTGCCGTTCAGCACCGTCAGCGTATAACTCGGCGCGGCTGGCGTCCCACTCACCAGCGGATGAGGATAAACCAGTGGCGTGTAGCCGGGCTTTACCGTCCCGACCGTGAAATCACGGTTGCTTACGATAGTTGGAGAATCCGAAACGCCATAATCTTGATATGAATTGTTTGGGATTAATCCTATGAGGGTATTGCTCCATTCCATCACCGGCTCAAGCACCTGGTTCGGCCAGTTCGTTTTGCCGGTAACGGTATCGTAAGGCTTGCCGTATGTTCCACCGCCGTAATCGCCGAGCAAATCGCCCGGTCCGCGTCCGGGTTGGTCTAACACGCTATAAACTAATCCAATGGTGTAGCTGTCGCCGTTGTTGATGACAAACGAAGAACCGGCATGGGCAATGACAAGGGTAAGAGTCGTCGCGGTGTTGGCCTCGATATAGGCGGCCACATTCTGGTTCGTGTCCCACAATACAAAAGCTCCGTTGTTCGTCACCCACTGGTTCACCGCCCAACTCTTAGTGCTGTCAATTAACAAGGATGAGCCGTTGGGGCCGGTTGCCGTCCCTGAGTCGTAAATGCCGGTGCCGTTGGCGTCCCAGCCATTAAGACCGTTGGCGACGCCCCACGGAGGCCACGGCCATCCAACGTCCGGCGTAGCTCTAAAAGTTTCCAAAGTCTCCACCTTGTTGTAACCGGCGAACGTGTTCGAGAATATGACCCCTGTTCCGCCACGGTTATTTATAGCCGCGAACCAGATAGAGTTTCGGTTGGTGTCGAAATAGAAGTTGTTGCCGTAAATTTCATAGGAGCGCGCTGAACGCAGACGGTTTCCGGTCTCAGTTCCATGCCAGCCCACATTGTCATTGGTCACACTGTTGTATCGAAAAACAAACCGGGCACCATCCTCGGCGTCAATCGCACCTGGACTCGAATAATTGTTGGTGAAAGCGCAGCTTTCTACATAGAGCGCATTGGTAGTTCCCCAATGGTCCGCGTCCGCCCAAGAGCCGTCCCCGAAGTTGTATCCTCCGTAATACTCGTGCCGTATCCAAACCCCAAAATTACCGTTGCGAAGAAAGCTGCAATTGTCCACCACTCCATAAACCCAGCCGTCGAACATGAGGTCTGCGTTGTCCATTGTATCTATAAATTGCAGGTGGTCGGCCTGGAATGCGTGGCATGTGCCCAGAATAGTGATGGTGCCAGTCGAGCCGGAATTTAGTGCCTGCCCGCTGCCCGCGAAAGTAAATCCGCTTATCCGGTCGAAATGATTCGACAAGGTAGTCCAAGAAATCAGTTGTAGGGCGATTGACCCTCCGTCCGTAATCACCGTATGACCAATGCCGGCGCCAATCAGTTGAATATCGGTGTCAATGGTGAGCGCGCCAGTCCATGTAGCTGTTCCGGCGGGCACTTGAACGGTGTCACCGGACGAAGCTGAATTCACAGCGGCTTGAACAGCAACCAGGGAAACGCTGCTTGCATTGATGACGGCAGCCTGAGTGCTGGCAGAAACGATCAGAAACAAAACCGCGGATAAAACCCCGAGCGCACGAAACACGACGTTCGCTTTAAAGCGGCTTCGGGTGCGTGGTTGAATCGTTGATTGTGAATGAGTCAAGGAAAATCCTGCCAGTTTTGGCTTGTACACATAAAACAACATACAACCGAGCTTTAAAGCAAAGTCTGTGCCATGTCATAGTTTACCATCCATTCAATGGAAACGAGCCGCACCCTAAGCTGCTAAACATAAGCGGTTTGGGCACCTATCCATTGAAGACTTTGAGTTTCGCGGGTTTACTGCAATCCCTGTTTTTTCCAAGCACGTGGTTGAAAAACTTGCAGATGCTTTGCACGCAAGGGAGTGAAGAATGTCTTAAAATCGTGCGCGGAAAATCTTCAACCCAGCCAGACTTTGGGAATTTCATAAATCTCAAGCAGTGGACGGCGCGCTGACCAAATCGTGACAGGCTGATTCAATATTTGCCGCTAGCTTCTGCTCAGAAACAGAAGCCAATTCTCCTTTTGTTTCCTTTCCCTCCGACTCATCTCGCTGCCCGGCAGTTGCGAATGCGGCCTTCGGGTAGTCCATGGCGATCAGATAAAAGGTGAAATAAACAGGATTCTGCGCTTTAAAAGCCGCTTCCGTCCAACCGTAAAAGATGACTGCCACGAGAAGCGCCAGACGAAACCGGCCCCAATCCACGCCGTCAAGTAGATCGCGCCTGGCCTTGAGATAGATGACAAAAAACCAGCCGAGCAGGAGGCAAAGCCCGGCCAAGCCCAAGTTCAGATAAGTTTCCAGATAGGCATTGTGGGCCTCATTGGGAACCCACCACCACTTTGCCGAGAGGATTTTCATGCGTTCTCCCAACCAGAAGCTTTCAAAACCGGTTCCAAAAATTGGATTGATGTCAATCTGAAGCAGGTCATGCCAGAGCAGGGTCCGATCGGTCAGGGTGGGATTCTTCCCCAAGAACTGCAGGACGCTGGTATAAATGCCGAACCCCTCTTCCGCGACGAGGCCGACTACCACGGCGGCCACCAAATATATGCCAATATACTTCGGATTCACCCAGCGCCAGCCAAGAAACAACATTACGGCCGCCGCGATCAAAAATGAAACCGTGGAAGTCGAACTGTGGGCCATATTTAGCAGCCATCCAATCATGCCCAGAAAAGCCACAACCAAAATCAACTCGTTGCGACGTTCCCGGCTCTTTTCCGTCCGCCAGACTTTCAAAAAATACCAAAAAAAGAAGACTCCAAGGAGGAAAAGATCCAATCCAAGCATGTTTTTGTTGGTGGTGATGCCAAAATTCGACGCCGCTCCCTGCCAAGCATCGAATCCGCGGCCCCACTGCGGAAAGTATTTTATGAACAGAACAGAGCCCACAACCCACACGTAGGCGCATCGTTTGAACAACCGGATGATGGCCTCCTCGGGATCAGGTTCCGTCAACAGCACAAGCACCATGATGGGATGCCCCAGCACCTTCAACCAGCGCTTCAAGGCCACCAGGGGAAAATCGGACCAGAGAATCGCCAGAAAACAATAAACCAGAAAAACCGTCAGCCAACGGTTGTTCCGCACGACTTCCGAGAGTGTAACCCGGCGCCGACTCAAAACACATAAACCCGAAACAATCAACAGCCCAAATACCACCGCATCCAGCGGACTGCCCTCCTCAAGGTTGACCGACCCAAACGGCAGTCCGAACAAGGACAGCCACTCGGAAACAAATCTTGACCCAATGATGGTCAGCCAAATAACGGGGATCCAGAGGGCGCCCGTCACCCCGCGCTGCTGGCGGATGTCCCGCCGGAACAGCCAGGCAATAAAACCAAGATAAACAATTGTTGCTACAATAGGCGGCATGAGTCAGAAGGCAGAGATCAGAGGACAGAGGACGGATGCCAGAGATCAGATGTCAGAGGACAGAGGTTACCGCGCCCCTGCCAACCAAAAATGCCGCAATGTTCGCGGCAACATGAGAAATCATTTCATCCGGCATTTCCGGAAAGATCGGCAGCGAAAGTATCCGCGACTGGTTCGCGTAGGCCACCGGAAAGTCTGCCGGTTTGTGAGCGAGATAATCATAGGCTGGATAGAATGGCAACGCCTTCGGATAATTGAGGACGGTGGCGATGCCCGCGTCCGCCAGGTGTTTTTTCAAGCCATCCCGCTTTTCCGTCCGAATGACATAGAGGTGATAAACGTGGTCGCGGTCTGACGCGACTTTGGGTGTTACAATGTCGCCAACGCCTTTCAGCAGTTCGTCATAGCGGGCGGCCACGCGCCGGCGCGCCTGGGTCCACGCGGGCAGATGCGGCAGCTTCACGTTCAAGACCGCGCCTTGCAAACCATCCATGCGGCTGTTGATGCCTTCCATGACGTGTTCGCCTTTGCCGCCGTGCCGGGCAAAAGTCGCCATCCAATCCGCCAACTGATCGTCATTGGTCACGGCGCACCCGGCGTCGCCATAAGCGCCGAGGTTTTTGCCGGGATAAAACGAGAACGTGGCGGCGTTTCCAAAAGTGCCGACGAGCCGGCCTTTGTAGCGCGCCAGATGCGCCTGGGCGCAATCTTCAATCACCCAAAGCTTGTGTTTTTTCGCGATGGCCATGATGGCGTCCATGTCGGCCGGCTGGCCGTAGAGGTGCACGGGGATGATTCCGACCGTGCGCGAGGTGATTTTCGCCTCGATCAACGCCGGGTTGATGGTGAATGTGTCGTTGTCCGTGTCGCAAAAAACCACCCGGCCGCCGGCCTGGGTGATGGTTTCGGAGGTCGAAATCCAGGAATGCGCGGTGGTGATGACTTCGTCCCCCGGCTTGATCCCCAGCCCGCGCATGGCGATGTAGAGCGCATCCGTCCCGTTGGCGCAGGAGACACAATGTTTCATGCCGAGTGTTTCCGCCCAAAGCCTTCTCGAATTGCGTCCACCTGCGGTCCGCGGATGTAGGCGGACTGGGCGATGACCCCGGCCATGGCCGCGTCAATCTCCGGCTTGATGCGTCAGGTATTGGGCGTGCAGGTCAACAAAGGGGATTTTCATTTGTTTTTTGCGGGAAACATCGAACATTCAACATCGAACACTGAACCTCGAACGAATTGGGCAGAGTGCGGATTTGGAGTGCGGTGACATGTCACCGCTCTGGAACGCGGCGACATGTCGCCTCGTCGGAAAGCGCGGACATGTCCGCGCAGTCCAAAATTCAATCAAAGCCGGCGCAGGAGGCGTGCGGGGTTGCCCGCATAAATGCCGGGTTCGGTAATGTCCCTGGTCACCACGGCGCCAGCCCCAATGACCACATGATCACAAATCGTCACCGGGAGGATGGTCGCATTCGTTCCGATGCTGACGTGACAGCCAATTTTTGTGGACCGCCAAAGCTCCCGTTTCCCCTTGCCCGGACCGCCAATCGCGAAGGGATCGTTAATGAACATCGCGCCGTGCGAGATGAAGCAATCGTCGCCAATCACCACCATGTCGCAAATGAAGGCATGGGATTGTATCCGGCAGCGTTTCCCCACCACGGCTCCGCGCTGGATTTCAACAAAAGGGCCGATGAACGTGTCGTCGCCGATGACGCAGCCGTAAAGGTTCACCGGCTCGACGACGGTGACGTTCTCACCAAAAGTCACATCCACGATGCCGGCTCTCCGGATTTTCGGTTCTCCCATAAATTCATGTTCGCGCCGTTCCTGGCCGGCCTGTTCCAAAATGGAGACAACCTTCCGCGCATGGGCCAGTCCGGTCAGCGGCGTAGTCTGGTTTCTGATGCAGTCAAGGAAATGTTCCGCCTCCACGCGGAGCGGTTCGACAAATTTCACCTGCGGCAGCAGAATGTCTCCGCTGCGATAATCGAATTCCGGCGGACGCGGCTGGTCGAAATCCATGTTCTCGCCCAACACCGCGCGATGGTCTATGCCCTTGTCGTAAATGGCGATCTTGTCGTCGGCCACATCGTCATACACGACCATTTTTTTGGAGCCAACCACGATCATCTTGCGCACTTTTTGCGGGTCCAGCCAGCTCACGTGGATGTTGGCCATGATTTTGCCGGGATAGATCAGGCTCAAAAAGACCACGTCGTCAATGCCATCCTGCATGTAGGCCATGCCCCGCCGCGAAACCGAAAGCGGGACCGGATCACCCAGCCAGTATTGGATGATGCTGACGTCGTGCGGGGCGAAATTCCAGAGCGCGTCAATATCCGAGCGGATGCGCCCCAGGTTCAGGCGCTGGCTGTAAATATAGCGGATGTCGCCGAGTTCGCCGGCATTGATCATCTTTTTGACGTAGCGCACGGCGGAATTATAAATGAACGTGTGACCAACCATCACGATGAGTTTTTTTTCACCGGCGACGCGCGCGAGTTCGTCCACCTCGGCGGCCTTCCTGGCCATCGGTTTTTCCACGAAAACATTTTTGCCCGCCTGGAGGGCGGCGAGCGCGATTGCAAAATGCGTGGCTGCCGGCGTCGCGATCACCACCGCATCCACCTCCGGGTCGCCCAGGACGGGGGCTTGGGTCCCGATGGCACTGGTCAGCGGGAAATTCTTCTCCACGAAAGCACGGCGTTCGGCGCTCGCGTCCACGACATATTTGACCGAGCAATTTTTCAGCGATGAAAAATTGCGGAGCAGGTTCGGCCCCCAATAACCGCAACCAAACTGGGCAACAACAAGTTTATCTTTCATAGAATGCCGTGCGTTGTGTCTGCCAATTCAATTCACGCGGCAAGCAAAATCTCCGTGCCGTCCGCCAGCGGTTTTTCGATCAGCTTCACGCCGGCGGCCTCCAGCTGGAAAACCCGGACCCTCAATTCCGGCAAACCATCGCCGGGGGCCGTTTTGATTTTGAGAGTGCCGTCCGAATGCTCAAACGCCGCCGCCCGGCGTTTTTTGAACCAAGAGACGGCCTGGCTGGCGGTCGGGAACCACGCTTTCCCCGCTTTCAAATCGTCCAGCAATTGGATGTAAAAATCGTCCCACAGACGTTCAGGCGCGATGCTGCGATCGTGCCAGTTCACCGTCAGCACGCCGCCAAACCGGATGGCGTTCTGGAGCAGCTTGCCGACGACTTTCGCGGCAGACTTCGGTGACAGGTTCATGTAACCGGGATAAAACATGGCCGTGTCCATGATGTGCATGGGTAGTTCGAGCATCTTTGTTGTTGAAAGCGGCTTGAACACCTGGGTCGTGCCGGCACGGTAGCCGATCGTCTGGTTGTAACCGACGGTGGAATCGTAGCTGAATCCCGCCGCTTCCAGGATGGCGGGTGACCGGTCGTCAAAATAGAGCCAGTGCATCCGCACGCCGATTTCCGTCGCACCGGTCAGCCGGGAAATGATTGCGTGTTCCTGCCGGCCGGCGGCGCTGTCTCGCCAGGCGTCAATGCCGTGAAGGCCAACTTCGTCGCCGGCAGACTGCAATTGTTTGAGAGGCTGCACGAGCCCGGCGGCATCATAACTTGCGGCACGACGGGCCGGACGATTCCCCCTGGCATCCGTACCCGGTTCGCCCTTTTTTGGAATTACAAAAAAGGTCGAGTTCATCCCCTTTTCAATTTCGAGATAGCGGTCGAATGGATGCCAAAAGTCTGCGGCGAGGCCGAGATGAACCAGCGGAAGCCTTAGCGCAGCGAGCCAATTGGTTGCCAATTGCCGGAATGTTTTCCTCCCGCGGCAAAACTCCAAGACGGAACCAGCTGTGGCGCGGTAAAGAAATCCAAACATCGTGTGGTCAAATTTATGGTTCCGGATGCCGACGTGATCCACATCATGCGTCAGGCAGGCGATCAAATCATATCCGCCCGGGAGGGGTGGGATCTCAACCAGCGGGATCCCGGCGCCAACGATCAAATCGCGCAGGATGGCGATGTGCATTTCCAGCGCAGGAATCTCCGCGTTGGCCTCGGGTTGACCGCGTGCCAACAGGTGGCGGATTTCCTGGAACAGGTTGTATCCCATGCGGACGATCATCTGGTTCTTAACCCTGAATTTCACCATTGCCGCCTCCCCGGAAGATTCATTTTTCAATGCGGCATCTGCGGAATGGCCGAAGGTAAGGCTGCTTCCATAAACCGGGATCCGTTCGCCCTGGTATGAAAGCATCGTGTTCGGGCCTTGTGCGCGCGACTGGATCTCCATTTCCTGGTCGAAGGATTTCGGTTCGCCCCCAAAACCAAAACCAGCCTTGCCTCATTCCGGGGAACGCCGGCACACGAGCAGATTAATACATCGGTTTTGCCGCCATCGCGAAGAAACTCCCACGGGGTTTTGAACAGTTCAAAGAATTCCGTGGCTGCTGCACGCTCTTCGTCATCTGCCTGGACTGCAATCATTGATGGAGTTTCGCGGCCGTGACTTTCAACCCCGTCCAAGCAACCCGGCGACGGTGTCCACAAAGCCAAGGCTTTCCTGGCTCCAACGGTGGGTGAGATAAATTTTTTGGCCGCGTTCGACGATTTCCCTCACCTCCTCCGGATGGAAACAGGCGTATTCAATTTTCCGGGCGAGATCGTCGGCGTCGCCCAACTCGAAATAGATCAGTTCCTGGTCGCCGAAATAATCCTGGATGCCGCGCGCCCGGGGCGTGATGACGGGCTTGCCGCGCGACAGATACTCGAAAATGCGTGTCGGTGTGTTCATCTCGGTGAAAATGTTGCGGTGATTGGGGATGATGCCGAGGTCGCAACGATCAATGGCCTCGACGATCTGCTCCGGTTTTTTCATGCCAAGGTAATTGACCGCACCTTGCAAACCGCGCTGGCCGACGGACGCCATGACTGATTCAAAAAAAGGCGTGGGTTCACCGCAAACCGTGAGCGTCGCGCCGGGGATGGATTTCCTCACGGTTTCCAGCGCCTTCACCGCGAGGTCGAAACCGTTCCGTTGCAGCAGTGATCCGTGATACATGATCGTAAAATTGCCGCCGGGTTTTCCCTCCGGCGCTGCGTGCGCGGGAGGCCGGAACCGGAAAACGTCCTCATTGGGCGAGTTCATTACGACCCGGATTTTTTCCGGCACACAACTGCGCGAGGAATAAAGTCTTTTGGACGCCTGATTCACGGTCAATACAAGGTTGGCAAAACCGGTGCTCCATTTTTCCGTCCGCTTCAGCAGGCGAACCGCGAGACTGTCCTGACGCAGCCTGAAAATCGTCATCATTAATTCGGGCATGGGATCGTGAAGATCCAGAATCACCTTCGCGCCAAGCAATTTGGGGACGAGTGCGCTGAAGACCAGCACGTCCGGCATATTGTGCGCGTGAACCAGATCGTAGCGCCGCGACAAGGATCGCCAGGACAGGACGACAAACGAGACAGAAATGAAAGCTGCGTATTGAAAGAGGTAATTGAGCCTGCCCCCCCGGCGGCGTTTCAACGGGATTCGGAGGACATTGACTCCATCCACCATTTCGCGCCGGGATTCATCCTGGCCTCCCTGAAGGCAGATCACATCAACGCTCACACCTTCGCGCGCCAGCGTTTCGGCTGCGCGCCGCGGTCGGGGATCGGCAGGATATACAGAAAAGAGAAGGACAGCAGCGCGCCGGCCCCGAAGCGAGTTCCGTTTGGTGCGCGGGAAATCATCGTTTTCCACGGTCCGACCTCCATGCAGGCCTTGGCGGCGCGACTGGCGCTGCCGAAGAACCTTCATGGGAGGATTGCCTGAAGCGGCGGGTTCCGCAAGCACAACTGCCGGCTCAGGTGAGCCAACCGCATAAACCGGAGCCAGTCTGGGTTGGCGAATCGGTTCACGACTTACCGAACCATTGTGTCTCCCAATTGAGACCGTCGAAACATTCACCTGGTCCGCAGCCCAAGCGGCAACCTCCCGGGGAAGTGCGTGCCAATACGACCCGGAGTACTTCACGCGAACATAATCGAGAAACTGTTTGTAAAATTCCACCGGGAACTCATTGCACGCCCCAACCTTTCCCTCCATGGCCATATAATCCGGGTGCGTATTCAACAGGACCATGCCACCGTATTTTGCGATCCAGTCCAATTTGTTGAGCCAGATATCCGGCTGGCGCTCCTGGAACAGGAGGAATAACGTGAAATCCTGGGGGAGAGTGTAGGGCAGCTCAATGTAGCCCGAATGTGATTCGTGATTCGTGAAACGTGATCCAGAATCCGCCGAGGCTGCCGAGCCAACATCGAACATCGAACTGCCGGCTGCGCCGGCTGGGACCCAAAAGGGGAAGATCGTGCCGACACCATCGGGCTGTGGTTCAAAAGGGTCGGTGTCAAAGGTGCATGACGAGTACTCAATATCCAGGTCATGAGCCCACTCCAGATTGTGAAACATGAAACCGGCACGAAACCCAACCGCGCCCCATTGATGCAAGTAACGGTTAATCTGCCTTGCCCTGCGCCGGAACGACTCTCGATTTTGGAAGAGTTTGCCGTCATGTTTCAAGTCCTGAACGCCCACTTCAAAACCATTCTCCTGAAGCTCCTCCCTGAGCTCCCGTGGCACACGGTACGAGCCTTCGGGAATGAAATTAAACGAGGAGCGAAAGCCCATCTGCATTTCCAGTTGCATCAACTGCCGGCACCTGGCCAGGCCGTCGGGGCCTTCGACGTCGTGGGTGAACACGAGCGCGAATTGTTTGCCCTCCGGCCAGCCGGGCCAGCCGGTAGGCGGGTTTGCCGCAGCCTCATTGATGGGCCAGACCTCCTGGCAGGCATTGCGTTTCCGGCGCGCGATAATCCGGCGCAACGCCATCCGGAAGCGCCACGGCAGGTATGGCTTGAGATTGTAATAGAGGCGACGGGCAGGCATGGAACGAATTGGGCGAGTGATTAGTGGCTAGTTGGCGAAAAGCAACGGGTTTAAGAACGCGTCTGAAAATAATGGGAGCCGACGCAAGGAGGCTCGTTCCCCTTTCATAAGCGCCCGATTTTCGGGAGATTCAAGCCTCGATACCTCGGCTCCAACGGAGTAAGTTGAATTTTCCGACACACTCCAAGAGCGGGAACTCTGCAAATTACGCGCAGAGCGCGAATTCAAAAATTACTTAACCGTAAAAGAGGGCAAGGAACTGGAAAAAAGTCAGAGATAGGCCATCAGTAAACAATGGCCGGTGATCAGTAATCGGTAATTAACATCCGACATCGCACGCTAGACATTGAATCTCGAGGTTTTATTTACCGTGCAGAAATTCCCGGTGCAATCCTTCAGGAACGTATTTGTGGGTTTTGTTGAGCACGGCGCCGACTGTGGCGCCGGATTCGGTCAGCCAGGTGTTCGCCTGCTGGACGACCTCGCGGTCGGTCTTCTCCGATTCAACGACGAGCAACACCATGTCCATGAACCGGGCGAGGCGCGAGGTGAGGCTGGTCTGGCTGACAGGCGGCATGTCGAAAATGATGTAATCGTAGTCGCTGGCCTTGAGTCTGGGCACCAAGGCGGCGAAACGTTTGGGCAGGATGCGCGGAAGCTCATCGCTGTTGGCATTGCCGTTGACGACATACAGGTTTTCCTGGACCAGGGCGTCTGCCTTGGTTTCAGCCTTCAAGGCGGCGTCCAATCCGCAGCCGGCCTTGCCCTTGTAGAACTGTTGCGCCGCCCCCTGCTCAAAGTTCATGTCCACCAGCAGAACGTTGCCGTCGCCCGTTTCGGAAAGCGAGGCGGCCAGGCCGGCGGCAATGCGTGCTGACGCCCGCGCCCCGGCTGGCGCTCGTCACGGCCACCAGTTTCGGTTTGTGGGCGAGCTTCCTGACCTCAAAATAAACGATCAACCGGTCGCGCAATGCCTCATAAAACGGCTGCAGTGACGGATTGCGCTCCAACGAAACCACCTGGAGAGCGCCGGTTTTCTCCGGAGACGGACCACCGCCCGCGGCGGGCTCATCAGCATGGGAAGCGTTTTGCTTTTGCAGTTGCCGCGGTTCCGTGGATTGGGCCAAACGCGAGTGACCGTTCCGGCGGAGGTCAGGGATGGAAATGAAGAGGGGCAGTTTCAGTTTTGACTCGATTTCGACCGGCCGCCTCACGGAACGATCCAGCACAAGTTCAATCAAGAAGGCCCACGCCAGACCGGCGAAGATGCCACTGAGCGCCATCATTGCGGCCAGCTTGCGGGTTTTCTTCCAGTCCTGAAACGGCGGCGACGGCATCTGCACCCACTTGATGTTGGGGGTCTTACCGGTGTCGAGCGCTTCGTCAATGTGGGAATTTTCCAGCTTGGTGGCCAGATTCTGATAATTGGCTTGTTGAATTGCCCTGGTTTGCTCCAACTGCGCGATGGTCGGCGCCAGGTTGTTGAGATTCGTCGCCTGCATCTGGAGCTGGTCCAGTTGCGCATTCCAAGCCTGGAGTTTGGCTTGGAGAGTCGCGACCTGGGCGACCTGCGCCCGCAGATCCAGAACCGGCGTTGCCGGCTGTCCGCTCAACGCCGGTGAAACGGACACCAAGCCGGCGATTTGTGGGTATTTCTTTTCGAGGTCATCCCTGGCTTTTTGTGTGCCGGCAATCTGCCCATCCACTTCCAGGACCAGGGTGTTGCTTCTCGTGAAACCCTGCACCAGATAATCCAGTTCCTTCTTCCGAAGCTGGTCAAGCCGGGCGCAGGTGACGTTGTAAGCGTCAATCTGGTCAGGCGGAATGACCGACTGCGCGTTGGGGTTCACCAGTTTCAGGGGCTCGGCATTGCCCGCCTGCTTCATCGCCGCCTCATAGCCGGCCAATTCGGGCTTGGGCATCCAAAATGGACCCCTGAATCTGGGAAATTTGCTCCGCCAGTCCCTTTCTGGAGTCCTCCAGTGAAATGATGTTGGCCTTGTTCTTCAGTCCGGCAATTTGCTGTTCCGTATCGTTGAGCTGCAGACCCAAGGCGGTCCGTTCCCGGCTGAGGGCGTCGTCATATTGTCCACCCACCGAATGAATTTCATAATGTTTCTGGAAATAGTCATTGATGACCTCCTGCAGTACAGGTTGAACGATTTGCGGGTCAGGGTGCTTGAACGTGACCAAGATGACACCGCTGTCCTTGTCGGCCGCCACCGCCAGCAAGTTTGCCTGCACAAGTCCAGCGGCAGCGTTCGCATTGCTGCCGCCGCCGGCTCGGGCCAGGATTCTGGCCGCTCCGATATTGGTGACGGCCTGTTGCGCCAGGTCCAGACTGGTCAGAATCTGAATTTCGGAATTGATAATGCCAGCCCCCTGCGAATCGGGCACGATCACTTTTTGGTCACTCCCCACCAGGGAAAGGGACCTGGCCTCGGGCACATATTGGATCAACAACTCCGCTTGGGATTGATAAGGCGGGGGTTTGAGGAAATGGACGGCGGCGGCACCCAGAAAGCCCGCCAGGGAAAGGACAATGATCTTCCACTTGTGCCGAAAGAGCACATAGTAGATGTCGCCCAAAGACATTCCCGCTGGCGGTTGAGCCTGTTGGCTGTTACTCATGTTGTCCCAAATTGATGTTCCTGCAGAAGCGGAAAAAGCCGCCGTTAAATACTTCAGGCATAATGCCGATAAAGCAGCGCACCGACCGCGCGCGACGCTCCAATCGGCATTAAGTTGAACACGCGGTTATGCCAGCCGGTGGAATCATCGGCCTCGGTGACGAAGCGACCTTTCCGCAAGTCGTATTTGAAATACTCGACTTTTTGCTCGCTTGCACCCCAGCCAAGTTTGAACCTTCTCAGGCCCTCGTTTCCGATGGCGGTCCTTCCCAGATGCAGCGTTTTTGCGCCCTGACGCGCGTGCCACTTGATGGCCTCCCACATGACGAGATTGGTTCCGCGCAAACGCTGGAATGTCCTGTCGGACGCCCCATACTTGAAAACGCTTTGGGCGCCCAATTGAAAATGAACTGCGGCGGCAATGGGACGGTTCCGGCAACTGGCTATGGCAATCATACCCAGGTTCTTGGACAGAATGTGCTCGAAGATGTTTAAGAAAAAAGTGAACGGCTGCGGGGGCAGGCCGTGTTGCCTGCGGGTCCGGCAGTGCAGCGTGTAAAAAGCCCTCGTCGCCTCCAGGCTGCGCGAAACGGTCACCGTGACGCCGTTCTTTTTGGCCTTGCGTATTGCGCGCCGCACCGAACTCTTCAGCCGCGCAAACATCCGGTCTTCATCCGCCTCCAAATCCACACTGTGTCCGTAAAACGACTGCGACGCCGGCGCATCGCCGAACAGTTCCCGTCCGCCCCGGCACTCCACGGATTTCCAGCCCCGGGTTTTCCCCCATTCAAAGGCGGCCTGAATCAAATGTCGGATTGAGGACGGATCCGTATAGAGCGGCTCGCAATCATCCGTGAAAGGCAGGGCCACTCCCCGCCGCCCGGTCAGCCAACTATCGACCTCCATGAGCGGCAGAATGGCTGAACGTCCGTCCACATCGCCGGCAGTGAAATAGACCGGCCTGAAACCGTAGGCGCCTTGGAGCGTTCTGGCCCAGGCAACGCAATGGAAAAACGAACACCGCGGATGCACTTTCACCAGCGCGTCCCACCCAGGGTTGTCGGCGGGGTTTATCGGTTGCGGCGCATCGACGGTGAAATGATTGTTGATCAGAAGAGCGGCGGCGCCGGGAGGCAGAACAATGCCTGATGGCGTGATGGTGTTTTCCGTGGACACGTGATTCGCAACTCAACTTTTCTGCACCAGCGATTTGACGACCCGGGCCGGGTTGCCCGCCACGACGGAGTGCGGGGGCACATCCTTGGTCACCACGCTGCCGGCGCCAACCAGGGCATTTTCGCCAACGGTGATGCCGCACAGCAGCACCGCGCCGGACCCGATGGATGCGCCCCGTTTGACCAAAGTCGGGATGCAGTTCCAATCCGCCTCAGTCTGCAAATTTCCATTGGCAGTGGCGCGGGGATAAAGGTCATTGGTAAAAGTGACGTTGTGACCGACGAAAACCTCATCCTCCAAGCGTCACTCCCTCGCAAATGAAGGTGTGGCTGGAGATTTTGCAACGGTTGCCGATTTTGACCCCCTTCTGAATTTCGACGAAGGTGCCGATTTTTACGTCATCCCCAATTTCGCAACCGTACAGGTTGACAAACCCGTGGAGGCGAACGTTTCTACCCAATTTGACATCCGGAGCAATCCGTTGCAACGGAGGCTGCGGGAAAGGTCATAGGGCAGATTTTGACGAAGCCCGGCGAAGGCGAGACTAAAGCTTTGATCGCAACTTTCTGCCTGCCGGGCGGGAAGCCTTCTTACTTGCCGATGCCCAACGGCCGATATGCGGATGGCGGATTCGGGAATCGACGGCGTCCAATCATGGCCATTTTCCTGGCCGGACAGATTGACACAGCCACCGCTCGTTTCAACGATAGGGAAGACGCCTCCAAGATGCGGACCAGTTCCAAGACCTTGTTTGCCATCCGTCAAAGGAGTGATTCCCTGGTTGATGCAATCCAGAGAAATGCTGGCATTCGGTTTTCAGCGGTTCTTCCTGTTTGAGGTAGGGAATATGAACATCGCCATAGTGGTAAGCATAATGAAATTCAGCGAATGTGTCGTAATGCGGCGGTCGTTCAACCCGCGCGTCAAAAATCCGGATTTTCTCGAGCTGGGAGACGTCGTCATAAACAATCATTCGTTTGCTGCCCACGATGGTCATTTCCCTGATTTTCCTCGGATCCAGCCAACTGCTGTGAATGATGGCCGACCGATTTCCCGGAAAATTGAGCCACATGGTTGTCACATCCTCCACCCCAGGGGTGATGTGCGCACTGCCTTGACAGTTGATGGTAACCGCTTCTCTTTCCATGATGTGCAGAATAATGGAGATATCATGGGGAGCCAGATCCCAGGCAACATTGATGTCTTTTTGAAAAAGCCCAAGATTCAACCGCCGCGCGCAAATGTAGCGGATTTCTCCGATGTCGCCTCGCTGGACAATTTCCTTGATTTTTCTGACCGCCGGCGAATAAAGGAAGGTATGCCCCACCATCAACACCAATCCCTTTTTCTTCGCAATTTCGATCAATTCCTCGCATTCCTGCGGAAGAGGCGGCCATCGGCTTTTCGATGAAGGTGTGCTTGCCGGCCAAGCAAACTCGCCTTGGCCATCGGGAAATGCGATTTGACGGACGTGGCGATGACAACCGCGTCGAGGCCGACGCCATTAAGCATGTGATTGTAATTCGTCTCGCCTTCAACTTCCGGATAAAGCGATTTGAGATGAGCCAGGCGGCTTTCACTGACGTCACACATCATTTTCAGGCTGCAATCGGAAGCGATCTGAAATTGCGAATCAAATTTGGCCCCCAATACCCACAGCCCACCACTCCGACTTTTATTGGTTTTGTCATAACTTATAATATTATAAATTTAATTTGGTTTCCTTCCGAACCCACGCATCTTCCCCGTGTGAAGCATGAACCACACCACCAAGGGGGGCCTTGCGTAAAGGATGAGGCGTGGCGATCCGTTGGAGTAACTGGTTTTGGGGCGTACGGGCGAGAAGATGCTGTTCTTCAACTAGTCGCGCCTCCAGCATTTGAATGATCAATGCCGGAACCGTCATCAGGATGATTTTAAATCCCACCAAAGGGTTTTGTTTTTCGCATACTTGATATCCAGTTGAATCATTTCCACAAAAGTGGTTTTATTCTTTCCGCTCACCTGCCAGAGCCCGGTCAGGCCCGGCAGCGTTGCAAATCGTTCCTTCTGCCAGGGCAGATATTTTTCATATTCGTAAGGCAAACACGGGCGTGGCCCCACCAGACTCATTTCACCCCGCAGCACATTGATCAATTGGGGCAACTCATCCAAGCCCGAGGCGCGGAGCAACACACCAAAAGGAATGATTCGAGGATCACCTTTCGAATCCATTTTCATCATTGGCGTGTTCGAATTCATCAGATGTTGCAGGTGTCCTTGATGGAGTGCTCGTGTCCGCATCCACGAACATGGTTCGGAATTTGAAAGCACATGAAACGCCTGCCCCGATAACCAACGCGTTCCTGCATGAATAGAATCGGCCCGCGGGAACCGATTCGGATCAACAGAGCCACTAACAGCGCCAGCGGGATCAGTAATGGCAGGGACAGCAAGATAAGAAGAATGTCCAACGTACGCTTCCAGCGTAAGTCTTGCTCCAAGTCGAGAAGGAACGAGAACCGCTTAACGGCTGAGCTTCAATTGAAAAATCCATAGAGAAATGAATGAAAATTTAAGGTAGACCAAAGTAACAATTCTAATGAATGCATTATTCTGAAACAAAGCTCCGCACTTGTTCGTCCGGAACCAGTTCCGACAAACTTTTCCCTTCACCTCACTCCCCATTTTCTTAGTTTCCACGGTTTGGGAAACTCTTTACCTTGACTCAACCAACGTGCTGACCACTAGCATTTTGCACAATGGCGCCGCCAGCATGGGAACCAAATTCGCCACGCCATTTCCCTCAATAACGACCGAATTTTCATCAACTTCCGCCGGCGTGGGACGCCCCAAAACATCAAGCAACACCTGAACGCGCCTTCTGGCCGGCATGACACGCAAAACAAAAGCCCGCATACCGCTAAAGGCCCCTTCCGCAACAACAACCTCATCTCCAGGCGAAAGCCGATCTTCAACCGTCATGGTCTCTTCCCCTTCAAAGCATTCCTTCAATTCTTCAATCACCGAATCGGCTATTGTCGGTATCCGATGTGCAAAATGCACCACTGTACTCACCCCACTCGTGCGTTTTATTTCGTTCAAGTTTTTCTTCAATTAAACACCGAAAAAAAATGTAACACGGAAAAAGCGGTTCGCTGACCCGCACAACTCCCCGCCGCGTTGCCCGCTCAATCCGCAATCGGGGATGAAAGACCTCCAAATTCAAGTTCTTCCGCAAATTCGCGGCTGCAATGTGCTCGTGTTTGGGCTTCGTCCGGGCACAATACCAAGCTGGAGATTGTAATTGCATCTCGGATTTAAACAAACGTTGAACAAAAATTAGATTGATAATTTTTACAAGTCATGCTGTGCGTTTTACAGAGTTGCTACAACCACATTCGATTGCATTAAAATCAGACATACGGGGGTGGCGTAGCTGGCTTTTTTGCCCGCTAAATCGTGACACAAAACAATTCCTTCAACATTCATTGTCAATTTGAACCTCCATCGACTTGCTACTGATCAAAGCAGCTAAATTATTTATCTGAATTATAAGGCCACTAATCGAGAAACGCAACATAATTCGTCTGTCCATAACATATTGATGTTCAATAAGTTACTTAATTATAGTTCGAATATTGTGTTGAATCCTCAGGGAAAAAGTCAAAAAGTGGCTAAAAATGAGGCACCATGAGACTCAACAGTACGAGTGTTAAATTTCAATATAGAATACTGAAATAGCCGACCTGAAGAATAACTGACCGAAATTCGCAATAGCAGACCTTTCAGTACTGCATGCGGGGAAATACAATCATCTTGAATTTAGCAAGCCCTTGGTCATTTCATTTATCTTGCGGATTCTTTACGCCGTAATGGAATCCGGATTCATCTTGATAACCCAACGGTACGAGACTAGCCAACATGCTTCGCAATTTAGCTGCAATTGCAATCAGAAAAAAATTTAGCGCAAAACTATGCAACCATGTTTTATGCATGTTTTACTTGAAAGCATCAGCGATGCCATCAAAATCTGAAGCAATTATTTGGGTTTTGTTTGTACTCCGGCGTCTAATTTTCGGCCAGGTGTATGATTTTAAGCCAGCATCAAATTTCAAGATCCCATTGGATTCTTCTTGGATTTGAGGCTGTGCCAACAGTCTGGGTCACTGAGTGGAAGAACATTTGCCGGCGGTCAGAAAGTTAGGGTCGCCAGTTCCTGCTTTGCACCGATTCCATCCGCACGGACAGCGGAGGGCGGAGGATTGCGGCGCCGTTGCAAGGGCTGATCTAGTGCTTCGAATTGCCCCCAAAGCTGTGTCTCATCCAATGCCAAGAAAGACCTTTGGCCTCTGTGAGAGGTCCGGTTTCTCCATTCATTTCGATGAGGACCAATTCATGCCCGTCGCATCAGATCCGTTGATTCAGCTAAAATCAAGGGAATGAAAAACTTGACTCCGTGCGGCTACTAAAATAATTACAACTGCATTCGCAGGTGGTTTTGAGTTGTTAACACACTCTCAAACTATGATCGCGCCGACCACTGAAACCAAATCTACTGAAAAGGGCGGCAGCCTTTTCAAAACCGCCGACGGGAGAAACCTATTCATTACTTTTGCGCTGGTTACGTCGCTATTTCTGCTGTGGGGTTTTTGCAACGGCATGATTGACATCCTGAACAAGCATTTTCAGGACTCGCTGCACATCAACAAGGAACAGTCCGGCCTCGTGCAGTCTCGCCAATTATCTGGCTTACTTTCCTGATGGCGATTCCTGCCGGTTTGATTGCAAGAAAATTTGGGTACAAAGGCGGCATACTCGTCGGCCTCGTTGCTGATTGCTGCCGGCGCGTTCTGGTTCATTCCTGCCACCCACATCGGCGCCTACTGGGCCTTTCTTCTAGGCTTGTTTATCATTGCCGCGGGCATGACATGCTTGGAAACCATTGCCAATCCTTACACCACGGTGCTGGGTTCTCCGGAAAGTGGCGCGACCCGCATCAACATAGCGCAGACATTAACGGCGGGGGCTGGATTCTGGGCCCGATTGTCGGCGGGCATTTTGTGTTTTCCGGCAGCGAAGAGTCGAATGCCAATGCCGGGCTTTACACCCCCTACTGGGCATCGGGATATTCGTGGCCTTCTTGCTCGTCATCTTCACCGTGTCCAAGGTGCCCGATTTGCGCGCCGAGGATGAAAAGCAGGAAATCCGGCGAGCAAAAAGTCAGCCTCAAACCCTCAACCGGCCAGCTTGCGGCTATCGGCTTCACTCTGGTGATTGTTTGCGGGTTGCTGTATTTCTTTATTTCCCCGATTTTAGGATCTGGTTTGGACCTTGCTTGATTTGAACCAGGAATTGTTCCAGCCGACAAAATACGGATTGCTGGTTGCCGCCTACATTGCTGCGTTTATTCTGGTTTCGAAAAACTGGGACATGTTCCGGCGCAAACATTTTACCCTGGGCATCGCCACGCAATTTCTTTACGTCGCGGCGCAGACGGGCATTTTCAGCTTCTTTGTCAATTACATCTTGGAAAACGATAAAGGCGTGACGAAGATTCAAGCTTCCACATGGCTGGGTGCGATCGGTTTTGGTCTGTTCATGTTCGGACGCCTGTGCGGCAGCGCCGTGATCAGCCAGTTCAAAACCGAAGCGCGTGCTGGCGACCTATGCGGCCATCAACGTAGGGTACTGACGGCGCTGTGCGATGGGCGGCGGCGAATGCTGGGCATGTTTGCGATGTTCGGCACTTTCTTCTTCATGTCCGTCATGTTCCCGACAATTTTTGCACTGGGCATCCGCGGGCTTGGCGACTACACCAAACTAGGCTCGTCACTTATCGTCATGTCCATCGTAGGCGGGGCGATTGCGCCGCCGTTCATGGGTCACATCGCTGATATTCATTCAATGCGTATTGGCTTTGTGGTGCCGCTCGTTTGTTTCGTCTTCATCGCGATTTACGGAGTTGTCTGGCAGAAGCTCGAAACCAGGGACGCAGGTTGATAATCGGTCGCGCGAGGGCCCGAAGTTTCCTCCGCCTCCCCCGGCACAGATTCGGGCAGATGGTTTTCCTGCACTCGGCTTTGATCTTGAGTTCTGGGGTCAAAACGGTCCCAAGGCCAAGGATGACACCTTTGGGCTGTGGCATCCATTTCCAGCCGGATTACGGGTACTTTGGCCACAACATTTTGAGTCCTGAACAGGGCAGCTTACCGCCGTTGCCATCGCGGCAAACATGGTTTCAGAAAATCTGCAGAATTTTCCCCTAACACTCGGTCCGAGAGTTGGACGTGACGAGTGACAAGTGGCTTGAAACAACAAGAGCACTCCAATGAAATGCAAAATACGGGAAACAAGGAAAAAGGCTGTCTGAAATCTCGTCTAGCTTACTTGAGTTGCAGCTCTGCCGCGCCGGTCGATTTGTGGTTGGAATCGTGGGCCATCCTATGTTCCGGCTTCTGTAATCTTCTTTTTTTATTCAATGGCATCAATGCTGCTATAGCGTCAAACAGTTGAAAAACCCAGCGTCATTACTCACGGTGACGAAGTGCTGGATTTTTTCAGACTGATGTACAGACGACCTCAAAACATATTATTGGCCCCCTGTCGCTTCGGGGCCGGCGAAGCTGTCCGAACTCGATCAGAAAGTGATCGCGGAATAAATCTCGCTCGAAAACAAACCGGATCCCGGGCGTTTGGCCTTGTGCTCCTGACCTTGTTTTTGATCACGCAGCTTTCGGCCTTCGCCGCCGGGAGCGTAACTTTGGTGTGGAATCCAAGTGCGGATCCCCTCGTGGTGGGCTACAATGTCTATTACGGTGGCGCCAGCCTCACCTATACCAACAAGATTTCCGTGGGTGCAGCAACGAACGTCACTATTTCCGGTTTGGTCCCGGGAACCACTTATTATTTCGCCGCGACCTCGTATAATGCCTCCAACGTGGAAAGTCCTTTTTCCAGCGAATTGACTTACCTGGTTCCGACTGTGCCGTTTGTTTATCAGCCGCCGACATTGAACGCCATCAACAACCTTGCTATCACTGAAAATACCGGATCGCAAACTGTCAGTTTATCTGACATCACTTCCGGATCGACCAATGAAAATCAGACGCTTACCGTCACCGCTGTATCCAGCGACACCAATTTAATTTCCAATCCGATCGTAAATTACACCAGCCCGAATACCACCGGCTCCTTGAGCTTCACCCCCGTTTCCAACGCCAACGGGACGGCGATCATCACCGTCACGGTCAATAACGGTCAGCCCCGAACAATACTGTGATTCGCACGTTCACGGTGACCGTTGCTCCCGACGTTTCTCATTATTTGGTCATCAATCCGTTGACCAACCTGGTGGCCAAGGCGGGTCAAACCATTGCCTTCAAAACAACGGTCACCCAAGGGGGCTATGTGAGCTACCAATGGAAATTCAACGGGTCGAATCTGCCGGCGGCAACCGGTTCGACGTTGACACTAACGAACATTTCCACGAATCAAGCAGGCATATATTCGGTGACCGCGTCCGCTGGCAGCCATGGTTCGACCGTCCAGGCAGCCACATTGACCGTCTATTGCCGGCGGCCGCCCAACTGACACTCACCACCCATGCCAGCGGCCAGTACGCCTTTACGGTGACGGGTTCGGCGGGGTGTAACTATGTGGTTCAAGCCTCCACCGATCTGCTTGCTTGGGTTTCGTTACAGACCAATGCAGTTCCGTTTACTTTTGTGGATACGAATGCAGCCAATTTCCCCCAGCGATACTACCGCTCGTTTTTTGCGCCTTGACCGCCCCGGCAAACTTTTCCAAAAAGACAGGACTGGTTGGCGCGTGCGAAGGCCGGTTTTTAACTCTCAATCCATCAAGCCGGGGAGTTTTTTTTACGCTCGGCGGCATTCGGTTCCCGAAAATCGCTGAGCCGGCCTTTCTTGAACGTGCCGTCCGGGAGTTTCAACGTGATTTCCGGCGGCCAGCCGGCCTTGGCCTCGATCACATTTTCCACGACACCCACGACACGGGAAATTCGGTGGACCATGATTTCGCCAAGATAACCCTCCCCGGTTTCCGGTATTTTGGATTTGCTCACGGAATCGGAAGTATGCAGAACGGCCTCAAAATGTCGAGGGGCGAAAGCGGCTGAAAGATGCCCGGGCTACGCGAGTTGAGGGTTGAGACAACGGATCACAAGGACGTTCGCCCGCCGCACAAGACTTTTGCGGCAACCTCTCCGTGTCTTCGTGCACCAGCTTATGCCACTGCGGGGGCGGCCGCTACCACCGGGTTGGTTTCAACAAGTCCCCTGCCCCGGCCATGATCCATGTTAACGAACTGTTTCGTCTGCGGGATGTAAAAAACGATGTTGAATTTGCCGATCGGCTCTTTTTTTGCAGCGTCAAAAGCCACTTCCGTGGCCCCGAAGTTTTTGCCTTCGGCATGCTTTTTTCGTCCACTTGTTGTCGCTGGTGAGATATTCCAGCGTCTCCGCGTCTTCGATAAGTATGTTCATGAACTGCGATGCTACCACATTCCCCCGAACAACAAGCATTCAAAGTGACAAATCCGGGGGTTATATTTTCAACCGCCGGAGGGGCCGTACCGGGCACGGAACCAAGAATGAACCGTTTTCTATTCCATTCCCACCGGCGGCGCGAGGCCTTCTTGTCGGCATGATGGGATTTGTCGGCGAGCATCCTGGCCTTGGCGCGGCGTGAACGTTTCCGTTTCTGGCGGCGGATTCTCTCGATCTCATCCCGTTGCGCGGCCACATAGCCGCGTTTCAACGCTTCCACCTTGTCGAGCAGCAAACGCCGGGCGATGAATCGGTTGAGTCCCTGCTGCCGGGTGGCCTGACATTTCACCTGCAAACCGGTCGGACGGTGGAGCAGCATGACGCAGGTGGAGGTTTTGTTGACGTTCTGTCCGCCGTGGCCGCCGGAGCGGACAAAGGTTTCCTCGATGTCAGCCTCGCGCACGCCCAGCGCGGCCATGCGTTGGGCGAGTTGGGTTTCCTTTTCCAGGCTGACGGGGAACGCGCTCATGGTCACAATTGTAACGGCGGTCGGTGATTGGCGCCAAGTTTTTAGACGTGAATCGTGCGAATTGTTACAAATTCAACCCGCGTAAATCGGCGAACCGCAGCGTCAGCTTCCCGTATCCAGGCGTTTCACCGCACCACTTCAAACGCAAAGCCCTTCAGATATTCCGTTTCCGGAATCATCGGGATGACTGGATGATCGGGGCTTTGGGAATAGGTGGCAGCCCGGCGCAATACGTGGCGCGTATCGTAGGCGGCGGAGAGAATGACATCCTGAAAGGTGGTCGATGTCCACATGATGCGAACAGCAGAACGTGGCCAGCGTGCCGCCGGGCTTGAGCAGCTTCAGCGCGCGCAAATGGATTTCCTTGTAGCCGCGCAGCGCATCGGGCACGGACGCACGGTTGCGCGTGAACGACGGCGGGTCGAGAATAATCAGGTCAAATCGCGGGATAACGCTTCTCGTGCGGCCGGACGGCGGTGTTGGCCTTGAGCCAGTCAAAAACATTCACCACCTCAAAAGAACATTTTTCCGCCAGCCCGTTGGCCGCGGCGTTGCGGATGGCCGCCGCAATGGCGTCTGCGCTCTGGTCGAGCTGATGGACATGGGCCGCGCCGGCGCGGGCCGCG
This sequence comes from uncultured Verrucomicrobiae bacterium, assembly GCA_963797825.1. Classification (GTDB taxonomy): domain Bacteria; phylum Verrucomicrobiota; class Verrucomicrobiia; order Limisphaerales; family UBA11358; genus UBA11358. The sequence goes on from CAWCRR010000030.1 coordinate 26,832, forward strand.
TGCAGGCCGAACCCGCCGAGAAAGCTGAAACAATCCAAAACCTGCGCGCCTTTGGCGAATTGCGACACCGCCTGATAATTCGTCTGCTGATCAAGATACATGCCGGTCTTGTGCCCGGCAACCAGATCGGTTTCAAACTTCAGCCCGTTCAGATCCACGGAAACGGGCCCGCTGAATTCGCCGGCCAATACAGCCGCCTGTCCCGGCGTGTCGGAATCGGCCTCGGCCAAGCCCTCAAATTTGCGCGACGCCACGTCGCTGCGTTCAACAATGGCGCGCGGCGAAAAAATCTTCTGCAGCGCGGCGACGATTTGCGCCTTCCGCTGGTCCATGCCCAGTGATGAAATCTGCACGACGAGCACGTCGCTCGTATTTGTCCACAATGAGGCCGCTGAGAAAATCGCTCTCGGCATTGACCACGCGGAACGAGGTGGCCCCGGGCAGATGCCGCTGGCGGACGGCCAGTGCGGCGCGGATGCGCTCCTCGAAAAAACGTTCATTCACCTCGACGCGCTCCGGCGACAGGACGCGAACGTTGATTTTGGATTTGGAGTTGAAGAAGCCGGTGCCGATCAGCCGCTGGCGATGGTCCTTGACCTGGACGAGTTCCCCGTCGGCAACCGGCGCGGTGAGGCGGAGGATTTCGGTGTGATAGATCCAGGGATGGCCGGCCACGATGCGGTCGGCCTCGCCAGGTTTCAACAAGACAGTCGGCAATGAGTCCATGGTTTGTAAACAGGTTTCATTTCGGAGCGCGGAGTTCCACGACGGCCCAGTCTGCAAAAAGTTTGGGAACTGCGGAGTTCGCTCCTCCGAAAGTGGTACACATGAAGTCAGAACGCGCGGCCGGAAGGAAGGAAATTATCCGTTAAACCGCCGTTCCAAGATAAGATTGATAATAATTGGAATAATTTGCTTGAATTGCTTGCGGGAGAGGCGGATAACAACATCAACTATGAAAATTAGCGGACCGGTCAGTGCGTTGGTGCATTCCAAACCCCAGACGCTCTGGTCTATTGCGCCGGATGCACTGGTGTTTGAGGGCATTAAACTCATGGCGGAAAAAAATGTCGGCGCGTTGCTGGTCATGTCGGGCGACCAGCTCATCGGCGTCTTCACCGAACGCGATTACACGCGCAAAGTCGCGCTCCAGGGAAAATCCTCCAAGGAGACGCGGGTGAAGGAGATTATTTCACCCAAGGTTTTGACCGTCGGACCAGATCAAACTGTCGAGGAGTGCATGCGGTTGATGACGGAATACCGCGTGCGGCATCTGCCCGTCGTCGAGAACGGCAAGGTCCTCGGCATCGTCTCCATCGGCGACCTGGTGAACTGGACAATATTTGCCCAGAGCGCGACGCTCGACCAGATGGAACAATACATCTCCGGCGGCTTGCCGGGATGACCCTCCGCCGCCGCAACGCGGTGCTACTTCTCAGCGAACGAATAAGGCGTAAACTTCAATCCGCCCTGGATGACCGGCATTTTTTCCGGCCTGGCCGTTCCTGACTTCAGGATGCTGAGATCGTCGGGCTGGGCACCTGGGACAAGCACGAGAAGCGTGTAAGGACTGGTCTTGTAAACGCCGGGTTTTAGATTCTGGCGGGGTGATGGTGAAGATGGATTTGCATCCACTGGCGCTTGGTCCGCCTTAAAATTCAGAACCGGCGCATTCGTCGCAGTCAAGGGCGACCAATTCCAGTTCAAACCATGATCGCCGGGAACCGTCCCTCCCTGAAGCTGAGCGGATGCCGACGACGGGACCGACCAAAGCTGGAATGGTTTCGCTTGATTTGTCTGCGTCAGGTCTCCAGCCAAAACCGGGTTGATCGCCGCCGCCAAAATCAGGATGGCAAGCTTCACATCCCATTAGACCCGGCCGGCGGACAAATGTTCACCGCCGGATTCCTGCGGCACCTACGGCTTGGCGGGTGGTGAATTAGTATTGGCGCTGGCGTCGGCTGCCTTGACCCGTTTGGCCACGAAGTCTTCCTCGGCAAAATCGCCCACCTTGCGATGGAACTTGATTTCGTCACCGGAAATTTTGCCTGAGTATTCGATGCGGATGTCCTGGTCCTGGAATTTCAAAGGCTCGACAAAGGAAACTTCGCCCTTGCCAATCTTGCCTTCGCTGATCGCCACGGTATTGGTTCCCATTTCCCGTTCCCCGGTGGCCGTGCCGGTCAGATTGGTGCCGTCCACCTTGAAGTCGTAGGTGTATTTTTGCAGGCCAATTTGACTGTCAAATTGCCCTTTCCATTTCCCGGCAACCGTTTCATCTGCACCCCAGACGGAACCGGCCAATGCCAGTACGAACGCCGCCAGCATGAGTGCGTTGGTATGAGTCTTCATATTTTTTGGATTGATTGATTCGTTTCAGTCTAGGCGCCAGGTATCCGGTTACAACTTCAAATCCGCATCCGTCACCGCGCCAAAGGAGGCGCTTGTCACATGGGCCGCGTATTTGGCCAGCACGCCGCGGGTGTAGCGGGGAGCGGGCCTTTTCCACGCCTGCTTGCGTTTCTTCAATTCGGTCCCGGAAATGTCCAGGTTGATCTGCCGTTTTTCGGCGTCAATCGTGATGGGGTCGCCGTTCTTCACCAACGCGAGGGTTCCACCAACGTACGCTTCCGGCGTAATGTGGCCCACCACGAAGCCGTGGCTGCCGCCGGAAAACCGGCCGTCGGTGATGAGCGCCACGTCCTTGCCCAGGCCCTTGCCCATGATGGCGCTCGTGGGCGATAGCATCTCGCGCATGCCGGGTCCGCCGCGCGGACCTTCGTACCGAATCACCACCACATCACCCTTCACGATCGTACCGTCGAGAATCTTTTCCAGCGCCGCTTCCTCGGAATTGAACACGCGGGCCTTGCCGGTGAAACGCAAACCTTCCTTGCCGCTGATTTTGGCCACGGCGCCTTCAGACGCAAGGTTGCCGCGCAGGATGACAAGGTGGCTGTCCTTTTTGATCGGTTTGTCGAACGGCTGGATGATGGTCTGACCTTTGGGATACGGTTTCACGTCGGCAAGCGTCTCCGCCATCGTCTGGCCGGTGACGGTTAGCGCATCACCGTGAAGCAGGCCCTGGTCGAGCAGTATTTTCATCAACGGCCGTATGCCGCCGATGGCCACCAGTTCGGACATAAGATGTTTGCCGCTCGGTTTCAGGTCCGCCAGCACCGGGACGTTCCTGCCAACGCGGGTGAAGTCGTCAATCGTCAGTCTCACCTTCGCCGCGTGCGCGATGGCCAGCAGATGCAAAACCGAGTTGGTCGAGCCGCCAAGGGCGATGACCACCGTGATGGCGTTTTCGAACGCCTTCTTCGTGAGGATATCGAGCGGCTTGATTTCCTGGCGGAGCATCTCGATAACACAGGCGCCGGCCCGGCGGCAATCATCCAGCTTCGCAGGCGAAATGGCGTTTTGGGCGGAACTGTTCGGCAGGCTCATGCCGAGCGCTTCGATGGCGCTGGCCATGGTGTTGGCGGTGTACATGCCGCCGCAGGAGCCGGGACCCGGAATGGCGCATTGCTCGATGGCCTGCAGTTCCTGGTCGCCGATTTTCTTGTTCGCGTGCGCGCCAATGGCTTCAAACACGGAAACGATGTCGAGTTGGCGTTTGTCGCCGGTGATGCAGCCGGGCAAAATCGTGCCGCCATAAACAAAAACTGCCGGGCGGTTCATCCGCGCCATGGCGATGAGCGAGCCGGGCATGTTTTTGTCGCAGCCGCCGATGGCTACAAAGCCGTCCATGCCGGCGCAACCGACCACGGTTTCAATGGAATCGGCGATGACCTCGCGGGAGACCAGCGAGTATTTCATGCCTTCGCTGCCCATCGAAATGCCGTCGGACACGGTGATGGTGTTGAAGATGATGGCCTTGCCGCCGGCCTCGTTCGCACCCTTTTCGGATTCGAGCGCGAGTTTGTCAATGTGCATGTTGCACGGCGTGACATCGCTCCAGGTGGAGGCGACGCCGATGAGCGGCTTTTTGAAATCTTCCGGTTTGAAACCGACCGGATAAAGCATGGAACGGGCGGCGGCGCGTTCAGGGCCGTCGAAGACGATGCTGGAAAAGGGTCGCAAGGAAACAGACGATTTGTTTTTTTTCACGCGGCGATTTTGCCGGAAATACGGGGCGACTGCAAGAGGCTGCGTTTTTGAATTGAAAATCGGGTTGCGGTTGGCCACAGTGAAATCTCCGGTGGAGAGATGGCAGAGTGGTTTAATGCGCACGCCTGGAAAGCGTGAATAGTCCAAAAGGCTATCGGGGGTTCGAATCCCCCTCTCTCCGCCATTTTCATTTTCGTGACTGAAAGTGACAATGGATGACGCACCGTGATTTCCGTCAATGTTTCCAACGGTTTTACCTACCTTGATGGCCTTCAAACCGATGACTGATGGTGACACGGCAGGACGGTCGGCGACTAAAGTTTGTGAGTCTATTTGTGAGTCGCCTATCGAAGGCAATCCGCGAACGGTTGCCGCCAAAGGCAGTTGCGCCACGTCCGTATAGGTTTTCATCGTCAGCCGCATGTCACTGTGCCGCGCCAGTTCCATCGCTTCACGGGGTGAAACACCAGCGCGTTGCAGGCGTGTGATGTAGGTAGTTCGCAGCGCATGAAAGTCCACCACATGGCCGCGCTCATCCTTCAACGGAATCTCCGCCTTTTTGAAATCCTTGCGAATTTCTTTCATCGTCGGGACACCATCGGGAAACACCAAATCTTCCGGCTTGAGTTTTCCGGCGGCTTTCAGCTTTTGCAATTCCGCCACCAGTTCAGGATGCAACGGGCGGGGCTGTTCCTTGCGATTCTTGACGAAAGCAGCGGGCAGCATCCAATACGGATTAGCCGTATCCAAATGAAAATCGCCGCCATGCAGGGCGTTGATTTCACCGCGCCGCAAACCTGTGTGCATAGCCAGCAGATAAAGCAGCTTGCGCGGCCCCGCCAGCAATCGCTTGGCCTCATCATCATTCAACGCCCGCCGCTGGCTGCGTTCCTTGCCGCGCGTATCCACTTTGCTGATGATTTCAAACGGATTGGCCGCAACGCGGTTTTGTTTGCGGAGCCAGGTGAACAAGGCCGACAAGACGGCGTGATACTCATTGATGGTTTTGGGCGCCTGCGTTTGTTCGGCGCGCCAGCGCAGGAACGCATCCGCCGTCGCGTCGCGCAGACTGTGCCAGTGGCATTCCCGCATCAGCCGCCGCAACCGCTTGTCCACATGCCGGACGTGATCGGCGCAACGCCCTAACGCTTTCAAATCGGCCACATAGCCGTCCACCAGCTTTGCCATCGGGTTTTCAAACGTCTCGCGTTGTGCCGCCGGAGCCATCAAACCAACCGACACCCGTTCTTGGTCGCGGATATTTTCCCGCATTTTTTGCTCGGCAACCTGCCGGTCGGAGACGCCAAGGGAAATGTCCCGCGCCTTAACGTCGCCGTCCAATTTCAGCCGCGCCCGCCAAATCCGGCTGGAAACCAACTTGCCGTTGCGTTGCCGTTTTGGGCGGTAAATGTAAGCAATCATATTTCTCCTTTCGATTAACTTGGTTGACTCAACTTTTGAAAATACGCTTTGACCTGGCTTTCGAGCATCCCCACGGCCCGGCCAATGTGCCGCAGCGGTGGCAGCTCGCCGTTTTCCGCCCTGCGCCTCACCGTCCGCTTGCAGACACCGAAAATCTTCTCCAATTCCGGGAACCGTATCAGACGGTCATTAAATTGATGCTCGACTGGCATAAAACATCATTTCTCATCCTTCAATTTCCAAGTCTTGTTTTCCTTGTCCCACTCCACTCCCTTTCGCAGCCGTCTCCGCAAAGCAGCGGCCTTTTCAGGGGAAGCCATTGCCGCCTTCAATTCGGTCAACAGATAAAGCATATCCTGCTGCTTGTAATCCTCGTAAATGGTGCTTCTTTCTTTTTGATATTTCACTTTCCGGTTGCCCTTGTCCTTCGGGTCGCGTTCCGAAAATTCCAAGGCTGCCTTGGCTTCTTGCTCCGTCGGCTCATCCCCACCGCCCGCTTGCAACAGACGTTCGCTTTCCTTAAACAGACTCTCATCCGGGTCGTCCACGAACCCGACTCTGCGTTTTATTTCTTCCGCCCAAGCCTTGCACTCGCTGACCGACACGACGATGAAGGGGCGTTCCTTGGCTCTGCGCTTTGCGCCGAACAACCTAGTTTCCTCGTGGGTGACGTAAAAGAAAAAGGCGGTCAGTTTGCCCTCCTTGATGCGTTTATAGACGCTGGCACGCGAGACTGGAACAAATAAAACGACGCTGCTGGTTGAAAGCCCTACGTCCCCTTTGTAATACTCACCAAGTTTTTCCAGCCACTCGCCGCATTCCTTAAAGGTTCCCTCCCGCCGATAGGCGCGAGTGCCGGGCGTCGGCTCACCGACCAGCTTGTGCAGTTCTTTCGGCACTGCGATGAATGGAAACTGAATAAACGGCATATTCCCTATCGTAGCACGACAGATACAGTTGTCAACCATAAATCTTGAAATTGTATTTCTAAATTTCCTGCCATCTGCTTGGATGCCGTCTTGAGCATGGCTTGTGATTGAATGTGCTTGCACAAATTTCCGGCCAGAAATCCCGACGCGCCTTCCTAACCAGCCACGTCCCCGGCTCGGCGAGCACTGTCAAGGTGGAGCCACAAAAAGAAAGCCCGGCGCGAAGCGCATCGTTTTAATTTGGACAACCTTGACAGGCGCAGTCGAGCCATACAATAAACGAAACGAGGCGCGCCGGAGTCAGCATCTTGCGGATGCTCACGTTGGCTCAATGCGAACATCTCGCATTCGTCTTGCCTGCATCCGCTGGCAAAAAATCATAGACACCATCCCCTAACGAAATCGTTCGGAAAAAATGCGGCTCGAAACTGAGCGACAAAAAGCGACAAAAGGCGGCAATGAATTTGTCGCAATTTGTCGCTTCAACTTGTCGCTTTTTGCCACCTTTTGTTGCTAGCCGCGCAATTAGTTTTTAATGAGCGGTTTGCCATTTTAGACAGGGCACGCGTTACCCCTTATTTTAAGGGGGTTTTTATGGCTCGCCAAAATCTCGCCGATGGTTGCGCGGAGTCCCGCGAGACGGTCACGCGATGGACGCGCAACATCTGGCAAGACATCCTGCGAAATGCTTCGCTTGTGCTAACCGCCTTGTTGTGTCAGTTGCTAACCCTGTTATCTCACCGTGTTGCTAACCGCGTTGCGAACTTTGTTGCTTCGGATGTTGCCTCGCGTGATTACCACCCTGTTGCTAACCCTGTTGCCCCGTCGTTGCTAATCACGCTGCCAACCTTGTTACGAAGTCAGTGCTAACCATTTTGCTAACTCCGCGTGAATCGCCTTCTCATTGTATGGCTCGCTGCGCGTCGTCAAGGTAGTTTCGCCCCGTTGCCCTGCGACTTCCACCTTGACGATGCTCGCTTCGCCAAAACCCGATAGCGATTAAGGATTCACGCGGGAAGTGTCACGGCCGTTGATGACGCAGCACGGTATTCTAGGAAGGCAAATCCTTGCCGGTCGTCGTCACCGTCAGCTTGCCGTGCTTAACACCTTTAGCGCCGATGAGTTCATCGGCGATTTTTTTGATAACGGCCGCTTTGCCGCGCACCAGCAACACTTCCAAGCAATTGTGGTGGTCCAGATGCACATGCACGGTTGAAAGAATCACATCGTGGTGATCGTGCTGGATGTCCGTGAGTGTGGCCTGAAGATGCGGCTTGTGATGGTCATAGACCAGCGTTATGGTGCCGGCGATGTCTTCGTTGCCAAATTTCTGCCGGTGTTCAACGAGGCGGTCACGAATCATGTCGGCAATGGCCAGCGAACGGTTGTCGTAGCCCTTTTCGCCCGACATTTCATCCAGTTGCCGCAGAAGCGACGGCGGCAGGGATATGCTGAAACGGCTGACGGTTTCTTTATTCATGGCAAAACAAGGGCATCGTAGGCCAACGCCACTGTTTGTCAAAGATGGAAACCAGCCAAGTTAATTAAGATTCTATTTTGAATTCGTTTCGGACGACGGCACTTTCTCGATTACAAAAAGTTCCTTTTCGGGAAGTTCGCCGCATTCGCGGGCGAGCGATTCCAATTGCGCGTCGGGCGCATTGCGGATTTTTTCGAGGTATTTCTGGTTCGGCTTGAGCAGCAACACCGGACCGGTGCCATCCTTGCGCCGGACGCTGACGTGCGCGTCGGCCATTGCCAACACTTCAGCCAAGCGAATGTCCAGCCTACCAATGCTGTTCCCGGTGCCAACCACCAGCCCGTCGGCAATGCAGGAATACGGCGTTTTCAGCGGGATGTGGCAAACAATGTCCAGTTCGTGTTGTCCCCAGGTTGTATTCAGTTCGCGCAATGCCGCCTTGCCCATGCGCCAGCCGAGAACGTTCCACGGCCCGACGTGGCCGTGCAAATTTTTGATTTCAATCCACCAATTGGTCGGTTCCTGCGCCTGATTCCAGACGTTCGAGCCAGCGGCGGAGATTTCGTCGTCGTGGGCGAAAAGTTTGTCGGCAGTTAAAATCGCAATGGCTGCTGACAGGATGAGGATTGATTTTTTCATAGAATGATTTCGTGTCATGGACTGGTGAATTGGGTTCCGTTGCGGTCGGCAAAGCGGACAATGACGCCGCCATCGCCGGTTCGCCGATACCAATCGTCGCTGCTTAAAGGCGCGTAGGTGCCGAGGCTTTTTGGGCTATTTGGCTTCGGTCCCAAACTCCAGACGACCCAATGCACCGGGCTGACTTTGGGATCGGTGAAGTATTTTCCGCCGCCGGACATATCGGTTGGCGCGTTGGTGGGAACCCAAAGCGAATAATTGCCTGCCGCCGCGCCGTTGAGCAATTCCGGCCCTGGCGCGGCGTATTTGTAGGTATGGCCGGGGTTGAAAACGTCCTCCAAATCGGCTTCCAATCCGCCTTGATTTCCGTGTGGCAGGTAACGTTCATTAGCCAGTTCTACCGGCAATTCGCACCAGTGAGCCGCCAAATCACTGTTGCAGTTCACACGCACGGGCGGAAGGTTGTTGGCGTGATCCTCGGAATACATTTCCAGCGCCAGACCAATCCCGTAAAGCTCGCCGCGAACTCGGGTGACTTTGGCTTTTTCCTTGGCCCGCGCCAGCGCCGGTAAAAGCAACGCTGCCAGAATCCCGATGATGGCAATGACCACCAGCAATTCCACCAAAGTGAACGCGGCAACAGATGCGCGATGATTTTCAGATTTCAACATCATGCCGTCCGTTCATTGCGCCTGATGAAGCCGGAAAAATTTCTGCGCTGCCATCGGTTGCAACCCGATGGTGTTTCGTCCGTTGATGACCGTCGGCGTATTGGTCATCGCCGCCCAATTCGGATTTGAAAGTAAATCGCAGCTTTGCAACTGGTAATTCGCCAGCGAGCCGGGCCATGAAACCACCACTGAACCGCTTTGAACAGCGATGTTCAAAATAGCTGCATCCGACGGTGCGATTTCCTGCACGAACAATTCGTAACCGAACGTGCCGTCCGTGCCGGAACCGGATTCCTGCAAGAAAACGCCCGTCGCATTAAATTGATTCGTCGGGGCCGGGCCGATGTCATACAACGGATGAATCAACGGAAATTGACGGCCTTCGCCGTCCGTGACCGTGCAATAACGTGAATCCCAATCCGAATTAGTGTTCCAACCGTTGGTTGTGACCAGTTGTAGACCATTGATTCGCACGCGCATTCCCTGCCAATGCTCGCCGCCCGTTGCGCGCGTCGGGTCAAAAATGTCGTAATGTCCCGTCGGACTCAAATTGGTGCTGATTACCGAAGACAGCGAAATCACTTCCGGCGCGGGCAAACCAACATTTGTGGACACCAGTGAAATGGTAAAATCGTAGGCGGGGTCGGTGCTGTGTTCCTCGTTGATGTTTTGCATTCCGCCATAAAACAGCGAGCCGTTGGCGGTAATCGTCACCAAGTCGCCTTTGTGAAATGCGTGGCCTGTGGCCGGGTCGTGGCTTACGCGGTTCACTTCCGCCGTCCAAGTATCATCTGTGTAACTGTCGCTGCCGTCATGCGGTTCCCACGGCAAATTACCGTAATCCTGCGCCATCCAGCACTCCACGCCGCCCCGGTCGCCGTTGGTGACCACCTGCACAAACACCTGCCATTGACCGCCCAAGTTATACATATTTGCTCCGTCGTCCCACGGCAGATAATCCGGCGTGGCATCAAGCATTTCGCCTGGGTCGGTCAAAAGCACACCCGTCAAAACAATAGGAAAACTACCGTTCCAAGTGCTGACGCCGTTGGCGTCCACGGCTTCCAAGTTGGTGACGGTTTCGGCGCGCGAAACGCCCGCTGCCAGCAACAAGCCGCAAAAGCCAATGGCCAGAGTGTGAAGAATGGTTCTCCAAGCGCGGCGCGAAACCGGCGCTTGACCTGAATTTGAAATAAATGTTACGTTCATCACCAATGGTGTTACCAACACCATAAGTGTTACGCAATATAAAAAAAGTGTTACCGAAAGTATTAGCGGTCATTTATGCAAACTACAGATGAAGTTATTGAGAACGAGACGACTCCTTCCGATACGATTCCCGCGCCTGCTCCCGTTGTTCCGGCCAACGTCAAAAGCCGGATTGTCTCCCTGTATGCGCTGCTCATTGGCTTTAATGTCGGGGCATGGATTTGGGCACTGATTGCCTTTCATAATCATCCGGTTCTTTTAGGAACGGCGTTCCTGGCCTACACGTTTGGCCTCCGTCATGCCGTGGATGCCGATCACATCGCGGCGATTGACAATGTGACGCGCAAATTGATGCAGCAGGGCAAACGTCCCGTCGGCGTCGGCTTCTTTTTTTCCCTCGGCCATTCGACCATTGTTTTCGGTTTGTCGGTCGTCATCGCCCTGACTTCCGCCGCAATCAAAAATCGCTTTGGTTCTTTTGAATCCATCGGTGGGATTATCGGGACTTCCATTTCCGCATTCTTCCTACTGACCATCGCCATCGCCAATATCATCATTCTGATTTCGGTTTATCGCACTTTCCAACACGTCAAAGGGGGAGGGCAATTCGTGGATGAAGACCTGAACCTAATTCTCGCCAAACGCGGATTCTTCGGGCGCATCTTCAGAAATCTGTTCCGATTGATTGAGCATAGCTGGCAGATGTATCCAGTTGGTTTTCTTTTCGGCCTCGGTTTTGATACGGCAACGGAAGTGGGCTTGCTTGGTATTTCGGCAACGGAAGCCACCAAGGGACTTTCCATCTGGTCAATCCTTGTTTTTCCGACGCTTTTCACGGCGGGCATGGCGCTGATTGATTCGACGGACAGCATCCTGATGCTCGGTGCTTATGGTTGGGCCTTCGTCAAACCCATTCGCAAACTTTATTACAACATGACCATTACATTTGTGTCGGTCTTGGTGGCCTTGCTGGTTGGCGGAATTGAGGTGCTGGGTCTAATTGGTGGTCATTTTAAGATGCAGGGTGTCATTTGGGACATGATTGGCTCCCTGAATGACAACTTTGGCGTCATCGGCTTCGCCATCGTCGGTGTCTTTGTGGTGAGTTGGGCCGTTTCAATCATCATCTACCGCATGAATCGTTACGATGAGATTGAAGTGAACACCGACCCTGCCGGTTGAAGACCGTCGGAATTTTAGCAAGCTCGTATCCCGTCATGGGACGAAAAAGTTTCTGTTGCCGTTTAACACCTTTCAACATCCCGACTCCGCGTGAATCGCCTTCCCGTTGGCTTTTTAGGGTGGGGTTACTGGCTTCGTCGGATGACCGACTGAACCTTCCTTGCTCGTTGTGCTGCGGGCGTCACTGGCCAAGTTTGTTTGCTTCTGCGCTCTTGCGCCGCGCGGCGCATCGTGATTGTCTGCCCCTCGTTACGCCCCCCAGACAATCACGGTTATGCAGTCACGTCTTCGGGGCGTTTCCTGGCTTCAGGCTGTCATTGAATTCTTTGGCTTCCTCGGCACTCATCATTCTCACGTTGGCGATGTGCGGTCCGCGTGAACGGTATGGAGAAGTTTCTATTGGTGGCGGCGTGACATTGCCCGCCGGCGCAGCGGTCGGCGCTGGCGTGGTCGGCGCGGGTTTTGTGGCCACGGCTGGCGCATTTTGAGGCGTGGCCGGGATATTTGCGGCTGGCGCGGTTTTCGCCCGTCTGCGCCGTTTGCGCGATTTCCCGCCTTCCAGGACGATGCGGCCGTATTCGGCCACACGCGCCCGGCTTGTCTTGACGCCATGTTGTTGTAGCAATTCAGCAATGGCGGCATAGGACGCATTTTGCTTACGCAATTCCTCGATGGAATCATGGACGGGTTTCAAACCGTTGAACGGGACGCGATGCGGATTAGGCCGGAATTCCCGAACCGCTTTGCGCAGCGATTCAAGATCGGGCATTGGTGTGATTGGTGTGTTCATAATCTTTGGATGTCATGGTTGCGATTTGAGCGGGTCGTCTTGCAAGACGTTGCCTTGACTGTGGCACGGCTGTCGCGCGACCGTGTTGCGAGTCGTCTCGCAAGTATCCGGGCGGATATTGCGCGTCCGAGTCCGGCGCACGGCAAGTTGGCTTGCGAGTCATCTTGACGGACGCTCGGCGGCATTGCCGTTGCGACTGCCCGGCCATTGCCGGGACGTTGCGCGGACATGACGCGAGATATTTTACCGGATTTCTTGCCGGATGTTTCGCGGACATCGCGTGACCGTCTCGCGGGACTCCGCGCAGTTTTCGGCGAGCTATTGGCGAGCCGTAAAATCCTTGTTCTGACAAGGGGTAAGGCTTCTACCCTATAAAAGCATTTGCTGACAACCGTGCGCTTGCACAGTGATTTGAAAATTGTTGCACCGCGTTTGTCATGCTTCGTGTGCATGACCGCGCAAATTGATGGTGGAATTTGTGACGCGAAATTGAACGTGTCGGCGTTTGCCTTTTTGTGGGCACGTCGTCCACGGTTTGATTGTCTTGAGTGAAAAGTGGTCATGGTTAGTCCATTGTTTCGTCGTCACCGTTCCACGTCTGGTCAACCTCGATGCCGATGATTGGCGGTGGTGATTGCATCGGCGGTTGCATCGTGAAGATGATGGCGGGAATGACCGTGGCGGAATTTCCTTTCATCCGTTTCCGCAACCCGCCGCTGAAAATCCAAACGATGGCCAGCAGTGCCAGCCAGACAAACACCAGGTAGAGATAAACACCGTCGTTTTCAATCAGGCTGTCCAGCGTGTTGAAAATGGGATTCAGCAATTCAGCGGGATTTAAGTTCATGGTTCGTTCTCCGTTTCAGTTCGTCAGTCTCACGCCCAAATCGCAGCCGTGGCGGTTGCCAGCCCTGCCAGCGCGTTTTTCCCAAGCGGTGATCTTCCGAATGCAGCCAGCCCAAATCCCCGGCCTGCAAGCCCATTAAATTCGATTGTGACGCGCTCATGTGCCATGTGAGGTTAAAATTCATGGTGGGAAGTTCGTTGAAAGAATCACTCCGCCGTCTTGATGATGGCGAGGATTGCGGCCTTGAGCGGAGCCGGGAGTTTTTCCCAAGCGGTGACTACTTGGGACAGTTCGGGGCTTGACGCGACTAGAAATTGTGAGTCTATTTGTGCGTCATTGTGCGGATTTCCCTTATTATCGGTGGGAAAATGTGGGGTTCGAATCCCCCTCTCTCCGCCATTCTGACTTTTCGGGACTCGTGGTGACAAGCTGTGAGTCACCATGACTTTCGCCAGTGTTTTCAAGGCTGTTTTCAGTTTGTATCTCCCTGATTTTCGTGACAGACGGTGACACCGTTTGACCCGACGCGCCTAAATTTCGGGAGTCTATTCGGGAGTCAGACCGTTCACCAAAACCCGGCAACGTGTCCATCACTTCGCGCAACGGTAGTTGCCCGGCATCTGTGTAGGTCTTCATCGTCAGCCGCATATCGCTATGCCGCGCCAACTCCATCGCCAAGCGCGGATGCACTTTCATGGTCGAAAGCCGGGTGATAAACGTCGTCCGCAAGGCGTGGTAATCCATGCGGTGTCCGCGCTCGTCCAGAAATGGGATGCCCGCCTTTGCCAAGTCCTGCCGAAACTCTTTCATCTTCGGAACGCCGTTGACCACCACCAGATCGTCCGTCTTGCTGTCCGCCGGTTTCTGCTGCTGCAATGCCTCGGCCAGTTCACGATGCAATGGTAACGCTTGCTCTTTGCGGTTTTTGTTCACGGCGGCATGAATGCGCAGCAAACCGCCGGATTCGCCAAGCACCAGATTCGACCAGCGCAGCGTTTTGACTTCATTGCGCCGCAAACCCGCATACAGGGGCAGCATATAGGCCAGTTGATTCTTGCCCGCCACTTTCAACAACTGGACAACCTGTGCATCCGACAGCGCCCGCCGCTGAACCCGTTCCTTGCCGCGCGTGTCTGTCCGTTCCACCAGTTCAAAGGGGTTCACGCTGACGCGGCTTTGCTTTCGGAGCCATGTCCAAAAGGCCGAGAGCGTCGCCAGATATTCATTCAGGGTCTTGGGTGCTTTGTAGGCTTGCTCCTTGCGCCACGTTTGAAACGAGGCGGGTGTCACGTCGGCCAATCGCGTCCAGCCGCATTCTCGCACCAGCCGCCGCAGCCGCTTGTCCACATGGCGCAGGTGGTCTGCCGACCGCCCCAGGACGGTCAACTCGTTGACATATTCTGAAACCAGATCGAGCAAGGGACTTTGTGCTGCCTCCCGTTCCGCTTTCGCCGGAATCAGTCCCGCCGATTCGTGTTCCAATTCCTGAATCAACTTGTTGAGCTTTTGTTGGGCAACTTGCTTGTCGGATACTTGCAAAGCGATGTCCCGCACCTTGCTGTCACCGGCAAGTTTGATGCGCGCACGATATAACCGGCCTGTTATCCTTTTGCCGTTTTGCAATCGTTTTGGTTTGTAGATTCTGGCTTCCATATTTCATGCTCCTTTCAATTAACTCGGTTGGCTCAACTTTTGAAAATACGCTTTGACCTGGCTTTCGAGCATCCCTACCGCCCGGCCAATATGCCGCAACGGTGGCAGTTCGCCGTTTTCCGCCTTTCGTCTCACCGTCCGTTTGCACACGCCGAAAATCTTCTCCAATTCCGGGAACCGTATCAAACGGTCATTAAATTGATGCTCCGTTGGCATACGACATCATTTCTCCTCCTTCAATTTCCAAGTCTTGTTTGCCTTGTCCCATTCGACTCCCTTTCGCAGCCGCCTCCGCAAAGCAGCGGCCTTTTCAGGGGAAGCCATTGCCGCCTTCAATTCTGTCAGCAGATAAAGCATATCCTGCTGCTTGTAGTCCTCATCAATAGTGCTTCGTTCCTTTCGATACTTCACCTTCCGGTTGCCTTTGTCCTTCGGATCGCGTTCGGTAAATTCCAAGGCTTCCCTGGCTTCTTTTTCCGTTGGCTCGTCCCCACCTCCGGCTTGGAGCAGGCGTTCACTTTCCTTAAACAGACTCTCATCCGGGTCGTCCACAAAACCGACTCGGCGCTTTATTTCTTCCGCCCAAGCTTTGCACTCACTGACCGACACGACGATGAAAGGGCGTTCCTTGGCTCTGCGCTTTGCGCCAAACAACCGTGTTTCTTCGTGGGTGACATAAAAGAAAAAGGCCGTCAATTTGCCTTCCTTGATGCGTTTATAGACGCTGGCGCGAGAAACGGGAACGAATAAGACAACGCTGCTGGTTGAAAGCCCCACGTCGCCTTTGTAATACTCGCCAAGTTTTTCAAGCCATTCGCCGCATTCTTTGAAAGTTCCCTCCCGCCGATAGGCGCGCGTGCCGGGCGTCGGCTCGCCAACCAGCGCGCGCAATTCTTTGGGCACCTCGATGAATGGAAATTGAATGAACGGCATATTCCCTATCGTAGTACGATGGATACAGTTGTCAACTTAAAATCGAAAGATATTTTGCGAGATTTTGCCGGAACACCGGCAAGCAGCTTGGCAAGACGCAACGGTACGAAAACGCCGGGACTCAACAATGCGATTGCTTGGGGGTCGTATCCGGGGCAAGCAATCGCGGTGCGCCGCGCGGCGCAAGAGCGCAGATGCAAACTGACATGGCCAGTGACGCCCGACAACACAGCGAGCGAGAAAGGTTCAGACAGGCATCCGACGAAGCCAGTAACGCCACCCTATAAAGCCGCTTTTGTTTTGGGCAGAAACAAGGGGTGTGAAACAATTCAACGAGCAACCGACCCGCCACGCCGTCTCTCTGCTTCCGCTTCGGCAATCAGCGTTGCAAACGGAACTCCCAACGCCTCGGCGATGGCGTTGGCGGCGTCCAAACTTGGATTGCTCAATCCGTCCTCGATCTTTCCAATGTAGGTTTGATGAAGCCCGGCCTTTTGAGCAAGGGTCTGTTTGCTCAATTTCTTTGCCGTCCGGTGTTGTTGCAACACCAGGGCGAAAGCATCCGAGAATTCTAAGTTGCGGCGGCGCATTGCCTAACGCTGCAACGGGAACGCCCGCCGGATGGATAAGAATATATTCTTGCATCGGCGACGCCATCAGTTAAAATAACCGTGCCATGTCTTTATGGGGTAAAATATGACGGCTCACGGGATGACAACCATCCGGGCGCGGATTAACGAAATCGCCGAATGCGTTTCCATAAACGCAGCACCCTTGCGGGACGTTCACAATTTATCCATCAAATCACGGCCGCGAACGCCGAGAGCCTTGGCAATCCGCAAGAGGGCGTCCACAGAAACCGTGCGATGTCCGTTTTCCAGAAGAGAAAAGGAAAACGACCGACAGGCCGGTTTTTTCAGCCAATTTTTCTTGGGTCATTTTTAACCGTTTGCGCTGCGTGCGAACGGCGTCTCCCAGGATGCGACGGTGTGTTGGAACAGAAGGCACGTCCAATACAAACAGGCAATGGCGGAAAATAACATTTACTATAGTATAATTTTATCTTGCAAGTTTTCGCAAAAACATATAGAAATCCACAAGCTTTCAGAAAAGCACATTTGATGACGGGAAATGACTGCGGGGAATGATATGACAGGCAAAGCAAAGATTCTGGTGATTGAAGACAAACCGGGCGTTTCGATGATGATGGTGTATTTGCTAACGCAGGCCGGGTGTAAAGTGCAGGCCGCATGGAATGCGAAAAGAGGAATAAATCTGGCTCAGACTAATGAATTCGACTTGATCACACTGGATGGAACTTTGCCGGGCATCAGCGGTTTTGAAATCTGCCGCCGTTTGAAAGAAAATCCATTTTTTCAGACTCCTATTGTCTTTGTGTCGGGCCAGGTTAGTGAGAATGACGTTCAACACGGCCTTGAATTAGGCGCAGCGGATTTCATCGAAAAACCGTTTGAAGCAACTGATTTCATTTCCCGAATCCTTTCATGTGCCAAACAGAAAAACGACTTTAACGCTGTTACTGCAACCGAAGGAGCAACGGCATGAAAAATCAAACTCTATTCAGAAGGAGCCAGCCGTTTCCAGGGACAACGAAGTCCCAGTTGAATCCGAAATGCCGTGGTGACGAGAATGTTGATTTCCCCGGCCTCAATTTTTTGGAGATTTCGCGTGGCAATTTCAGCACGCTCGGCCAGTTCATCCTGCGTCAGCCCCTTGCGCACACGTTCCCGGCGCACGTTGGCGCCAAAGACCTTGATTCGCTTCCATTCTTTCTTGGAAATGGCCACGACATATTACATCGCTTTCTAATGGTGGAAATGAACGATACATATATCGTGAAAAGATTTCGGATTCTGCTTGCCATGTTTGACGCGCGTTTGCGAATCTCAATTCGGACAAGACTCGCTGGGTTCAATTTTTCTGGAACAACCGCCATATTTAACCGTATAAACAAACGTAGGGAAACCACATGAAAACAAACCATTGGACGAAAACAATCGGCGTATTGTTACTCTCGCTTGGCCTGTTCAAACCGGCCAGCGGTTTTGCACAGACATTATCACTCCAGTCCGGTTCCGCCATTGACGTTGCGCAGCCGGATTCCATTGTCCAGCTTACGGCAGATGCGCAAGGATTGGCGTTAGTGCCATCGGATGCTTTGCCGGACAGCGGAACGTTCTGGCTGGTAATGCCCGGAATTAACGCCGCTCCAATGCCATGCCCGCCCAAAGATACCAGTCTGCCGATTTATCAAATAGCCAATGGACAATTTCTTGTAGATGCCACTGGCGGTCAGGTGGCGGCGAATCCACAGTTCACCGGAAGACGAATGACTGCATCCGAAGCAACAGATGCTTTGGCTCAACAAGCCAGCGCCGTGGTCAATCTCATTGACCAGGTTCAACAAGCGCAACTGGCGCAGGCAACGGGAATCAGCATGGACGATTCAAGCGGCATGTCGCCAGACGGCCTTTCATCCATGATAATCGGCACGAATCTTTGGATTGCGCAGGTGTCCGTCTTGGCGGGCAACTTGAACGGCACTGCAACGAATACCCAGGCAGATATTCAATACGACATAATGTCTCGCACGAACCTACTGCAAAGTGACTGGCAGTATGAGGGAAGTATTTTGGGTTCAGAAACTACCAACTGGACGCCCTTAACCGTGTCGCAGAACGGACGGCCAGTCCTTTTTCTGCGGCTACGTTCAGACGCGGACGACGGGAGCGGCCTGCCGATCTGGTGGCAACTCCAATATTTCGGTTACGTTGGCGTTAATCCAAACGCGCTCGATTCGGCGGGCGACGGTTGGAGCAACTGGCAGAAATTTCAAATGGGATTGAACCCGAATGTCTTTTACACGCCGCCCGCACCGCAGGGCGTGACAGCCGCATATAATGCCGCCAATGGCACCGCATTGGTAAGGTGGTTGCCTTCACCAGGACCAGTGATTGGATATACGATAACAGATGTGAATGGAAACAGTACAAATGTGAGTGCCAATGCTGCGAGCGTTATTGCCTCCGCTTCAAACCTAACACCTTATGACCCTCTCTTTGCTGGCCCTAACGTTTATCAAGGATACAGTGTCCAAGCTGAGTATGCCGGCGGAAATTCGTCGTGGAGCGATACAGCTTGGTTGGAATATTCCGCAGGAACAGCACCCTTGAACCTCGTCCCTGCGGCTCAAGGATCGGCATGTCTTGTCATTGCTACGTCAGCATTGGCCCCTGGCACGACAGCAATTCGGTTGACACGGATGGATCAATGGGCGGCGTATTACTATGGTTTGAACATTTCGACCAACTTTGATATTCCGCTCTCTGCCTTCACCAACGGTGTTTATACAATACCGTCGGCTTGGTTGGTTCATCCGGTGGATGCCTACGGACGGGCTTCTTGTAACTGGTGGGGCGCCACGTTAAACGCTTATGGCAGCCCGAATAGCGAAGCCATTCAGTTGACATCTGGATTTAATTTGAACAACACCAACGCCTGGGTGGTGCCGCCCTATTTTGACGGGCGCACTCAAATGAAACAAAATCTCGTATTTCAGTTAAGGTCTGCCCGAGTGGATACGCCTTTCCAATTCGGCGAATTTTATCCCTCCTACACCGTCTCGGTTAATTTTCCAGCGGATTACGCCTTTGCCGGATATTATCAATATGACAACAATAACAACGCTGTATTAAACGCGCTCCAGCCGTTCGTGGATAATTATACCTATCGCAACTTTGTATTTAACGCTTCGGATTTGAGCACGAGCGGCTTGCTCAAGTCGGTCACAAACTATTTGAGCACCTTTAATTTTGGCTTAACTGAGCCACCGCCATATAATTTTCAACTGCCCACAACCGCAACCAATCAAACTCCGATTTTGTCATTGCTGGATACGAACAGCACACGCTGGCTTGGTAACGGTCTCACCTGCTATGTGATATACTATCAATACTATCCAGGCGATTACGGTATTTCATCTGATAACTATTGGGAAATTGCAATGGAACTCAATTACGGGACTTATATAATGACAATGGGCAGCAACGTCACAAATCTCTATGGCCTGCCTTTCTTGTCAACTGCTATCGCCAATGGAAATGCTGCTTCTCAAATCTATACTATTTATCCTGGAAACAATTCTACGAATGTTTTTCCCAACCTTGGTTGGATGTATTCAGAAGTGGCGCAACCGCGGTTTCAAACCGTGGAATATGATTTTTGGAATCCGAACGCTGGTTATTGGGATATTTCTTGGAACTGGCATCAGACGGAATTTCTGCCGGGACAAAACGATTTTTCGCCGACCAACGCCAGCCAGCAGCAGTTTTTTGCGGGGGTAGGTTCACAAACTCAAATCGCTGGCTATGCTAAACTGGCGCTGCTGAATGGTTACGACGGCGTCTATGGTTATCTCGGTCAATACTTCGACCAAGCTTACCAGATTAACACCAATGGTATAGTGACAACCAACAAAACGGGTATTCTCTCGCCATTTGGAAATTTCTTTGCCACACAACCCGGTCAGGCAGCGTTGGTAACAATGCCGGATATTGATACAGGACAACGCGGCACTTGCACGGTGAGTTGCGTGAGTCTTCAGCTTAACCGAAGGCACAACGGCAACATGGATTTGTCTTTCAATGGGCTGGATGCCACTTCTTTCAGCAGCCCTTATGTTTTTTGGGCGAATCAAAATTTCGACCGGCTTTACCACGATACCGACGACAACACCAATTATGAGGACGACGTGAAAATCGCTTGCAATCCCGGCACGAGCATTTCTGAGCCGGACTGCAATTACTCAAATGTTTTGGCCAACGGCTATGCTTATCGTGCCATCCCGACCAAAAGAGATTTGGAAGATTTCACCCGGCTTTGGATTTGCGGCATTACGACCAATTTACTTGCTGCGTTGCCATCCGGCAGCACCATCACCTTAAATTGGGGAGACGTTGGCAACCCGTATTCTGGCAATCCGACGATTGACTTGTTCACTGCTGCCGACGCCGATGGCGGTATTGGTTATCTGACAAACGAAACCACTGCCGCCGTTCAAACCAACATCTTCCAGTGTCCATATATCGGGCGGCTTGGGCCGGGTGACAGCATCCAGTTGAACACCATTCAATTTGCCAACAGTTGGGCAGGTAATCATTTCATCTGGTGCGGCGTAAGCAACGGCATGGGCGGATTGAATTTGACGATCACAGACGGAAACGGAAGCGTATTAGCGCAAAGCACAGTCTACATTCAAATTGCAGACATCAAGCAGATGTATGAGCGGTGGACTGTTGGGGACAATCCTACGAATGCCCCGGTCAGCACTCCCTCTTTGGTCACTGATGAATTGGCTCCCTCGGTGTCGGAATTTCAATATTCTGTGCCAACGGACACGAACACACCTTACATTCTCTTTGTCCACGGGTGGAACATGGAGCCGTGGGAGAAAGACCGATTTGCTGAAACGGCGTTCAAGCGGCTTTATTGGCAGGGGTATCACGGGCGATTCGGTGAGTTCCGCTGGCCAACGGATTATGGATTTGCTGGCAAGTTGTGGCAAATGGTTACAAACAATGCCGAAAAAGACAATTTCGATAACAGTGAATATCAGGCATGGCAATCAGCGCCTGGCCTGCTGAATTTGCTGACTGGTCTCAACGCCGAATATCCCGGCCACGTTTATATGCTGGCGCACAGCATGGGCAACGTCGTAGCGGGTGAAGCTTTACGGCTTGCGGGAAACAGTCAGGTGGTCAATACCTACGTGGCGAGTCAGGCAGCAGTTTCGGCCCACACATACGACAGCAACACCAACGATGTTCCGAATTACTCGTTTTATTATCCACCGTGGTCATCGTCCGCTGATACGCCCAACATTTATGGAAACTGGTTTGCCAACAATAATGGCGGTGGAGCCGGTCACGTCATCAACTTTTACAACATCAATGACTATGCCTTGCAACGTTCAGCCTGGCAGCGGGACGAATTGCTCAAACCTGATCTTTATGTGTTAGAAAATGGAATCCATTGGGACTATGGTTACGATGGTGACGTTAGTGACCCGCCACCGTGGAATAATTTCTTCAAACAAGGCTCAAGCACAAATGCGACTGTGGATTTCAATATTGTCAACAATTTGAATAATCGTTACGAAGTAATGGCTTATGACGCGCAATCTTGGACGACCGCTTTAGGCGCAACGCCCGGAGTTCATAATGTTGCTAAAAGTGTTGATTTAACGAGCCAAGATAATGGAATCTGGCCTACTGATCCAACCGGAAATAACTACACAGAACATTTTTGGCATAGCGCAGAGTTTCGTGGCGACAACGAATTGATGCAAGGTTACTGGAGTGAACTGTTAAGTTCGGAAGCGTTCGGACTTAAATAATCACATGAAAATCCGGCGCTCAATTTTCTGGTTCATTGTTACTGTTGCGGTGCTGATTGCACTGGTGTTTTGGTTCGGAAAAAAACGGCCGATGGAATCACCACCAACGGCTTCGATTGTAACGAATACCGCTCTGCCCGTGACCACCGCATCAAGTCAACCAGTGAGCATGTCCGTCCACACGAACGCGCCAACGACAAAGATAGTTAATAGCGGCGCAGACCTTTCAAAATCTCCGCCGATGAGCAAAGAGCAACGGGCAATAGGATTGCTTTCGACGTATAACGACGTGCCGATAGATTTTTATGGCCGAGTCGAAGACCAGTTTGGAAATGCGGTGGCCAACGCCGCTGTCAATTTCAGCGTTCGGGTGATGAATGGCCAAGAGTCCACTGTGAACCGAGGCGAAGTGACGACGGACGACAACGGCTTTTTCACCATCACTGGATACAGAGGGCAGGACTTGGGGCTTATGCCGCAAAAAACGGGCTACATGCTGGCGATGACCGGCACGCTGTTCAAATACTCGCATCTGGAAGACCGTCCGTATGTGTCCGACGCGAACAATCCCACCGTGATAAAAATGTGGAAGCTGCAAGGGGCGGAGCCGCTAGTGGAAATCAACAAAACATTCAAGCTTTCCTACACAGGCGCGCCCATCTTTTTTGATTTGCTGACGGGGAATGTTGTTCCTGCCGGTGGAGATTTGGAGGTTATCGTTACTCGCGGACCGGGTATCATTACGCAACGAAAACAAGATCATGGCGATTGGTCAATTGAACTCTTGCCAATCAACGGTGGAATTATGGAGCCTGCATACAATACATCCTATGTTACATTTGAAGCTCCAGCAGATGGCTACCAAGATAGTTATTCAGTGCAGATGAATCACGATGATCCCGGTTGGTTTGATAATATCCAAAGGGCGTTTTTTCTGAAAAGCAGGAATGGCCAAGTTTACAGCAAATTTTCGTTCGATTTCCAGATAAACGATGATCCTAATAGCACGATGTGGTTTCGGTTTAGAGGCGTAGCAAACGCACATGGCTCACGTAACTGGGAAGTAACCGCACCACAACCTCCATGAGAAAATGGACTTCAATCTGGCTTGGTTTTGTCGTAGGTCTTGCGTTTGGAGGGTGGCTATTTTTCCGGAATCCACAACCTGCCATCTGTATTCTTTTGGAAACACCGCTAATGTGGATTTGCAATTACATAGATAGTTTACATCTTGGACCTCGTGACGCAGTTGGCGGGCTTATTTTGGTGATTCCACTTTTGCTCATCTACTGGGCTTGTTTAGGCGCACTGGTCGGCCTCTTATTGCGATTATTGTTTTGTTTGCTTCAGAAACGGGGGCTGCTCTCAAAATCCAAAAGGTGACGTTGTGGGTAAATCCATTGGCTATGCATGCAATCAATCCATCGGTTCACGCATTTTGAGGTGAAAAAACAAATAAGATTTATTTCACGGCTTGGCGCAATGCTTCTTTTCACCTGTTGTGAAATCACTCTGGCATCGCCGCTGCAATTGACGGTTCAACCTAAGGGCACGAATCAAGTTGAACTGACAATGGAACCAGTCATTCAAGGCGGCATCTATGGAGTGCTGGCGCGCACCAATGGCCCGGGTGGCCATTGGATAGTATTGGGGCCATTTTTCGGCGATACCAATAAAACGCTTTCAGTCACTTGCGAATTAAGCGGGGGGATGACCGTGGAGACGCTTAACAACTGGAAATTCGTCGCCGGGAACTGGGAATATTCACCGTATTACAATATACCTCCTCTCGCCAAGGAACTCATCTTCCGCACCGACCCATCTTCATATATTGATCCTAACACCAGCCTCATTGGGGACGGGTGGAGCAACATACAAAAGTTTCAGAATAACATGGACCCGCTTGAGTGGTATGAGCCACCAACTCCCAGGTCAAGTATTCAATTCCACCAAGGGACAAATAATTTTCGACGTAACGATGCAATTCTCACTTGGCAACTTTCATCCAGTGCTGTGCCAGATTACTTTCTGATCGAACGGGCAAATAGGACTTTGCGCCCAAGGACAAATGATTTTCGATTTGCCCGACCCGGCCCGAACGGTTTCAACGGCCTACCTCCAACCAATAGGCCACCTTTTTCCCGCCCCATGAATGGCCGTCCTCCCGGCTGGCAGCACGAAGAACAATTTGTCACAGGGCCATTTGAAATAATCGCGCGCATTCCTGGCCAGCCAAGCGTCAGCAATTATCGGTTCGTTGATTCCAATGTGGATGCCTTCCCGCAGCCAATTTATCGAATCCAGCCGCATTACTCTCCACCGTTGCACGCTCATCTTAATCATGTTGATGCAGCAGAGATTCGTAAGACGATTCTAGCGGTTTCAGCCCGAGTAACGACAAATGGCTACACGCTTACCGTAGCCAATCCCATCCCTCATGCCCTGTATTTGCTGCTGGTGCGCGACAAAAACGACCTGCAATGGCGGGCCAGCGGTTATTTTGTTTTCGGTGCAAACCGGAGTCCGGTCTATCTGCATGTGGATAAAAAGGGAATGATGTCGGACGGTCAAAGTCCAATCGCCATGCCGGAAGTCAAATTCCTGCCCGCTGTCGTTGATCCGGAATTCACCGCTGGCTGGGGTGAAGACAGTGACGGTGATGGCCTGCCGGATATTTATGAAGTCCTCGTTACCCAAACCGACCCCGACAATGCCGACACAGGCAACACGGGGACGCTTGACGGCTTTAAGAATATGGCGCTTGACGGATGGAGCAACTTGGAGAAATTCCGCCGCCGGAGCAATCCACTGAAAACGGCGCAACCGCCGGCAACTGTCGAGCTAATAAAACCGACCGGCGTTGAGATAATGAAAGCCATATCGCAGCAATCGGATTTGCGATTTGAGTTGAAGATTGAAGCGCGGACGAATGATGCATCAAACTACCAACCAATTGAAAATCTGCCAAAGACATTTTACAGCGCGATGAATTTTCGCCAACCGGATGAGCGCAGGAATTTCTGTGTGCGAGTTTCTTGGCATGTCCCGCAGGAGAAACCTTATGTTCCAAATGATCCTAATTATTCGGAGTTCCCGACCCCGGAACAGACGATAGAGTCATTGGAAGGCAACGCAAACATGCAATTGTTTGAAACATTCAGTAACGGTTTGGCAAATCAGCCCTCACTTTCGCGAAACGCCATGAGCAATAATATGGTGGCTATTGAACATGCCTACCGCCAAGGCGAAATAGATAAGGGTGTGGCAATGGTGGAAATGATGACGTTGGCAGACAACCAGTCCCAGGATTTTTACGGCAAGGTGGTTGACCAATACGGACAGCCGGTTGCCGGGGCGGAGGTCACACTTGGAATTAATTTGGCCATAGGTCGGGGAGGCTCTCGAAAAACCCAAACCGAAGCAGCGGGCCTGTTTCAATTTATCGGTATAAAAGGTCAATCGTTAAACATCACACCGGAAAAGAAGGGGTATCAAATTGAAGGGCACGGCTTGGGACTGAAAGGCCTTAACGGGCCGGAAACCGGCACAAACAATCGAGCGATTTACACCATGTGGAAACTCAAAGGGCCGGAGCCGATGATGCACAGGGAAGTAAATTCAAGAAAAATAGAACCTGACGGACGCTGGTTCACAATTGATTTCCTCAAAAACGAAATTACCGAGGGAACGAATGTTGCCGGGGATGTGGTCTTTCAAATCAAGCGACCGCCGGAAATTAAACCTAGGGAAAAATATGACTGGTCGTTTGTGATGACCGCAATTGATGGAGGCTTTATTGAGGTCACCAATGATGATTATCTAAATGAAGCCCCCGAAAGCGGTTATCAACCGCAATATAAAATGAACAGGTATGCTACGAATGACATGAATTATTCCACTTGGCAATTGTATCGGACTGACAGGACATTTTTCCTGAAAAGCCGTGGTGGTCAAGTTTATGGCCATTTCCATATTAGTGAATTAGATCCCGATTACAGAGGCGGAATGGCGGCTTTACGCCTTGAATCTTATATCAATCCGGCTGGTTCGCGAAATTTGGAATTTGATCCTGCAAAACAGATTCCATGAATAACTATTCCACGACGAAAGCGAGAGCGAAAGGGTCAGAGAAAAGTAACATTTCTGGCGCGACCGAACCAGAATCTTGACGAGTTGCCAAATCCAGCCTACCCCCTGAATTTTTACAGCGCACGCGTTACCCCTTAACAAATTAAGATTTCTGTGCTTCGCTTATGTTGCGCGAAATGCTTCGCTTGGTGCTAACCGCATGTTGACACCCTGTTGCTAACCGTGTTGCTTCGGATGTTGCTCCGTGTGTTGACACCCTGTTGCGAAACCAGTGCTAACCGTTTTGCTAACCATGCTGCTAACCATAGTGCCGCGTTGACCGTGGACAGACTGCGAACCGTCCACAGCTAGGCAACTACCACGGACACGAACATGGCCACGGCCACGGGCAGGCCATGACCGATGGATACGTTCACGGTGACCGGAAAAATGGCGTTGAAACGAACGCCTTGGAAACTCGATTTTCGGGAGACACCATCCCCTTACGGTAGTAGAGGCCAGACAAGCGCAACGGCCAAGCACCGTTGAAATGCGTTGAATGGTGCTGACGAGTTCAACGCTCCTCAACGCATCCTGTCAACGCAGCTAAACGCATTTCAACACCGTTCAACGTCAACCGTTCATGCCGCGGAATCATCCGGCAAGTCACACTCAGGACAAGCGCAACGGAGCGGCAAAAAACGGAAATAAGTTAAGGCACGCCTTACTCCTGCCGGTAGGCAGATTTTTGAGTCCACACATTGGCCAGGGTGCAGCAACCCGACAGCAAGGCAAACGCTTGGGCAGTTTCCATGATTATGGACAATTCACGCTCAATCCACATCCGCGACCTTTCCACGGCCAGTCTGCGGTCATGAACAATCCACGGTAGCGGAATTTCCACATCACGTCCAAGCGACAGCCGCGATGTTGCCACTTGATGCTATTTGACGTGGTGTATCAACACCTTTCAATACCTTGTCTCCGCGTGAATCGCCGTCTGATTGTATGGCTCGCTGCGCGTCGTCAAGGTCGTTTCGCCCTGTTGCCCTTCGACTTCCACCTTGACGATGCTCGCTTCGCCAAAGACCGGTGGCGATTAAGGTTTCACGCGGGAAGTGTCACGTCGTTGATGAAAAGTGCGTGCTTTCGATGGGCACGAACGGTGTGTATGCTAAACGCCGTGAGACAAAAATGGGACTATTTGCATGAGTTGAAATTGGCAATAGAGAACAAGCACAAGTGTTCAGCCCTTTATCTTCGCACTCAAATGGTTGAGTTAACGATTCGCGGGAAAATCTTGTGGATTGGAGATGTTGAGATTTTCGCCATTGCCCGACACCGTAAAGCCAAGCGTTGCTATGCATGGAAGCATTGCGAAGGAAGGAAAGCTCAAGGCGAACAGTTTGTTGCCGTCCTGGGAATTGAGCCGGTTGATTCTCCAGAAGCCGCCGTGCGCACCCGCATCGGCTCGGATTCAAACGACGGCTGATTTCTGAAGCGCACATGCACGGGTGCTGTTTACGGCTTGTGAGCTTTTTCTTGCCGCAAGCTGGCCTCGAATTCTTCCCGTTCGCTTGGGGTCATCATTTTCACGTTGGCGATGTGCGGTCCGCGTGAATGGTATGGAGAATTCTCTTTTGGTTGCGGCGTGATATTGGCCGTCGGCGCAGCGGTCGGCGCTGGCGTGGCCGGCGTGGGTTTTGCGGCCACGGCAGGCGCACTTTGAGGCGTGGCCGGGATATTTACGGCTGGCGTGATTTTCGCCCGTCTGCGTCGCTTGCGCGATTTCCCGCCTTCCAGGACGATGCGGCCGTATTCGGCCACACGCGCCCGGCTAGTCTTTACTCCATTTTGTATCAGCAAATCAGCAATGGCAGCGTAGGACGCCTTTTTACCACGCAATTCCATGATGGAATCATGGAACGGTTTCAAACCGTTGAATGGGACGCGATGCGGATTAGGCCGGAACTCTTGAACCGCCTTGCGGAGAGATTCAAGATCGGGCGCTGGTGTGATTGGGGTGTTCATAATTTTTGAACGTCTCGGTTAAACTGACGGCGAGAAATCCGACGAGCTGCTTGTGAGATGTTGCCTTGGCCGTTGCGCGGACTGCGGCACGGCGTTTGCGCGGTCAAGTTGCGAGTTGTCCTCGCAAGATTCCGGCGCGGACATGGCGCGTCCAAGTCCGGCGCAAGGCAAGTTGTCTTGCGAGTCGTCTTGACGGACGCTCGGCGGCATCGCGGTTGCCACTGCCCGGCCATTGCCGGGAAATTGCGCGGACATGGCGCAAGATATTTCGCCGGATTTCTTGCCGAATGTTTCGCGCCCATCGCGCGACCGTCTCGCGGGACTCCGCGCAGTTTTCGGCGAGCTATTGGCGAGCCGTAAAAACCTTGTCCAGACAAGGGGTAAGGCTTCTACCCTATAAAAGCATTTGCTGATAGCCGTGCGCTTGCACAGTGATTTGAAAATTGTTGCATCGCGTTTGTCGTGCTTCGTGTGCATGACCGCGCAAATTGATGGTGGAATTTGTGGCGCGAAATTGAACGTGTCGGCGTTTGCTTTTTTGTGGACACGTCGGCCACAGTCAGGTTGCTGGAAATGAAAAGCTGTCATGGTTAGTCCATTGTTTCTCTGTCGTCGTTCCACGTCTGGTCAACCTCGATGCCGATGATTTGCGTCGAGGATTGCGTCGGCGGTTGCATCGTGAAGATGATGGCGGGAATGACCGTGACGGAGTTGCCTTGTGGCCGTTTCCGTCGCAGGCCACCGCTCAATATCCAACCGATGGCCAGCAGCGCCAGCCAGACAAACACCAGGTAGAGATAAACGCCCTCGTTTTCAATCAAGCTGTCCAGAGCGTTGAATACGGGATTCAACACCGTAGCGGGATTTAAGTTCATCGTTCGTCCTCCGTTTTGGGTTTGCCAAGCTCATGCTCAAATCGCAGCCGTGCCGGTTGCCAGCCTCGCCAGCACGTTTTCCGACAGAAGCACATGGCCAAGTCCATGTCGTGGGTTTGCAGGCGCGTAAAATGCGATTGCGACGCGCCCAGGTGCCTTGTAATGTCTGCGGTCATGCTGATCGGTTCGTTTGGAGAATCAGCTTGCCGTCCTGACAAGGGCGAGAATGGCGGCTTTGATTGGCGGGGAAAGTTTAGCCCAAGCCGTGACTATTTGAGACAGTTCGGGACAGGACGCGATTAGATTTCGGGAGTCTATTCGGGAGTCTCCGTGAGATTCCCCTTTATTGGCGTGCGGAATTGTGAGGTTCGAATCCCCCTCTCTCCGCCAGTTTGATTCTAACGGATTTTTCGCGCCGACGCGCGAGCATGACGGCATTCTCGATTATTTCGGCGAGGCGCCGGCAATGCTCAGGTTGAGGTCGATGGTATCGGCGACCTTGTCCTCATACTGGCCGGGATTGATGTTGAAATCGCCGCGTTTGATGCTGAAGCTGGCGCGGATCACCAGCAGATCGCCCTTCTGGTTCGGCAGGCGATCGCCCAGCTTGTCCTTCAGATAGGTCAGTTTTACCGGCACGGTGAGGTCCTTGGACACGCCCTTGAGTGTGAATGTGCCGGTAACGTCCGCCGTCGTAGTGTCGCCAGCAGTCTGGATGTTTTTGAATTCCTTCGATTCAAAGATGATCTCGGGATACTTCGTCGCATCAAGCCATTTGTCGCTCAACATGTGCGTGCGTTGCATCGGGTTGGGCACCATGAGCGACCCGGTGGCCACGATGATCTTTCCGGTCGTCGCGCCGGGATTCGCCGGGTCAAAGGTGACCGTGCCGGAAACGCCGCTGGCGTTGCCGTTGATGGCCTCAAGCGGAGCATCGAGCTTGAATCCGGCGTTGTTGATGCCTTTGGGGTCTTTGAAGTCAAACGTCTGTGGCGCGGCGAGCACAATGCCCGTCACACCGAGAAGAGCCAGGATGGCGAGTTTCGTTTTCATTTTTCGTTTTCAGTCTTTGGTTGTTTTGATTTTAACGGAATAAATAGGGAAATGCCGGCCAGGACGCCTGCGGCCAGCAAGGCGGCGCCCAGAAAATCAACGCCTGGGACAAATTTGTCCTGCCATTGAATTCCTTCCAGGCCCGTGACCGTGTCCACGGTCTTGATCGGAATGTGCGTCTTCGTCCAGCCGCGGTTCGCCCCGGCCGCCACCCAGAAAATGACGGCTCCAGCCACGAGCATCGCCGCGATTATGCGCAAGGTCATTTTCATGGGATCGTTCCGCCATTCAGATCAGCCCGGTCAAACCTGCTGGACGAGTTCACGGGTCTCATAACGCACTTTTGGCAGGCTCGCGTTTTTGTCGCCGGCGTCGCGATAACCCAGCGCGCACGCCACCACGGTCGCGTAGTCGCCTCCGGTCAAGCCGAGCACGCGGTCGTATTCGACGGGATTGAGTCCCTCCATTGGACAGGCGTCCACGCCCAGCACGGCGGCGCAGGTCATCAGATTGCCAAGGGCGATGTAGGTCTGGCGCGTGGCCCATTCGTGGGCCGTTTTGCTGCGCGGGCCGTTGACGACGTCGCTGAGCATCATGTTGCGGTAGAAATTGAGCGATTCGGCGGGGATTTTGCGGACACCACTGATGCGTTGGATGAGTTTGGTCACGTCGGCTTCGGTCATTTTGGTGCGGGCGGTGAACACGACAAAGTGCGAAGCGTCCACGACCTGTTTCTGGTTCCACGAATGCGGCAGCAGTTCGGCCCGCTTGGCTGGATTGTTGATGACCAGGAAACGATAGGGCTGAAGACCGTAGGAAGTGGGGGTGAGCACGAGCGACTGTTCGAGGGCCTGCCAGACTGCGGCGGGGATTTTTTTTGTCGCATCAAATACTTTTGTGGCGTAGCGCCATTGCAAGGCCTCCATCAATTGTTGCGTGGTGATATTATTCATGGTTCAGATTAGATTCCACCGGGGCACAGGGTTGCACAAGTTTTTCAAAATGCAAGTTGGGCGGTGGCATGGGTTCTAATGGCGGTTTTGACTTTTGGACACGGACAGGCCATTTTATGACCCAGCATGCGTCCGTCCGACCTTCGCATCCGCCGCGCCACGACCGATGATTTTCAAAGCTTGAGAGGGCTTTGGGCCTCCATGCGTTTCCCAACGGACGAACTGGAAAAACGGCTGACAGAATTTCAAGTGGTTGAAAGCGCCGACGGACAGATCGTGGGTGCGATTGGTTTACAAATTGCCGGCCCGCGTGCACTGCTGCACAGCGAAGGGTACACGGATTTTTCCGTGGCCGACGCCGCCCGGCAATTGTTCGGGGAACGCATCCAGACCATCGCCGCCCATAACGGGGTTTTTCGGTTATGGACGCAGGAAAATGCGCCCTTTTGGTCCCGCTGGGGATTCCAGCCCGCCTCCGCCGAAGTCCTCGAACGTCTGCCCGTCGAATGGAAACGGTCCGGGGAAACATGGCTGACCCTGGAGCTTAAAAGCGAGGAAGCCATCGCCGCGCTCGACCAGGAACTGGCCGCATTCCGGGAATCGGAAAAGAAACACGCCGCCGAAGTCCTGGCCCAGGCCCGGACGCTCACGACCACCATCACCGTTATCGGATTTACCATAGGCATCGTCCTCATCGGCGTTGCCTTCTATCTTTTTGTTCGCCGCGGTTTATCCCTGCCGGGGCACTGATGGCAGGTTGAACTCGTCTGCGTGGTAGGAACTCCGCACCATCGGTCCACTGGCAACGTGCACAAAGCCCAATCCAAGGGCCGCCCGCCCATAAGCCGCAAAGGTCTCCGGCGAAACGAACTCAACCACCCGCAGATGTTTCAGAGACGGCTGCAGATACTGGCCGAGGGTGAGGATGTCGCAACCGGCCCGCCGCAGGTCCTCCAGCGCCACCATGATTTCCTCCTCCGTCTCGCCCAAACCGAGCATCATGCCGGATTTTGTGTAAATCGTTTCACCCCGTTTCGCCTTCACCCTGTTCAACACGTTTAACGAACGATCGTAGGTGGCGCGGTGACGGACGCTGGGCGTCAACCGGCGGACGGTCTCCAGATTATGGTTGAAAATGTGAGGGTTTGCCGCCAGCACTGCTTCAATAGAAGCATCACTTTCATTGAAATCCGGCACCAGCACCTCGATCACGATGCCCGGATTCAGTGTTCGCACCGCCTCGACGGTCTGCCGGAAATGTTCCGCGCCGCCATCCGCCAGGTCGTCGCGCGCGACGGCAGTAATGACGATATGCTTCAACTTCATCCGCCGTGTCGCCTCGGCCACGCGCAGCGGCTCGTCGGCTTCAAGCGGCAACGGCTTGGCCGTGGACACGGCGCAAAAACCGCAGGCGCGCGTGCAGCGGTCGCCGGCGATCATGAACGTGGCCGTGCCCTTGCTCCAGCATTCCCAATGGTTCGGGCATTTGGCGCTTTCGCAGACGGTGTGCAGCTTGAGCTCGTCGAGCAGGTTGCGCGTGTGCGCGAACGTGTCGGACGTGGGCAAGGCGATGCGCAGCCAATCCGGCAGGCGCGGTCGCGGTTTCAATTCAGTCGTCATCACAAATTTATTTTAACCACGGATGGACACGGATGCACACGGATAATTGAGAAGGTGGGGCGGGCAGTCCCCTGCCCGCCGCTCGCTTGAACACGAACGGCGGCGCGCACGGAGTGACGCGCCCCACCTGCATCTTCCCATCTGTAATACAATTCTGCAACTTCGCGAAAAAAAAAGATTTGGACTGCGTGCCAGAGTAGCGCAGGTTGGTAACCTGCTGTTTCGCCGACTGGCAGTCGGCCAGGCGCGCAGGATAGCCAAAGCGGCGGATTGCCAATCCGCGATACAGCAGACTGTCAGTCTGTGCTACCGTGGTTGCGGCGTCAGCCGCCCCAGGTTTATCCCTGTCCATCCGTGGTTGAGAGCTTCTCCCAAAATGTTGCCAGTTCTTCCGGGCCGAAATCGGCCAGCAGCTGGCTATCCACCTCCATCACCGGCGCGAGTGTCTGTCCGGAAAGCTCGACCATTTCGTCGTAAGCCTCGACATTGCCGATGACATCGAGCTTTTCGTATTTGATGTCGTGGTCATCGAGCCAGCGCATGGCCTCGTCACACCAGCCGCAGTAAGGCTTGATAAACAGGCGGATTTTCATGCGAAAAAACTACTCCAATTCATCACCGTAACAGCTAATCGTCATATCAATTTTCAAATTAGCAATGCGTTTCAATTGATTTTGAGAAAATCCGAAATTGCATTGGCCATCATGAAACAAGCTACAACTCAACGTGACATCCTCCGCTCCGGCTTTTCGTAAGGCATCAATGCAACTTTCAATTAAAGCAAGCAAATCATCAAACCGAGACCAATCCTTTTCAGCCTTGTCTGAAACTTCGATAGTCGCATGCCCGTAAGGAGTTGTTTTCCCCCGGTAACGGCCCCCCTCGCCAATCGCTCCAGGTTCGCCGGCATCAGCCAGTTTGACAGAATTCAAAGTCGCAAACGTTGCTGGCGAAAATTTATCGCCGACCACTTCACAACTGGCCCGGATTTTCACCATGCGAGTCCTACCCACCAATCTGCTTATTGTAATCTTCCGGCGGCAGCAATGCGTTCAGTTCGGCAGGGTTGCTCAATTTGATTTTGAAGAACCAGCCGCCGGCGTAGGGTTCGCTGTTGGCCAGCGCCGGATCGTCCACCACCATTTTGTTGGTTTCCAGGATCTCGCCGCTCACCGGCGAGTAAATGTCGCTGGCGGTTTTCACCGATTCCACCACGGCGCACGCCTCGCCAGCCTTCACCTTCCGGCCTTTGTCCGGCAGCTCGACAAAGACGATGTCGGTCAGTTCATGCTGGGCGTGGTCGGAAATACCGACGGTCGCGGTGTCGCCGTTGACGCGAACCCATTCGTGGGATTTCGTGTATTTCAGGTCTGACGGAACATTGCTCATAAATTTAAGGCACAAAAAGCCACACTCGGCGGGAAAAGGAAATATTTTTCCTGCAAATTGTGTTTTTAGGATGAGGCCGGCAACGGCAATTAATAAGCCCCAACACGGTAAAACCGGTTGGTTGACGAAGTTGAATCGGTGATTGTCTCCAGCGTATCGTTCCCGCCAATGGGACTGCCAAGATTCGACCAGCCTGAAACGGCCAATGCGTTTTTATACTGCAATTGATACGTATGCCAGGACTCGGTGGGCAAGGTAATGGCGATGTTCGTTCCGCTTATACCTGCGCTGACGCTAAATGTCGGATTCAGCCACAGGTAGTTGGCGTAGGCCGTGGCGAAGCCAGGACCGACCGTGCTGCCAGTACCATTGATGATGTGAGAGATACCACTGAAGTTGCCGGTCCCGTTTGTAGTCCCGACTATACAAACATCTATCATATGATGCACATTGACTTGCTGATTGGTTGGAGTCTCCATGGCATTGAAGCAACTTGTGTTGGTTGAGTGGGTAAACACAGCATAAATGCCAAGCCCGTAGGTCTGATGGCTCGTGACCGTATTCGCGACCTTGTAGGACGCATAACCATTCACGCCGGGGGACTCGACCAGGCGCTTTGGGACGGCGGGTCATAGGGCAATTCGGACTGGTAAAAGTAAACCCGTCCCCAATTGCCATTCCACAACGTCTGATACTGCTGATGATGTTCCACGAAAAGCCCGTAACATGGTCACGTTATTGCCATTCACCACCAAGCCGCTCTGGCTTGGATTCCCGGTCCAATACGGGGTCGAGCCGGCGCCATGATCCGCCCGCCACAGCCAGAGATTGTCACCAATGACATTGTTGGCATTAATCGTCACACAGTTAGTCGTGGTTCCAACGAACTGTCCGCCCACCCGGCTGAAAATGTCGTATAGACATATTGGATCCGACGAATGATCCACGGAGTTGGTCGCCGTCCCAACCTGCAACAACGAGGGTGACGCGGTGGTTCCGGCATCGAATATAATTCCCGCCACCTTCACGCCATTGACATCAGAAATCACCATGGCGGGATTTCGATTGGTCGGCACCAGCGTCGGGAATCCAAGCCCAAGGACAATCGTATCGGGCTGCGTCACGAGAATGCTGTTCGTCAGTTGATAGATGCCGGGAGTCAAAATCAAATTCAGCCCGGAACTCAGCGCGGCATTGATGGTTGCGGCATTGTCCACCCCGGGTTGGGCGAGATAGAACTGGCTGATGGGCACTGAAACTCCGGAGGTTGGGCCGCTGGCCCAGGTGGTACCCAAGCTGTTGGTCTTAAGATTTGGCACCATGACGAAGAAATTGGTGTTGCTATCGACGTACAAATAAGGCTTTTCCCGGACCAACGGTGTGTTGGTGATGATCGTGTAGGGCGTGCCGGGCCAGGTTCCGGAAGGCGGGTTAGAGACACCGACAAAAACCATGTTCCACACTGCGTTGTTCCAACTTCCCCAAATATCGTTTCGGGAAAGCCATTGTTGCTGGGAAATGGAACTGACGGTGGAATTCACCTTGGAATCCGCCAGAAAACCGCCGCTCGCATATTGTCCATCTGACAGGTTCAAGGAGCCGTTTACGTGCATGCGGCGAAGGGAGGTGCCCTGTGATACCGACCAAGTCATCGTAGTACTGCTGTTCGTGGGAACCACGGCCAGATTCTCAGCCGGACATCCAGAAATTTTGGGTGGAGTCACCGCCAAGACTGAAGCATTGGAGCGCCCCGTTGATTGTGACATTGTCGGGCGATTGTCCCAATCCGAGCACTTGCATGTAGTAGCCCATATTAATGGTGACGTTGTACGTTCCGGGCTCGAAAAGAACGGCGTACCGGTTGGCGTCGAATTGGCTCGTGCTCGCACTGTTCTGCTGTCCAAAAAGAGTGTTCAGAGTGCTCTGAATGGTTGCCGCCGGCGTCGAAGGACTGAAAAGGTAAACATTGGGGCCAAAATTCGGAGCCGCTTGGGCTCTGGGATTTACACCGAGCAAAGCCATGATTAAAACGGCGGCGAATGCAAATTTATGGAACTTGGAGCGACAGGTATGATTCATAAGGCAGGTACTAATAATCCAAAGTCAGCTTGAACAGGCCGGTTGGCAACTATTTGTTTTTCGGCTTGAAATCAAGCCAGGCCAGATTCATGTTGCCCTCGGTAACGATGCGAACAGTCAAAACGCTCACGCCCTTGGGAAGCTCCACTTCGGCCACGTTGGTCATGACGTTCCAGTGATGCCACTGCCGCCATGCAAGGGGGTCCTTGTCATTCCTGGTTGAAATGATGTTGATCGAAGAAACCAAAGGCTTGCCGTTTCGATCCAGAGAAATCGTCCCGCCCCGGTTCGAGGTGTACAAAAGATCAATGGTATAAATGCCGGCGTGTGCCACCGCAACGGTCAGGTTGAACCATTCGCCGGGGACCGTCCAACCGACGTAGAGTTGTCCCTCGGGCGGTTGCACCAGGTCGTAGGGATTGTTGTCAATTTCGTCGTGGAATTTCGTGTAGGAAGTGTCCACGCCCTCGTTCATGCGAAACTCGTTTAGGTACGTCCCGTTGGCAGGATTCAGGACCCCGCTGCCGTTGTTCGTTGGATCCGAATCGTGATAGGCGACGCCTTCGCCTCCCAGATCGTAATAGGCGCATTGCACGCGTCCGGGAATTTTCTGCGGCCCCCCATGATACCGGCTGTCTTGGAACGGCTTTCCACGATAATCCTTCAATCCGGGGGACGCGCAGCCGCCCAGGTAAAAGCCAAGGACAAGAACCCAAGCGGTTTGAAGTCCCAGTTGAAGTTTGGTTTTTTTCATGCAATTCTATGAACCGTTGGCCGTTCTGAACTGTGTGTAGTTATTTATACTATTTTACACCAGTGACGTCAATTGTTATACTACCCGCACGACGACTTTTATCGGCACAAACCCATGCGACCATTGTTTTTCATCTTGCTGTGCGTTGCCACAGCCCTGCCGGCCCGACCGGCTTCATTCTACCCGCAACGGTTGGATGACGCCAAGGCGGCCTATTTGACTCCATCCGGAGGCGATGACACTGCGGCGCTGCAAAAGGCCATAAACCAGATTCAGGAAACGACCGGCCAGGGAATTGTTTTCCTGGCGCCAGGGCGATACCACCTCAGCGACACCTTTTATATCTGGCCGGGCATCCGGTTGATCGGCTACGGCCCGGAGCGGCCGGTCATCGTTCTCCCAGCCAATACCCCGGGATTCGGCGATGCCGCGCAGGAAAAGGTCATGATCTTTTTCGCCGGCAGACGTCCGCGCAATGCGCAGTGGAACGGTGCCTGACGCCAGCCCTGGCACTTTTTATTCGGCGCTCGCCAATATTGATGTCGAGGTTGAGGACGGGAATTCCGGCGCGGTTGTTGTGCGGGCGCGCTATGCCCAGCATTGTTTCCTGGCGCACATGGATTTCCATCTCGGATCCGCGCTGGCGGGCATCCACGAGGGCGGCAATGTGGTTGAGGACGTTCATTTCTTCGGCGGCACGCATGCAATTTGGACATCGAAACCGTCGCCCGGGCTGGCAGTTTACGCTCATTGATTGTTCATTTGAAGGCCAACGCGAAGCCGCCATTTTGGAACACGAAGCGGGACTCACGCTCATTCGCCCGCAATTCCGGCATGTGCCGACTGCCGTTGAAATTGAGCCGGAGAGGGTTGACGAACTTTGGGTCAAGGACGCCCGGCTTGAAGACATTTCCGGTCCGGCCTTCATTTTTGGGATGGAAAAAAGCCTGCGCAACGAAATCAACATGGAAGGACTTGCCTGCCGCAACGTGCCGGTCTTTGCCGCGTTGCGCGACAGCGGCAAACATTTTGCTGCCCCGGCAGAGATTTATTGCGTAACGAATTTTTCCCACGGGCTGAGACTATGCCGACATCGGAGCCGTGCCCGGAAATCGAAACCCGCTTTGACGCCGCGCCGGATGGCCACGATGCCGACCGCCGTCACTTCTGATCTGGCTCCCCTGCCCGCTGGCGATACCTGGGTGAATGTGCGTGATCTGGGTGCCAAAGGCGATGGCCACACCGACGACACTGACGTGTTCCAAAAAGCGATTGCGTCTCACCGCGCCATTTACCTGCCCTCCGGCTTTTACCTCGTGCATGACACATTGAAGTTGCAGCCCGACACGGTGTTGATCGGACTGCATCCGGGCGCGACGCAGATTATTCTGCCGGACGGCACGCCCGATTATCAGGGCATGGCGAGCCCAAAGCATTGCTGGAGGCGCCCAAAGGCGGTAGCAACATTGTGATCGGCATCGGGCTTTATACCAGCGGGAACAATCCGCGCGCGGTCGGCGCTCTGTGGAAAGCCGGCACCAATTCAATGATGAACGATGTCCGTTTTCTGGGCGGCCACGGCACGCCCCTGCCGGACGGCTCCCGCGAAAACCCGTACAACAACAATCACACAGCCGATCCCAATCCCAATCGCCATTGGGACAGCCAATATCCCAGCCTTTGGGTTACTGACGGTGGCGGCGGCACGTTCCTTGATATTTGGACCCCCTCGACCTTTCTCCAGCGCAGGCATGATGGTCTCCGATACCGGGACCGAGGGCCGCGCCTACCAGATCTCGAGCGAGCATCACGTCCATAACGAAATCAAGGTGCAGAACGCCGCTCATTGGAGCTTTTATGCGTTACAGACCGAAGAGGAACGGGGCGAAAGCGGCTTCGCCCTGCCGATTGAGATTGATTCTTCTCACGACGTCACCTTCGCCAATTTCCACAGCTACCGCGTCATCAGTTCCTTCCAACCTTTTCCCTGGGCCGTCAAAGTGTCCAACTCTCAAGACATTCATTTCCGCAATTTTCATTGCGACAGCAACAGCAAGGCGAGTTTCGATTCCGCGGTTTATGACGAGGGCCACGATGTGAAGATACGCCAACATGAGTTTGCCACCCTGGATCTTTCCGGTCAGGCGCCCGACCCCAAGCCCGTCAAGCCTTCACCAGTGGTCGGGTCCGGCGAAAAGCTGGAGAAACTGGCCGGGGGCTTCTTTAACATCTCCGGCGGCGCAGTTGGTCCCCGCGGCGACTTTTATTTTGTGGATGCGCACCCGCAGCGGATTTATCGTTGGAACCCCTCGGGGCGACAACTCTCCGCCTTCACTAATTCATCTCCGGCCCCCGTCAACCTGGCAGCGGACCAGACCGGCAACCTGATGATCATTTCCTACACCGGTGATGGCGCGGTTTATTCCCTTACGCCCGACGGCATGTCCACCCTGCTGCCGTCGGAAGTGGTTACCAACTGGTCCGGGAAAAACATATACCTGCCCGTCAGCGACTGGCACTTGAACCGCGATTCACTTTCTCATCCGGCTGCCGATTTTGTTTCGCCGGATAGAACCACCGTGTTACCCGTGGGCAGGGACTTTCTGACTGCGGCAACCAGTTGGGGTATTAAATCCAGCCCGCCCATCCGCTCGTTCAGCCTGGCCCCAGCGACGCCCGGCCGGCCATTTTATGTCACCGACGAATCCGCGTTAAGAACCTGGAAGGCCGACGTGAATCCAGACGGCAGCCTGGCGAATTTTCAACTCTTCGCCGAGCAGGGCGGCGAAGGTGTGACAACCGACTCGCGCGGCAATGTCTATATCGCCGCCGGCCAGATTTACATCTATGACTCCGCAGGCAAATTGATTGGCACCATCGAAGTTCCCGAGCGGCCGACGCAAGTGATGTTCGGCGGCGCGGATCACAAAACGCTTTTCATCGCCGCCCGGACGTCGCTTTACGCGTTGCGCATGAAATATCCGGGATGGTGAGCTTCTCCTGCCTGCGCACGGAATCCGGCCGCGCAACTGAAGCTTAAGGTTTTCGATAAATTGGTTTCGGCACGACGACGGCGGCGAAGCGTTTGCCGCGGATCTCAATTTCAATGGTCGTGGCCGGTTTGGCCAATTCCGGCGGCACATAACCCAGCCCGATGCCGATGTTCAACGACGGGCTCTGCGTGCCGCTGGTGACGATGCCAACACTCGTGCCACCCGACCAAATCGGATAATGCGGCCGCGGCGGCGCGCATTTATCGGTCATTTTAAATGCGATCAATTTCTTTTTTGCGCCCTTTGCCTTCTGCTCCATCAAAACCACCCGACCGTTGAATTCACCCTTGTCCAACGACACAAAATATCCGAGGCCGGCTTCGATGGGCGTGGTGTTTTCGTCGAGTTCGTGGCCGTAGAGCGGATAGCAGACTTCCGTGCGCAACGTGTCGCGCGCGCCGAGGCCGCAGGGCTTGATGCCGAACGGCCGGCCGGCAGCGAGGATTTTGTCCCAGACGCGCGGAATGGCCTCGTCGGAGCCGACGATTTCAAATCCATCCTCCCCGGTGTAACCCGTGCGCGAGACGAGGACGCTGTGGCTGTCAAAATGGAAGCCACCGATCTGGTTTTTCTTCAAAGCGGTTACGGCATCGACACGCTGGCAGGAGATGGACCCACCAGGAATGCAGGCATCAATAAAATCTTTCACCCGCGGACCTTGCACGGCCACGGCGGCGTAATTGTGCGAGGCGTCGGTCAGCTCCAATCCGCCGGGGCGTGAGAAGCTTCCGGCTTGCGACTCCAGCCAAGCAACATCCGGTTCGATGCGGGAGGCGTTGATGATGAGCAGAAATACCTCGCCGGAAAGCCGGTAGGCGTACAAATCGTCAATCACCCCGCCCCGTTCGTTGCACATCAACGTGTACTGGCCCTCACCGGACACCAGCTTGCGGATGTCGTTGGTGAGCACGGAATTGAGAAAATCGGGCGCGCCCGTGCCGCTGACCGTCACCTCGCCCATGTGGGAGATGTCGAAGATGCCGGCGGCGTTGCGGACAGCGAGGTGTTCATCCGTGATGCTGGTGTATTGCACGGGCATTTCCCAGCCGCCGAATTCGATGAGTTTGCCGCCGAGCTGCTGGTGCGCGGCAAACAGGGAGGTGCGTTTCATCATGCGTGAACCTTGCCGGATTCCGGGTGAAGAAACAATTCGCAATGACAAATTATGCCAAATTCCGTGTTGGATTTGACAATCTTGTCATAGCTTTCGAGTTGCACTTGGGAGATGGTTTGACTTCAACTGGAAGAACTGGTCCATGCCATGCCCACCATTTTAACCCGGCAGCAACTCAGCCCTAATGTCACGCGGCTGGATGTGAGCGCCCCGCGCATCGCGCAAATCCGGCAGCCGGGGCAGTTCGTCATCGTCCGTCTCGCGGAAAACTCCGAACGCATTCCGCTGACCATAGCGGATGCCGACCCCGCAGCCGGATCCATCACCCTGGTCATCCAATCCGTCGGCAAAAGCACCCGTGACCTGGTGGCGCTGCAAGCCCGGCGAGGCCATCCGCGACATTGTCGGCCCGCTGGGCCATGCCACGGAATTGATCGCCGCCGGCCACGCGCTTTGCATCGGCGGCGGCGTGGGCACGGCGGTGGTGCATCCCATCGCCCAAGGCTTGCATCGCCAGGGGATCAAAGTCACCAGCATCATCGGCGGGCGATCGAAGGAATGGGTGATTTTCGAACAGGAACTCCAGCGGCTCGGCGAGGTCGTGGTCTGCACGGATGACGGCAGTTATGGCCGCAAAGGATTTGTCACTGATGCCGCGAAGGAAATCCTGGCGGCGGGCGGAGTGGACATCGTTTACGCCGTTGGCCCGGTGCCGATGATGCGCGCCGTGGCCAATCTCACGCGGCCGGCCCGGCGTGCGGACCATTGTATCGCTGAACCCGGTGATGATTGACGGCACGGGCATGTGCGGCGGTTGCCGGGTGACGGTTGGCAATGAAACCCAGTTTGCCTGCGTGGACGGCCCGGAGTTTGACGGTCACCAGGTCAATTTCGAAGAATTGCAGGACCGGCTTTCGACTTATCGCGAGTTTGAGCAGCGCGCCCTGGCCTGCGCGGAAGGCGCCTGCCGGGCCGGCAACTGAGATCTATATGCCCGGCAAA
The DNA here is from genome assembly GCA_963797825.1 of uncultured Verrucomicrobiae bacterium. Classification (GTDB taxonomy): domain Bacteria; phylum Verrucomicrobiota; class Verrucomicrobiia; order Limisphaerales; family UBA11358; genus UBA11358. The sequence goes on from CAWCRR010000030.1 coordinate 69,106, forward strand.
ATCACCACCAAGCAACGCCTGCAAATCAACCGGCAAAAAATGCCGGAACAGGATGCCGCCGCCCGCGCGGCGAATTTTGAGGAGGTCAACCTCGGTTTTCCCGAACAGCTCGCGTTGCTGGAGGCCGACCGCTGCCTGCAATGCAAGGATCCGCGCTGCATCAAGGGCTGCCCGGTGAGCGTGAACATTCCGAAATTTCTCGACTTGCTGACCAGGGCCGGATTGCCGATGCCGCGCAAAGCCTGCTCTGCGACAACGCCCTGCCCGGCGTCACCGGCCGCGTATGTCCGCAGGAAACCCAGTGCGAAGCTGAGTGCGTGCGCGGGGCCAAAGGCCAGCCGGTGGGCATCGGTTACCTGGAACGCTACGTCGCCGACTGGGCCCGGGACACATCGCGACCAACTGCCGCAACGGCAAAGCCGGCACCCAGCGGACGAAAGGTGGCCATTGTCGGTTCCGGTCCGGCCGGCCTCACCGCTGCCGGCGAACTGGCCAAACGCGGCCACGACGTGACCGATTTACGAAGCGCTGCACAAACCCGGCGGCGTGCTGGTCTATGGCATCCCGGAATTCCGCCTGCCCAAGAAAATCGTCGCGCAGGAAGTCGAGCGGCTTCAGGAAGCGGGCGTGAAAATCGAATGCAACATCGGTCATCGGCCGCACCTACACCGATGCCCGAGTTGCGCGAACAGTTTTGACGCCGTGTTCATTGCCAACGGCGCGGGCCTGCCGGTTTTCATGAATGTGCCGGGGGAAAATTTCAAGGGCGTTTACTCCGCCAATGAATATCTCACCCGCATCAATCTCATGGCCGCCTATCAGTTTCCCCGCTCGGACACGCCAGTGTTGCAGGGCCAGCGCGTGGCCGTGGTCGGCGGCGGCAACGTGGCCATGGACGCCGTGCGCACGGCCAAACGCCTCGGCGCAAAGGAGGCGATGATTGTTTATCGCCGCACCCGCAACGAGCTGCCGGCCCGCGCCGAGGAAGTGCATCACGCCGAAGAGGAAGGCATCGAGTTTGAATTTCTTACGGCGCCGATGGAAGTTCTCGGCAACGACAAACGCTGGGTCACCGGCCTCAAATGCGCCCGGATGCAGCTCGGCGCACCCGGAAGCGTCCGGCCGCGCGCGCCCGGAACCGGTGGCGGGTTCGGAATTCGTCCTGCCCTGCGACGTCGTGGTGGTCGCCATCGGCACCCGGGCGAACCCGTTGCTCACCGCCACCTGCCCGGAGCTGAAACTGAACAAATACGGAAACATCGTCGTGGACGAAAGCGGCATGACGAACCTGCCGGGGGTTTTTGCCGGGGGCGACATCGTGCGCGGCGCGGCGACGGTGATCCTGGCCATGGGCGACGGCAAACGGGCCGCGGCGGCCATGGACAACTATTTGCAGAAGATGCCGTAGCCGCCGACGTGAGGAGGCGGAGTCATCGGAAAGTCTCACCGAATTTCCGCCGCGTTACCTCGGCGGCTACTTTTTAAACGGGCTGGTTAGAATCCCAGCCGCTTGAGGACCTCCTGCGCCAATAATTCATACGCCGCCGCGCCGCTGCTGTATTTGTCGTAATGGATGATGGGCTTGCCAAAGCTCGGGGCTTCGGCGAGGCGGGTGCTGCGGGGAATGAGCGTTTCAAAAACGCGGTCGCCAAGCTGGTTCCGCACTTCGCCGACGACTTCGTTGCACAGCTTGGTCCGGCCGTCGAACATGGTCATCACGACGCCAAAGATGCCGAGACGCGGATTGACGCCGGCGTCGCGCAACTGGCCGAGCACGCGGTTCATCATGGAAATGCCCTCGAGCGAGTAATATTCGCATTGCAGCGGCACAAGCAGCCCATCGCTCGCGGCAAAGGCGTTGAGACTGAGAATGCCCAGCGATGGCGGACAATCCAGGAGGACAAGGTCGAAGCGTTGGGATTCGAGCACGGGTTGCAGCGCCCCGTGCACGCGGAGCAGATGATTCTCCATTCGCGCCAGTTCCAGATCGGCGGCGCACAAATCCACTTCGCTGGGCACGACAGCCAGCCGCTCAAAGGCGGTGTCCTTGATCTTGTCGAGCAGGCTGCCTTCACCCAACAGCACGCGATATGCGCTGGCACCCTCGGTTTTTTCCAGTCCGAGCCCGCTGGTGGCGTTGGCTTGCGGGTCGAGATCGAACAGGAGTATGCGTTGACCCAGCGCGGCGAGGCAGGCGGCCAGATTGACGGCCGTGGTGGTCTTGCCCACACCGCCTTTTTGGTTGGCTACCGCAATGACTTTGGTTGGCACCGCCCGATTTAATGCCAAGCGGGGCGGGGATTCAAGCGCACAACGCGCCTGCCAGGCGAATCAAAAGTTGGGGACTTTGAAACTGACCGGTTGGGCCAGCGAATTTTGCTGCCCAAAATTTGAAGCCACCGGCTGCAGGCTGAGCACGGGATTGGTGCTGGACACGATTCCCATCTGGCTTGATGGTTGGGACAATGCTGTCGGGGACAAGGCGGCGAGTGAAGCGGTGGTGTTTCCCGGCTGGAGCATTGGCTGCGGTGTCAAATCCGGGCGCTCGGCATAAACAATGCCAAACAGCAGCACCAAACAAAGCGCCCCGGCAAACCCGCTGGCAAAGACCGGTTTTGCGTCCAGCAGTTTCAACAATTTTGCGAGCCCGGAAGCCGGACCAAATAATTGCTCCAGCAGAGTGGCTGATTCCATGCTTTCACCAGCGCGTATGCGTTGCAGGATCTGGCTGGAAAAATTGTTAAAATATCCCGGCGGGGGTGCTTCGTGCCGCTTGAGAACCAGCAAACGACGCAACGACTGGAAATTGTCCTCGTTTTCGCTCATATGTACTTCGTTACTTCAAATAATCCGCCAACAACGCCTGTAATTGCTGCCGGGCGTAAAACAGCCGCGAACGCACCGTGCCGATGTTGCAGTCCATGATTTTCGCGATTTCCTCATGAGACGTTCCCTGCACATCATGCAAAACCACAACCAATCTATGCGGTTCAGACAGTTTGAGCAGGGCCGCGTTCAATTTTTCCTGCAATTCCGCCAAATTGACTTCCCGATGCGGCGTTTTTTCGGAAATCAAGGCCACCAAATCGGGATTATGTTCGGTGTTAAAGTCCAAATCGTTGAGGCTGAGGTGAATGCGATTTTTTCGCTGCTTCAGGAAATTAATCGTCTTGTTAACCGCAATCCGGTAAAGCCAGGTATAAAAGGTGGAACCGCCTTTGAAGGATTTTAACGCCTGAAACGCCTTGATAAACGACTCCTGAGCCAGATCATTGGCGTCCTCATGATTGGCGGTCATGTGATAAATCGTGGCGTAAATGCGCTCCTGATAGCGCCGGATCAACTCATCATAAGCCTCCAGATCGCCATGCCGCGCCTGTTGCACCAGCACTCCTTCTTCCACCGGCGCGGGTGTTTCTGAATCATCCGTGCGTGTGACTGGAGCGGACATAATCATGTTCACTTCAAATACAAACCGCCAAAGCGTCGGTTTGTTGCGCTAAAAAATCGGCCAGGCCGAGCAATCCCGCGCGCCCGCTGGATTCCGGCAAAACCCGCAAGGCCCGGCGCGCCTGCTCCAGATAGCGCTTGATGACCTGCTGCGATGGTTCAAAGGTTTCGTAGCGGACGAGCAATTTCGTTCACCGGGAGACAGATTTTCCGGCTGCCAGTTTTCCACCAGCCTTTCCAGCCGCGCCCGGTCGGCGGCGTTCGCCCGTTCCCACGCCAGCAACACCGGCCACGTCAATTTGCCCTTCGCCAGATCCGTTCCCAGCGATTTGCCGGCCGAGGCCTCCGTCCCGAACAAATCCACGCAATCGTCATAAACCTGGTAGGCGATGCCAAAAGCCGCGCCAAACTGCCGCAAGGCCGCGCGCCGTTCCGGCGACGCCCCGCTCAGAAATGCCGCCAGATCGCACGAAAGGGTGAACAATTCACCGGTTTTCATTTCGATCACGCGGAAATATTCGCTGCGCGAGACGGGAAACTTGCGGCGGTGCTGCGTCTGCAAGATTTCCCCGGAACAAACCGTATTGGTCGCCATCGCCACGGCGCGGCAGACTTCCGGCGTGGGAAAGCTGGCCGCCAGCTTCAACGCCTGGGCAAACAGGCAATCGCCAAACAGCACGGCGATTTCATTGCCCCAATTGGCCGCCAGGGTGGGCCGGTCGCGGCGGATTTCCGCCTCGTCCATCACGTCGTCATGCACCAGCGTGGCCAGATGCACCATTTCAATGATGACCGCCGCCGTGACATGCGCTTCGGTGACCTCGCCCAGCGCGCCGGCGGACAGCGCCACGATGGTGGGGCGCAAATGTTTGCCGCCGCCGTTCAGGGCGTATTGGGCATAAGGAACGATTTGGGGATCAAAATCATTGACCTGCCGGATAAGTTGGCGGGTGACCGCCTGCAAGAAAAGGTTCCACCGGTTCCACGATATGTTTCCAGGAACGATTCGGATTGGCAACCGGCGAGCCAGCTGCGTTCGCACTCGCCACCTTTGATTCAGCAGCCAGCATTCGCTTTCGAATTTAAGGTTCTTTGGCCTTCTAGTCAAACCTGTAAGTATTTTGCGCTGTAAATGCCCCAATCGTTACGATGTGATTATTGTTGACCGATGAAGGGTGTGAGGCAGGGGCAAGGATAGCGGCGCAGGGAAGATTTCGAGGATATGAGGTTGGTTCGACGGGTGAGCGAATGATTTCGGGTCGTTATTCAACCGCCAGCGGCAGCGGCAGACCGCGCGGGGCTATGCCGATGCGTTCATCGGCTGTGCGGACGAGTGAAGCCCGAGGGAAGGAACTTCACCTGGTGGCAGCGACCAGCCGTGGACGCCCCGGCCCAGTTTCAGGCCACACCCGCGCCGCCCACCGTTGCCACCAGCACAGCCACGCGCCGGGCACCAACACCCGTGCCACCCACTGCCGCGAGCGCTAACTCAAGCGGCCGGGCAGCATCACCAGTTTCTTCATCAGCGTCTTGATCCGCCAGCCCTGGCAGTCGTCACTCAAGTCCAACAACTTGATGGCGACCATCAAATCATAGGCCAGCGCAGCGATGAGGTAATAAATCTGATTGGCGATGAGCGCCGAGCAAGGCGGTCGATGCAAATCCAGTCCGCTCAACACTTCGCTGAACAACTGCTCCTTCTCGCCTTTCAAGTGGTGGCGCTCGCCCACGCGCGCCGCGTCGGTCTGGCCCTCATCGCAGGCGATGAAGCCGTAACGATCAAACAACCCGTCGCGCCGCCGGTTCACGGCAAACAACTGCGGCCCGCTCCGGCCTTCGGGTTGATGGCGCAGGAAAGCGTGGTGGGTTTCATCCTGTTCTTTCCACGCCAGCGCAGGCAACGCCTGGGCCGTGCGTTCCAGCGGGCCGGTCCATTTGTTGTAGCTCACCGTGTAGTGCCAGCTTTCGGCGGCAATCGCGTCCAGATAATCCCCGGCACTGCTGCCACTGTCGGCGTAGAAGTGCGCCGCGCGACCCTGCCAAAGGGAACGGTTGCGTTCAAGCATCGGCAGGAGTTGACCGCTCACATCCTTCGGACTGCCTACATGACTGTCCGTCAACAACGGCCCAACCCACAGCGTCTGCCAGCTCAAGGCCACATCCCCGTTGTAATTGATGGCCGCACCTTCGAACTGTTTGCCGCACACTTCCAATTGCGTGTCATCGAAGAACACCTCGCGCTGGCCGCCATGCAGCAACCGCCGGGGCTCGGCCTGTCGCCAGACCCACGTCGACGAACTCCTGCAGGAGTCGCCGCAAGGCGGTCACGCTTTCCTCCGACTGTTCGCGCAGCCACTCGCCGACCTGGGATTGATCGGCAAACTTGCCCACGCCAAAGAATTCCCGCGCCAGCGGATCGTCATTGAGCGCCTCACTGTCGGAGAGACACCCGCCGCCCGAGCACAGCGCATAGATCAACTGCCCGAGGATGACCTCCGGCCCGTAGCCGCGCTTTTTGTCCCTGCGCGGATCCAGGCAGGAAATCTTCCGCACCTTGTTCCAGAGATCAAAGCGCCGCGCCAGCGCCTCGACGGCCACGAGTCCCGCGTGGATGGAGTGATCCGTGTTGGCGACAAACTGGAGCTTGAGCCGGGTTTCTTTCTTGGTGATCGCTGGCATATAAACCAGACAAAATACCCGAAAAATAATTCACCGCAATTTGCAAGATCAAAGCAGATCGTAATGTTCAGGGTGTAAAAGCCAAAAAGCGCGGACGGTTGCCGTCCGCGCTTGAAATGATTTCGAGTAAGGATTATGGCTTGGCTTCGGTGTGGCGACTTCTTTTCCAGCTTCCTGCTTGTCGCGGTCTTCCATCGCCGCCTTGCGGGACAGGCGCACCCGGCCCTTTTCGTCCACGCCCAGGCACTTGACCCAGATTTCATCGCCCATTTTGACGATGTCCTCGGTTTTCTTGACGCGGAAATTGGCCAGTTCACTGATGTGAACCAGGCCGTCCTTGCCGGGCAGGAACTCGACAAAGGCGCCGAATTCCTTGATGGTTACCACCTTGCCGCGATAGGTTTTCCCGATTTCGGCTTCCGCGGTCATGCCAGTGATGGCGTCGAGCGCGATTTTCATGCCCTCCGCGGATACGGAGAAGATGTTCACCGTGCCATCGTCCTCGATGTCGATTTCGCAGCCTGATTCCTCGACCAGCTTCTTGATGTTCTTGCCGCCAGGCCCGATGAGCGCGCCGATTTTCTCGGGGTTGATCTTGACCGTTTGAATGCGCGGGGCGTATTTGCTGATTTCCTTGCGCGGTTCGGCGAGCGTTTTGGCCATTTCGGCCAGAATGTGCATGCGCGCAACGCGGGCCTTTTCAATCGTCTCGGCCATGAGCGCATGGGGAATGCCCTTGAGCTTCAGGTCGAGCTGGAAACCGGTGATGCCCTTTTCCGTACCGGCGATCTTGCAATCCATGTCGCAGTAATGGTCTTCCCAGCCGATGATGTCGGTCAGCAGCTGGTATTTGGAGATCTTCTTGTCCGCGTATTCGGTGCAGATGCCGACGCTGATGCCTGCCACCGGGCGGATCAAAGGAACGCCGGCGTCCATCAGCGCCAGGGTGCCGCCGCAAACGCTCGCCATGGAGGTCGAGCCGTTGGATTCCATGATCTCGCTGGTGACGCGGATGGTGTAGGGATAATTGGCGGAAGGAATCATCGGTTCGATGCTGCGCTCGGCGAGCGCGCCGTGGCCGATTTCGCGCCGGCCGGGGCCGCTGATGCGTCCGGTTTCGCCCACGGAGAAATTCGGGAAGTTGTAGTGCAGGATGAATTTCTTTTCGTTCCCGCCGCCGGTGTAGGAATCGAATTCCTGCGTGTCGTCGCCGGTGCCCAGCGTGGCCAGCGTGACGGCCTGGGTTTCTCCGCGGCAGAATATGGCCGAACCATGGGCGCGCGGCAAAAGACCGACTTCGCTGCTGATGGGGCGGACCTGATCAAAATTGCGGCCATCCAGGCGTTTGCCGCCGTCCAAAATCAAACTGCGAACCGCTTCCTTTTGGATGTAATAAAACGCGTCGTTGACGACAAAATCGGTGACTTTTTCCGCGCCGAATTTTTCGACGAAGCTTGGCGCCGACCTCGTCCTGGATCGCCTTGCAGGCGGTTTCGCGGGCGAGCTTGCCGGGAGTGAGCAACGCGGGCACAAAACGGTCGCCGGCGAGCTTCTTGGCTTCCTGAAGAATTTCGTCCGGGACAATGTTCAAGCGTGATTTCGCGTTTCTTCTTGCCCGCCCTGGCGGCGAGTTCCTTTTGCGCGGCGATCAGCGGCTGGCAGCATTCCTGGCCAAACTTGAGCGCGGCGTTGAAATCCGCCTCGGTGATTTCCTTGGCGGCACCTTCATACATCACAATGTCGCTGGCGTTGCCGACGTAAACGAGGTCGAGATCGCTTTCGGCCTGTTCGGCATGGGTCGGGTTGGCGATAAACTTGCCGTCGATGCGGCCGACGCGGACGGCGCCCAACGGGCCGTCCCACGGAATGTCGCTGACCATCAAGGCCGCGGACGCGCCAATGATGCTGAGAATATCGGGATCGTTTTCGCCATCGGCGCTCAACACCACGGTCTGCACCTGCACTTCGTTATACCAGCCTTTGGGGAACAGCGGGCGGATCGGGCGGTCGGTGAGCCGGCAGGTGAGGATTTCCTTTTCCGTGGGCCGGCCTTCGCGTTTGAAATAGCCACCGGGGAACTTGCCCGCCGCCGCCGCTTTTTCGCGGTAATCGACGGTCAGGGGGAAAAAGTCCTGGCCTTCCTTGGCTTTCGTGGCGGCGACGGCAGCCACGAGGATGATGGTTTCGCCGAGCTGGATGGTTACGGCCCCATCCGCCTGTTTGGCGAGCTTTCCGGTTTCAATGATGATTTGTTTGTCGCCCACCTGGGCACTGATTTTTTCTGGCATAGTAACTGGGCCATTGCCTCCGGAGGAACTTCAGTGAACCCCGAACGGCGTTCGGAGCTGATTGAAATTTCCCAGGGGCAATGGAATCTTTATTCGCGATGTTCGGTTTGGAAATCGAGCCGTTCGCGTTTCCGGCTCAAATTCGAGAGCGAAAGGCGGCCGGTTGAAAACAAAAACCGCGCCCCCGCAAATTCAGTGGCGCAGTTTCAATTTCTTGGTGACCGCCTGATAGCGGCTCACGTCGATGTTTTGCAGATATTCCAGCAGGCGGCGGCGCTGGCCGACCATCATCAACAGCCCGCGGCGCGAGCTGTGGTCCTTTTTGTTGGTCTGCAAATGTTCGGTCAGATGGTTGATCCGCTGGGTCAACAGCGCAATCTGCACGTCCGCCGAACCCGTGTCCTTGGCGTGCACTTTAAATTGTTCAATCGTCTTCGTCTTCGCTTCCATATTCAATTAGAGTGGTGGATGTTAGTTATGCACATTTTCAGTGTAAAGCTATTTTCACAACCAAACGGCTCCGTAAAAGGCTCCGTAAAACCATCGGATTCAGCTGCATTTTCTTCAAACCGGCGCGCCGCCAGCGCCAGACCAGATGCCGCCGGGTCTGCGGAGTCAATTTGAAACGTTCGCCCATCCGCAATTGCTCAACCCAAAAAATGACGCCATCCTCCGCCACGGCCACAATCAATCCACGGCGCCGGGCGCGCGGGATTTTTCGGTTCGTGAAAAGGTCCTGTAGCTTCACCGCCGATTTCAGGCCAATCGGCTGGAACCGGTCGCCCGGACGCCAGTGGCGCAGGGTGATGCTGCCGCCCACCCTGTCGGCGTCGAACAATTCACAATTGTTTTGGATTCGTGGCTGGAGCGAAATGCGCCCCGGCCTGGAGTCGCCAATCCAGCCGCACGCCATCAAATTCCGCGTCCCCTCCCCTGCCCGCCAGTTTCAAGGCCGTTTCACGGGGGTTGAATTCCGCCGATGATTCGGTCCGCAAACTGACTCCGCCCTCCGCGTCGCGCCAGACAAAAAGTCCGGAACCAACACTGATTCGAGCCTGGTCCGCTTTCCGGAGCTGTTCCACCAGATCAAAATCCATCGGCACACCAGCCCCCAACAATTGCATTTGCAACACACGGCGCTGAACCGCGACCGGCAGGCTGGCAAAACTGTTGGAGACGACGTGAGGCGTCTCTAATTTTTCGCTTTCCGCTTTCCGCTTTCGCTTTCCGCTTTTAATTTGAGCCTCGTCGCCTCGGCTCCTCCAACTAATCTTCAGCCATTGCCGCGCGATTTTCCCGGCCACATCCGCCTCCGCGCTGACGATTTCCATGAGCCGCAAAACCGTCCGGTTCAGGCCCGGCTGATATTTTTTGCGTAGCAGCGGCAACAATTCGTGGCGAATCCGGTTGCGAAGGAGGTCGGTGGAAAAATTCGTCGCATCATCGCGAAACCGGATTTTGTTTTCGCGCGCGAACCTTTCCAACTCTTCCTTCGTTGTGTCGAGCAGCGGCCGGACCAGCGTGATTTTTGGATCCACCGGCGAGGGCGAACGCCATTTCATCCCCGCCAGACCCTCGCCGCCGGCGCCGCGCAAAAGGCGCAGGAAGAAAAGCTCCACCTGGTCGTCCGCATGGTGGGCCAGGGCGACGACGCGGATTTTCTGCTCGCGGGCCGCGCGCGCCAAAAATTCATGCCGCAGTTTTCGGGCGGCCATTTCGAGGGACAACTTTGATTTTTTGGCAAACGATCTTACCTCCGCGCGTCCGACGACCACCGGCAGTTTCAGCCGGGCGGCAACCTGGCGGACCAGCTTTTCATCCGCGTCGCTGCTGCGTCCGCGCAACCGGTGGTTGAAATGGGCGACGGTCGGTTTCCACCGATGGCGGGACGAAAGCGCGTGGAGGGCGTGCAGCAACGTCATCGAATCCAGCCCGCCGGAGACGGCGACCAAAAACGTCTGCCCGCGTCTGAGCAGCTTGCGGTTCAGAATGTTTGATTCAACGCGCTCGGGCAAATCGATCACGCGCCCATGCTACGTCATTCACACCGGCGGGCAAGGCCGGCATGTTTTTACGGCAACAAGACCAGGCGATAATACCGGCGCGGATCCGACCCGACGGAGTTCGTCAGGGTCAGCGTGGAACCGGTGGCGGTATTGGTGTAGAAGCTGATCCAGTTGGGTTGAAACAAATTGGTCTTGTATTGCGACTGATACACCAGGCCGGCCAGTGTGTTCCAACTGAACTTGACCTGATTGTTGATGGCCGTCAAACCCTGGATGATCGGCATCGGGATCGAGACCACGCTGACATCGTCGAGGCCGAGAAACCACGGATCATCCCGTTCTCCAAACTGAAGGACGGTGCTGGTTCCGGTGGCGGTGACTATAAACTGCAGATTGGTCCAACCGACCTGGCCGATATTGACCTGGTCGAAAAGCGTTCTGCCATTCCACGTCACGCTGAATTCGTTCGGCGTACTCGTGGTGGCTGCGCCTCCGCTGACCAGGGGAGCATTCGGACTATTCACCCACAACGAAAGCAGGTAAGACTGGCCGGCAAAAGTTGACAGCGTCTGGTCAAGATAGTTGAGCAAACCGGGCTGGCCCAACGCCGCGAAAATAGATCCCGAGTGAGGCGAGATGCCGGTCAAGGAACCGTTGTCAACAAAAGTGTCCGAAGGGTCTGCCACCAGGGTCCAACCGGTAAAATCACCCGTCTCAAAGCCGCCGTTCTGGAGCAGTGGCTGTCCCACCTGCAATGTGCACTGACGGATTTCGCCCAGGCTGCTGGTCGAATTGGAAAACATGAGATTTGCAGTATAAACACCCGCCGACAAACTGTTGGCGGTGGAATTCAAATTGATGGCAACGGTTGCCGACCCGTGGGAGGTCAGGGCGCCGCTGTTTAGCGACGCACTGAGCCAGGCGGGAATCCCCACCAGCGACCAATTCAACGAGGTTCCTCCGGAATTGGTCAGCGCATAATTCTGCGTCGTCGCATTGAACGGCCCGCCGGACGCTCCACTGGCGATAAAAACGGTTCCCGGCGAAACGCCGAGAGCGTCAGGGGTGGCGAGAGCATTGATCAAACTCAGACCGTTGGGACTGCCCCAGCCGGTGCAAAGGTCGTAGCCATTGGTGGCGTAAAACAGGGTTGAACTGCTGGGCCAGGTATTGTCGCCGGTGGTGATGTCGTGGAAATCGCTTGCGTAATTCACGCTCTTGCCGATTGTGTAAATGGCCGAATTGATAAAACCGACACTGGGTTTGCTGGCGGCCGCGGCCTGCTGGTTCACCAAGGCGGTAAATCCCGCCCACAACGGCGCTGCGCAACTGGTGCCGCTGGCCGTCTCCTCTTGGTTGGTATCCGCGACAATGAAAACATTTTGGGCCGTCAGCGCCACATCCGGCACATTGCGCATGGTCGGCGATCCCTGGTTGGCCGCCGTGATGACGCCCTGCTGCCAACTGGGGAGGTTGTAGGTGGGACTGATACCGCCGCTGCTGCCCCAATAACCGCCGTTCGGGTTTTGTGTCCGGTCGTTCCAAACGGTTTCAGAAATGTAGGAGCCCCCGGGACCCGTCGTGGTCAAAACGGTCCCGCCCACCTCCGTGATGTTGGTGCTGTCGGAGGGAAAAGGAATGGACCCGTTGAAGGCATCGTTATCGCCGGAAGCATTGAAGTAGGATTGGCCGAATACCGCCATTTTTTTAAAAATGCCCTCGGAAATCGGATCGGGGCCGCCACCGCCCCACGAAGAACTGATCTGTTTTACGAGAATGTTATTAGTAATGGCGCTTAACATGGTTGCCCAGGACGTCGTCTGGGGAGCTTCGTAAACATATATGTTTGATACGCCCGGTGCCATGGCGAGGACCATTTCAATGTCCAGACACACCTCGCCGTTGGCGGGCCCGGGAACGGCAATCCCGCCGTTGACGGGAACATTGATGATATTGACGGGATAATTTGTCAGCCCGGCCAATTTGATATAGGCCACTATGTCGTTGGAAACATAACCATCAAACTCCACCAACGCGACGCTTTGTCCGCTGCCGGTCAGGGATACGCCGGGAACGTAAGCCGCCCGAAAATCATTGCCCATGTAGGCGCTGCCCGGCCCGGAGCCGGAATTGGGCGTCACCCCTGCGGTTTTGGCCAGGGGTGTGATTTTAATATTGGGATGCGGCAACGAATAATTGTTCAACCCGCTGATCTGCAAGATCGGAACCGCCAGATCAACCGATGGCTCGACATCCGGCGCGTAGAAATTGCGCGCCTCCCGGGGATGCCGGTAGGTCTGGAGGGTCACATGCAAAGCCCGCTCGATGTCCGCCACCGACCCGCTCACGTCCAGAACCATCCGGTGGGGATGCGTACCCGTCACGGTCAACCCGTTCGCTTTCACGAAATCAATCACCGCCTGGTAATCCTGTTCCGTCGGACTAAAACGTTCCGTGAATTGTTCCGGCGTCAGGTATTGGCGGAAATTTGGACTGGCCGGGTCGTAGATTTGCCGGAGCAGATTGTCCAGTTCCGCCTCGTTCCGCAGCGGCAGCCCAATGGCCAGGTTCAAGTGATCCGTGGCCGGCAGGCGGCCTGTCGGCTGCAAGTGTGACACCGCT
>CAWCRR010000031.1:0-148971 GCA_963797825.1 uncultured Verrucomicrobiae bacterium
TCGTCAGCAGGCACGCGACACCTGCGGACCGAGGCGCCGCTGACGGGATGGACAAGCAGAGGCCCCATCCGCGGCCATGGGCGAAGTCCCGGCCAGGGAAATGCCGGCAGACGCTCTCGGAACGTGCCGGGTAGGCGGTGTGCGGTACCCCGTCGCGCCGGGTGCTGTCCGGCCGTGGCGCCCACCCGGCCAGTTCCCGAACGTACGCGCTGTCGAGCCGCAGCGCGCGCTCGGCGGCCTCGACGACCGCGGCGAGCACCGCCCGGCTTCCCTCGTCGGCGATGATACGCAGCATTGCCCGATCCCGCCCGGCGCCTGCTTGCAGCATGGCAAGGAGGTTGGGTGAAAGCGGCAGGGGATCGAAACCGCCGCGGTGCGTCCGCCGCCGCAGCACCTGGCTGAAGAGCCGCTGTTCATACTCGGTAGCAGTCGCCCGTCGCCGCCAGCTCACCCGGGCAACCAGCAAAGGCCGGCCCGGATCCGGCAAAACGGAAGTCGCCGGAATGTAGCCAAGTGACCGCAGGGCGAGCCTGGCAGTAAACAGCGCGGCGCCGCAGCTGATCATCAGCTCGCGGCCGCACGGGTCGGCCACCATCAGCTGCCGCCTGGCATCGGCGTGAAGGCTGATCTCCTGCCCGGCGGCGCTGAACCACCAGGGCTGGGTGTTGTGGACCGACGGAGCCCACACCGCAGCTGCTACGACGTATGCCGCCATCTCCTCCGCGGTAAGCGGCGCCGATCCCCTGAGCTGTCCGGCGGGCAGCGGCAGAATCTCCATATCTCATCCCTGGTCGCAGTCGGCAGCATTGCCGATGCCACCAGCCGACCCCCGCCGAGGTCAGAATGCAAGTACGAAGGTCTGTGCCCGGCGGGACCTTTGTCCGCGATCGGCAGCAGGGACACGATCGACCAGCTCACCGCCGGCCACAGCCGGAAGCTGCCCGCACATCGACCCGACCGGGCGGGAGATGCCCATCAGCTGCGGTGCCGCCCTATCCGGGCTGCCGTCCGCCATACGCGAGATGGGCAACCTACCGGACGCTCAGCTGCTCCGGCCTCGGAGGTGAGTTCGTAAAATGCACGCGGAGCTTATAACCATAATCCGGAAGAGGAGTCAAGTTCCCCGAGGGGGACGGACCGGGCCGAAGCCGGCCAGGACTTTATTTCGTAATGAACGCCGTATCGCCTTTGGCCACGTTTTTCAAGTCGGCAAAGACAATGATGCCCGCGCCGGTTTGCAGGAGCGTTTGGACCTCGGCCTCTACCTGGTGGTTGACATGCAGTTGTGCATTGCTGACTACGACCATTGTGCCGTCGGGCAGGTAGCCGATGCCTTGCCCTTTATCTTTGCCTTCGCGGACGATCCGTAGATGCAACATCTCGCCCGGCAACAGGATCGATTTCAAGCTTTTTGACACCTCGTGAAGATTGATGCACTGGACTTTTTGGAGCGAAGCGATCTTGGCCAGGTTGTAATCATTGGTGAAAAGTTTCGCATTCAGATTGCGCGCCAGCCGCACCAGCTTGGCATCCACGTCCTTTTCGTCGGGAAAATCGCCGTCATGGATGCGCACTTCGATGTTGGAGTTGCGCTGGATGCGATTGAGCATCTCCAATCCGCGCCTCCCGCGCGCCCGCCGGATGGCGTCGGCGGAATCCGCAACCTGCTGAAGCTCGCGCAGCACGAAACGCGGCACCACGATGAGGCCCTCCAGCAAACGCGTCTCGATCAGGTCCGCAATGCGCCCGTCAATGATCACGCTCGTGTCCATCAGCAATAAATTGTCCGGCTTGTTCTGCGGCGAAAAACGGACGTACGGAATAATCAGCGAAAAATCCTCCTTATTGCTCCGCATCGCCAGCACCATGCCGATATAACCGAAGGCCAGGAACAAGCCCAGCCGGATGAGCCATCGCTGGACATCGTCGGCATTTTCAAACAGCCCGGAATTGTCGATCAGGAACGCCACCACCCATCCCAGCAACAATCCAAACGTGATCGCGGAAAATGCGCGCAATGAAAAACCCTTGACCATTTCATCCACGGCGATTAGCAGCCCGCCGAAGCCAAACCCGATGAACATCCCATAGGTGCCGCTATGCGGAGATGCCACGAATTCCGGGCGCACCTGGCTCAAGGCATAGCCGCCCACCGTGCATAGGGCCAAAAATAAAATGCGGATCACCCAAAGTGGTTTCATGGTCGTTGTTTGTATTCCAGCGGTGGAGGATTGTTGCTCGGCGCTTCTTCATGATGCCACATGAGATGCCATAGGCCAAACCGGTTCAGGTTGCTCGAAGTCTCCGCCAGGTTGCTCGCGATGGTTTGTACGTTCGACGACAATTCCGGGTCCTGCAAAACGGTTCCCGCCAGTCCCCGGCCGGCTTGCATGCCGTTCATCAGGTTGGTCAGCGTTTCGGTGGCCGATTCAATGTTTTTCATGGCGGCGGTGAGTTGCACCCCGTTGGTGTCCAGCAGAATATCAGCCGAACCGGCCAGTTGCGTCAATTGTTTCGAGAAGAAAAGCATGTTGCTCACGGCCAATCCCGCCCGCTCCCCGTTGGTCGCGATCAGCGAATGGATGTCGCCGATGGTCCCCACCGCGTTCTCCGAAAAGGAGCGCATATTGTTCACAGCTATGGAAAAATTCGTCAGCGTTTGCTCGTTCAAAACCACCCGCTGCAACTGCGAAACCGAATCGTCCAATTTCCTCGCCGTGTCATCGATGCGCTCGACAAAGCCCGCCGCCGACCGGGCCACCTGCTGCAAGTTAAACGGCGCTTCGCAATTCACAGACGAATTGTTCGTCAGGACATCCCCTTGGTTCAGCGTGGGCAGGATGGCCACATATTGGTCACCCAGAAATCCCGCCTCCTCGATCGCGAATTGCGCGTCGCTATAAATCTTGAATTGTTTATAGATGCTCAGATACATCGTCACGCTCTTGCCGTCAGGCGCAAGCTGGATGTCTGTCACGCTGCCGACTTGCACGCCCGCCAGCAGTACCGACGCCCGGGGTTTCAGGCCGCCCACGTTGGCCGCGTGTAATTGCACCGTGTAAGTGCCATGGAAAATACTCGTGCCTTTGCTGAATTGAATCAGCAAAATCGCCAGCAAGAGCAGCCCGAGAAACACAAACAGGCCGACTTTGGTTTCCAATCGCTTGGTATCCATCCCGCCCAAAGTAACAAATCAAAAAGGATTCCGCCAGTTTCGGATTCCAATAAAGTGCAGCCATTTTCAGCTTTGGCCTTCAGCCTTTGGACTTTAGACTTTCAAAATGAACGCAGCAATCCTCGTCGCCGCCGGCAAAGGCGCCCGAATGGGCGCCGACAAATTGTTCCTGGTACTCTCCGGGCGTCCGGTCATCGCCCATACCTGGCAGAAATTCGATGAGGCCAAGTGCATCGATGAAATTATCCTGGTCGTTGGCGAAGGACGGCAAAAGGAATTTGAATCGGTTGCGGCGAGATACCATTTTCAGAAAAACTTTCGCGTCGTGGTTGGCGGTGCCGAACGCCAGGATTCGGTCTGGAACGGATTGGAAGCTCTTTCGCCAAAGACGGAGATTGTGGCCATCCACGATGCCGCGCGCCCTTGCGTGAGGGAAGACTTGATCGCCGCCACCATGGGTGCCGCGGAAATGACCGGCGCATCCGTGGCGGCCCAGCCCCTCACCGACACCCTCAAGGAATCCGGCGACGGCAAAACCATTCTGCGGACGCTGGATCGCTCCCGGCTTTGGTCGGTGCAAACGCCGCAGACCTTCCGGGTGGAGATCATTCGCCGCGCCATTTCCGCCGCACGGAACAAAAATCTGGTCTTCACCGACGACACCGCGGCCTGCGAATTGATTGGCCAGCCGGTCCAACTGGTCCCTTCGCCCGCACCGAACCCCAAGGTGACCGTGCCCGGCGATTTGCCATTTATTGAACTTCTCTTGCGGCAAAAATAATTCTTTGTAAGATATTACATTCATGAGCCGACGATTCATTTTTGGGCTGGTGATTGTCCTGCTGGCGTTGAACCTCGCCATCAGCGCGGGACTTTTCTTCTCTTCGCCGCGCGGAACGTCCCAAAAGGATTCGGAAAGCGCCAACCTGGACTTGTACAAAAATGTGATCGAACGAGTCCGCACCGAATATGTGGACGGCACCAACCTGACCTATCAAAGCCTGGTGGAATCCTCTCTCAAAGGCATGGTCAATTCACTCGATCCGCACAGCGAGTTTATGGACGCGGAAGATTACCAGCAACTTCAGGACGATACCCAGGGGCAATTCGGCGGCCTGGGCATTGTCGTCGAGATGAAGGACGGATATATCACCGTCATCGCGCCGATGGACGATTCGCCGGGATTTCGCGCCGGCATACTGCCCGGCGACCGCATTGTAAAAATTGACGGCAAAGACGTCGGCCAGATGCCGTTGGGCGACGCGGTGAAGCAATTGCGCGGCCTGCCGGACACAAAAGTCACCGTGACCATCCAGCGCCCCTCGACCGGCGAGGAGAAAAGCTTCACCTTGACCCGCGCCATCATCCACATGGACATGGTCAAAGACATCAACGGGAAAAAGGAGTTCCCGCTGGGCGCCGACAAGATTGGCTATGTCCGCATCATCGAATTCGGCGAGGGGACCGGCGACGAGTTGGAAGCCGCCCTTCAAAAATTGAAGGCCCAGGGCATGAAGGCGCTGGTCCTGGATTTGCGCTGGAATCCCGGAGGTTTGCTGGATGAAGCGGTGAACGTGGCTGGAAAATTTTTACCCCGCGGACAATTGATCGTTTCCACCGAAGGCCGCGACCCGGGCGAAAATTCCATTCGTCTGGCCGAAGGCCGCGGCGATGAATTGAAGGGCGAACCGATCGTCGTCCTGGCCAACCTGGGCAGCGCCAGCGCGGCGGAGATTGTCACCGGCTGTTTGCAGGATTTGCATCGCGCGGTCGTCCTGGGCCAGAAAACCTTCGGCAAAGGCTCCGTGCAGAGCATTTTTCCGCTCGAAAACGGCTGGGCGCTCAAATTGACCACCGCCAAGTACTACACGCCGAGCCATCGCGTCATCCAGGCCCAGGGCATCACCCCCGATATCTATGTGCCTATCAGCGATGAAGAAGAGGCCGCCATGCTCATCCAACGCTCGCCCGGCGGACTCGAATCGCTCAACGAAACCAACCGCCTTCGCGTCGAAAAATTCCCGGACGTCCAGCTTGACCGCGCCGATGATTTGCTGAAGAGCATGTTGATCTACGGCCAGATGACCCAGCCGCAAAAAATGGCGGCGGAGTAACTTGGGAAGTGCTTCAGGGCCATAACCGGAAACATTCAACATTCAACCTGAGAAATGCGTGGCCGAGGTCTCAAAACTGCTAAAAGGCTTGCAAACATTGGAGCTGTCCTTTTGGCCTTCTGACAAAATCGCAGAAATCCATTAGCGCAATTTTAACGATTTCAGTTTTGCCACCCTGGCGGCCGCCTCGAGAAATTCTTTTTGATGATCGTATTGGCGAGGCAGCAACAAGACATTCCGTCCGCCGCGGTTGATGAGTTTTCCGGGAATGGCCAGCAGTTCGTGCCGCAAGGTTTCGGTCGTGGCGCCCAGTTGGCCTTGTGGCAAACACAGTCGCTTGAACCAATGCATCAGATTATAGGCCAGCAGCAGTAACTGGAGAAACGCGACATTGGCCGTCCAGCTTTGGGTGGGAATTTTATTGAGCGCCAGATCATTCAGCAGTTCGCGGATTGACTTTTCGATATTGGCGCGGGCGATATAATCGGTCCAGGTTCGCCAAGGGGTCAGGTCCAAATTGCTCACCAGAACTGAATAGCTGTAACGTTTGTCTTTGAACAAGGTCAATTGGGCGGCCTGCTCCGGATCCACGGGCAGCGGTCGGCGGATGGCGACAAAGCGATGGGCTTGTTTCCATTTTTGCGGGCGGTGCTTGAACTGGGCAAACCCCCAGCCCATTTTGAGTTCCTGGAAGCCCGCTTTATCGGCGAGCTGTTGGTAGTATTCATAACTGCGGCAAACGATGGTATAGCCGCATCCCCATTGGTCCAAATCCTCAATGAGGGCTCCAGAAAAGAAGCCGGCGTCGGCCAGAAATCGAATCCGGGAATAGGGAATGGCGGAAGGGACTTTGTCCAGACAGCGCCGGACGAAGTGGCGGGCGCCGGTATTGGATCCGGCATCACCGGGACGCAGTGACCCGTGCCAAAACTCTTGTCCATGACCTTCAAAACAGAGGATGGGATGATAGGAGGGACGCCCTTTGGCTTTGGGGTTGTAGCCAATGCGGGCGCCTTGCTGTTTGCCGTAAAGGGTCAGCACCACCGAATCCATGTGGAAGACCAGAGAGGTTCTGGACTGTGGCCGGGCAAAGAGGTCTTGCCGGAGTTGATCGTGGGCGCGCACCAATTGCCGGATGGCATCTGGCGAGAGCCGCTGGAGAAACCGGCGCAAGCTGGATGGGTCGGGCAACTGATCCAGCCCCAGCAAGTTTAGAAAGAAGTCATCATATTGCAACTTGTCGGATTTGCTGAGGCGCTGAACGCCGGCGATCAGCAGGAACAGCAGTAGTCCCAGCATGTCCACCGGATTGAATTCAGACCAAGCAGGGCTGGCGTACCAATGCCGTTGCAGTCGTTGATGCAAATCCAGCCGATGACAAAATCGCTGGATCAGGAACAATCCGCCATAGTGAGTAAGACCATCCGCCTCGAAGGAAAACTCCAATGTTTGCAGACCTTTTTTCATTCCCCGAAGGTATCAAAACCGCCTCGGGGCCCTCTGGCAATAACCTCACTGCCAGTGAGCTTATTGCCAGAACCCAAAAAACAAGAATCAATCAATGTTTCCAATGCTTCTCGTCGATTTAAACATCGACTCTACGCATTTCTCAGGTTCAACGCCGAACATTCAAGGATTGGAAATTTCGGCATTCCTTCGAAGTTGAGCGTTGAATGTTGAATGTTTCTTTTCATCTGGTTCATGGAATACACTTACCGCCAATGACCATCCTCGCAATCGAAACGTCTTGTGATGAAACCAGCGCCGCCGTCGTGCGCGATGGAACCATTCTGTCCAACGCCATTTCCTCGCAAATCCAAATGCATGCCGAATACGGCGGCGTGGTGCCCGAATTGGCCGCGCGCGAGCATTTGAAAAACCTTCTGCCCGTGGCGCGTACCGCCCTTGACGAGGCCAAAGTTGCCATCGCAGAAATCGACGCCGTCGCCGCCACGCAAGGACCGGGATTGCCCACGGCGTTGCTGGTCGGCTTCAAGGCTGCGCAAGCCGTCGCCTACGCCCTGCAAAAACCATTCCTCGGCATAAACCACCACGAGGCCCATCTTTATTCGCCTTGGATCAGGGAAAGTTTCGACGACTCTCGAATCGCGCATCGGGTTCATGAACCGGCAAACGTTGTCGGAGCGCGGCTCTTTGAGCCGCAGCAACTTGGAAACGTCGGGACCGCTGCGGGTCACAGACCCGCGCTCCGGAGTCAGTTAAGCTCCGCTCAAAAATTCTCAGCCGATTTTTCAGCCTTCCAGCGCAATGTTTCATTGATTGTCAGTGGCGGACACACCCTGCTGGTCCTGGTCGAATCCGAATTAAAACATCGGGTGCTGGGCTCGACCATTGATGACGCCGCGGGCGAATGCTTCGACAAGACCGGCAAAATGATGGGGCTGGCCTATCCCGCCGGGCCGGAGATCGACAAACTGGCAGAGCAGGGGAATCCAACCGCCTTCGATTTTCCCCGGCCCATGCTCAATGACCCCAACGACGATTTCAGTTTCAGCGGCCTGAAAACTTCTGTCCGCTATTTTTTGCGCGACAACCCCGGTCTCTTGAAAGACCCGCAAAAAGTCCATGACCTCTGCGCGAGCATCCAGGCTGCCATCGTGGAAGTGCTCGTGAAAAAAACAATCCGCGCCGCCAAACGCGAAGGCGTGCGCTGTGTCACCGCGTCCGGCGGCGTCACCTGCAATCGTGCGTTGCGAAATGAACTTTCGCTTGCCTGTCAGCGCCACGGATTTGGCCTCCGCCTGGCCGACAAAAAACTGTGTACCGATAATGCCGCGATGATTGGCATCCTGGCGGAACGAAAACTTTTGGCGGGAATCGCGCCGGGATTGCCCGATGAGGAAATCAATCCGTCGTGGGAGTTGGCTTGATTTTTAATAGATTTTTAATAGTGGTGGGGCAATTCTTAAATCGATATACTAACCGGCGATAGGATAATCAATGTTAGGCTGCTATGTACATGCACATCATACTTGCCATAGTGGTGAGCATCTTCGGGATGCTGATTGGCTTTGGTTTACTTTTGTGGGTGTCATGGCGCAAGGCGGAAGATCGGCATGAGTTTAGTGTTATTCGGATGTTTGGATTGCTTTTTGGTTGTGTGCTTTTTCCAACGCCATTAGCTGTCTGTGCTTGGTTGACGCGGGCCGATGGTGGGGTTTTATTCCCAGTTCTTGTTTTATCGGCTATGTTAGTCGGATTATTTTCACCGCACTTGGTTCTATATATTATTAAATGGGTTCGTGGTGATGCACAACAGTTTATGAAATAGCGAAGGTTAACATCGCTTTGAGCCAACGACGGTTTAAATTCTGCCCATTCTGTTAATTCTGTCTTCTCCTCTGAGTCTCCGCGGATTTCATTCCCTTCTTGAATTTCCCCATTTACCGCGTAAATTCTCCCCGCTCAAATTATGAATTATAAAATATCGAAAGCCGCCGCGTCGCTGTCGCCATCGCTCACTCTGGCCATTGATGCGAAAGCCAAGGCCATGAAGGCCGCCGGCGAGGACGTCGTCGGTTTCGGCGCGGGCGAACCGGATTTTGACACGCCGCAACATATCAAAGACGCCGCCGCCAAGGCGCTGGCCGCCGGGTTCACCAAATACACGCCCAGCAGCGGTATTCCCGAATTGCGCGAAGCCATCGCCGATAAATTCAAGCGCGAGAACGGCCTTACTTTCAAGCCGTCCCAGGTGATAGTTTCCTGCGGCGGAAAGCATTCCTGTTTCAACGTCATCATGGCCACTTGCGAAGCAGGCGATGAAGTCATCATCCCCGCGCCGTACTGGCTGAGCTATCCCGAGATGGTCAAGATGGCGGGCGCCAAACCTGTCATCCTGCAGACGACCGACAAAACTGAATTCAAGATCACACCGCAACAATTGCGCGCCGCCATCACGCCGAATACCCGGCTGTTGGTCCTCAATTCGCCCAGCAATCCCACCGGCTCGGTCTATACGCCGGAGGAAGTGAAGGCCATCGGCGACATTTGCGTGGAGAAAAACGTCCTCATCATGAGCGACGAAATCTACGAGCATCTGCTTTACGATGGCGCCAAGGTCAAAAGCGTCGCCAGTTTTTCGCCGGAGCACCAGGCGCACACCATCATCGTCCACGGATTTGCCAAGGCATGGAGCATGACCGGATGGCGGTTGGGATTTCTCGCCGCGCCCGAGCCAATCGCCAAGGCGATCGACGCCGTGCAAAGCCATAGCACCAGCAACCCGACTTCGTTTGCCCAAAAAGGCGGCGTCGCCGCGCTCACCGGCCCACAGGACCACCTGCCGATATGGCTGGCGGAATATGACAAGCGCCGCCGCTACGCGCACCAGAAATTGAGTTCCATTCCCGGAATTACGTGCGTGAATGCGAAGGGCGCGTTCTATCTGTTCCCGAACATCTCCGGGACCGGCCTCAAGTCCGCCGATTTCTGCGCGAAACTGCTGGAGGCGGAGAAAGTCGCCGCCGTTCCCGGCATCGCCTTTGGCGCGGATGACTATATCCGGTTGAGTTATGCCACCAGCATGGCCAATATCGAGAAAGGCCTCGAACGCATCGAAAAATTCTGCAAAACGCTTGTGAATTAGTTGGGCCTCATCCTGCAAACCCCTGATAAAACGTGGGTTATTGCCCTGACAGCTTGTGAATAAAAATGTGAATAGAAGTTCACATTACTGACACATTGTCGTAACAAGCCTGAAATACATTTACCTTGCGGCATGAAAAAAGTTCTCATATTAACCGCCGGTTTCGGAGACGGACACAACGCTGCCGCGCGTAATTTGCGCGACGCGATTGAAATGGCCGACGAGGACGCGCGCGCCGAGGTGGTGGATCTGTTCGCCGACAGCTACGGCGCGTTCAATACGCTCGCACGGAAAACCTACCTGGGAATGGTCGCCTACGCTCCGAAGCTTTGGGGCCAATTTTATTCGTTGCTCGAAAGCCCACTGGTCGAAAAGCAGCTCGGGAGTTTCACTCGATTGCAGGTGACGCTGGAGAAAATCCTGGCCCAGACCCAACCGGATTGCGTCGTCTCGACCTATCCGGTCTATGCGCACATCATCAAAAAAATTTACGCCAGCCACCACGAGCGGCCCTTCAAGTTCATCACCGTCGTGACCGATTCCATCACGGTCAATTCGGCGTGGTTCCGCGCGCCGAGCGATTATTTTTGCGTCGCCAACGACGCCACCGCGGAAGTCCTGCTCAAAGGCGGCGTGGCGGAGCAGCAGATCAAAGTGCTTGGCTTTCCCGTCAGTCCGATCTTTGCGGAAAATACCATCGAATTGCCCGCGCCGGTCGGTGAAGAACCCCGCCGCGTCCTTTACATCATCAACACCGGCAAGAAAAAAGCCGGCAAAGCGATCGACCGCCTGCTGGAGATCGACGATGTGCATTTGACCATCACTTGCGGACGCGATCCCGAATTGCGCGCCAAGCTCATCGAACGCACCCGCGACCAGGAGCATCGCGTGAAAATCCTCGGTTGGACGAACCAGATGCCCGAACTGATGATGTCGCACCACCTCGTTATCAGCAAAGCCGGCGGCGCGACGGTACAAGAGGCCATTGCCGCGCGATGCCCCATGATTGTCAACCAGGTGATCCCCGGGCAGGAAGAAGGCAATGCCGAGTTGATCCAACAACTGAATTTGGGCGCGGTGGTGGAAAAGAACAAGGAAGTCGCCGAAGCGGTTGCCACGGCCTTTGAAAAGCGCGCCGCGCTCTGGAACGAATGGCGCAGGAATTTGAAAAAGATTTCCTGTCCCGATGCCGCCATGAAGATCGCCGAACTGATTTTGGAGGAATCGGAAAATGATTTTCCCGGCCGCGCCGTCAAACTGTTTGAGACCACTCCCGAGCGCGTGATGCGGACTGTCCCGTCCGGGAACGGCGATGGAAATGGGAACGGCAATGCCGCGCAGATGCTCCTCTGCGATTTTCACATCCACACGAATTACTCGGACGGCAAATTGTCGGTGCCGGAGATCATCGATTTTTACGGCGAACGCGGGTTCGATTGCATCTGCATCACCGACCATTTGGCCGATCCGAAACGATTGCTGGGCAAACTGTCCGAGCTGTCCAATTTGACTCTGGCGCCGGAGCAGATCGGCGAATATTTCTCCATCATCGAACGCGAACGCCAGCGCGCGTGGCGCCGGTACAAGATGCTCGTCATGACCGGCATCGAATTCAACAAGGACGGCTATACCCGGAAGACGTCCGCGCATCTGCTCGGCGTGGACTTGAAAGCTCCCATCTCCGCCTCCCTCGAGATCCCCGAGCTTATCGAGAAAATCCATGAGCAAGGCGCGCTCGCCATTGCCTCCCACCCGCACATCATGAAAAGCGAGTGGGGCAAAAACACGCTCTACCTGTGGGAGAACCAGGACAAGTTCGCGCCGTTGTTGGATGCCTGGGAGATCGCCAATGGAAACAACATTTTCAATGACATCGGCCTGAAACGCCTGCCGTTCATCGCCAACAGCGATTTCCACAAGCCCAAGCATATCTATTCCTGGAAAACGCTGATCCATTGCGAGAAAGATTACGAAGCCATCAAGGATTGCATCCGCCGCAACGAGCACGTCGCCATCACCCTCTATCGCGACTTCGCCGCCCCGGCCAAAAGCGCCAAACACGGATTTGATGCCCCCATGCCCCATCTCTTCCAGGAGCGGGTCCCGCTGGATGTGGTCAATTCATAAAAATTAATTATCAGCGTAGCTTCCCGTGGACGGCGCCGGTAAAAATCGTTCATCCGTCAGCGTCTTCAAAAAGGCAACCAGGGCTTCCTTATCGGATTGGCTCAAGGGCACGCCGCCGTCCGGATGTTTGGCAATATTCGGGTCCAGGGTCGCGCTGCGCTTGACCCCGGTGCAATAATGCTCGACGACTTCATCCAGGGTCGCAAACCGCCCGTCGTGCATGTAAGGCCCGGTCAGCGCGACGTTGCGGAGGGACGGCACGGCAAATTTTCCCACATCATAAACATTGTGCGTGACGCGCTCGCGGCCCGTGTCCAGAAAGGCCGCATCGAGGCCGTTGTTCGCAAAACTCTGGCTCTGGAACAATGGCCCGCCGTGGCAATGAAAGCAATCGGCGCCGTATTGGCCGCGGCGGGGATCGTATTCGGTGGAGAAAAGTTCAAAGCCGCGCTGTTCGGCAGGCGTGAATTTTTCCCGGCCGCTCAAGACGTGGTCAAATTTGGAGTCAAACGAGGTGAGGGTGAGCAGGTAATTTTCCAGCGCCAGGGAAATTTTTTGCACCGTGATTTCGCGTGAGCCGAACGCCTTCTCGAACAACCTGGGATAATTGCCGGTCACTTCAGCCAGTTTGACCACCAGGTTCGTCAGGGTCTGGTGCATCTCGATCGGGTTCTGGATGGGAACCAGCACTTGCTGCCGCAAACTGTCGGCGCGGCCATCCCAGAAAAATTCCTGCTTCCAGGCCAGGTTGAACAGGGGCATCGTCCGGCGCGGCCCCAATTCGCCTTCCGCGCCGCGCGCCGTCCGCCGGCCATCGGTAAAGCCTTTGTCCGGCAAATGGCAATCGGCGCACGATTGCCGGTCATTGATGGAAATCCGTTTGTCGAAGAACAATTGACGCCCCAGGGAGACGCGCTCAACCGTCAGCGGATTGTCGCGCGGCAAATCAGGGACCGGGAAGACCGGACTCATCTCAAATTTGTACGGCGTAAATCTTTCCGGCAAATAAAGCGGCTTCGGATTCACGGCGGAGATTTCCGCATCGGTGAGCGTGCTGATTTTACTTACGCGGAAGGCACTCGGCAGATTTTCCACCAGCGCCGCCGCCACGGGGTCGCCATCGCGCGAATGGGTGGAAGAACCGTCTTTGACGAACGACAGCGGGCGCGGCGCGTTCAGCACATTGGCCAGGTCAAAATCCAATTGAAGTTTCGTTTCATTGGTGATTTGCATCGTGGCGGCAAGGGTGATGCGAACGGAGTTGGTATCGCGCGCCAGATGGTACGCCCAACCGTCAAGTTCACCGCTGGAATTCCGCCACAAACCTTCCAGGGCCATAAAAATGTAATTGGTCTGCCACCCCCAATAGAGATTGTTCACGTCGGGATTGAGCGGGCTCTCCGCGGGAATTTTCGCGATGTCCGTATGATTCTTCTCCGGGTCCAGTCCCACCAGAAATCGGACCGTCCGGAATTCGCCGGGCGGAACCTGGTCAATCCTGATGGAATCGCGATTGCGCTCAAAATCAAACCATTCGACCGAATTGGAAAATTCCAGCCATGAGCCATCGTCCCGCTGCAACGCAACATCGCTGACGAAATAACTCACGCGCGTGACGGAAAACGTCTCACCCGCCGAAGTCTGGTAACGCAACGACGCCGGCTGAAGGTCGCCGCCGAACACCTTGGGTGTGATCTGAATCTGCAAGGTTGCTGCGGACGCCGCCAGGCAGCAGAACCAAAAGCAAGCGATGTAACCCAATCTCATACTCGTTCAATTAATCGTGAAATAACCGCTCAAGTCATAAACCGGCATCGAATTTTTGAAGGTGACCACCACATTTTGCGAGCCGGTGGGCGTGTAGTTCGAAGGAATGAAAAACAAAGCCTGCACCTGGCCTTGCGTCGCGTCGGTGACATTTGTCGCCGTTATGCTGCCGATGGTCACGCTGGTGATCGGCGCGCCGGCCGGCGGCCAGGGCGGAGAACTCGGCAGGGTGATGGTCAGCACCACGTACTGGCCGGGAGAAGCATTGCCGCCGGGCGCCACGGAATTCGTCGCGAAGATTGTCGTGCCCGGCGTGTCGTACGCGGCGACGCTCGTCCTGCCGACGCGATAAAAATTAGCGGGTAACGACGCGACATTGGTATATCCGGCGACGATCTGGTTGGGCGCCGATTTGTTGCCGGTGGAGATGACGGACCAGCTATCTGCAAGGTTTGTGGTGGATTCCACCTGGTAACTGCCGCCCTCGATCGCGCTCCAGGTCAACGTGACCGCGCCGCTTTGAACGACTGGCGAGCCGATGGACGTGGTCAAATTGGTGTTGCCCAGAAAATTTGTCACCACCGGCTCGGCAATCGCCACGACGGTCCCGCCCGCCGGGTTGCCATAATAACCAAAACCGATGTTGTATGGGAAAACCGGCGGCCCATTGGAAGAGATCGCCACAAAATAGGCATACGTGCCGCCGGGAAATTCCGGCGTGACACAATAGCGGCCGTTGTATTGGTCGAGGTCAAAATCCACGCCCTGCTGGTAATTGGTACCCGTGCCGGAATCGATGACATCGCCCAAATAATCATTGTCCTCCATATAACATCCGTTGGTATGAATGCCTGTGAAGGACGGGCCGGCCTGGTTGGAAGTGACATTGAAAAGACGCACGGCCCATTGGGGAATCGTAGCGCGCGACGTCAAGAGTGTCTGATTGTCCGTGCCGTCCTGGCCATTGCGCAGAACGTATCCGGAAACCATCCGGCGGATGCCGCTGCTCGCATTCGTGGCATTGGAATAACCGTAGGGACCGTAAATCGGGTAGCCGTCTGCCGCCCAGCCGAGGATGGGCGAATGCCTGGTGGGCGTGTTGGTGTCTTCGCTATAGGTTTTGGTGGCCGGATTGTAATCCACGTGGTCGCCAAGCAGATAACGCAGCCCAATGGGATTGGCGTGGTAATGATACTGGCCGGTATTTTGCTGGTGCGCGTAACCCGGATCAAACGTGGCCCCTTCATTCACATAAGCGTCGCGGTTCCAGTAACCCGAGACGTTTTGTTCGTCGGCGTTGGAGGCGGTGTCCCACGTGTAAGCGTCCCAACTGTTGTACATGGCCACGCCGTCCACGAAGACGCCAATCTGTCCCCCGCCATTGGCGGTCTTGGTCGTGGGCGCACTGTTGGTGCGTGGGAAACGGAAGAGAACTTTTTGGTTCACCGGCAAATTCGGAAACGTCCCGTTCTGCCAGGGACCCATGATGTAGCTGGCCAGGCCGGTGCTCCGGACGTAAATCCAATTGGTCGAGGAATAAACTTCCTGGACGCCGCAGTATGCCGGAGCGGATTGGGTGTTCTGTGCGTTGCTCCAATTGCTCAGGGTATTGCCCGCGGCCAGCATGGCGTTGTTGGTATAAATGCGCGCGTACTTGCCCGAATAAATCGTCAGCCAGCAATTGGTGCGCGGGTCGAGGGATTGAGCTGGAACATTGGCCGCAATACCGAGGGCGCCGACAGCGAGTAAAATGAGTTGTTTTAGCATAGATGTGTTCCTTTCTTGCGGCCATCCTCGCACAAGCCGGCTTAAGGAAACATTAAGACCAAAAAATTCAGTAGAAAAAAACTGGCGGAGAGAGGGGGATTCGAACCCCCGATACGGCTTTTGACCGTATAACGGTTTAGCAAACCATCGCCTTCAGCCACTCGGCCATCTCTCCGCTTCTCACAGTTAACCCGGAACACCGCGGACGCTCAAGGAAATTTTCTCCGAATTATCGCGGCTGCTTCAATAATTCCAGCTCCGCCCCGGCGCTCGCGTATTCGGTGTATTCCTTCTCGCCGGTGGCCAGGCATTGCTTGAAATATCTTTCCGCCACGGTTCGATTGCCCTCGATCAACCGCTTTTCGCCCGCGTAAAAACAAGCCTCGCATTGGCAGCCGGTTCGCGAGCTTTCCGGGGCCTCATCGGCCGCCGCAAAAAATTGTCGTTCATCCATTTCACCGGTCAAAAAGCGCTCGTCCATCGAAGGCCAATCTCCCGGCGTCGCATTTTTCCGTTGGCTCCAATAATTCGCCAGGTCCACCGTCGCCACCTTGGTATCGCCCATCTTTGCCCGAAGCAGCCAGATGCGAAAGCGCACGTAATCGTCGGTCGGGTCCAGGTCGCCCGCCTTTTCAAAATCAATCAGGGCATCCACGAACGAGTGCATATCGAAATGCACGTAACCGCGGCCTTTGTAAGCCGCGGCATCCATCGGCCGCAACTCGAGATACTTGGTGAACCCGGTAGCCGCGCCACCCAGGTCCCCGGCGGACTTTTTGGCGATGGCCAGTGTTTTGTACGCGGCCGCGTCGTTGGTGTCCAGTTCGAGATACTTTTCCAGGTCCGCGGCTTGCGCGCCGAAATTGCCGCCCAGTTTTTCCGCGACCGCGCGGTTTTTGTAGGCCTCCGCGAACCCCGGACGGAACCGGATCGCCTCGGTGAAATCCGCGATCGCCCCCGCATAATCATTTTTTCCGGCCCTCAAGATGCCGCGATTATTATAGGCCTCGGGCGCGTTGGTCGTTTCGCCGATGAATTTGCCAAAATCGGCAATTGCCCCATCGGCGTCCCCAAGCCTCTGTTCGGCCAGGGCGCAATTGTAATGCGCGTCCGCAAAATCCGGTTTCAGCGCCACGGCCATTTTATAATCGGCAACAGCGTTTGGCAGGTCCCCGGCCTGTTGCCGCGCAAATCCGCAGTCATAATAAATATCGGCGTCCGGATGCTGGTCCAGATATTTCCCAAAATCCGAGACCGCCCCCGCCAAATCACCGTTATGGAATTTCGCCAGCCCGCGATTTTTATATGCCTCCAGATAGTCCGGTTTCAGTCCGATGGCTGCATCGTAATCCGCAATGGCCCCGCCGGGGTCGCCGCTCTTTTGTTTTGCCTCGGCCCGGTCGAAATATGCGGTCGCATCGCCGGCCTCCAGGCCGAGGTACGTATCGTAAGCAGCGATGGCGCCGGCCAGATCGCCGCTATCGCGCTTGAGATTCGCGAGCGCCAGCCATGCCGCGGCCAAATCTGGTTTCAATTCCGTGGCCTTGGTGTAGCCATCCACCGCATAACGAAATTCGCCGAGCGCCTCTTCGTCCTCTCCCAGCGCAAACCAACCCTGCGCATCGCGCGGGTCCAATCGGAGCGATTGCGCCAAATCCTCCGCCGCGCCTTGCAGATTGCCGTCGGCCTTTTCGGACATGGCGCGATCTTTGTAAGCCGTCGCGTCCTCGGGTTTTAGAGCGAGATATCTGCCGTAGTCTGCGATGGCGCCATTCAGGTCGCCCGTGCTTTGCTCCGCTTTCGCCAGATCGAGATAAGCCTCCGCGTCATCCGGGGTCAAAGTGGTGACTTTCTTGTAATCGGCAATCGCCCCGGCGAAATCTCCCGTAAGATTCCTGGCCACCGCGCGCAAGTGGCAGGCCTCCGCGTCATCCGGTTTCAACGCCACATATTTCGTCAATTCCTCCGCGACCCCCTGCCAATCGCCCTTCGCCTGTTCCGCGAGTGCGCACTCTTTATAAGCGAGTGCCATATCCGGTTTGATGGCAGCGGCCTTGTCAAAGTCCGTGATGGCGCCGTCGAAATTGCTCTGGGCCGCCTCCGCCGAGCCGCGCAGAAAATAGGCTGGCGCCAAATCCGGCTGAAGGGTAATCACCCGGGTCGCATCCGCGATGGCTCCGGTGAAATTGCTTTGCACTTCCTCCGCCGAGCCGCGCAGAAAATAAGCCGGCGCCATATCCGGCTGAAGGGTGATGGCACGGGTGGCATTTGAGACGGCGCCGGTAAAATCACCGCTCCGCTGCTCCTGGACCGCGCGATTGAAATCGTCCACGGCGCCCTGGGAAAAGGCGCTGGCCGTCCCGGCCAGACAAAGGGCCAAAACCAATAAAAAACTGTTCATAACCCGGGGAATATCCAATGGGCGCATCTCACAGTTCAAGCAATTAACGGCGTTCTGATTGGAATTTGTTGGAATTAGTTGAGAGAGATTTGAGTTGAGGGCTGAGAGCATGAGAATTGGTTGAGAGAGGCTTGAGTTGAGGGTTGAGAGCATGAAAATTGGTTGAGAGAGGCTTGGGTTGAGGGTTGAGAGCTAAACTTCAATTCGCTTCAAATCGCTTCAATTCGTTTTGGGGGTTAAACGTCAATTCGCGTCAATTCGCGTCCGAGTTTTTTCCTTGGTAAATGTAAAATCGCGTTAAATCGCGTTAAATCGCGTAACGAACGGACTGTTGGATTGATGGAGGGTTGGGGAGGATTCAGAGCCTCGTTACCTCGGCTGCTACGATAATATGTCAGCGCACTTCGCATGTTGGCATGATACCACAAGGGAAAGAATCGTAATGTTGCCCGGAAACAAAAAATGAAAAAATCGAAGATGGAGAATGGAGGGTGGAAGATGGCACAGGAAGGCATGGAGGATGGAAGGTGGAGGGTGGAGGATGGAGGGTGGAGGATGGAAGGTGGAGGATTGAGGATGGAGGATGGAGGATGGAGGATGGCACAGGAAAGCAGAAAGCACTGCAAAGCCGGGATTAACGGAAGATACAGAATCGAAGAAAGAGGAAGAGCGTGAAACAAAAACAAACATGTCAAATACTAAGAACCCCTTGGGACAACAGTGAATACAACCGCAAACTTCTTAATACAGAAAGCCTATGCGATAAAGGTAAGGGGTGCTGTTGGTCGCGGCTTTGTCTATAAAACTTAGTGTCTTTGCGACAAAAGGAAAAGAATTTGTGTATATCGGAACAAATGCAGGATTTGCCAGAAGATTTGTGCTGCGTTGCAAGCAATAAACGGCATTTTGCATACCAGGCCAGGTCAATACTACTCCGGAAACACTATTAGAAACCGATACTTTTAAAATCGAAGATGAGTTAGTTGGGTTTGCGCCAGTAACAGCGATCCACCAGTAATTCATGCCATCCGCATAAGGGTCTGTCATAACGCCATTGGTCACCGACAAGCCATATTCTTGCGCCCAATAATATGGCAGGACAAAAAGTGCAGTTTGATATTCATAAGCGCCAATGTCCACAAGCCCATCTGTAATGCGTGTATTGCCGTTGAGGTCATTTGCCAAAAGGTTAACAATGTATGCGTTGCCACCTCCGTTGATGCAAAGCGAATTTGAGGCAAGATTGAAATTCCCATCAGTGTCTTCAACAAATCCCGGGTCATTTGTAATGGTGTCGATGTTATTGATTGAAGAGGTCGTGCAACAGTTAACTAGCACAATGCCACCTCCGCAATTCGGATAACCGCTAGTGATAACTGTATTGTCATAAATAATGCTATTATAAATTACCGTTATATCATCCACCCCGCCCGCCCCCTGAGTAACCGTGTTGTCAACGATAGTGCAGTTTGCCATCTGAGAGGCACCATCTACTCCACCTGCTGATTGGGATGCACTGTTGCTCGCGATCAGAAGGCATCGCGTGCTGGTTCATTGACACGGACTACAACGAGGAAAGTTTCTTTGTCCGCCACGCCTATTTCCTTGGCGCTAACGACCCCTACAACGCTTTGAAAACCACCCTTAAAGCCGAGGTCAACGCCGACGCCTGGGCAACCTTGAACAGCGACACGTCCCGCCCGTTCGAGAAGCCCAAGAAGGGACGCATCGCAGTGAAAGTCATCAATCACCTTGGAGATGAAGTGATGAAGGTGTTCCGGGTATGAACCGCAGCGCTGTCTGGATTGGAGCCGACCCAGGAGGCAAAGGGAATTTCGGGCTGGCCATTCTCCGATCCGACGGCTCGGCGCAAACCTTGTGCGTAGATTGTGCCGACGAGGCAACGGAGCTAGTGCGAGACAATCTCAAGGCAGCTTCCCCCGAAGGTGTTGGCGTAGATGCTCCATTGTGGTGGTCGTCCGGCCCATCCAGCGACCGCCAAGCTGACCAGTGGTTGAGAGAGAAATACAGACTTCCAGGCGGTGAAGTGCAAACTGCAAATTCCCTGCGAGGTGCAGCCCTCGTGCAGGGCATGATGTTCGTGCTGCGCATTCGTGAGATTTTTCCAGCCGTGTCTGTAACGGAGACTCATCCGAACGCAGTGTTAAAAGCACTGAAATTGGATGGCGAAAAGTTTTGTCGCCGATTTTCAGTGAAAACGAACGGCGAAACCAAACATGAACGCG
Source organism: uncultured Verrucomicrobiae bacterium (assembly GCA_963797825.1). Taxonomy (GTDB): domain Bacteria; phylum Verrucomicrobiota; class Verrucomicrobiia; order Limisphaerales; family UBA11358; genus UBA11358. The sequence goes on from CAWCRR010000031.1 coordinate 20,207, forward strand.
ATGCCATCATATCGGCTGTTGCCGCCCGCGAAGGATTTTCCGGCAGATGGAAGAACGACCTCGCGGTAAATCGCCATGGAAGCGAGCAGGACCCGTCACAATTTTGGCTGGCACCCATTCACTACTTCTGGCCGGAGGCATAATGGAATTCCGCATCGCCGACACATTTACAGACAGCCTTGCCCGACTCACCGGCGACGAGCAAAAGGCAGTGAAAACCAGTGCGTTCGACTTGCAGTTGAACCCGGCAAATCCGGGCATGAGTTTTCACAAGCTCGACAAAGCAAGGGACAAAAATTTCTGGTCGGTGCGTGTCAGTCGCGACATCCGAATCATTGTCCATCGAAGCGAGTCCAGCTTGTTGCTTTGTTACGTTGACCACCATGACAAGGCTTACCAATGGGCAGAACGCCGGAAGCTCGAAACCCATCCAAAGACCGGCGCAGCCCAGCTAATAGAAATCCGGGAAACGGTTCAGGAAATCCTGATTCCGACTTACGTTGAAACAAAAGTTGAAAAAGCGGAGCCGGTCAAGAAGCCGCTCTTTGCCGCCTTCAAAGACGACGAGTTATTGGCCTATGGCGTTCCAACCGAATGGTTGGACGATGTTCGCAAGGCCAACGAAGACACGCTTTTGCTTCTGGCAGAGCGGTTGCCGGGCGAAGCATCCGAAGCCTTGCTTGAATTGGCCACAGGCGGCAAACCGCGTGTCCCCACACCTGTTAAACCAACCGTAAATCCCTTCGATCACCCTGATGCACAGCGGCGTTTCCGCATAATGACTAACGTGGAGGAATTGGAGCGGGCATTTGAATTTCCGTGGGATAAATGGTCAATTTTCCTGCATCCAGACCAAAAGCAGATTGTTGAGCGCGGCTACACCGGCCCGGCCCGTGTTACCGGTTCGGCAGGCACGGGAAAGACCATTGTGGCCGTGCATCGCGCCGTTTTTCTGGCCCGGTCAAACCCTGACGCCAGGGTGTTGCTGACAACTTTTTCGCACATTCTGGCGAACGCGCTACGCACCAAGTCCCAGAGGAAGGAAATTGATAGAGCTGAATCGGTTAGAGCGGTTTAAAAAATACTGTAGCCATCCGGGAGGAAAAGATGGGAAGCGGTCTTTTTGGGTTCTGGCGTCGTTTCGGCTCCGGCCTTCGCCAAGGCTACGACCCGGCAGGCAGTCACAGGGTTTTCAAACATGCTCCTTCGCCGAAGCCTCGCCAAAACACCAAAAATCCTCGCTCCGAACGGCCACATTATTTTTTAAAACGCTCAAGCGTGATCTGCGGGCAAAAATTCAAGTGACAACTCGGCTCGCCGGAAAATTTCAAGGTGTGGAAGCGCGCTTCTTCAAAGCCCAGTAGCCGCCGAGGTAACGAGGCTCAATTCTCCGAAGGGTGTCAGGAATAAATTAGAGCCTCCTCACGTCGGCTGCTACGAGTGGTTGCGAAAACGAAAGCGTGTCAGTCCTCACTTTGGACATTTTTGAGGCACCGAAGCGGTTGACGAGGGCGTCAACCGCTGCATCCCGATTAATCGGGACGTGCGCTCCCCAAATTTAAGACATTATTGTTAAATTTTTCAGCATTTCAGGCTTGCGTTTTGGGCGTCTGCGCGGAAGACTGCGCGTTCGTTTATGCACGCGCAAGACGCAACAACATTATATCTGCTTAAATTGTGGTCCTGGCTCGAGGAAAACAAAAAGGTCGTCATCGCCGGGGCCGTCGTCGTCGTCATCATCTCCTTTTTCTTTTGGTTCTCGTCCGTGCAACACACCCAAAAAGAAATCGGCGCGGGCCAGGCCATCGCGAATCTGATGGTTTCACCGGCAGGCGAGTCGCCCGCCGCCTATCAAAAGATCGCTTCCGATTATTCCGGCACGCTCGGCGCGCAGCGGGCCGCCCTGCAAGCGGCAGTCATGCTCTTCGACCAGGGCAACTACGCCGACGCCCAGACGCAATTCCAACAATTTCTCGACGCGAATCCCGACAGCCAGTTCTATAACCAGGCCTTGCTCGGCAACGCCGCGTGCCTAGCTGCCCAGGGCAAATCGGACCTGGCCATCACCGCCTATCAACGCGTGATCAGCACCGCCCCCGCAGGCGCGCCCGAGATGAATGCGGCCCAGTTTGCCATCGCGGGCATCGAAGAATCCCAGGGCCGTCTTAACGATGCGCTGAACTATTATGAGGATGTCGCGGCCGCCGACGTGACCGGGACCCTGGGCGCCGAAGCGCGGCAACGCGTCGCGGCCCTGCGCAATAGCCAGCCGGCCGCCCCGCCGGTGGCCATACCCTTGAAGCATTGACATGAAATTAACGATCATTGGGACCGGATATGTCGGCCTCGTGACCGGGACGTGTTTCGCTGAGGTCGGCCATCAAGTCATTTGCGTGGACAATGACTCCGCGAAAATCAAAGTGCTTCAGAGCGGTGGAATTCCCATCTATGAACCGGAATTGGAGGAGATGGTCAAAAAGAATGCCGCCGCCGGACGCCTCTCCTTCACTGACAGCACCGCCGAGGGCATCCAAAAATCCGACGTCGTTTTCATCGCCGTGCCCACGCCACCCCAGACCGACGGGTCGGTGGACCTGAGTTTTATCGAGCGCGTGGCGCGCGACATCGCCGTCTCCATGACGGAATACAAAATCATCGTCGATAAGAGCACGGTGCCGGTCAAGACCGGCGACAAAGTCGCCGAAACCATCCGGCGTTATTGCAAAGCCAAGGTGGATTTCGACGTGGTCAGCAACCCGGAATTTCTCCGGGAAGGTTTTGCCGTGGGCGACCTGATGAAGCCCGACCGCATTGTCATCGGCTTGCGCACGGAGCGGCCGGTCGCCGCGATGAAGGAAATCTACGCGCCCTTCAACGCGCCGATCATCATCACGGACATCAATTCCGCCGAGCTGATCAAGCACGCGGCCAATTCGTTCCTGGCGCTGAAAATCTCCTACATCAACGCCATCGCATCCATTTGCGAGGCCGCCGGCGCCAATGTCCACGAGGTGGCGCATGGCATCGGCCTGGACGAGCGCATCGGCCGGCGGTTCCTGAACGCGGGCATCGGTTTTGGCGGCAGTTGCTTTCCGAAGGACCTTAGCGCCTTCATCAAGATCGCCGAGCAGATCGGTTACGATTTCAAATTGCTCAAGGAAGTCCAGCGCATCAACTCCGAACAGATGGATCGTTTCATGAAAAAGATCACCGACACGCTTTGGGTGCTCAAAGACAAGACCATCGGCGTGCTCGGCCTGGCTTTTAAAGAGAACACCGACGACATCCGCTCGTCGCCGGCGATCGACCTTTGCCAGCGTTTGCTCAAGGAAGGCGCGAATCTGCGCGTGTACGATCCCAAGGCCATGGCCAAGGCCCGGGCCATCCTGCCCACGGTGACTTATGTCGAGGACATGAACGCCGTGGCCGAAGGTTGCGACGCCCTGATCATTGCCACCGAGTGGGCGGAATTCAAAAAATTGGACCTCGACCGCGCGCAAAAATCACTGCCGCATCCGATCATGTTCGACGGGCGAAATCTCTTTGACCCGGCCGAAATGGAAAAACGGGGATGGATCTACAAAAGCATCGGGCGTTGAATCCTGTGGAGGTCAGCGCCGCGCTCATCTTTCGCGAAGGCAAATTGCTGATTGCGCAGCGCCACCGGGATTCGCACTTGGGCGGTTTCTGGGAATTTCCCGGCGGCAAACGCGAGTCCGGCGAGACGTTTGAGGAGTGCCTCGTCCGCGAGATCCGCGAGGAGTTGGGCGTGGAGATTTCCGTGGGCGGATTATTCGAGGAAATCACCCACGATTATCCCGGAAAAACGGTCCACTTGAAATTTTTCACCTGCCGCCTGGTTTCGGGCGAACCCACGCCGCTCGGGTGCGCGGCCTTCCAATGGATCGAGAAAAAAGAATTGCCTGATTTCAGGTTCCCCCCGGCCGATACGCGTCTCCTCGAAAAATTGCAGGCTTACAATTTTCCGTAGGCCTCTTCGATGACCGCCTTGAAGTTGTTTTCCCCGACGTTGCAAATCTTCATTTCCCGCTGGGCGTTCTCCACAGAATCGCTGGCGTGGGCGGCGTTGACCATGATATTCGAGCCAAATTCGCGGCGGATCGAGCCGGGTGGCGCCTTGTTCGGGTCCGTGGGACCCAGCACGTCGCGGATCTTACGGACGGCATTGACGCCTTCATAAACCAAAGCGACGCATTTTTCCGTGCCCGGTTTCTGCTTTTCCTCCTCGGTGGCGCATTCGGACGGCGCGTGGCCGGACATGAAGCGCACGATGTTCTCAAATTGATTATCGCCAAAGATCGCGCCGAGGGCCTCCCCGAGGGCCGTTTCCACGTTGGGCGGAATCTTGAATTTAAACTCCGCCTCGAGTTTTTCCCTGGCGCGGGCGGCGATGGTCGGGGCGAGTTTTGTGCGAAGAAATTCCCGCACCGGCCCGTAAAATTCCGCCGCCTGGTTCGTGCTCATGTGCAGCACCTTGGCGCCCACGATGTAAAGGCCCGTGCGCGAGAAAAAATCGATCACATTCCCGGGACGGCCCGTCGCAAAACGAAAATTGTCCGGCTTGATGAGCACCAGGGTGCGCTCGGGAACTTCGCCGCGGGGATAGGACGTGACATTTTCCAAGATGCCGCCGTCGGCATCGGAATGGCGCGCCCAGATTTTTAACTTGGTTTCGGCCTCTTCATTGCTGGGAGAGGCGAGAACGGCGGGTTCAAAATAACGGACCTGGCCCGTGTCATCATCCAGGATCAGGTCGCCGTAGGTGCCCCGGATGGTTTCGCCGCTGCTGCGCAACGGGCTGAGGTTGCCGACCACCGCGCGCACTTTGCGGACGGCTTCGTCGCCGCGGAAAAGCATCATGATCACGCGCCGGCGGCGGCCCGTCTTGGGATCGGGAACAAAATTATGCAGGATGTATTCCCGGAGCAGTTCCTGGATCTTCCGGTCCTGGGAATCCTGGGCGGAGAGGATGTTGTCGGCATATTCCTTCGCCAGTTCGGGGCTGGGCGCGAACATCCGCATCGCGCACAAATCCAGACCCGTGCGGGAGATCAGGCGGCTCAAGACCCCGCCGGTGCGGGATTTGAAAAGCGAATACGGGGTGACGATGACATACGCAAGCTGTGAGGAAGGCATAATTTAACCAGTCGCAGGCGGAGTAGGAGGGGTGGGAGGCGTGGGTGCCGGGGCGGCAGAGGCCTTGCCGCCTAAAATCTTGAACATGACCGTGCCACAGGTCGGGCACTTGCCCTTAATCGCTTTGCGCCCGTTCTTCATCGTTTCTTCGACGCCGTTGGCGATCTCTTTTTTGGCTTTGCACTTAACGCAATATCCTTCTGCCATAAAATTGTGCCGTCCTTGCTTCATGCTCGAACGGTGTCACTAGGATAGCCAAGGCAAATCCCAAGCGCAACTGCGAAAGAATTAAATCCAAGTCCCTTATAACCAGCGATTAACAGCCAAATCAATGCAATTCGCCCTGCTCTCCATGAAGCTCGGGGAACATCCAACCGAGGATGAGGATGAGAATGAGGATGAGGACCTGACCCTCGCCCCATGAACCGGGGATGGAGGGGACGGATAGGACGCGGGGAATTCTGCCGTCCCTACCGGGACTCCGTCTGAAATGAATCGCAAACCCACCGATGAATCGGTGGGCTATGGTCTTACGCCCTGCCGGGCTTTCCCGAGGAAGGAACCCTCTGATCCACGCCGGCGCGCACGGAGTGACGCGCCCTACCGCCCTTTCCATGAACCGACCGTTTGGAGTCCCGCGTTTACGCGGCCGCCTGAAGGCGGGACACCGAACCGGTTCATGGTCGCAATGCAGGCGAAAAAATCGAAAGGAGACTCTCCATGAACTGGGGAACATCCAACCGAGGATGAGGATGAGAATGAGGATGAGGACCTGACCCTCTTCCCATGAACCGGAGATGGAGGGGACGGATAGGACGCGGGGAATTCTGCCGTCCCTACCGGGACTCCGTCTGTAATGAATCGCAAACCCACCGATGAATCGGTGGGCTATGGTCTTTCGCCCTGCCGGGCTTTCCTGCACATTTACTGCGCCGCCTGTTTCCTCAGTTCCGTTTTCAGTATTTTTCCGGTGGCATTTTTAGGCAATGCCGGCAGCACAATCACCTGCTTGGGCGCTTTGTAATCCGCCAATTTGCTCCGGATGAACTGCAACAGGGCCTTTTCATCGAGGATCTGCCCTTCGACAGCGGAAACGAACGCCACCGGCTGCTCGCCGCGCCGCACGTCCGGCACCCCGATGACCGCCGCTTCGCGCACACCCGGATAATGATAAATCACTTCCTCGATCTCGCGCGGATAAACATTGATGCCGTTGACGATGAGCATGTCCTTTTTGCGGTCCGTGATGTAATAATACCCATCGGTATCCCGATGGCCGAGGTCGCCGGTCAGCAGCCAGCCATTGCGAAAAACTTTCTTCGTCTCTTCCGGCTGGTTCCAATAACCCATCATCACGTTTCCGCCGCGCACACAAATCTCGCCCGTTTCGCCGGTCCCGAGCATTTTTCCTTCATTGTCCTGGATGCTCATCTCCACGTTGGCAACGGGGATGCCAATCGAACCGGGTTTGTGGGTGCCCCGCAACGGGTTCTTGGAGACCACCGGACTGGCCTCGCTCAAGCCGTAGCCTTCGATGAGCGGCACCTGGAATTTTTCCTCGAACTCGCGCAGCGTCTGCATCGGCAACGGCGCCGACCCGCTGATGAAAATGCGGATGGGCATCGGCGTCGGCAATTGCGCGCCCAGCATCATCCGGTAAAACGACGGCACCGCGGGCAGGATCGAGGCGCGGCGCGAAAAAATCTCCTGGATCATCGCGCGCGGCGGATGCAGCGATTTCACCAGCACGATCGAGCCGCCCACGGTGAATGGCAGGAAGATGCCCACGGTCATCATGTAGGTATGAAAGAGCGGCAGGATCACGGCAAACGAGTCTTCCGAAACCATCGTGAGAACGATCCGACAGCTATTGACGTTGTGCAGCAGGTTGCCGTGCGAAAGCATGGCCCCTTTTGGTTTGCCGGTCGTGCCGGACGTGTAAATGATTACCGCCAGGTCCGTTTCGCTTCGCGAGCTATTTCCGATTTCCGATTTTGGATTTGCGATTTTCGAAGAAAAATCTTCAACGCAGAGCAGTTTTAAGGAGGGCCGTGCGGCGGCCAAATCTTTCTCATGGGCGGCCAACACCGCGTCGGTGATCACCAGGTCGATGCCGCCGTCGTTCAGGATGTAGCCCACTTCGGACGGCTTGAGAAAATTGTTGATCGGCACCACCACCGCGTCCGCGAACAGCACCCCGAATACCGCGGCGGGAAACTCCGGGCAATTTTTCAGCCAAAGGGCCACGCGGTCGCCGGGCTTCACGCGGAAATGCTCCTTCAGATGGGCGCCGATTTTTTCGGCGTCGGCCAGCAGGCTGGCGTAGGAGATTTCCTTGTCACCGAAATAGATGGCGATTTTTTGCGCGTGTTTTTGCGCGCAATCCCGGAAAGCGGCGGCGAGGTTCATTGCCAAAATAGTAGGAACCGCAGCACATTTGGCAAGCTGGCAAATTGATCATCACGCAAAGGGCGCGAAGGACGCAAAGGTTATTGGAAATTCCGATTGAATGAATCCAATTCCTTTGCGGCTTTGCGTGATCGTCACTTTGGCAATAAATTTAATTGTCATATTGGCGATAGAAAAAAATCAAATTAGGACAATACCGAGCAGTTCTGCTTATTGACATTAACCGATGATTCCCTTATTGATGAATCACCAAAATCACCAAACCCCATTATAAAATGAAAAATATAACAACGTCTCTTCGTGGATTGAGTTTCCTTCTTGTGATCGGACTGGCCTCGCCGCTCTTTGTCGGGTGCAAGTCAGCGCCCCAGTCAACGATCGACCTAAGCTCACCCACCAACGGAACCGCCATGCAACAGCCGGCCAGCCCTCCCGCCACACCCCCGGCCGAAAGCGCCTCCATTGCGGCCACGCCGGCGCCCGGCCAATTGGCGCTGCCGATTCGAATCGCGGCGGGAGCCACCGCGGGCTTTACCGACAGCCAGGGCAATCGATGGCTGCCCGACCAGGGCTTCGCCGATGGTGACGGTGATACGATCCAGCGGCCCGACCTCGCCATTACCAATACGCCCGATCCCATGATTTACCGCGCGGAACATTACGGCATGACTAATTTTGTGGAGTCCGTTCCCAACGGAAAATACACCGCCAAACTGCATTTTTGCGAAACCTACGAAGGCATCACCGGGCCGGGCCAGCGCGTCTTTTCCTTTAGCGTGGAGGGCCACGATTTCACTAATTTCGATGTGTGGGCCAAGGCTGGTGGTGGGCAGATGGCCTATGTGGAAACCGTTCCCGTGGAGGTCACCAACGGACAATTTCAGATCACCTTCACCTCGAACATCGAAAACCCGCAAATCAACGGCATCGAAATCATTCCGGCTTCCGATTGAGGAAATCGCAGCCCTCTTAGGCAGGCGGAAATTCGCAGGGGATTTTATTAACACCGGGCTTCAGCCCGGTGACTGGAGGCGCGGAAGATTTTAACCGTTTCAACGGTTTCCTGCACTCGGAAGCCGTTGAAACGGCTCGCTCGCGTTAAGGCTTCCACACCCGGCTGAAGCCGGGTGTTAATGAGAGCAATTGGATCGTTACTCATTAGTCCAAACCTAAATAGTAACAATTTCCCGCTTGTCATTTTTCGGGCTGAACTGTTGTATCTCGATATGGCTGGCGACTTTCAATTTGAAAAGGGTTTGCATGAGAAAGGTTTTGGCTGACCTTGATCTGAGACCAACGCATTTTTGGTTTCAAACCTGCCCACCCACCAGTTCTTACGATTCTTTGCCCTGTCATGGCAACCCAACTTATGTCCTTTCACCGCGAAGACGGCGACGGCGTCCTGCTTTCCGTAAAACTTCAGCCGCGCGCCTCCGCCAACGAAATCGGCGAGCCGCTGGGCGACGAATTAAAAATCAAAGTCACCGCGCCGCCGGTGGACTCGGCGGCGAATGAAGCGTTGTTGGAATTTCTCGCCGAAAAGTTGGATTGCGCCCGCAACCGTGTGGAAATCGTCCGCGGCCATAAATCGCGACATAAAATTGTGAAATTGCATGGGTTTAAGGCGGAGGAAGTACGCGCGCTTTTGACCAATTAAAGACTCCTGCAAAATTGTAGCAGCGGACATGAGTCCGCTCAAATTAAGTTTTGCGGAGTCTCTATGAGTGTGGGTTTTTATATATCAGAACACAATTTCCGAAGCTATCCGAAGCTATCCCGTTAGGGATAAACGAAAATAGCCCGGCGTTTCAACGCCGGGTTGGAATACAAATGAATCCAAGTCCCGGAGGGACGAAAGAATATGGCAATGCAATTATGAGACACGACATATGTTACACGCGAATTAGGTCGCCTAAACCATTCCCAAGAAAGATGTGCGTGATGAAAGCATCAGCGATTATGACACAGATGGATGTTGTTGTTCTGGCCAATTCCGTATAGAGTATATTTCAGCAGAACAGTTCTTTGTAAAACGAGTGTGAGCATCAGAGCGATTTGGGCATAAGCCCAATGCCGCAACCTAGTTGGAGTATCAAAGGTGCTTTTCGCCATGGCGTAATGCGACGGCGGATGCGCAAGAACCGGGTGGTTCTTGAAAAAAACTCCCTGAAAACTGATGCCGTCGTGTCGCGACGGCTTTTTTGTTTTCAGACTCGCCCGATGCGTGCGCTCATAACCAAAAACAAAACACGCGTCCCATGATTGACAACTTGAAATTCGCAGCGCGTTGCCGCTCCGGCAATGCAGACCACCATCTGTGGAATAATGCCGGCAAGTTCTGGTGCCATGTGACAGTTCACTTGCCGGATTTCACAAAGCTGCGGCTGAGGTTTCCGCTAGACACGAAGTATGCCTCAGAGGCGCGGCAGCTCCGGGATTCGATATTTGCACTGTTTGGCATTAGTTGCCCGCACAGGGCACGGTGGAAGAAAGGAAACGACCATGATGAATGACGAGTTGCATGAACTATGGACGCGCCGCCGCGATATTGTAAATAAGTTCATTGCCCATCCTGAGAAATATAAGGAATGCGAGCATTGCCGCTCCATAAATCTTAAGGCGGCGGGGCTATGCGTTTGGTGCGGAGCATACACGTTCCTCGAGAACCCGGAACGGGTTCGGTTGACAGCGCGCGAAATGGGGATGCGGCCCTATCCCCTCTCCGCAGGTGTGATGCCAAGACTGGCATTGCATTTCATTGCGATTCACATGATGCTGGACCAGATCAGCAAACGGCTGGTGTTCTGCGAATCAAAAAATCAGAAGAAAACTGATTGAATCTGATGAAGATCAAAATATACAACCCCAATGGCACTCCGCTCGATACATATCGGGATCGTTTGCAAGATTGGCAGCAATTTCGCCAAGAATCATTTCCCTGGTGGCAGCGCCTACCCTGTGTGGACCCACGCTACGGGCGGATTGTGGATTTGGCAACGGGCGAGGAGTTATTTATCCGCCACTCCACCCAGCGGGCCGCGCGGCTTGCCATCGTGCTGAAAAACGAATGCACGGGGCGCGTATTTTGCATTCTGAGTGGCTATGACCGGCGCAGTTTCAACAAGTTTTGTTACGCTTGTTTGGAGGCAGATGACCAACTGGCGCGAATGGCTGGGTTGCGACGGCCCAAAGAACGCAAAGGAAAGAAGTTATGAGAATGTTCACATTTTATATTGGTGCCGGGTCGGAAGAACAAATCGTATCCGTACTAGAACAATGGTTTGAATCGTTCACTTTACTGCAAGGACAGGGCGTCTTTCGTGGCCAACGCGAAGGTATGTGGCTGGTGAAGTTGGCCTCCGCTGACCCGGTGCGTGTGATTCAGGCGGCCGAGGAACTTCGCTTCACGTTTGGACAGGATGGTGTTGGTATCGAATATGCCGGACGCTATTTTCGTGTGACTGCAGTCGACGCTGCCACTGAACTCAAAAAACTGCTAGCGATTAACAAAGGCAGATAGTGAGTAAATTGTTATGAAACTAAACATCGAAACAAACGCCCGAAATTGCCTCGACGTCCAACTCCGCTTGCCATCCGATGCCCAACTGATGATTACCGCTCCGCTTCGGGAGGGTTGCTGGCTGTTCCGGATTGTCATCGCTCCGAATGTTGTTCTTACTGCTGTTCCTGTGTTTGGCGGGATAAACATCTGTCTCCAAACGAAACCTGCAGGCGAAGTTTTTATGCCTAGTGAAAGTAGTGCGAAGGAAATCCGTCAAAAATTTTGCTCCCGTATCAAGACTTCAGTGCCTGATGGCAAATGGGTCGAAGCGGTCAAAATGTTGCAGGCGGCGATTAAAAAGTGGCGCGGTGTGTAACGCGGTGAAATGGCCGTGAAAGTGGAAGTTGCCCATGAATGAACCAAACAACACCAAATTTGATGTTGCAACTTTATGGAGTTTGACGTAGAGTTTTATAAAACTGCGAACGGTCATTCGCCCGTGCGGGAGTTTCTATTGGAACTCAAAGCCAGCGATCCGGATGATTTTGCGGCGATGGCGGCGGGGATGGAAAAATTGCGCAATCGGCAATATCATCGTGAACCGTTGACCAAGGCGCTAGGCGATGGCCTGTTTGAGGTGCGCCACGTCGGCAAATTGAATACGCGTGTGCTGTGGTTCTTTATGAAAGGCCGGCGTATCATCGCCGTCCACGGCATCCGCAACAAAGGTCAAGCCATCCCGGCGCGCGACCTTGACACCGCCCATGATCGAATGCGTGACTGGAAGGAAAGAAATGATTTATGAGCAAGACTGACTTTGACCTTTTTCTTGAAGAACAACTGAAAGACCCCGGCTTTGCCGAGCGGTTTGAAAGGGCGGGCGAAGCCTGGGACGTGGCCATCCAGCTTGCCGCGCTCCGCGAAAAGGCCGGCCTTTCCCAAAAAGCCCTCGCGCGCAAACTTCACACCTCGCAGCAACAAATCAGCCGTCTTGAATCGCCCTCTTACGAAGGCCATTCCTTGAGCATGTTGCGCCGTGTCGCCGATGTCCTCGGCGTCACCCTGCGCGTGTCGTTGGTGCCGAAAAATCATGTCGAACCGATGATGTTGAAGGAACCCAAAGCCGTGTATAAAACCCGGCGCAAATAATCCTCCGTTCTCCGTTCTTTGCGTCTTGGTATCTTTGCGCCTTTGCGTTCAATTCCGTCCATGGACTGTGGACTGCGGACTGCGGACTGTGGACTGTGGACTGTGGACTGTGGACATTGGACGTGGTCGAAACCATACATTTGTGAGGCTAGGCAAATATCACCCGAAAGAGTGCTCTGTTGCGAACACACGAAATGATAAAACTTTGCCGGGGGAATTTTCTCCTATAAAATCGAAAACTGAAACCATGAAAATGCACCTCTCTCACTTCTGCCTCTGCGCCGCCATTTTATCCGGGTTGGGCCTTTCCGCCGTGGCTGCCCCGGCCATGCCTCGCGAAAAGTTGTCATTCGATGCCGGCTGGACTTTTTGCAAAGTGAACCCGGCAGATGCCGACAGCGCCCTGAGTTATACCAATATCAAGTCATGGGTCACGGCCACCGGCTCGGAGTTCGTGAAAGACGGCCAGACCCATTCACGTCCATCGGGCAATCTGGATGCCGACCAGGCCCGCCCCGATTTTGATGATCGTTCCTGGACCCCGGTGACGCTTCCCCACGACTGGGCCATTGCCGGTCCGTTTGATATCAACGCGCCAGGCTCCACCGGCAAATTGCCGTGGGAAGGCGTCGGCTGGTATCGCAAACATTTTACCATACCCGCTTCGGACCAGGGCCGCCGCATTTACCTGGATATGGATGGCGCAATGTCTTATGCCAACGTGTGGCTCAATGGCCAATATGTGGGCGGGTGGCCATACGGTTATTCATCCTGGCAGCTCGACTTGACGCCTTACATCAAAGCGGGAGCCGACAACGTGGTCGCCATCCGATTGGATAACCCGCCGGATTCTTCGCGCTGGTATCCCGGCGCGGGCATTGATCGCAACGTCTGGCTGGAAAAAACCGCGCCCGTGCATGTGGAACACTGGGGAACCTATGTCACCACGCCGGATGTCTCTTCCTCCGCCGCCACTGTGAATATCAAGGTCATGGTGGACAATGATTCAGATTCCGACGCCGCCGTTTCGGTGGAAAACGAAATATATGAATTGAATGCTGACAACACGCTGGGCAAATCCATCGCGTCTCTCACCATGGCCGGCCTCCCAATTTCGGCCCATACCAACCAATTGAGCGAAGGACAAATCGTCCTCGGCAATCCGCGGCTATGGAGCCTGGAAAATCCGCAACGCTACGTCGTCGTGACTTCCCTCGCGCAAGACGGCCAACCGGTTGACCGTTATGAAACTCCCTTCGGCATCCGCACCATTAAGTTCGACGCGGATAAGGGATTTTTCCTCAACGGCGAGCACGTCCATCTCAACGGCGTTTGTGATCATGCGGATTTGGGCGCCCTGGGCACTGCCGTCAATACCCGCGCCCTGGAGCGGCAGATCCAGATTTTGCAGGAGATGGGTTGTAACGCCATCCGCACCAGTCACAATCCCCCCGCGCCTGAGTTGCTGGACCTATGCGACCGCATGGGGATGCTGGTCATGGACGAATCATTCGATTGCTGGCAAAAAGGCAAGAGGCCGAACGATTATCACTTGTTGTTCAAGGATTGGCATGAAAAAGATTGGCGCGCCGAATTGCACCGCGACCGAAACCATCCCAGCATCATCCTCTGGAGCATCGGCAACGAAGTGCCTGACCAGGGAAGCCTCCGGGGCGATCACATCGCCGCCGAATTGACCCGCATCGCGCACGAAGAAGACCCTACGCGTCCCACCACCGCCGCGTGTGATCATATCCAATCCGGCTACGACGGCTTCGAGACCAACCTGGATGTCTTCGGCTACAACTACAAACCGTTCGAATACGCCCGGGTGCATGCGGCCAATCCGGGCCTGCCGATATTCGGCAGCGAAACCGCCTCCTGCATCAGCTCGCGTGGTGAATACTTTTTCCCCGTCCACACCAACAAAAACGACGGCATGTACGGGTTCCAAATGAGTTCCTACGACATGTCCGCCCCGCGTTGGGCCACCATTCCGGATGCCGAATTTGCCGGGCAGGATGACAACCCGTTCGTGGCCGGCGAATTTGTCTGGACAGGTTTTGATTATCTGGGCGAACCGACTCCGTATGATTCGGCCCAATCTCCGTCACGCAGTTCATATTTTGGCATCGTTGATCTGGCGGGATTCAAGAAAGACCGCTTCTATCTCTACCAGGCCCATTGGCGTCCAGAACTGCCCATGGCGCATATCGTGCCCGGAAACTGGAATTGGCCGGGCCGCGTTGGCCAGGTCACGCCCGTTTACGTTTATACCTCCGGCGATTCCGCCGAACTTTTTCTCAATGGCAAATCGCTGGGATTGCTGAAAAAAGGGCCGGACCAATACCGGCTCTGTTGGAACGACGTGAAATACCAACCCGGCAAACTTAAGGTGGTCGCTTACAAAAACGGCCGGAGATGGGCGACGGATGTCGTGAAAACTACCGGGCCGGCGGCTGAACTGGAATTGACCGCCGACCGCAGCCGGATCACCGCCGACGGAAAGGATTTGTCCTACATCACCGTGGCTGTGACCGATGAGCACGGGCTGGTCGTTCCCGACGCCCAAAATCCGATCCATTTTGCGGTCTCCGGTCCCGGCGAAATCGTGGCCACTGACAATGGCGATGCCACGGATTTGACTTCCTTCCCGTCGCACGAACGGAAAGCGTTCAACGGCCTTTGCCTCGTCATCATCCGCTCCCTGCCCGGACAAACCGGGACCATCACCCTCACGGCCATCGCTGACAATCTGGAGACGGACACGGTGCGCGTGAAGTCCCGCTGAACGCATATAACGTCCAGGCCTATTTGAACGGCCACGACCACGATATGCAACATTTGATGGCGGGAGAGCTGAATCTTTTTATTTCCGGAGGCGGCTCAAGGCCCCGCGCGGCAACTTCGCAAACATCGCACACTAAGTTTGCCAAAGCCTGTTCTGGTTTTGCGACGGTATCGCTGGGAGCTTCCCGGATGAACGTCGGCATGATCGACAACGAAGGAAAGTTGCTCTATTCCACGAACGTCAGCCGAAACAGCGCCAGCGCCCTGTCGGTGCTGGATAGGATTTCTGCCTGAGAACGTGTCTGAGAAATCGTTTGAACATCACTTTCAGTACGAAGATTGTCATTCATCTTCCTTGAGAACGCTTACGGCGATTGCGCTTCCAGCAGGCACATTTACCAGGTTTGCCGCGAATGGCATCGGACCACTCGAAATGACGGCAGCCTGACACTTGACGTGGCGGTCTTTTGCAGCGTGTTCGCCGTACACGATTCCCCGCTTGCAGCCATGAGTGTCCGAGTGTAGTTTTTCGCCATGAGCGCGAATGAGGTTTTGGATCAGGTCAAGGCGTTGCCGCCGCGAGAGCGCCGGAAATTCTTTGAGTGCGTCCACGAACTGGAAACACCTGGACCCGGCTGGCCCAACCGTGGCGAACTGGCCCGGCAACTCATGGGCGCGGGCAGACGCTGGCTAAAGCCAGGATCAGGCCGACGAACGGCAGACAAATAAGCGTGCTGCCGCCTGAAACTTTATGAAAACCATCATCCAGTTGAGCATAGAAGAGGAAGCGAAAGCCTTGCCCATTCTCCTGCGCCATTCTCCCGGAATGATCTTGCCTGACCGCACTTATGTGCTGGAAGAGAATGTTGTCGGGCGGCTTCGCCATGCCGGCATCCATTTCACACAATTAAGCCGCGAGGCGGCTCCATCTCTGGAGGAGGTCGCGGGTGAAAGAGTATGACGTTTTCGTCCCGCTTTTTTACAACGACGGTTCCCCGATTGAACCGGCTAAATTTCAAGACCTTCAGAACCGGTTGCTGGAGCGGTTTGACGGGCTGACGTATTTTCCGCAAGCCAACGAAGGTTTTTGGAAATTTGGTGATATGACTTACCGCGATGAGATTGTGATCTATCGTGTCATCAGCCAGGACTCATCGGGGTCGCGCGAATACTTGAGTAATCTCAAGGAACATTTAAAACGAGAATTCCGCCAACTGGACATCCTCATCATTGAGCGCGAAGTTGGCCTGTTGTAAAAGCAGCAACGGTTTGCATGAGCATCTACGCGACACTCAGGAAGTTGAAATTTCCCAAGGAAGGGGACGATGTCCTGGGCTGCGATTGGATCGAAGTGCCGAAAGAAGCGGATTAGCATTGTATAACGCTTTTGCATACGGGTTGTGGCTTTTACAGCCGCATGGCAAGAGTGGAAATAGACTACGAAAAGCCTTGCTAAACTTTGGAGCGTGACGAAAATCACAAAAGCAGCCCAAGTCAGCCATAGACAAGAACCAAATCTCAAATAATCAGAAGGAGACATGCTCATGAAAATGACCGCCAGATCTTTCACTTTTTTTGCTGTTTTGTTTGTCGCAATTTCCCTTCACGCCGCCACCATCACCTGGACGAACACCGCTGGCGGCAATTGGAGTGATGCCACCAGTTGGAGTCCCAATCAAGTTCCTGGCTCGTCCGACGATGCTGTCATCACCGCCGACGGCAGTTACACCGTTACCCTGGATGTCAATCCCACGGTGGCCGGTCTTGTTTTGGGCGGAACCAGCGGCGACCAGATTTTTTCGTTCAACGGGCAGACGTTTACGTTGAATGGACAGGCGACGATAAATTCCAACGGCACGTTCACCCTTAACAGCGGCGCATTGGCAGGAACCAATGCTGTCATCAGCGGTTTGTGGACGTGGACCGGGGGGTCCATTGCCGGTGGCAGCACCTTGACGGTGGCGACCAACGGCGTGTTGCTGGTGACGGGGGGCACTTATCATTATCTTTCCGGCGTGCTGACCAACGCGGGCACCATCCAACTGGCCAACAACAGTTATCTGGTGTGCGACGGCAACGCGGGCGGCGGGCAATTGATCAATCTGCCGGGTGCCCTGGTGGATATTCAGGATGACAGTACGATTTACTATTCCGGCTACGCGGGCGAGGAAGTGGTCAACCAGGGAACGATTCGCAAGTCGGGTGGAACGGGGATCTCTTACTTTGATCCGCCGCTCTATAATTCAGGCACGCTCGATGTCCAATCCGGCACGGTCAGCTTGAGTGGAGGCAACGGCAATGGGCAGTTCATCGCCGAGGCCGGCGCGACGCTGGTTTTCCCGACCAGCTACGAAGTGGACAGCGCGCTCTCGGGAGCGGGAACGAATCTATTGCAAGGCGGCACGTTCACATTGAATGGAGACATTAATGGCCAAAACGTGTTCCTGGTGTCATCCACCTTGATGGCCAGCAACGCCGTCATCAACAGCGCTTTGACCTGGACCGGCGGGTCTATTGCCGGCGGCAGCACCTTGACGGTGGCGACCAACGGCGTGTTGCTGGTGACGGGGGATACTTATCAATATCTTTACGGGGTGCTGACCAACGCGGGCACCATCCAACTGACCAACAACAGTTATTTGGTGTGCAGCGGCAACGCGAGCGGCGGACAATTGATTAATCTGCCGGGCGCCTTGGTGGATATTCAGGATGACAGTACGATTTACTATGGTGGATATAGCAGCGAGGAAGTGTTCAATCAGGGAACGATTCGCAAGTCGGGGGGAACAGGGGTCTCGTACATTGATCCGCCGCTCTACAACTCCGGCACGCTCGATGTCCAATCCGGCACGGTCAGCTTGAGTGGAGGCAACGGCAATGGTCAGTTCATCGCCGAGGCCGGGGCGACGCTGGTTTTCCCGACCAGCTACGAAGTGGACAGTGCACTCTCGGGAGCGGGAACGAATCTATTGCAGGGCGGCACGTTCACATTGAATGGAGACATTAATGGCCAAAACGTGTTCCTGGTGTCATCCACCTTGATGGCCAGCAACGCGGTCATCAACAGCGCTTTGACCTGGACCGGCGGGTCCATTGCCGGTGGCAGCACGTTGACGGTGGCGACCAACGGCGTGTTGCTGGTGACCGGGGGCACTTATCAATATCTTTACGGGGTGCTGACCAACGCGGGCACAATCCAACTGACCAACAACAGTTATCTGGTATGCAACGGCAACGCGAGCGGTGGACAATTGATTAATCTGCCGGGCGCCCTGGTGGATATTCAGGATGACAGCACGATTTACTATTCCGGCTACGCGGGCGAGGAAGTGGTCAACCAGGGAACGATTCGCAAGTCGGGGGGAACAGGGGTCTCGTACATTTATCCGCCGCTCTACAACTCCGGCATGCTCGATGCCCAGTCCGGCACGGTCAGCTTGGGTGGAGGCAATGGCAATGGACAGTTCATCGCCGAGGCCGGGGCGACGCTGGTTTTCCCGACCAGCTACGAAGTGGACAGCGCGCTCTCGGGAGCGGGAACGAATCTATTGCAGGGCGGCACGTTCACATTGAATGGAAGCATCAATGGCCAAAATGTGTTCCTGGTGTCATCCACTTTGATGGCCAGCAACGCCGTCATCAACAGCGCATTGACCTGGACCGGCGGGTCCATTGCCGGTGGCAGCACGTTGACGGTGGCGACCAACGGCGTGTTGCTGGTGACGGGGGACACTTATCAAGATCTTTACGGGGTGCTGACCAACGCGGGCACCATCCAACTGACCAACAACAGTTATTTGGTGTGCAGCGGCAACGCGAGCGGCGGACAATTGATTAATCTGCCGGGCGCCTTGGTGGATATTCAGGATGACAGTACGATTTACTATGGTGGATATAGCAGCGAAGAAGTGTTCAATCAGGGAACGATTCGCAAGTCGGGGGGAACAGGGGTCTCGTACATTGATCCGCCGCTCTACAACTCCGGCACGCTCGATGCCCAGTCCGGCACGGTCAGCTTGGGTGGAGGTTATAGTTTAACCAACGGGATGCTGAATTTTGGCATCAACAGCCTGACCAATTTTGGCGTCATCACTCTTTCCGGCAATCCCGCGGCATTGGCCGGCTCGGTCAGCGCCAATTTCAACAATGGTTATGTCGCGGCCACCGGCAGTTCATTCCCCATCCTGACTTACAGTTCGCAGACTGGAAATTTCACCAACTTCAATCTGCCGTTTACCGTCGCATGGCAGACCAATTATGGCAGTACGGCCTTTACTTTGACGGTATTGAATGTTCGACCCACGCTCACGCTAATTACCAGCCAAACAGTGAACGAATTGACTGCGCTGAGTGTCACGAACAGCGCCACCGACCCGGACCCCGGCCAGACTTTGACCTTCGCCCTCGTTTCCGCGCCGAATGGTATGACGATCAACTCCGGCTCGGGCATCATCTCCTGGACGCCAGCCCAGACCCAAAGTCCCTCCACGAACACAATCGCCGTAAGCGTGACGGATAATGGCACGCCTCCGTTGAGCGCGACCAATTCATTCAACGTCATTGTGAAGGAAGTGAATGTCGCGCCAACGTTGCCAGTCATCCCAACGAACATTGTCAACGAACTGGCGTTATTGTCCGTGACCAACACGGCCACCAATTTCAATATCCACTCGACCATTACCGGCTACACGCTGGTCAGTCCGCCGACCGGCATGACCATCAACGCCAGCGGCATCATCACCTGGACTCCTGCACAGACCCAAAGTCCGTCCACCAACACCATCACGACCGTGGTGACCAATAGCAATCCTTACGACACGATCAATCCCAGTCTGACTTCCACCAACACCTTCACAGTCATCGTGAAGGAAGTGAACGTGGCGCCAACCTTGCCGGTGATTGCGACCCAGACGGTCAACGAACTGACGTTGTTGTCCGTTACCAATACGG
The DNA here is from genome assembly GCA_963797825.1 of uncultured Verrucomicrobiae bacterium. Lineage (GTDB taxonomy): Bacteria > Verrucomicrobiota > Verrucomicrobiia > Limisphaerales > UBA11358 > UBA11358. The sequence continues at coordinate 40,164 of CAWCRR010000031.1, forward strand.
CCACTAATTTCAACGTTCATTCGACCATCACCGGCTACACGCTGGTCAACCCGCCGACCGGCATGACCATCAACGCCAGCGGCATCATCTCCTGGACTCCTGCACAGACCCAAAGTCCGTCCACCAACACCATCACGACCGTGGTGACCAACAGCAATCCTTTCGACACGATCAATCCCAGCCTGACTTCCACCAACACCTTCACGGTCATCGTGAAGGAAGTGAACGTGGCGCCAACCATGCCGGTGATTGCGACCCAGACGGTGAATGAACTGGCATTGTTGTCTGTGACCAACACGGCCAACAATTCCAACATTCATTCGACCGTTACCGGATATGGACTGGTCAACCCGCCGACCGGCATGACCATCAGCGCCAGCGGAGTCATCTCCTGGACGCCGGCACAGACCCAAAGTCCGTCCACCAACACCATCACGACCGTGGTGACCAACAATAATCCTTACGACACGATCAATCCCAGTCTGACTTCCACCAACACCTTCATGGTCATCGTGAAGGAAGTGAACGTGGCGCCAACCATGCCGGTGATTGCGACCCAGACGGTGAATGAACTGACGTTGTTGTCCGTGACCAACACGGCCAACAATTTCAACATCCATTCGACCATCACCGGCTACACGCTGGTCAGTCCGCCGACCGGCATGACCATCAACGCCAGCGGCATCATCTCCTGGACTCCTGCACAGACCCAAAGTCCGTCCACCAACACCATCACGACCGTGGTGACCAACAGCAATCCTTTCGACACGATCAATCCCAGCCTGACTTCCACCAACACCTTCACGGTCATCGTGAAGGAAGTGAACGTGGCCCCAACCTTGCCGGTGATTGCGACCCAGACGGTGAATGAACTGGCATTGTTGTCTGTGACCAACACGGCCAACAATTCCAATATCCATTCGACCATCACCGGCTACACGCTGGTCAGTCCGCCGACCGGCATGACTATCAACGCCAGCGGAGTCATCTCCTGGACGCCGGCACAGACTCAAAGTCCGTCCACCAACACCATCACGACCGTGGTGACCAATAGCAATCCTTACGACACGATCAATCCCAGCCTGACTTCCACCAACATTTTCACGGTCATCGTGACGGAAGTAAACGTGGCGCCAACCTTGCCGGTGATTGCGACTCAGACGGTGAATGAACTGGCATTGTTGTCCGTGACCAACACGGCCACTAATTTCAATATCCATTCGACCATTACCGGCTACACGCTGGTCAGTCCGCCGACCGGCATGACCATCAACGCCAGCGGAGTCATCTCCTGGACTCCTGCACAGACCCAAAGTCCGTCCACCAACACCATCACGACCGTGGTGACCAATAGCAATCCTTTCGACACGATCAATCCCAGCCTGACTTCCACCAACACCTTCACGGTCATCGTCAAGGAAGTGAACGTGGCGCCAACCTTGCCGGTGATTGCGACCCAGACGGTGAATGAACTGGCATTGTTGTCTGTGACCAACACGGCCAACAATTCCAATATCCATTCGACCATCACCGGCTACACGCTGGTCAGTCCGCCGACCGGCATGACTATCAACGCCAGCGGCATCATCACCTGGACTCCTGCACAGACCCAAAGTCCGTCCACCAACACCATCACGACCGTGGTGACCAACGGTAATCCCTACGACGCGGTTAATCCCCAATTAACCGCAACGAACAGTTTTGCCGTCATCGTCCTCGCGACTTCGACGAATGCGCCCGGGCCCATTTCCATCAGCAGTATTACCATGACCAACATCGGCGGGACGAATGGCGTTTTGCTTCGTTGGTATGCGCCGACGAATGATCTTTTTCAGGTGCGCTGGACACCCAGGTTGCCTTCATCCAGTTGGAACCTTTTTACCAATATCGTGAATTACACGGGTCCGGTCACTGCCACCAACGGCTGGTTCATGTTCTTTGATAATGGTTCGCAGTCCGGCGGGTTGGGCGCCGCGCGGTTTTATCAGTTGCTTCTGGCCAACGTGTCATCGGTGACCAACAGGGTCCCCGTCTTGCCGGACATTCCGACGCAATCCGTCACGGAATTGGCATTGTTGACCATAACGAATACGGCGACGGAATCGGATATTCATGCCGCCATTGGTTACACGCTGGCAGGTCCGCCGGCTGGAATGAGCGTCAACGCCAGCGGCATCATCACCTGGACACCGGACCCGGGCCAGGCTTTGACCACTAATACCGTAACGGTCGTCGTGACCAGCACCGATGATCTCGATCCGGTCAATCCGCAGTTGAGTGCAACCAACAGTTTCATGGTGATCGTGAACGAAACAAATATTCCGCCGGTCTTGCCGGTCATTCCGGCCCAAATGGTGGAATATTCCACTTTGCTCACGGTGGCCGATACGGCAACGGAGTCCAATCCTCAAGCGGTCATTTCGGGTTACCTCCTGGTCAATCCGCCCGCCGGCATGAGCATCAGTGCCGGCGGCATCATCACCTGGACGCCAGCTCCTGCGCAAAGTCCGTACACCTACACCATCACCACCATCGTCACCAATCTCGACGCATCGGACAGGGTGCATCCGTCCTTGAGCGCCACCAACAGCTTCACGGTGACTGTCTCTGAACAACCCGGGTTGTGGTCTGAAGAAGCTCCCTTGCCCGTGGCGGAATTTAGTCCGGTCGTCGCTTCCTTGAATGGCGCTCTCTATGTCGCCGGCGGCAACAACGGCTCTGGCCCGCTTCCCGGTCTTTACTCATACAATCCAGCCCTAAACACTTGGAACAGTCTTGCCTCCATGCCCGGCGCCAGATACCAAATAGACGGGTTTGGAGTCATCAGCAACAATCTCTATGCGGCCGGCGGTTGGACTTATAGTCCGGCGCTGCCCAACAACAATTTGTGGGCTTATAGCACGGTGACAAACACCTGGTCAACCCACGCCAACATGCCTTATTTGAGTGGAGACGGCGCTTGCGGAGTCATCAGCAATCAACTCTATGTGGTGACAACGGACGACGGATACAATGGCTGGTATAATTTTCTTGCAGTCTATAATCCGGCCCATGACACCTGGACGCAATTGCCTTTGTCGCCGAACGCTCATGGCGGCCCCGGCTACGGCGTCATCAGCAATAAATTTTATGTTGTTGGCGGGGCGGGAGACTCTGGAGTCGTTACCGGCCAATTGGACGTTTATGATCCGGCCTCGAACACTTGGACGACCAAATCGCCCATGCCCACGGCGCGGGGCAGTTGCGCGAGCGCGGTCCTCAATGGGAAACTCTACGTCATCGGCGGCGTTGACGCCTCGGGTAATGTTCTTAATGTCGTGGAAGTTTATAATCCGGTGACGGACAGTTGGGCAACCAACACGCCCATGCCCACCCCGCGTGGAAATTTTGCCGCCGGGGTCGTTAACGGAACGATTTATTGCGTCGGCGGCTTCAATAGTGTCAACGGCGGGACAATTCTGTCCGCGAACGAGGCGTACACGCCCACGGTCATTGCCCCGGCCATCACCAATCAAGTGGCCAGCCTCACCAGTTCATTCGGTGGCGCAACCACGTTGAGCGTCGGCATTTCCGGCACCTCGCCCTTCACCTATCAATGGGCGCTCAATGGCACAAACATTTCTGGCGCCACCAACGCCATTTTGTCCCTCGCCAATCTGTCCATCACCAACCTCGGGTTTTATACCGTTGCCGTCAGCAACTCGTCAGGCGGCGTGGTGAGTGCGCCCATTGATTTGTTTAGTCTCGGCTTGAATCGAATCGCCGGACCCATCATCTACGGCTCCATCAGCACCAACTACAATCTGCAATCCACGCCCGCCCTCGGCAATAGCGCCAATTGGACCACCCTCACCAACATCAACCTGCCGTCGCTGCCCTACATTTACATCGATTACAGTTCGGTGACAAATCCGCGCCAATTTTATCGGACCGCCAGCGCCGATGCGGGGCCAAATCCGGCCAGCCTGGTCATGAAACTGTTCCCGCAACTCACCATCAACGGCCCCGCCGGCACAAACTATGACCTGCAATCCGCGGCGGTTTCCGGCGGCATTACCAATTGGACAACCCTGACGAACTTTAATCTGGCCTCTCTGCCCTTTATCTACCTCGATTATAGTGTTGCCACGAATTCACAGCCGCCCTACCGCGTCGTGCCCGGACCTTGAATTCGCGACATTATACCTTGCATGGTGCAGAGGCCGCAGGAGTGGCAGGCTTTCGTCTGCGGCTCGGCGACAGCCGGTTTATTCACAAGTTTTAATTGAATATCAGGCCGGTCGAAGCATCTTATGGGGAGTAATATGCTGGCAACATCAGAAATCATTCAGGAAGCGGCGCAACCCGCGCGGTTGCAGCAACTTCTGCCGGAATGGCAGCAGGTGCCCATCTACCGCAATTACCCCTTTCAAGGGGTGGCGACGGGGATTGACACCCACCGATTGGCTGGCTTTGAGCAATTGCCCTTCACCGGCAAGCAGGAGATCCGCCGCGATTTTCCAGAGAATTTTCTTCGGCCCGGACAAACCCTTGATCGGTTGCTTGAGCAGAATTTGGTCGAGTTGGAACACACGTCCGGCACTTCCGATGATCAGTTATCGGTGCTGTTCAAGCGCGGCTGGTGGGACCATCAGGAGGAGCGGGCCTTGCGGTTGAATCCATTCGTTAGCCGGATTTTGGATGGCCAACCGGACGCCCGGCGGGCAACGCTCACCACCCCCGCCTGCAACGGACGGGTTTGTTTCTCCGCCTGGCTTTCCCGCGCCAATCGCATAGCGGGCAAGACCTTGTTCGTGAACCAGTCGCGGATTCCTTTTCTTTTGAAAGATGAAGAAATGGCCCGGATGGCCGCGGAGATCGCCGATTGGGCGCCGCAATTTCTGGAGGTTGATCCCGTCCATGGCGCCTGGTTTGCGCTCTTTTGTGAACGGCAAGGCATCCGGTTTCCCTCGTTGCGATTCGTGTTGTGCAGCTACGAATTCCTCAGTGTCGTCCATCGGCGGATTTTACAGCGTGTTTTTGATGTTCCCGTCTTCAACCTGTACGGGTCCACGGAAACCGGACATCTGCTCATGGAAGATGAGCGTGGCCGGATGGAGCCTTGCTATGAAAACGTGTTCCTCGAAGTGATCGAGCCGGACGAGCAGGGGCGCGGCGAACTGGTGGTCACAACCCTGACCAATGATTATATGCCGCTGATCCGTTACCGCATCGGTGATTTGGTGGAAAGACAGGAGCGACCTTATGGAACGGCATATATCGTTCACGGGCGCTTGCGCGACTTGCTTGGCGACAGCGCCGGACGTCGGGTCACCACCTGGGAGGTGGATCAATGTTTCAACGGCGTTGGCGGCATTGCCCATTATCAACTGCGCCAGGCAAAAGATGGTCTGTGCTCCTTGCGTTTCGTGCCGGATGGCAACGGGCCGCCTGCAAAAGAGTTGAAGAATCTCGTTTCCCGACTCGAAATCCTTCTTCAACCTTCGGAACGGATCGAGGTCGAAGCCATGAGTTTGCTGCCCCCGACTCCATCAGGAAAATTCAGACTGACCTCCATCGCAGGCGCGTCATAAAAACTAGAGCAGTTCCATTTTTCAAGTAGCGCAGACTTCCAAGTCCGCGGTATCGCAAGTTTCCAGGCGTGCAGGTGACGAACAGCCCTGCCTTGCCGATTTATCCCGAAGGGATAAAATCACTCAGCCTGGGGTTGCGAGGAACGAGCTACCCCAGGTCACGTTTCCATCTGGATATCAACTCTGAAAGAGTTGAATCGAACTCTTATTTTCAGCGGCTTTCGAACTCCAACAGGAATACTGATACGACCGCCAAAAGACGTGTACAAGGACAAGGGCTGGAAAGCCTGCCCGTCACCGGTTCCCCGTAATGGCTTTCGGCAAATCTTCCCGGTTCACCAGCCACGGATCGTCCAACATCTCCGTGACGTTGGTGTTTTGCCCCAGACTCCATTTGGCGTTCCAACTCATGAAGAAAACCGCCCGCGGAAAATTTGTTTTTACGCCCTTCAGGAAGCGCAGATAATCATAATCACCGGGCGGGTCGCTCGAACCGTGCGGGCCGAATTCGGTAAATCCAAACGGCTTGGGCAGCGCGGCCACCTCCGCGTAACCAAAAATGTGGTTCGTGTCCACGTCGTCCGTGTAGGCATCCAGCCCCACCATATCCACGTATGCATCCCCTGGATAATAAGCCGCGGTGTTCGATCCGTGATTCGGCGCATAAACCCACAGCAGGTTGTCGAGTCCCCGGGTTTGCGTGAAATAATCAAACATCTGCCGCCACAACTTTTTGAAAGTGTCCGGGTCTTTTCCATCCCACCAGAACCAATCGCCGTTCATCTCGTGAAATGGCCGCCACAGCACCACCACGCCGTTGGTCTGCAATTGTTCCAGGCCATCGGCGATCCGGTCCAGTTCCCGCATCCAGCGCGCGTGGGTCGCGGTATTCGTGTCCAACAGCGTATTCAAGTCCACGTCCGTATCGCGCAATCCGCCCGCTTCGTTGGTGCGTGCCGGATCATAGAGATGCGTGCTGACCGTGACGAGACCGCCCTGTTGCCAATAGGCCAGGGCCGTGGCGTTCGGCGCGCGATAAGAAATACCACGCCGGAAATCGGCGTAATCAACGCCGATTATCGCCGGCCAACGTCCGGATCGGTCATGGATCTGCTTCACCAGCGCCAGGTTGGCGCCGTTGCCGAAATCTGAAAATTGCCCCGACACCAATCGCTTGTCGGGATGTGTTTCCAGACCCTGGAAGTATTTCAGGATGGCTTTTGCCTGCGCATTAGCGTCGGGATTCGCCGCCGGTTCGGCTTTGGCCGGAAGACCGCAATAAACAATGGCCGCAAGCAAAACGCAAAAGACGGTTTTCATTCTTGAATGGTGCGGAGCGCGGGTCTGTGACCCGCGGCAATTATCAAATTTCAACCCGCATTAATGTTTTCATGCGCGTCCATCTTGTTGGATCTGTTGCGGCTCACTGAGCCGCGCTCCGGGACCGCGCCGAGATGCGCCCAGCGCTCATCCTGCGGCCTGATTTGGCCGCCCGATCTTGTGGCCTTTCCATCCGTAAAAAGCGACGTACGCGTAAGCAATCAGCGGCACGATGAAGGCAGATTGCAGGTTGTGGGTGAGATCGGCAATTGCGCCCATCACGAACGGCAGTACGGCGCCACCCAAAACCGCCATCACCAGCAGTGACGACACCTGGCTTTTGTAAACCCCCATCCCATCCAGCGCCAATGAGAAAATATTCGGCCAGCCGATGGAGGTGAACAAGCCGACCCCCACCACGCACCACATCGCCATTTTTCCACCAACCAAAATCGCGATGGCCAGCAGCACGACGATGGTGGAACCAAAAATCAAAAGCGTTCGCCCGGCCATCGCCCGTCCGAATTGGAACATCACCCAGCAAAGAGCGAGCAATGGCAGATAATTCTGAACAATCGTCCAGCCGCCGGCGAAATCGAAAAGATGCCGGTCCGAATTCCAACTGCGCAACACCCAGAAGAGCAAAAAGCCCAGGAGGGGAATCACCACCAGCAGGAGTTGCTTGCCGGCCATTCGCATCTCGCTTAACTCGACGGCGCCCATGAACCGGCCGATCAACATGCCGCCCCAAAACAGCGCCACATAATTCTTCGCCTCAATCGCGCTCATCGAGGCAATGTCCGGCTGTCCCAGAAAATTGATGAGGGAACTGCCGATGGAAACTTCACCGCCCACATACATGAAAATTGCCAACACCCCCAGGATGACGTGTGGGTACCTCAACGCGCCCAATCCCGGTTCGATTTTACCTTCGCCAACATGCGGCAAATGAATCATAAAAAAGATTCCCGCCAGAAGCAAAAAGACGATGGAAAACATCAGGTACGGAACCTTGACTGAGTCCGCCCCCTGGACGCCCGCGCGGGAAAAGTATTGAAAGATGAGATAACCCCCGATCAGCGGCCCCGTCGTGGTCCCCATCGAGTTGAACGCCTGCGCCAGATTGAGCCGGCTGGACGCCGTCCGTTCCGGGCCCAGGATGGTCACATACGGGTTGGCCGCAATCTGCAACATGGCAAAACCCAGTCCAACAATAAACAATGCCGCCAGGAACAAGGGGTAGGAAATGATGGTTGCCGCGGGCCAAAACAAGGCGCTGCCCAATGCAGCCAGCAGGAGGCCGATCACCACGCCATTTTTGTAACCAATCTTTGCGATCGGATCGCCCGCTGCCGCTGAAATGATAAAATACACCACCGAACCCACAAAATAAGCTCCGAAGAAAGCCAATTGCACCAGCATCGCCTCTTTATAATCCAGGGTGAACGCCTCCTTAAATCGCGGAATCAAGATGTCATTGAAGACCGTCATGAATCCCCACATGAAAAACAGCACGGTCATCACCGCAAACGGTCCACGGTAGGAACGGCCATGGGCGGTCGCGGGGGCGGCGGTTGAAGCGGCGGACTGGGGCGCGTTGGTCATATATAATTTGGTGACTACTCTTTGGTGAGCCGGAACATCAGGACATCATGGCCGGGAATTTCGGCGTCCAGGGGCTGCGTTGTGTCGCCGGCCTCCTGGTGGGTCCAAAGATTTCGCAGCGAATAGGTCGTCGTGTCAAAATGCGCGTCGCGTTTTGAAAGATCGTCCGCCACTTTTTCGTTCTTCCAGTCGAACGTGATCTTTTCGGGCGCCGTCCCCCGGTTCAATGCGCTCATGGCCCAATCGCCGTTCGCCAGCGGCTTGAACCAGATTTCGACGGTGCCGTTTGTCGCATCCGGAAACCCTTCCACCCCCAGGGGATCCTGGTCCACGGCGATCACATCTTTGTTCGCGAGAATCTCCAGCGTGTCCGGGGACATGTTCGCCAGGTCGTTTCCAGAGATGAGCGGCGCTGCCAGCATGCACCACATGGAAAAATGGGCGCGGTCTTCGTTCACCTTCATTCCGTTGCCAACCTCCAGCATGTCCGGATCATTCCAATGGCCCGGCCCGGCATATTGACGGATCGATTTCTGCGCATCAATGATCTGCAAAACGCCCCAGGACTGCCAGGTCTTGTGATCGGCTATCCCGTCAAAAATGGGCGTGATGTCCGTCGTCGTGCGCCAGGAGTTGCCGATGCCGCTGGCCCAGAGCCACGGCTTGTTCGATCCCCACTCGCAAATACTGAATACGATCGGACGATCGGTCGCAAGCAACGCGTCGCGCATCGTGGTATAAGAGCCAATCGGGTCGAGATTGTCGTGGTTGCACCAATCATATTTTAAATAATCCACCCCCCACTGCGCATAGGTCATGGCGTCCTGGAACTCATGGCCGCGGCTGGCGGCGAATCCCGCGCACGTTTTGTAGCCCACGTCCGAATAAATTCCCAGCTTCAATCCTTTGGAATGGACATAATCGGCCAGGGCCTTGATGCCGGATGGAAATTTTGCGGGGCTGGGCTGGATGAATCCCTGCGCATCGCGCTGGCCCTGCCAGCAATCGTCGATATTGATATACTGATACCCGGCGTCTTTCATTCCGTTCGTGGCCATGGCATCGGCCATTGCCCGGACAATTTGTTCATCCACATTGCCCGCGAATTTATTCCAACTGTTCCAACCCATCGGGGGCGTCAGCGCGCGCTGATAAATCTCCTGGCCGAAACCAGAGACGCAAACAACACAAACCAGCAGTGATAACACTTTTTTCATACTCAATTGCTCCAAAATTTTTTTCTTTGTAATGGATTTTCCTCCACAATTTAACCTCTTGAGATTCAACGGCAAACAGAATCGTTCAAACAGTGTAAGTATCGTACAGGCTCCGCACGATCAGCCGGCTCTTGATATCGTCCAGGCTCAGACCAGCGGCCGGTTTCACAATCATGGTCCGCGGCATCTCCGGGGTGACATGTACAAAATTGTCGGAGAATTTCGCATCCACACCGTCCAATTCCAGCCACGTCCACAGCGCGGGTTTTTTGCATCGCAATGCCACCGCAAAGCCATCATCGGATTCGTTGATGTCGGCCGTCAGGCCAGGGTCGGACAGGCCCAATTCTTTTGGCAGCGCCAGCATGACCAGGTTTTCCGAAACCACCTGGTCGCGCACCTCCAATTTCAGCCACGTCAGGATGCCATTGGCCCCGTTCGTGCGGACCTGCTCTTTGAGGTCCAGCGTTTTGATCTTTTCGCTCTTTCGACTGTTGATTTTCACGTGCATCGAATCCCTCGCCAATGAATGGCCGCCCAGGTCCGTCACCTCCCAGCTTAATTTGCCATGCGTGCTCTCCCCCAGATCGCTGGTGATAAAAATATCCGCCGCCTGGCCGGGAATATTTTCCAGCGCGGAGACAAGCACCGGCGAGTAAAACTTCCGCGCCAGGTAATGCAGCGCCTTCCAACGGCCGAAATAATCCACCGAGGACCAGCTCATGCCCGGCCAGATGTCGTTGTATTGCCAGAAAACGCAGCCCATGGATTTGGGCATCGTCTGCCGCCAATATTCCGCCCCGATCTTGATGCCGTACCCCTGCAATATCTGGCTCAGCCAAAGCGTCATGTCGAAATCCTTCGGCGGTTGGAAATAATAATTCATCATGTCCAGCATCTGCTGGTTGCCGTCCACGCCGCCCGTGCCGGAACGCTGGTGCCATCTCATCACCGGCGACAATACCGAGACCCGGTCCTCTTCGCTCGTGAACGCGCGCACCGTTTTCGGCTCGGGAAAAGATTGATACCCGAATTCGCTCATGAAACCGGTCAGCGTGCGGTAGGCATCGAATTTTTTGGGGCCGTGCCAGACTTCCCAATAATGCGTATCGCCGCAATCGGGGCTGCCCGAAACGTAATTGGCCTCGGGCGCAAAGGTCGCCACTTGTTGTGCAATCAAATCCTTGAACAGTTTGTCGTAATCCGCCCGCCCCATGCTGTGATCGGACCATTCGTCCTTCGTCATCAGGCTGATCTCGTTGTTGCCGCACCAGACCGCGATGCAGGGATGGTGGCGCAGGCGCTGCAAATTATCGCGGGCCTCCTGCCGCACATTTTCCATGAAGCTATCCTCGAAGGCGGGGTACGCCGAGCACGCGAATTTGAAATCGAGCCAGATACAAATGCCCGCTTCATCGCAGGCGTCAAACAGCGCGTCGTCTTCGTAAAAACCGCCGCCCCAGAAACGCAGCGAATTCATGTTCACTGCCTTGGCGTCGGCGATATAGCGCCGCAGAATTTCCGGCGTCACCCGGTTGTTGAAAGAATCGCACGGAATCCAATTGCCGCCCTTGGCAAAATAGGCGATGCCGTTGGCTTCAAAATGCAGCGGACTATCGCCCTGTGGCAAAACCATCTTGAGTTCGCGCAGACCGATGCGTTTGCTCACGCTGTCAATCGGCTTGCCGTCGGGGTCCAACAAGTCAACATGCACCATGTAAAGAGGCTGTTCGCCCATGCCCGCCGGCCACCAGATTTTTGGATGCTCAATCTGCAATTCGCCGCGGCCTTTTCCTCCTGATCCTCCCGAAATATCAAACGTGGCCGTGGCAATCATTTTACCTGGATTGGAAACATCGAAGACAGTAGCGACCGCCCGGCATGGCCGCGCGCCATTCCTGACAATCTCCGCGTTTACCAGGACTTCCAGCGTGACTTTTTTATCCGAATGATTTTGGAGAATGAGCACGTCCGAAATGCGGCCCGTGTTAAACGTTTCCAGGCTGATGTTTTTCCAGATGCCCTCGCTTGGCAAAACCGGACCCCAATCCCACCCGAAGCTGCACGGCTCTTTGCGCACCCAGGCGCGGCCCTTGGGCTCATGCGAACCGATCCATTCATACATCGGACGCTGATCGTTCTTTTCCTTCATCACGGGATAGGGCGAATGAAATAGAATCACTATCTCGTTATTCCCGGTCTGCAACAGCGGCTTGACGTCAAATTCCCAGGTGCGAAACATATTGTCAGCGTCTCCCACCGGTTGTCCGTTGATCTTGATCGTGGCCAGCGTATCCAGCCCTTCGCATCGCAACAAAACCCGATCGTTTTTCAGGACATCCTCCGGCACGTCGAAGTTGCGTTTATAGGTCCAATCGCTTTGGCCGACCCATTGGACTGCTTTTTCGTTGTCGCGAAGGAAGGGATCGGGAATCTTTCCGGCCGCGAGCAGGTCCGTATGGACACAGCCAGGGACAGTGGCGGGAATCCAATCCACGTTTTGGCCGGAAACCTGCCAGGCGCCGTTCAGGCTAAGGCGGCGCGGGCTTGAAGTCCCGTCGGCCCTGCAAATGGAGACGAGAGGTTGCCAGGCGCAGAGCGCCCCGGCGGCCATCGTCGTTCTTACCAGAAACTGCCGTTTCGTAATCTTATTCATAAATTCGAGCATCTTGTCCCTGGTAGGGACATCGCGCTGCGATGTCCCCGCCCGCGCAGAGCGGGTGGAATTCCGCAGATCGGGATCCAATATTTAACATACGGTGGCGGAAAAGGCCAAAGTCAAAAAACTTTTTCATACGGGGACAGGATTATGCCCAAATGATAAAGAACGCCCTTCCCTTTCAAAGTAGCGAAAAATGGTGACACGGAGGGTAATCGTCGGAGCGTTCCCCCTCTCCCCCTCGGGGGAGAGGGTTGGGGCACCGTGAGCCGAAGCACGTTGAAATCATCGTGGCCACTGCGGGTCACAGACCCGCGCTCCGAAGACAGGTTCAAGAAAAGCCTCCACGATTTTCGAATCCTGCCTCGGGACCCTGAACCGAAAGGAGTTAACGCTGGCGCGCCAGCGTCCTGGAGTGCGGTGGCAGCCTGCCGGGACGAAGCGTTGCGAAGGCCGGAGCGCAGCGGCGACACCGCTTTCGGACCGGGGGTGCCTGCCAAAGTCGCGTGGCGCTTCGCTACCATCCGCATTCCGCATAAATCCCAGTATCTGGGCGCTTTCACGATTTATGGCTTTCTTCGATTACCCCGAAGGGATTCAATCACTCAGCCCGGGCCGGTGAGGAACGAGCTACGCCGGGTCGTTTCCCTGCCAGACAATACCCCGAAAGGGGTTATATCAGCCCATGTCAAAACATCAACTTTCTACCAAGCCTTTGCTCCCATCCATCCCCTCTGTTGGAGCGCACAAAATATGACCCGGCCAATGGCCGGAATGGGCCAAAGTCAAAAAACTTTTTCATACGGGGACAGGATTATGCCCCAATGATAACGAACGCCCTTCCCTTTCAAAGTAGTGAAAAATGGTGACAAGCAGGGACGGGACTATGTCTTTCACAGACCCACAAATAAACGCAATGACATCAAGGATTGTAAGAGGGTTGACGGGGTTAAAATTGTTCCCCATGATTTAATCATATGTCGGGAAAAATCTCACAACAGATCCGGGATTATTTTGAATTTTGGCTTTGGACAGCTAAACGATGTTTGCAGAAATCAATTGAGCCATTTGAAAAGTTTGGTTCCATTTGTGCGATTATTGCGGGTGCGGTTGCTGTTGCTTTTCTCGTCCATTGGATTACGCAAGAATGGGGAGATTATATTATCTACTGGACTCTCGCGGTTCCATTCGGTGTTTGGGTGATTGCACTTCTTTGGCATTTTACGAGGCTGCCTCACGAATATTACAAATATCAAAACGTTACCCGATTTCTTTTTTCGGTATTAATTGTAGGTGTTTTTACTGGGCTTTTAACAATAAAAAAATCACTATCAATAATCGCCCCAATAGTTTCGACCTCACAGCCAGCCAGCGCAGGTCAATCAAGTCAACCTATCACACCTTCTCATGCATTTTCTTCAGACCGCACATACGAAATGACAATACCGGTATTTGCAAGACCATCCGAATGGCAATCAAACCTCGATGATCCTCTAATCCTTAAGACAGGAGAAGTGGCTTATGTGAGAACATCTCCCATGACTGAGACAAATGCTGGGATATGGTATGTAGATACACCCCTTGGACCAAATGGCGCTGGTGGACTTGCTCCAATTACTAATAATAATGGACACTTTATGGATCCGAATGCCCCAAACGGCGCACTTCTGATGAAAGTTGGGGATGGCAGAATCACAAATTGGACAAAAGACGCTGAAACCAAAATTGTGGACACGCCGGGCATTATTTCATTTATAGCCAATGATGATATGACTTACAGGGATGGCAAACCCACTGCCTATGACGACAATTTTGGAAGTCTGCTACTTTATATAACAGTTTCCAATACGACCGCACCATAATGTCGGAACTTAATGAGAATGTCCCTATTTGAACTTAATAGAAATGTCCCTATTGGGAGAGGATGGCAGCGCCATCCTGTCCTGGACATAGAGACATTGACAATCGTCGGGGAAAGGGGTTCTTAGTATCGAACACATTTTGATTTTTCAATCCCTTCGTTTCCTTCGTTTTCTTCTGTAAAAACAGCCTTGTCGCGCCTTCCCGCTACGGACTGCTGGCTTTTGCTGCTAAAAATCCGTGTTCGCGTATTTCGTCTTTTTTCGCGGTTAAACGGCTCGATTCCCTTGCCGTCTTCCTTTGCCCAATCCCCGTTTCCCAATCGCCCATCGGCAATTTTCCGTCACTCGTGCTTCGTCATTAATTAGTCATTATGATTAGATGTCTTGAGTTCGAGCTTGGCAAAAATCGGATTCAACGCAGCCTCCCATTTTGCATAGCCGGCGGCGTTGGGATGCAGCAGGTCGTGAAAGATATCCCTGGGCGCGTCGCCGTTGGCATCGGCAAAAATACTCCACGTATCACAGAGATAAACATTCTTTTTGTTTTTCATCTCCTTCCGGATCAAAGCGTTCAATTTCTCGATCTTATCTGCCGGACGGCTCATTTTTTCGCTGCTGGGCATCACTTCACAGACGATGACCGGAATTTCCGGGTCCTCCTTCCGGATGGCCTTCAGGATGGCCCTGATGTTGTCGGCCACATCGTCGGGATTGGCGCCGTTGCCGATGTCATTCGTGCCGATCAACAGGACGATGGCTTGCGGGTCCAGCGACAGCACGTCCGCATCCAGCCGGTAGAGAACGCCGCGCGTGGTGTCCCCGCCGATGCCGCGATTGGCCACTTTTAAATTGGGAAAATCCCGGGCGAGCGAGGTCCACCCCTGCGTGATGGAATCTCCCAGGAAAACGACCGCATGATGATCTCCCGGCGCGGTTCTGGCAAATTGAGCCTGGCGCTGCGACCAGACGGCGGGCAGGCCCTTCCACGAAGTCGCCGGGCCTTTGCCCGGCAAGAGAGCCGCATTGGTTGGATAATGCGAAACATCAACGGCCGTTTGCGTCGATCGGCATCCGCCCGTGCACAAAAGCAATCCGAGAACCAATGCCGCGAGGCAGGAAGAGATGAGATTTCTTATGCGGTTGAATTTCATAATTTGGATCTAGAAAGAGAAATTAAAAACATAAATCAGTTAAACGACCTCCTCACCCCGGCCCTCTCCTCTGAGGAGAGGGGGAAACGCTCGGCGCTTTTGCTTGAAGTACGGTGGGCGGAATATATCAGGGAGTCACTAGCATAATCAAAAATGCCCTCTCCTTGTTCCCTCTCCCTGGGGGAGAGGGTCAGGGTGAGGGGAGATCGGGCTAAACTTAAACCCGAGACCGTCTCACTCTTTCCCTTATGGTTCATGCAAAGACGTTACCGGCAATCGACATTGCGGGTCAAGTCGAGGGAATTGGGACAGGGCAGGATTTTAATAAAACGCCGGCGCCATGACATCATTGGGCGACCGTTTCACGTGGACAATAAACCGGATCCGGGTGCCTTGGGACGGCTTGCTTTCGATGCGGCATTTCGCATCTATTTCTTCCATTCTTTTGAGAATATTGGCCAGGCCATGACCCGTCAGAGTCCGCGACTGGTCCGGCGCTGAGATATTCGCGCCGGCGTCCGTCCAGTCAAACCCTTTGCCGTCATCTTCAATCAGCAGCGAAAATCCCGCCTCAAACAATTCCAGTGAGATGCGCACTTCCTTCGCCTTGCTATGTTTGCTCACATTATTGAGCGTCTCTTTGACCGCGAGGAACAGATTATGCCGCACCTCGGCGGTGAGCGGCCAGGCCGGCAATTGCATCGGCAAAGCCAGGCGGCAACGGATGCCGGTGGCGCTCAAAAAATCCTGCGCATATTTCCCGAGATAACTCACCAAACTGTCGAGCGTGTCGTATTGGGGGCTGACCGCCCAGACGATCTCATCCATCGCGCGGGTCAAATCGCGGGCGGTGGAATAAATCCGCTCGAGCTGGATCTCCGAATACTGTGAATCCTCCACGTGGCCCGACTGGCTGAGCAGCATGATGCGGGTCAGGCTCGCCCCCAGATCGTCGTGGATGTCTTTGGCGATGCGGGCGCGTTCTTTTTCCAGGGCGCGTTGGCGTTCGAGATGCTCCATTCTTTTGCGCAACCGGCGCTTGGTCACGTTGCGGGCCAGGCCGCCGGCGGCAAGCATTCCCGCCAGG
The DNA here is from genome assembly GCA_963797825.1 of uncultured Verrucomicrobiae bacterium. GTDB lineage: Bacteria > Verrucomicrobiota > Verrucomicrobiia > Limisphaerales > UBA11358 > UBA11358. Next base: position 56,638 of record CAWCRR010000031.1, read on the forward strand.
ATCGCGCCGGTGATAAACCACCCGGTTTGCCAAAACCAGGGGATGACGGTCAGCGCGAGCGTTGCGCCCGTCTCGTTCCAAACACCGTCGTTGCTGCAGGCGATGACGTGAAACGTATATTTGCCGGGCTTCAAATAGCTGTAATACGCCACGCGGCGGTTGCCGACGTTTTCCCAGTTTTGTTCCAGTCCTTCCAAACGGTATTTAAACCTGACCCGTTCCGGCGAAACCAGGCTCAAGCCCGTGTAATCAATTTCCAGGCGGTGTTTCCCCGGCGGAATGCGGACCTGGGCGGAATCGTTAGGCCCATGCAGCATCACCTGGTCGTCCACGGTCACATCCTCAATCAAAACCGGCGGAGGATACGGATTGGTTTTTATTTTTGACGGATCAATCACGGCCAGACCCCGGATGGTGGGAAACCAGAGCCTGCCATCGGCGGTGCGACAGCCCGAGGGTTGAAATCCGCCGGAACATTCCATGCTGGCCAGCCCGTTGGCCTCGTCAAAAACAACGCAATTGACCGTCGTAATTTTTCCGTCGGCGCAATCGTTCAATTCCTCCTTGTTGACCCGGAAAATTCCCCCGTAGGAACTCATCCACAAATTTCCGTTTCCGTCGTCGGCGATGTGGCAGATGACATCGCTGGGCAATCCCTGTTGGGTGGAAATAGTCGAGAATTTTCCGTTTTGCAACCGGCACAGCCCCCCGTCGAATGTTCCTATCCAAAGCGTCCCGCCGGCATCGGGAAGCAACGACCACACGAAATCGCTCGGCAAACCGTCTTGCCTGAGAAATTGTGAAAGCTTGCCGTGATGCAGCCGCCCCAGTCCGCCGCCGGCCATGCCAAACCAAATGTCTTGCTCCGTATCTTCCGCTATCGTCCGCACATCGGGCAGGACGAAGCCGGCCCCGGCGGTGATGTTCGTAGCCTCTCCCTTCGCATATCGGATCAATCCATCGGCGGTCCCGAACCACATGCCCTGCTTATCCTCGAATAACGCCCGCACACCCTCGGTTAATTTCACCCCGTTCGTGAACTGTTGGAAGGAACCTCCGTGGCGAATGAGCAAACCATTGACCCACGTGCCCACCCAAAGGTTGCCCTGCCGGTCTTCCAACGACGACCAGATGTAGTTATTTGACAGTCCATTGGTTTCCGTGTCAGGTGTCGCTTCCCGTCCGTCGGATTGATACAGCCCTCCGCCTTCGGTCCCAATCCAAAACCCGCCGGCGGCATTGGTCGTCACCGCCAAAACAGCGTGGTTCTGCCAATCATCCGGCGCCGTGACCATTTCCACTGTCCGCGGGCGCAACTCATCCAACCCGCCGCTGCCCGTCCCCACCCAGACATCTCCCTCGCGGTCTTCGGCCAGGCAGTTTACCCAATTGTGGGACAAAACATTTTGCCGGTTAAACAGCCGATAAACCCCGCCCGGCGACCACAAATAAAGTCCGTCCGACATGCCCACGAACAAATTGCCCGATTCGGTTTCATACGCGGCCGTGACATATTCCCATCCCCACGGCGCCGGGCCTAAATCCTGCACGGGTCCCGCGCCTGGCCATTTCGCAACGCGGGAATTGCCCAGCAGCCACAAGCCGCCGGACTTGCAGGCGCAGACCCTTTGGACATCGCGCAAGTCGGGCTGGCCGCCCGGCAGCCAGGGTTGCAATTTTCCATGTCGTAAAGACCCAAGCAAACCGTTGCGCACCACCCAAAGGGTGCCGTCATTATCTTCGGCCAGCGAGGGAACCCCCACCTGCGATCCGAGGCTGGCCGCATAAAGTTTGTCGCCATTCAAAGTACACAGGGTCCCCGCGTAATTGAGCAGCCAAAGCACCCCGTCCTGGTCCTTCCCGATTCCCAAAACCGGGCCGCCAGGCCAGGCCTCCGGCAGTTTCACATCTGTGAAATGACCGTGCTCCAGTTTCGTAAGACTGCCGGTTTCATGGCCGATCCAAAGCACCCCTTGATGGTCTTCGTACAGGCTCATGATGCGGCTGTCATGGAACTCCGGCGTGTTGGCCGTGTCGTAAATGGTGAAACGCTCGCCGTCAAACCGGGCCAAACCGTTATACGTGCCCAGCCACAAATAACCGTCGCGGTCCTGCACCACGCAACTTACGGAATTTTGCGGAAGACCCTGTTCGATTTGCCACGAACTCGAGGAAAAATCAGGCAGCGCGGAATGGGTCTGCCCCAAAACACTAACGTTAAATGTCAAAAGCCACACCAGCCCCGCAACCAAAACCGCTGTCTCCCAGGGCAGGCGGCCTGAAAATTTGAATCGCCGGAACACAATATAGTTTATATTTTTTACCTCATCGAAAGCAAGGCCGCCAAAATATCGGCTTTGACCCGATTATGTCGTTAAAACTGACGACAGCTATTGCCGTGCATATTGGTGTACCATGAAATCTACTGTGAGCATTGCCGTGTCCATCGTCGAAGACGACCAGCCCGCCCGCGAAATTTTTGTGGATTGGATCCGGCGCGCCCAGGGATTTCAGTTCGTCAGCCAGCATGATAGTTGCGAGGACGCCCTGGCAAAATTGCCCGCCGCCAAACCGGAGGTGGTCCTGGTGGACATCAATCTGCCCGGCAAAAACGGCATCGATTGCGTCCGGCATCTCAAGCCTCTCCTTCCCCAGTCCCAATTTGTCATGCTCACCGTTTACGAAGACATCAATCATATCTACGAAGCGCTCGCCGTCGGCGCCAGCGGCTATCTCCTAAAACAAACCCCCCGCACGGAATTGCTGGCCGCTCTCAAGGACGTCCACGCCGGCGGTTCGCCCATGACCAGCAATATCGCCCGCAAAGTGGTCCAGTCGTTTCAACACTTTGGACCCCAATCCGATGAATCAGCCAATCTTTCCCCGCGTGAACATGAAGTGCTCGAATTGCTCGCCCGCGGCTACCTCTACAAGGAAATTTCCGACAGCCTGGGCATCAGCGTTGCCACGGTGAACACCTATATCCGGCGCGTTTACGAAAAACTTCATGTGCGTTCGCGGGGTCAGGCCGTCGCTAAATTAGGCCATTTCAGCATCCGCCGATAATCCGAATCGTCTTTGAAACCGATCCATGCCATCTTATGACCAATATGTTCCGCCATCGTTTCCTTTGGTTCCTTCCCGTGGTTTTTATTTCCACGACGCCGGTCGCGTTTGCCGCGCCCGCGGCCTTCAGCGGGTACGACCCGCAAGTGGCGTCTTTGCTGGCCCAAATGACGCTCGATGAAAAAATCGGGCAGATGGTCCAGGTGGATTTGAACGCGCTGCACGAAACCAACGACAGCGACGTCCAAACTTATTTCCTGGGTTCGGTTTTGAGCGGCGGGGATTCCAAGCCGGTCGGCGAAAACAATCCTGAAACATGGCTGAACACGGCCAGCCATCTCCAATCGTATGCCCTCCAAACCCGGCTGAAAATCCCGTTGATCTATGGCATCGACGCCGTGCATGGACACAACGATGTCATCGGCACCACGATTTTTCCCCATAACATCGGGATGGGAGCGACCCATGATCCGAAACTCATCGAGCAGGCCGAACATGTCACCGCCCTGGAAGTCGCCGGCACGGGAATCCGCTGGGCCTTCGGGCCATGTCTCGCCGTTCCTCAGGACGAACGCTGGGGACGCATCTACGAGGGTTACGGGCAATCGCCGGCACTGGTTTCCGAATTGGGGGCCGCCGCGGTCAGGGGACTCCAGGGGGAGAGCCTCTCGGGCCGCTCCGACTCCGTCTTGGCCAGCGCCAAACATTATCTGGGCGATGGCGGCACGCAGGATGGAATCGACCAGGGGAATACCGTTTGCGACGAAGCGACGTTGCGAAGGCTGTTTTTGCCGCCCTATCGCGCCGCCGTCAAGGCCGGGGTCGGTTCGATCATGGTTTCTTACAGCAGTTGGAACGGCCGGAAAATGAGCGGCAACAAATATCTGCTCACGGATGTTCTCAAGGGCGAACTGGGTTTCCGCGGTTTTCTGGTCTCGGACTGGGCGGCGATCGATCAGCTCTCGCCGGATTATAAAGCGGACGTCGAAAAATCCGTCAACGCCGGCCTGGACATGTTCATGATCCCCAATGGGCCTGAGAAAACCAACAATTATGTGGAATTTATCCGCGATCTCAAACAATTGGTCGCGGAAGGGGCCGTGCCGCAATCGCGAATCGACGACGCGGTGACCCGCATCCTGCGCGTCAAATACCAGATGGGACTCTTTGACAATCCGTGGACGGATCCGGCGCTCACGGCCCAAATCGGATCGCCGGAACACCGGCAGATTGCGCGTGAATGCGTCCAGCAATCGCTCGTGGTTTTAAAAAATAATAAACACACCCTGCCTTTGAAAAAAGATTTGAAGCATCTGGCCGTTGTCGGAATCGCGGCCGATGATTTGGGAATCCAATGCGGCGGATGGACGATTTCCTGGCAAGGCTCCGGCCAATTGACCAGGGGTACGACCATTCTGCAGGGGATTCGCCAGGCCGTTTCGCCCGATACGGAGGTCACCTATTCGCCGGATGGCAGTGGCATCACCAATGCCGACGCCGTCATCGTGGTGGTGGGAGAAATGCCTTACGCGGAGGGAAAGGGAGACCGGACCAACTTGGATTTGTCCGCCGGGGACCAGGCACTGGTGCAAAACGCCAAGGCAACCGGCGCGCCGGTCACGACGATTTTGCTTTCCGGCCGCCCGCTGATTCTGGGACCGGCGCTGGAGAGCAGCGACGCCTTCATCGCCGCCTGGCTGCCGGGCACCGAGGGCGAGGGTGTGGCTGATGTGTTGTTCGGCGATGTGAAACCGACCGGCAGGTTGCCGCGCGAATGGCCGCGCAACGACCGGCAATTTGCTGCGGACCACATGACCGGCAGACCCCTCTTCAACCCCGGATACGGTTTGAGTTATTGAATGCCATCACGGCATCCTCACAAAGGTGTCGGTCAATAGTATAATAGTATTATAGTATTTCAGGGTTTATATCTTTTCGCTTCGACGTTTCCAGTACAGCAGATGCGCCAAATGTGTTTTGGCCCCCATCTGTAGTCGTTCCGCTATCCACGCCAGCGTCACCGTCGTCTCCTCCTGCAACCGCTCGGCGATGGCCACCTTTGCCGCGTCTCCCTTGCGCCGTGCCGCCAGCGTTTTCTCGTCCCACTTCCGCTTCTTCAACTCTTCCTTCACAATCCGCTCTGCCTTCGCCGCCACCGATTCCTGGAACGCCTCCCCGTAGTGCCATTGGCCCGTCCGCTCCGACACCTCCGCCAGCAATTCCTGTTTCAACGCCTCATCGCCAAAAAACCAGCCCCGCCGGATCGATTTGTACGCCTCGCCGTTCTCCGCCCCGCGCCGTTGTTCGAGCGCCTCCTCCATTCGCCGCCGACCCGCCACGCTGTCTCGCGGAACGCGATACTCCCCCAGCAGCCGGTCCACCCGCAGCCAGCCTGGACGTTTCCCCGGCGCCTTCAAATACTCCGGCCAACTGCTCCAGCGATAGTCCCGCAGCCGCTGCTCCCCCTTGAGCAATTTCGCCCGCGCTGGATTCAAATGCACGTAATCGCACACCGTCTTGAGATAACCATTGCCGCTGCCGTCCACGATCAACGCCTTGTAACGGCCGCTGAACAAGTGCCCGAATACCTCATGCCGCCGGTTGAACCGCCCCGTATAAACCCCCAAAAACCATTTCATCCCCGCCACCAGGTTGCCTTGCGGGGTCTCCACCACCAAATGAAAGTGATTGGGCATCAGGCATAACGCATGGACCTGCCAGCCGGTTTTGGCGCACGCCTGGCCCATCGTGACGAGAAAACGCCGCCGATCCTCATCGTCCTTGAAAATGGGTTCGCGCCGGTCCCCGCGATTCATCACGTGGTAAATCGCGCCCGGATACTCCACTCTCAATTTCCGCGACATCCTTCGCCATCCTGCCGCATCCGCCGCGCCTTGTCAAATACTATTTTACTATTGACCGACCCCTTTTTTGGCGAAGTGCGCCATCACGGCATCCAAACTGCCCGCCAGAATTGCGCGGCACTGGTTGGCGAAATGGAATTCGTCACGCTTAAGCTCGTTCCCGTCAGCCTATTGGTCGAAACAGAATTCCAATGGGTGAGATCGCTCGAGCTTTGAATGATATAAGGCGTGCCGGATTGCCCCTCGAGGGTCAGGACCACTTGCCCGGATGAAATCACCGGAACGCTCAATTGCGATGCCGATGGCTCAAAGGTGAGCAACGTGAGCGTGTAGGCCGGAAATGAATTTGTGAAAACGCCGGGAACCGAAATGGTGTTGGTATAAATATCCTGGGCCGCGGCGGCCCCATTCGTGCGCGTGGCTTCATCCTGTTGAATTCCATAGGAGCGCAGAATGGCGGCAGGTCCCGGCACAAAATTGGTCAGGGAAATCCGCGCGTTGATGACATTGGTTGGCGTTTTGTTGATGACCAGCATGGCCAGCGCGCCGTCGGCTTTGCGCGCGGCATACGCGGAGAGCGCCAGATAATCGCTCGAAGCCTCGAGAATAGTATCGCCGGGACGGACAAATGATTGCATCAATTTTTCCGCGTAATAAGTCGGGTAAGGAACATCCGAGCCGTTTAAGACTCCGTAATCACCGTTGTTGCGCCAGCCATAAAGGGTCGTGTCAAAATCGCCCAAAGTGTCCGCGCCGTTGTGCAAATCCCACCACAGATACGAATTGAATTCGGTCTTCATCAGTTGGCCCATGCTGTCGGCCAGGTAGAGCGCATTGACGACGCTCGTCGATTGCCGTCCCATCGCCCCGGCATCGCAATTGTTTTCCGTGACGCATAATTGAATATTGGTCCCGGCGGGTCCGAGATAATCGGTGATTTGCTGGCGCAAACTGGCGGCGGCGCTCGCCCAATCAGTCCATTCCGCCGACGGCGTATCGGCGACTTGCAACAACAGCGGGTCGCTGTCCGCCGAATTAAGGCTATTCGTGACGGAATATTGCGGATAGTCATGGTAGATGACGAAATCGGGCATGACTCCGAGGTTGCTCAAGGTGTTGAAGAGGACCGGCGTCCAGCCGTAATGGGTCGCGTGAGTGCGTGGGTTGACGGCAAAATGCGTGGCATTGTTCGAGGAGCTGTCTTCACCGGGAACGACGACGACGCCGATTTTGATGTTCGGTTCCAAGGCTTTCATCAAGGCGATATACCCGGCGGCGCGCGTCGCATAAGTATAAGGGTCGTGCGGCAGATTGTTATTGTCGGTCTCCCAGGTGCCATAACATTCATTGCCGATCTCCCAATTCCCAATGGCGCAATGATTGGTGATAAACATGAATTTTACCCACGCCGCCGCTTCATTGCTGGTGCCACTGCCGTAATTGACCGTCACGAAGGAGTTGGATTGGGCATTCAAATTGGTGACGAGATTGATGAAATTCCTGTTGTTGGAAAGATCGCTGGCCCAATGGTAATTGTCATCAGAAGTCGAACCGCCCGGCCAGCGCAAGGCCGAGATGCCCGCCTGGGACACCAATGGGAATGTCTGCGCATTGGCCAATTCGCCATCCCATGTCGCCGTATTCAAGCCGAACCAACGCGCGTCGGCGGACCGCAGGGTGTCATTTGCGTCAACACCCAGATGCGTCAGCGGCGGCGGGGAAACGGGATCCAATTGGATGTCATCCAGATAATAGGTGCCTGAACCGTTGGTCATCCAAATGGTGATCCGCGCCAAATTGGTGGCATTGGCGGCGCCGAGCGAGGCCAAGGAGACGGAGTATTGCCGCCAGGTATTGGTCGGAAGAACTGTTGACAGGGGAATGGCAGGCATATCATTGGCATCGAGGCTCAGATAAACGGCCAATCCCTGGCCGCCACTACTGCCTCCGTTCGCCCAAAAAGTCAGGTTGGTGTAAAGCGAGGTATCAAAGTCAGACTGATGAAACGAAATTCCCTGGTAAGTCGAGGCGCTGACACTGATGGAATCGCTGCCGGAATGGGCCGGACTGGTGTTCTCCAAGTTGCGCGTTGCCCAGCTCCAATCCTGAAATCCGTTGACCAGATTATCGGTGTAGATATAGAGCGGACTCTGCGCGCGCAACCCCTGGACTGGCAGGAAAGTAACCAACATAAAGAGGGCGGGGAGGAGAATTCCTCTCTTCATGAATGTCAAGGGAAAGAGAGGTGTGGTCTCTGGCTTAAGTTTATCCCTACCTCCCCTCACCCTAACCCTCTCCCCAGGGGAGAGGGAAGAGCGAGAGGGTGATTTGCGCCGATGGAATGCCTGAAAGAATGTGGCAGGTCCAGAGTCTTCATGCGGGGGAAAAACTGAGTGGGGGCTTTTCATCAATCTTAAATATACTCGAATTATGGGTAAGATAAAGGGCACCGGCCATTACAGCCGGTGCCCGTGAAACTCTCAACTTCGTTCAGTTATTTCAATAACTCGAAGAAGTCCGCTCCTCCCGGCGGCAGGATGGAGGAGGGAATGGCGCCAATCGTATTCGTCCCCGTCCCGTCAACATACGTGAAGGTCACACCCGCGGGCGCCCAGGTGGAAAGGTCGGTGCTGGATTGCACCGCGAACCCGGCCTGGGTTGTGTTCCATTCCAGCCAGAAGGCCGTGCCGACCGGGATCAGCGTCGTCCGGTTGGCGGCATCCTGATAGTATTCAGCAACCTGCCAGGCATTGCTGGCCGTCAAGCTCGAGCCGCTGAAATTATCACTGATGGCCACCGTGGTATTCGTCGCCTGGACATAAGTGAAGATGGCGCTCTGGTTATCATTTATGCCGGGGGGTGTATTCGTAGAGTCATTCTTCCAAACGCCGAAGGCGACGAACGAAGTGGCCGGCGTGAAATTGGCGCTGTAGTTCGGATCACTGGAAAAGTCCGGCAGCGTGAAATTAGTCATCACCGTGCCATTCAGCGAGATGCTTGCGTGGGTGTTGTCGCTAAAGTTCAACGCCCATTTTCCATTTGCGCTCGCCACATTGGGGAGCGAACAGAAAAAGCCATTGGTCATATTGGAGTTTGGCGCGTTGGTCTTCCAGAGAAGATTCACGTTGACTCCGATGTTGGTATTTTCAACTTGAAACCAAATCCCATCGTAGGCGTTATAGTTGGGGCCGCTATAGGTCTGGTTGTAACCGAACCCACCGGTATCGCCGCTGCTAAGTGTGTCGCCATTGACAACATAGGCATGGGCCTCAAATCCAGGCGCCGAGGCTGGCGATGGGAAGTTGGTGAGCGTGAACGAATAGGTCGCGGGAGTGTTATTGATCCAGAAAAAGTCAGCCACGTCGTTGGTCGCCGACGGAGTGCAAATGCCTTCCTGGTCGAATTCATTGTTTGTTCCATCCCCATCCACCTGCATTTTCAAACCGCCGGGAAGGGGGTTGGGCGTGAAAGAAACAATCTTAGGACGGACCTCGGGGTTCCAAAGCTGAATGTTATCCACATGGAAAGTGTATGGATTGTTACCAGCTCCATTTCCGGGGGTGGATTGCACTGCAAATCCAGCCGCGGTGGAGATGCCGGAGGCCGCGCAAGGAAAGTTAAAGTGAGTCCATTTGCCAATCATATTCGTAGTAAACGCGCTACCTCCGATATACTGCCAATTATAAGGCGAGGCACCGTTGGCGATAAGAAACTGGAAACCGCCCAAGTCGTTAGACACGGTCGGTCCGTCATAATAAACGTCGAGCCCAACATTTACATAAAGCGGCGGACTAAAGGGCAAGCTAAGCTGGCCTCCTTGATATTGGCCGCTGGTGGGTTGAAATTCAATTGAACCCGTCGAGACGATGGACCCGGTCCTGTTCCTGTCACCGGATTGTAATAGGGAGCAGCCTCGGTAGTGTCCCAGGAGGCAGCCAGGCCGTAGTTATTCCAGTTAATTGTGGAGTTGGTCGATAACAAAACGTCTGGATTGGGCGGAGGCAAAACACTTACATTGCCGATATATACTTTCACCGGGCCCGTATAATTGGTGAAGCCGCCAGGGATTTGCAATTGAATTTGGAGATGCGCCGCTTGGATGGCCGGAACGGTGGCGGTATAGGTCACCCAATAATCCGCATTTGCCTGGTAAATGGTATTATAATAGGCGGTGGTCCAACCGAAACTGGAAGTAAGCACTGCAAACTGCAAATTGCCATATTCGTCTAAAAGGGCGTCTGACCCACCAACGACGCCCGAAGACGGGTCAACCATGACCTGGAAGGTGATCTCTGCATATTCCGCGCCGTTAAAGGACACATTAAAAGCGGGGTCTATTTCCACGTTATTCGTGCCGTCAATCTGATATACTTCACAACCGCTGCCATCGGGACCGCCAGTGCTTTGCCAATAATTGGTTATGTATCCACTCCCACTATTAGGGCTGGCGTCGTAGAACTGGGAGGGGACTCCAGTATCAAAACTGATGTTGATCGGGTCTTGGGCCTGGCATAAGGAGGTGAATCCGGCCAGCGCCACGATCGTCAGCAAGGATGTGATCCAATGCGATTGTTTGGTTGTTTTTAACATAGGGGTTTAGGTTTGGTTTAGTTAGGGAAAATACAATCTTCCGCGCTACACGCGGTTCGGCACGTCTGCTTGAAGTGGCCAAAGATAAGAATATCGTGACACATGGTTGAACTGGTATTCTGGTAATCTACCATATTAATGGGCATTGAAGAGTCGTCAAAAATGGTGACATGAATTTCAGGACAATATCGCAATTAACGGTAAAAACATGGCAAAAAACGTGTAAAATCAGTCTCCGGGAGCGACCGTCCACATGCCTTTGGGAGCGGTCAGTGTGCCGGAGCCAACGGTTTGGCTCATCTGAAGCACCTCCACATGGCCATCGTGGAAGGCATAATTGAACCGGTTGTCCTGGGCTTGATATAAAAAGTTGCCCTGATTATTGGCTTGTTGGGAAGAGGTAGGGCTGGACGGATTCTGTTGCTGGGGGTTCGGGACTGTCTGGTACAAATCATTATTATAGCTGCCCCCCAGTGGCCCCAGGCATATACAGGTCCAAATGTTGCCCACACATTGCTGGCCGTGGGTGTTTTCGCACAACAAAATGGTCCCCGACGGGTCGCGCACCACGCTGGTATTGTAGCCAATGGCATCCCAATTGGCAGGATCGCTCGAGCTGGGGTCCTGCCAAAAGATGCCGACGTTCATATTCCCAGCCGCAGTCAAACTTGGCAATCCTTTTGCAGTACTACGTTGCCAACCTCCGCTCGTTCCCTGGGTCGTATTTACCGCGACCATGGAATAGGAGCGCATGGCAAAAATACGGGAAGCATTCAGCCCCCCCAACCAATTTACTTTTGGAAAGGTGTCCAATGGACATTGTAGAGTATTAGGCACATCGCCGGCAAACAGCGTCCCTACCTCCAAGTCCGCGAGGGAAGTGTTTCCACCAATGTATTTGTTGATATAGCTGTCCCAGGAAACTTGTTTTCCCGGGTTAGTATCACTGCCATTGGCCCAACCCGCCGGGGGATACATCTGGTTATGGTCATCGGCAAACATCGGAAAGCCCATTGCGAGTTGCTTCATATTACTCATGCACCGGGCACACTGGGCCCTGGTCTTGGCTTTCGCCAGCACCGGAAGCAATAACGCAGCCAGAATAGCAATGATCCCGATAACCACGAGCAGTTCAATCAGCGTGAATCCGCGCCACGCGGACGGCTGCCCGGCAGGTCGTCGCCGATTGGTTTGTTTTGAATTCAATGCGGGCGTTTTCACGTGTTGGGTTGCCGGTTCACGAATTGAATGCCCATGTTTCTGGCGATAATATATCGTCGCCGATTGGTTTGACTTGAATGGAAAGTGAGCTTTTTCACGTAACGGTTTACTGGTTCACCAATTGAACATGCATGTTGCTGCCGATGATATATTTCTGGCCGGGCGGTGGCGGCGGAATTGTTACGCCAGCGGTGGCGGCAAAATCCTGGAAGTTGGTGGGCATACGCCGATTGCCAACAATCCAGCGAATCAGGTCGCGATTAAGCGCAGCCAAATCGGGTTGTCCGTTGGGCGCAGGCACCTGGTTCGTTTGACCCTGGGCGGCGTTTTGCGGCAAGGGTACGGCGGTTTGTGTAGCGGTGGTATTTGACTTACTACAGCCCGCAATAGCCAAAACGCCTACAATGGCCGTGACACCGGCAAATACAATAGATGGACTGAATGGCGGTTTATGGCCGAAATTTTTCATTATTATGGTGCTATTGAATAATAGAACTGTATCCGTAATTTCTCAAGCCGCATGTCGTCAAAAATGGTGACATTCATGGATTTAACTACTATGCGCCCCCTGTGCCTCGGGCGCATCCAAGCACTGTTCTTAAAAATGGTAGGGACATCGCGCTGCGATGTCCCCGCCCGTAAAGCGGGCGGAACGAACCACGCGAACCACGCGAATCACGCCTCACGTTGCGCCGCTGAACGCGGCGCGGACGGCGCAGCGCGCCATCCCTACCAGAACAGTGCCCGGATGCCCCCTGTGCCTCATCATCAATTTTATTGACAAGACAAACGCGCAAAAAAATGATTTGCTCGATAGATGTTCACGAGAATAAAATTCGGACGGTGGTTGTCTGGTCTTGCTTTTTTTTGCGCGGTGTGCCGGGTGGCCGCCGCCGATCAAGCCCTGCTGAACGAACCTCTTGATATCAGCGGCGATTTCCGGAACTTCGCCAACACTTATTTCCTCGCGGACAAGCTCGTCAATTTTGACCCCGCCACCGGCGAAGGGACAATTCAATGGCAGCGCGCCCAGTATTTCACCCGCCAGGCATTCGATAACATGCTCGCCATCCTCAAGCCGGTCGATCCGAACGAATTTCCCACCACCGAGTACGCCGCCAATCCGTCGTTGCCGTTTTCCATCCAATTCGTTTCGCCCCGCACCCTCCGCATCCGTATCACCAGCGGGCCGCAATTTCATAAACCACAGGAGGAATTGATGCTGGATGGTCCCGTGCCAACGGACAATTCATGGAAGTACGAACCAGTTCCGGGCGGCTATCGCTATGCCAGCCAGTTCGGTTCGGTGACCATCATGAAAGATCCCTGGCACATCGAAATCCGCGACGCGACCGGGAAATTACTCACCAAAACTGATCATCCTTCCGACAATAACCTGACCTTCACACCCATCGTGCCGTTTTCGTTTGTGCGACGCGCGTCGGATTACTCGCGCAGCATCAACGCGGCCTTCACCCTTTCGCCGGGCGAACACATTTTCGGCTGTGGCGAGTCTTTTACGGCGCTCGACAAGCGCGGACAAAAAATCGTGCTCTGGGCGACGGATGCCAACGGCATCCAAAACCAGAAGATGTACAAACCCATCCCTTTTTTCATGAGCAGCCGCGGTTACGGGATGTTTATTCATACCAGTTCGCCGATCACCTGCGATTTTGGAAATTCCTTTAGCGGCGTCAATTCGCTGATGGTGGGCGACGATGAACTGGACCTGTTCGTCTTCCTCGGCCAGCCCAGGGACATTCTCGGCGAATATACCGCGTTGACCGGGCGCTCGCCGCTGCCACCCTTGTGGTCGTTCGGCCTCTGGATGAGCCGGTGTACTTACAGCAGCGAAGACCAGGTGCGCGACGTGGCCGCCAGATTGCGCACCAACCAGATTCCCTGCGACGTCATCCACCTGGACACGGGCTGGTTTGAAACCGACTGGCGCTGCGACTACCTCTTTTCCACAAACCGGTTTCCCACGCCGGCAGCGATGATCTCGGACCTCAAGGACGAAGGCTTTCACATCTCCTGCTGGCAGTTGCCGTATTTTGTCCCCAAAAATTCGCTGTTCCAGGAATTGGTGGATAAGAATCTCGTCGTCCGGGACGGCAAAGGCAACCTGCCGTCGGAGGACGCGGTCCTGGACCTCTCCAATCCACAAACGGTCGATTGGTATCAAGACCATCTGGCCACCCTCTTGAAAATGGGCGTCGGCGCCATCAAAGTGGACTTTGGCGAAGCCGCGCCGGCGGACGGCATTTACGCCGACGGACGCAGCGGGTTTTACGAGCACAATCTCTATCCGTTGCGTTACAACAAAGCCGTGGCGGATGTCACCAAGCGTGTCACCGGGGACAATATCATCTGGGCGCGCAGCGCCTGGGCCGGCAGCCAGCGCTATCCCATCCACTGGGGCGGCGATGCCGAGAGCACCGACCAGGGCATGTCGGCGGAACTGCGGGGCGGGCTGTCCTTCGGCCTCTCGGGGTTCTCCTTTTGGAGCCACGACATCGGCGGCTTTACCGCAAATTCAGTCGAGGCCATGGATAAAAATCTTTACCTCCGCTGGCTGGCCTTCGGCATGTTGACCTCGCACAGCCGCTGCCACGGCGAGGCCCCCAAGGAACCCTGGAATTACGGCGACGATTTTATGAACGAATTCCGCCGCGTGGACGATATGAAATACGTCCTCATGCCGTATGTCTATGCGCAAGCCAAAGACTGCTCGGAACGCGGCCTGCCCATGCTCCGCGCCCTGTTCATCGAATTCCCTGACGATCCCGGGTCCTGGCAGATCGACGATGAATACCTCTTCGGCTCGGACATGCTGGTCGCCCCCCTCATGCACGAAGACGAGACGGGCCGAAACGTTTATCTGCCGCCGGGCAACTGGATTGATTTCCAGACGGGAAAAAATTATTCCGGCGGCTGGAACACCATCCAGGCCGGCGAAATCCCCGCCATCATCCTCGTGCGCGATGGTTCGGTGATCCCCGAAATTCAACTGGCCCAATCCACCCTGCGGATGGATTGGTCAAAAATCAAACTGGTCGTGTTTGCCACGGGCGCCTCGGCGAAAGGTTCCCTCTTCCTGCCGGGCGATGCCGAACTGCGCGAATTGACGTTGACCAGACAAAACGGGGCCTTCCATCTGGACAGCGATCCGTTCGCGGGCAAGGTGGCGTGGGAAATCACCACTGCCAACCAGTGAAATGAAAAACATTGCCGCCATTGCGGTGCTGTGCGGCGGCCTCTTCCTCGCCAGTGAATCCGTGGCAGACTCTCCCTACCAGTGGCACAACGTGGTCATCGACGGCGGCGGATTCGTTACCAGCCTCATCATGCATCCGATGGCAAAAGGTTTGCTCTATGCCCGCACCGATGTCGGAGGCGCCTTTCGCTGGGAGGCGCCGGCCCGTCGCTGGGTCCCCCTCACGGATTCTTTCAGCGGCATGGACTTTACCGGCATCGAAAGCCTGGCCCTGGACCCCAACGACACCAACCGCGTCTATCTGGCCGCGGGAATCTATGAAAACACCCGCGCCGCCATTTTTCGCTCCGACGACCAGGGCCGCGCGTGGCAACGGACCGACGTGCCGTTCAAGATGGGAGGCAACGAATCCGGCCGGTTCAATGGTGAACGGCTCGCCGTGGATCCGCTGGACGGCAATATTCTTTTCTTTGGCTCTCGCCACGATGGCCTGTGGAAAAGTTCCGATCGCGCCGTGACCTGGACCCATGTGCCGGGTTTTCCACAAATTAATCCGGCCCCTGATTCAGACGGTCCGGGTCCTGGCTCAAGTCCCGTCGGCATCGTCTGCGTTCTGTTTGATACGCCGGCCATTTACGCGGCGGTTTCGTCGCCGGGAACGAACCTGTTCCGCAGCGCCGACGGCGGGAACACCTGGCAACCGGTTCCGGGCCAGCCGACCGGCCTTTGTCCAAATCATTTGGTGCGGGCATCTGACGGAGAATTATATTTGAGCTATGGCGATACCGCCGGGCCATCCGTCATGACCGGCGGCGCAGTCTGGAAATTCAATCCCAAAAGCGGCGCGTGGGCGGAAATCACGCCGCTGCAATCGCCCGATGACGGCCAGGCCTTTGGATACGGCGCGGTAGCGGTGGATGCCTCGGACCCGCAAGTGGTCCTGGCCTCGACGTTCTGCCGTTGGCATCCTCATGACGAACTTTTTCGCAGCACCAACGGCGGCGCAACCTGGACGCCATTGTTGGGCGCGGCGCATTTTGATTATTCCGCCGCGCCCTATACCGCCAGCCGGGTTCCGCATTGGATGGGCAGCATCGTCATCAATCCCTTCGATTCCGATCAAGCCTGGTTCACCACGGGCTACGGTGTCTGGTGCTGCACCAATTTGACGATGGCCGATGCGGGCCGGGCAACCGATTGGCTGTTCGCGGACAGCGGCCTGGAAGAAACTGTGCCCTTGGCGCTCATCAGCCCCCCCAAAGGCGCCCACCTCTTCAGCGGCCTGGGGGACATTGACGGGTTCCGGCACGATGACTTGACCGTCTCGCCCCGGGCGGAAGTTATTCAGGGCCGCGGTTTAGCACCACGGAAAGCCTCGCCTATGCCGGGAAAAATCCGCTTGTCATTGCCCGCACCGGATTCGCCGGAAGCCAGCCCGGTGCCGCCCTCTCTGAAGATGGAGGAGCATCCTGGCATTTGCTGCCTCCGTATCCCACCTCCGGCAGGAGCAGTGGAACCATTGCGCTCTCCGCCGATGGGGCGACCGCCGTTCTGGTCCCGCGCCCCGGCATTCCTTGCTTTTTCTCCAGGGACGCCGCCGATTGGACCAACTGCTCAGGGCTGCCCTCGGGGGTCCGCATGGTTGCCGACCCGGTGAATCCGGCGCGCTTCTATGCCTTTGATGCGCGAACAGGAAACGTTTTGGCCAGCACCAATGCCGCGCGAAATTTTTTTGAAGCCGGCCAGACCGTTGGAACGGAGGACAGTATCTGGCGTAGCGTCACTTTGTCGGCTACACCGGACCGCGAAGGCGACCTCTGGCTCTCGTTGCGGAATGCCGGCCTCTACCATTCGACCGACGGCGGCAAGAGCTTCGTGAGAATTCAGCCGGTGCAGGCAGCCTTGTCCCTCGGGTTCGGCAAGGCCGCGGAGGGGAAAACCTTTCCCGCATTATATCTCGCCGGCGACGTTGGAAACAGTGCCGGTCTCTTTCGTTCGTTGGACACCGGCGCCACCTGGACACAGATCAACGACGACCAGCACCAATTCGGCGTCATCAGCCACGTCACCGGCGACCCGCGCATTTTTGGCCGCGTTTATTTTGCCACCGGCGGGCGCGGCATCATTTACGGCGACGAAACGAAAGAATAATTTATGCAACGCTTCATCATCAGCCTCTGCCTCCTGCTCGCCGTGCCCTGTCTGGCCGGCCACTACGCCAATTTCGAGGTGGCCGTTTACCTCCCCGTCAACGTCGTCCATAGCTTCGAAAACCCCGAAGTCTTGAGCAACCAATGGAATAACCTCAGCCGCCAATTGAAAGTGGATAAAGTTTATCTTGAGGTTCAGCGCGACCGCCAGACCAACAGCGATGCGCTGCTCGAAAACGTCAAAAAATTCTTTCTCGACCGCGGCGTGCGCGTCGCCGGCGGCATGGCCCTTTCCGATGGAAGCATCGGCGGCCAGTTCAAATCCTTTTGCTATACCGACCCGAATGACCGCGCCTTTATCCGGAGCGCGGCGGAATTGGCCGCCCGGCATTTCGACGAAATCATCCAGGACGATTTCTTTTTTGTGAACACGAAAAACGACTCGGATCTCGCCGCCAAAGGCAGCCAAAGCTGGGAACAATTCCGCTTGGGACTCATGGATGATGCCGCGGAAAATCTGATCATCAAGCCCGCCCGTGCCGTCAATCCCCGGGTCAAACTGGTCATCAAATTTCCCAACTGGTATGAGCATTTCCAGGGATTGGGTTATGACCTCGACCGTGAACCAAAACTTTTCGACGGCATTTACACCGGCACGGAAACCCGCGACCCCGTCATTACCGACCAGCATTTGCAGCAATACGAAAGCTACGAAGTGTTCCGCTATTTTGAAAATATCGCCCCCGGCCGCAATGGCGGCGGGTGGGTGGATACCTACAGCCTTCGCTATCTCGACCGCTACGCCGAGCAACTCTGGGACACGATGTTCGCCAAGGCGCCGCAAATCATGCTCTTCGAATGGTCCGCCCTGGGCCGGCCCATCATCCCGGGCGACCGCGCCGCCTGGGAAAATCTTCCGACGAGTTTCAACTACGAACAAATGCTGCATTCCCATCCCGACCCCACCCTGGCGACCGTCGCGGCTTATTCGTTGGAACAGGTGGACTCATTCCTGGGAAAACTTGGCAATCCCATCGGCATCGCCTGCTACAAGCCGTACCAGTCCAGCGGCGAGGATTTTTTGCACAATTATTTCGGCATGATGGGAATTCCCATCGAAATGCACCCGGAATTTCCGACGAACGCCGGCATGGTCCTGCTGACCGAATCGGCAAAATTTGACCCGGACATCGTCGCCAAAATCAAAAACCAACTCCGCGCCGGCAAATCCGTCGTCATCACCTCCGGCCTGTTGCGCGCGCTGCAAAATCGCGGGATCGAAGACATCGTGGAAGTGCGGTCCACGGACCGGAAATTTATCGCGCACGAATTTTCCGGCGGCTTTGGCGCCGGTAATTTTTCAACCCTTGGCGACGACAACCAGCCGGATATTTTGTTTCCCCAAATCGATTTTCTGACCAATGACGCCTGGTCGCTCGTCCGCGCCGAGGCCAACGGCAACGCCACTCCCTTGTTGCTGATGGACCGCTACTCCAAAGGCGTGCTTTACGTCTGGACTATTCCGGACAACTTCAACGACCTGTATTCGCTGCCCCCGCAAGTCACCGGCGCCATCAAAAATTACCTCATGAAGGGGTTCCCCGTGCGCGTGGACGGCCCGGCGCAGGTCTCGTTATTTGCCTATGACAATAATACCTTTATCGTCGAATCGTTTCTGCCGACCGCGACTGATGTGAAAATTTCAGTGACGGGAAATTTTCCGCATTTGAAAGACCTCGTCACCGGCGGGAAGCTGGACGGGCAGGCGCAAATCGAACAAGGCGAACCGGTCTGGGTGCGCCAAAACAACATGAATGATGAAAATCATTTTTCATTCAAAGTTCATTTGCCGCCGCATAGTTACGAGGTTTTTGCAGCGGAAAAAGAATAATCGTTCGATGTTGGATGTTGGATGTTGGATGTTCTCCATTATCCTTCCTGCGGCGCCGCGCTTTGCGCTTCCGCCAGCGCATCCGCTCCCGCCCGCGCCCGGCTCCGTTCCGCGGCCGGCAGCCACTTCCGTTTCACCCAGCGACGATACATCATCATGCCCCGAATCCATTCGTCACAAATCAAGGCGATCCAAATGCCCACCAGTCCCAGGCCGAGCTTGATTCCCAACAGCCACGCGAACGGCACCCAAAAGCCCCACATACAAAGAAATCCCGCGATCAGCGGAAATCGCGCGTCGCCCGTCGCGCGCAGCGAGCTGATCACCACCACATTGAACACCCGTCCCGGTTCAAGCAGCATCCCCATCCGGATCAGCACCGCGCCGGACGCGATCACCGCCGGGGTGCTGGTGAAAATCCCCAGCAACCACGGCGCCGCCAGGCTGAGCACGGCCATTCCGCCGACGGCCCAGCAAAATGCCAGGCGCAGGCTGTGCAGCAATTCCCGATAAGCCGCTTCAAATTGTCCCGCGCCAATCAGGCGTCCCACCAGAATCTCTGTCGCCAGCCCGATCGACACGTCGAACAGAATCACCCAGCGATTGATATTCAACGTGTAGGTTTGGGTGGCCAGTTGCGTGGCGCCCATCCGCGCGCTGAACATGGTAATCACCATGAACGCGATCCAATAGCTCAGATTCTCGCCCGCCGCCGGCAAACCGATGTGCAACACGCGCCGCACCCGTTCCCAATGAATCGAAAAGAAATCGCGCCAGCGCAATCTCAGATGCGTCCGCCGCGCGAGAATGGTCCACAGCGCCGCGCACGACACCACGCGGCTGAAGATGCTCGAGATCGCCACGCCCACGACCCCAAGCTTGGGAAAACCCAACAGGCCGAACAACAGCAGAAAATTGCCGATGACATTGAGAACGTTTTGGCCCAGCGCCACCAGCATCACCTCGCGCGTGTGCGTATGCGCCCGCAGCGTGGCGGCGATGGCCACATTCATGGCTTCCAAAAACAAAGTGCCGCCCATCAGCGCCAGGAACGCCTTGGCATAGACCATGGGTCCGGCGGGCACCTGCATCAAATGAAGCATGGGCGCGTAAAAAATCAGCACCAGCAGGCTGGCGGCCAGGCCGATCCAGAAATTTGTCGCGATGGCGGTGGTGGTGATGCGGTCGGCGCCCTGCCGGTCGCCCGCGCCCAGATGGTGCGAGATGACCACGCTGCTGCCGATGCCGATGAACGCAAAAGTGATGATAAAGAGCATCACGAACTGGTTCGCCACGCTCACGCCCGCCACCGCATTATCGCCCAGGTGGCTGACCATGAACGTGTCCACCGTGCCAATCCCGATGCGCAGGCCCTGCTCGACAAAAATCGGCCAGGCCAAAGCAAACAACGATGCGCGCGCAATGGCTGAAACCGGCGCTTCGTTCGAGCGCGGTTCCGCGGTGGAGCGGACAGTTGAGCCTGATTCGCTCATGCCAGTGCTTCTGAAATGCGGCCAAGGCCATTTGACATCCGGTGATTATAATTCACTGCGGGCCATGACGAAATTAAAACTATGGATCAATTTGGGGAGACGTCCCAAAATCGCGGGAAAGCCGCGCCCCGCGCGCAAGAGGCGCGCGGACATTCCTGTCCGCAGCAACCCCCTTGTTTCAATCCCCGCCCGCGCACCCCGCGGGGCGACCATATCTTTCGTCCTTTCCGTCCCTGCCGTCCTTGTTTCAATCCCGCCCACGCACCCGCGCGGCGAAGTCGAGGTAACGAGACTCTGATACAAGTTTCAGAAAGGTCAGGCTGGGATTTTGTTTAAAACCGCCTGCGTGAACCACGCGGGGATTTTATCAGTTTTTAATTCCAGTTTCCGACCCTCGGTGATTTCCGCCAGCCAGGTATGTTTCCCGGCGGCGTTGTCGCCGGAGTTGTCAAAAATATACACACCCCAGCAGGACAGACGGCAGGTACGACTTCAATGTGCTTTTACCCGACCCGTTTGGCCCTGCAAACATTCGCAGCCGTGGCGTGGGCGCGCTCACCGGATTGTAAAGATGCTTCCGGAGACTAATTGGGTGGGCGGCTCAATTTTCTTTACCAACACGCGGCGGCCATCGGGAAAGACCTCGTAGATGGCGCCATCCTGCGACTGCAACACGCTCTGGCCGGATGCCAGCACCCGGTCACGCGCCGCCGCAAAGGCCGAACCCGACACGGCGGGGAACTGGCTTTCAAGCTGTTGAATGTCTTGGTCTGACATGGCGAATCTTTCCGCCGTACTATAATGCAAATGCCAGAATGGCGCAACCGTGTGCTCTTTTTAATAATTCCCAGGTTGGGGGCCAGTCAGGAATACGGATTGCCACCAAGATCAGGTCCATTTTGCTGTTACCCGCAAAAACAGTGGAGAATCGCCATCAAATTGCCTTGTCCGCAGCCTTCCGGCCGATACGCTACTTCCCCACCAGAATTACATGAAAACTTTAGGCATCGGAATCGTCGGCGCCCGCTACGGCGCGCGGATGCACCTGGCAAATTACGCCAAAATGTCCCGCGACGTCGTCGCCGTCCGTGGCGTTTGTTCCCGAACCAAAGAAACTGGCGCGGCGCTGGCAAAGGAAAACCAGATACCCTTCGCCACCGACGATTTTGACGCCTTGCTGGCGCGCGCGGACATCGATGCCGTGGATATCTGCGTGCCGCCGGCCTTGCACCATGAGTTCGCCATCCGCGCCGCTGATGCCGGCAAACACATCATCATGGAAAAGCCGCTCACGGGTTATTTCGGCTCGCCGGGAGACCCCGAGCCTATCGGGCTTCATGTCCCGCGCGCCCGTATGAGGGAAGGCGCGCGCAAAAATGCCGAGGCCGTCCGCGAAGCCGTCCGCCGAAACGGTGTGCGATTTTGTTATGCGGAAAATTGGATCTACGCGCCGCCCATCGACAAAATGCGCCGGCTTATTGCGGCATCCAAAGGTTCCATCCTGGAATTGCGCGCGGAGGAAAATCATTCCGGCTCCAATTCGGTATTTTCGCGCGATTGGAAATCAACCGGCGGCGGCGTGCTCCTGCGCATGGGCGCGCATTCCGTGGGGGCCTTGCTGCACCTCAAGCAGTGGGAAGGAAAGTCGCGATTGGGCCAGGGCATCCGGCCCGTCTCGGTTCTCGGTGACGTCGCCGACTTGATCCACACACCCGCTTCCGAGCGCGCCCGGCAGGCGGGCGCGAACCAATGGATCAGCGCCAATCCGGTCGATGTGGAAAATTGGGCCAATGTGGTGATCAACTTTGATGACGGTTCCAAAGGCCACGTCATCCTGAGTGACGTGGGACTGGGCGGATTGAACACGCGCGTCACCGCTTACATGACCGACGGCGTCATCAAGGCCAACATGACTTCCAATGACGCCATCGAAACCTACGCGCCTGACGCGAACAGTTTTTCAAGCGAATATTTCACCGAAAAACTTGAGACCAAAGCCGGTTGGAACCGTCCAAGTTGCGACGAAGACTGGTTTCGCGGCTTCTCCCAGGAGATCCAGGATTTTGTCGCCGCCATCCGCGAAGCGCGCGAACCCCGTTCCGGCATCGATCTGGCCGTCGAATGCGTGGAAGTGATCTACGCCGCGTATGAATCAGCGGAGACGGGGAGCAGGGTGAAATTAGTGGATTAGCCACAAAAGAACGCAAAGAGCGCAGAGGAAAGCGAAGATGGAAAATGGGAGATGGAAGATGGAGGAGGAAACCAGCCCGTTAGGGCGAAAGATCATAGCCCACCAATTCATTGGTGGGTTTCAATGGCATAAGGACCGAGTCCCGTCAGGGACGGCAGAAGGCACGGTTCATCGGTTCGGGTCCGGTTATGCGCTAAAATTCTCTTTCGTCCCTGATGGGACTCGGCATGAAGGTATGACGTTTTCCCAGCGTTGAAACGCTGGGCTATGGTCTGTCGGCCTCCGGCTTCTGGCAGCGCGTTCAGCGTGGAGTTACAAATCTTTTGGACAAACGGGTAAGGAAAAAATAACATGCGATTTGTTAAGAAAATATGAGTCATGCTTGAGTGGCCTAAACACCAGCCTGGAATCATTGAAGAAAAATTGAATATGCTAAAACTCGTATCGAAACTGCTTTCCGTGATTTTGGTCTTAATCGTACTGGCCGGATGCGCAACCAGACAAATTGGCGGCTCGCCCTCGCACCTGTTTAACATCACCGACTACGGCGCGGTGAACGACCCCAATGTCTCCAGCTCCCTGGCTTTCCAACATGCCATCGCCGATTGCCATCGAGCCGGTGGCGGCATCGTGGAAATTCCCGCCGGACATTATCTCACCGGCCCCATCGACATGGTGAACAACATGACCTTGCAAATCGATCCAGGCGCGGTCGTCCTCTTTGAAACGAACCGCTCTGAATATCCCAACGTCAACTCGCGCTGGGAAGGTCTCACGGAAAGCGGCCCGCATCCCCTCATCTTCGCCAATCGCCTCCACAATATCGCGATTATCGGCCCGGGTACTTTCGACGGCCAGGGGGCCATCTGGTGGGCAAACATGGACAAGGGCGAACTCGGCAACGCGCGTCCAAACCGTCCGCTTCGCCGCCGTCCGCCGCTGCTTCAGATCAAGGATTGCAAAGACGTCCGCATTGAGGGCCCCACTTTTCTCAACTCCCCGTTCTGGAACGTTCATCTGCTCTATAGCGAGAACGTCGAAGTCAGCAACTGCCACATGATCGCGCCGCCCGACTCGCCCCTCACTGACGGCTTGAACACTGATTCCTGCCGCCATGTTCTGGTCCACGATTGTTACGCCGACGTGGGTGATGACGGTTTCGGCATCAAGTCGGGCCGCGATGAAGAAGGCCGCCGGCTGAACCGCCCTGCCGAAGACATCACTTATCTCCGTTGTCATGTTCTCCATGCTCACAGCGTTTGCGCCATCGGCAGCGAAGAATCCGGCGGGGTCCGTCACGTCCGTTTTCTCGATTGCACGGGTGATGGCACCCAAAATGGCATCCGGTTAAAGAGCATGCGTGGGCGGGGCGGCGTCGTTGAAGACATCGTTGCTTCCAACTTCCAACTCCACAATGTCCGCAATGCGATCATTCTTTCCATGGACTATGTCATCACCCCTGCCGAACCACTCTCCGAACGCACTCCGCTGTTTCGCGACATCCACATTGATCATGTTACCGCCACCGGCTCCAGGAATTGCTGCGTCATCGAAGGCCTGCCGGAATTACCCATCCAAAATGTGACTTTCACTGATTTGGATCTCTCGGGAACCAATGGCGTTTCCTGCTCCTATGCAAAAAGTATCACCTTCAAAAACGTCCACATTGCCGCGCAAGCCAATCTTTACGTCCAGGACCATTCGGAGAATATCCAAAAGATTAACTGGAGCGAAACCCGACTGCCGCCCAGCCAATAATAATATGCGGCAAAGTTTGATTTTGTGCGTCGCGCTTCTCGCCTCCACGTTGCGTGCTTTCGCGGGGTTGTGCCTGGCCAACATCATTGCCGGCGACACGGCCCCGGTGGGATCGTTCCCGTTAGTTGCCGGCGGTGTTGCCGCCCCGCTTTGGACTGATACCAACGATTGGGCAGCGGTGCAACGCGCGGCGGGCGACCTTCAGGCCGATGAGCAGCGCGTGACCGGAATTTTCCCGCGGATAAGTTCCTCCCCGGCGGGAAGTCCGCCCGCCAGGACACCAGTCATCATTGGCACACTGGGCAAAAGCGCCGTGATTGATTCCCTCGTTGCCACGGGCAAGTTTAATACCAACGATCTCGCAGGAAAATGGGAGAGCTTCGTCATCGCGACGGTTTCACATCCGCTGCCGGGGGTGGACCAGGCACTGGTGGTCGCGGGCAGTGACAGGCGCGGCACAATCTATGGTGTCTATGAACTTTCCGAACAGTTGGGCGTGTCTCCGTGGTATTGGTGGGCCGACGTGCCGGTAAAGACGCGCACGAATGCCTGCGTTATTCCAGGCCGTTTCGCATCGGGCGAGCCTGCGGTAAAGTATCGTGGAATCTTCCTGAACGATGAGGACTGGTGCCTGCGCCCGTGGGCGTCGAAGACGCTTGACCCGCAAACCGGAAACATCGGCCCAAAAACGTACGCGAAAATTTTTGAGCTGCTCCTGCGGCTGCGCGCCAATTATCTCTGGCCGGCGATGCATCCGGGCACTCGCGCCTTCAATGATTATCCGGAAGACAAGGCGCTGGCGGACGAGTACGGCATCGTCATGGGATCGTCGCATTGCGAACAGATGTTGCGCGATAACATTGATGAATGGAAACCCGCCGTGAATGGCGATTACAACTTCGTGACGAACCCCGGCGGAGTGCTGAAGTATTGGGAGCAGCGCGTGCGCGAAAACGGGAAATATGAGAATGTCTATACGCTCGGGATGCGCGGCATCAGCGATTCAGGAATGCCCGGCGGAGGCACGCCCCGGGAAAAGGCCGACCGGCTGCACACCATCATCGCCGATCAGCGCGCGATGCTGGCCCGCTGGGTGGATCCCGACGTGGCCGCCGTGCCGCAGATTTTCTGCCCTTATAAGGAGGTGCTGGAACTTTACCGCCTCCGGCCCGATGAGCCGGACGACATCACGCTGGTCTGGCCGGATGACAACTATGGCTACGTCCGGCAGTTTTCCAGTGCCGATGAGCGCAAGCGCAGTGGCGGCGCCGGGGTCTATTACCACGTTTCGTACTGGGGCGCGCCGCACGATTACCTCTGGCTCTGTTCGACGGCGCCGGGGTTGATCGCCGAGGAAATGACCAAGGCGTATGATTACGACGCGAACAAGGTCTGGATGCTTAACGTGGGCGACTTGAAGCCGGCGGAACTGGACATCGAATATTTCCTCAACCTCGCCTGGAACCCGCATTCCTGGGACGGCGCCAACACCTACGATTTGCTTGGGCGACAGATTGCGCGGGATTTCGGCGCGACCTCTGCGCGGGAATTGACGTCGATCATGGCGGAATATTACCGCCTGAATTTCCAGCGCAAGCCGGAGCACATGCTGGTTGACCTCACCAATACGTTTTCCACCACGCTCAATGGAGATGAGGCCCGGCGGCGGCTGGAAGCGTGGCAAAAATTGTCCGCGCGCGCCGTTGCGGCAGGGAAGGAGTTGCCCGCCGCGTCACAAGACGCTTTTTTCGAACTCATCGGCTATCCCGTCGAGGCGGCGGCGGCGATGAACGAAAAATGCCTTGCGCTGGATGAATATTACACCGGAATAAACCAGGACCGCGCCGCCCGGTTGGACGAGGCCCGGAAGGCGCAGGCGGAAATCGGCCGCCTCACGGACGTTTACAACAACCAACTCGCCGGCGGGAAATGGCGCTACATGATGTCGGACGATCCGCGCCACCAGTTGGAATTACAGATCCCGCAAACTCCTTCAAGCGAAACAACGGTTGCCACCAACAAAAACCCGGAGGCGGCCAGCCCCGCGCGGACTTCGGCGCCAACTCCGGATTCCGGCGCCGACTTCGTCGAAGAAAACCGCTGCGTGATCATGGAAGCCGGGCACGCGTCGGCTTTTCTCCCGGGCAAAGGTGCGCATTGGCGGAGAATCGTGGGGGTCGGCTACAACGGCGAAGCAATGGGAGTTGACCCGGTATTGACGCCGGTCCTCGACCAACCGGAGGCAATCGAGAAAGATTCGCCGTGTCTGGAATATCGAATGTGGATCCAACATCCCGGCGACTGGAAATTCATCGTGCGGGCGCTGCCGACATTTTCCGTCGAGGCCGGCAAACCGCAGCGTTACGCGATCGCGGTGGACGACGAGCCGCCGAAAATCGTTGCGCTGCCTTACAGCATGAGCGAAAGCAATCGCCAATGGCGGGAGGACGTTTTACGGAACGCCACCTTGACGGCCAGCACGCATCCGATCTCTCGATCGGGTTTGCACACATTAAAGATTTGGATGGTGGATCCGGGCATTGTGGTGGATGCCATCGCGGGTGGAACGGGCGACAATGAAGATTGGGGATACGTTTGGCCAGCGGAAACAGGTGCGAGATAGCGGACCAATTGCCGGTGCAACAGCAAGAGCGCTTTGCAGTTAACCTTCTCTCAAAACCACTTCGCCAGTTTGACCGAAGGCGGTTATAGTTGCCGGGTGGAAATGATTATTCCAAATGACTACCGCCGACTTCAGGCATTGGACGAGAAATCGAAACTTTCGTATCCATGCGATCTACTGGTGACGAAGAATTCTCCACCGAAGGCTAAGATTGAATTGTTTCGCAGTCTTTTCCGGGGACGAGAGGATGTTTATCCACGACGGTTCGAGAATCGAAGAACCGGAAAGGCTGGTTATGCGCCGGCGTGTGCCAATGAATGGGTCCGCGGGGTCTGTGAAAAGCCACGGATCAAATGCTACGATTGTCCCCATCGCCGCTTTTTTGAGATTACCGATGAAACCATTGGATGGCATCTTTCAGGGAAAGACGCCCGAGGTGTTGATTTTGTCATGGGGGTGTACGCCATGTTGCTGGACGAGACATGCTTCTTTCTGGCGGCGGACTTTGACCGTGAAAACTGGCAATTCGATGCGCAGGCGTTTCTCGAAACCTGCCGACGCCTAAATGTGCCCGCCGCGCTTGAGCGCTCTCGGTCCGGCAATGGCGGTCATATCTGGCTATTTTTCGCGGAAGCGATTCCGGCCATACTGGCGCGAAAGCTGGGGTCGCACTTGCTGACGGAGACGATGGAAAATCGCCCGGAGATTGGATTCCATTCCTATGACCGCCTTTTTCCCAATCAGGACACCTTGCCGAAGGGCGGGTTCGGCAACTTGATTGCACTGCCACTACAAAAGAAGGCGCGCTTGAATGACAATACGGTTTTTCTTGATGACAATTTAGTTCCTTATGCCGATCAATGGGCATTTTTAGCCTCCATTAGACGCATCAATAGGGAAGATCTGGAAACACTTGTGCGCAACGCGGAAACCAAGGGACGAATTATCGGTGTCCGCTACGCGATGATGGATGAAGACGATGACGCTCCCTGGAAAGTCCCGCCGTCGCGCCGTCGAAAGCCGCCGGCCATTGTGGGCAAATTACCGGAAACGCTGGAACTAATTCTTAGCGACCAAATTTACCTCAGCAAAGAACATCTCGTGCCAGGCTTGCGCACCCGGCTCGTTAGTCTGGCGGCGTTTCAAAACCCCGAGTTTTACCGCGCACAGGCCATGCGGCTCCCAACTTATGATAAACCCCGGATCATTGGCTGTGCCGAAGATCATCCAAAGCACATCGCTCTGCCGCGAGGTTGCCTGCAGGAAGTCTTGGACATCCTGGAAGCGCTTAAGATAAAGCCGCTTCTCCGCGATGAACGCTGCGGAGGCACCGTGCTGGAAGTTTCGTTCTGTGGAGAGCTACGGCCAGATCAACAAGCCGCGGCAATGGCTCTATGGCAGCATGATACTGGTGTGCTGGCTGCAACGACGGCTTTTGGCAAGACCGTGGTGGCCGCCTGGCTGATTGCACGGCGCGGAGTCAACACGCTCGTTTTAGTCCATCGCCAACAACTCTTGGAACAGTGGATTGAAAGGTTGTCCAAGTTTCTTAACCTGCCGCTGAAAACAATCGGCCGACTCGGCGGCGGGCGTAAAAAGCTTACCGGAGTCTTGGACGTCGCCCTAGTGCAAAGCCTCGTTCGCAAAGAAGTGGTGGATGATCGTGTGGGCAATTATGGCCACTTGGTCGTGGATGAATGCCACCATCTTTCGGCCCGCAGCTTTGAATTGGTCGCCCGCCGGGCCAAAGCGAAATTTATCACCGGTTTATCCGCGATAGTTGCTCGCAAGGACGGACACCATCCGATCATTTTCATGCAGTGTGGCCCGGTTCGGCACCGGGTGAACGCAAAGAGTCAGGCGGAGGCACGACCGTTCGCGCACCACGTTCTGGTCCGACCGACGGCATTTCGAACGGTCGTGCCGTCCGATGCTGATGCGCGGGTGGAATTTCAAAAGTTATATGACGACCTGCAAAACGACGACCTGCGCAACCGGATGATTTGTGCGGATGTATTGGGCGCTGTCAATGACCGGCGTTCGCCACTGGTGCTTACCGAGCGGACGGGGCATTTGGATCTTTTGGCGCAGCAACTGTCGCCGCAAGTTCCCCACTTGATTATACTGCAAGGCGGCCAAACCCGGAAAGAAATGGAAGCGGCCCGCGTTCGCCTTGCCGAAATACCGGAAACGGAGGGTCGTGTGATTCTGGCCACCGGGAAATACATCGGCGAAGGTTACGATGATCCACGATTGGACACGCTGTTTCTGGCTTTGCCGGTTTCCTGGCGTGGAACCATTGCCCAGTATGTCGGACGCTTGCACCGGCTCCATGAAGGAAAGGGTGTGGTGCGCGTTTATGACTACGCCGACCTGAATGTGCCGATGCTTTCCCGGATGTTTGACAGGCGGTGCCGCGGATATGAGGCTTTGGGATATACGATCCTGCTGCCTGGAAGCGCATTGCCGGGTTGGCCGGTCGAGGTTCCGCTACCGGTGGATCCGGAGTGGAAAAAGGACTACGCAGCTGCCGTCCGCCGGCTTATTCGTGACGGAGTGGACATTCCTTTGGGAAATTTGTTCGTGCAGGCCGCCCGTTCACCCGGCGACCGGGCCAGGAGCGCCAGCGAAGCCTTTCTATTCCGCCGCCTCCAAACATTGTCCGAAACGACCGGTCTGTTTTGCCTTAACGTGGAACTACCGATTGCTTTTGATGGCAGCGGGAAGATGGAGGTGGACTTCTTGTGCGCGGGTAGCCGTGTGGTCATCGAATTGGACGGCGCACAGCATTTCGCCGATGCCGAGGCATACCGGCGGGACCGGCGCAAAGACGCCCTGCTTCAGCAACACGGATACTTTGTAATCCGCTTTCTGACAGAAGATGTGGGAAAGCACCTCGATTTGGTGTTGGATACAATTATTGCAACGTTGGCACATTGTAAAAACCATCGGCGATCAGCGTGATAGTAATATACGTAAAACTGACCGCCGCAGGTGTTTATTCCCCCTTCGATGAAAATTGGCCGTCTTTGGTCTTGAACAGGATATTGAAGGTCGTCAACGAGCCGTAGCAACGGGTGATGTATTGCTGCATTTCCACCTTTTCGCCATCAGTCAACACGGTATGGGCGTTGACTTTCTGCTCCAGCACGCGCAATTGGTTCCGGACGCCGACCAGTTTATGGAAGAAAACTTCAAGCGGCACTTCCTTGGTCTGCAACGTTGGGTCCGAGGGATGCAGTACCATCTTGCCCTTATGCCAGCGGACACCCAGTTCCGTTACTGTCGTATCCGACTTTTCGACGCCGAGGCGTTCGATGACTTCTTCCACTGTGGATTCCACAAATTGTTTGAGCGGCTGCTCCAATCCGGTCACGGCCATGCCGGGTTCGGCGGGGACCAGGCCGCTCATTTCCGGATCGACGGTGCGCATCACATCGTTGAAGCGCACTTCCGCCGTTTGTTCGGAAATGCTTTTGACCGTGCCGATGCCATATTGCGGATGGCGCACGGAAAGGCCGATGGTCAGAGATTGAATTTTCATAGTTACGTTTGATGATTTTAAACCATGAAATACACGAAATACACAAAAAGATACATTAACCACAGTTGACACGGATAAACACGGATTTTTGGCGGGTGGGATGAGCGTACTCGCGAGCTATGGCAGGTTTACGATTTTGTTTCCGGGCAACATGACGATTCTTCCCCGCGTGCTATGATTCCACCATGTATGCGCTATCATATCTTCGTAGCCGCCGGCGTGAGCCGGCTCTGACTCTTTTCCTTTCGCGTTTATTCGCCGCATTGGCGGTTGGTTATTCACCCCCTGTTCCCTCCGTTTCCTCATGTTCAATTCCAAAATTTCGAACGCGACGTTGCGCGAAATTGCGCCATCTTGCGTGAAATTGCGTTTAAGCGCCCCTCTCTTCGCGCAACGCGAATTAACGCGAATTAACGTTTAACAAAAATCACTTGATAATGGCCTCAATCTGCTTCAATTCATCCGCGGTGAAATCAAGGCGATTGAGCGTGGCGACGTTCTCTTCGATCTGGGCCACACTGCTGGCGCCGATGAGCACGGTGGTCATTTGTGGATGCCGGAGCACCCAGGCCAGCGCCAATTGCGCCAGAGATTGTCCGCGCGCCTTCGCCATTTCATTCAGCCGCCGCACCTTCTCGAGTTTTTGTTCCGTGATGTGCGCCGGCCGCAAAAAACCGTGCGCGGTGGAGGCGCGCGAACCCGCCGGAATGCCGTGAAGATATTTTTCCGTGAGCAACCCTTGCGCGAGCGGACTAAAGGCGATGCAACCCACGCCCTTCTCATCGAGCACGGCGAGCAATCCTCCCTCGATCCAGCGTTCAAACATGCTGTACTTTGGTTGATGGATGAGACAGCGGATGCCCATCGAGCTTAGAATGTTCACCGCCGCCTCCGTCAGTTTCGCATCATAATTTGAGAGGCCGACGTAGAGCGCCTTACCGGAACGCACGGCGTGTGCGAGAGCGCCCATGGTTTCTTCAAGAGGAGTATTTGGATCGGGACGATGCGAATAGAAAATGTCCACATAATCCAGGCCCATGCGGCGCAGGCTTTGGTCGAGGCTGGCCAGGAGATATTTGCGGGAGCCCCATTCGCCATAAGGCCCCGGCCACATCAGGTAGCCGGCCTTGGTGGAGATGATCAGTTCATCGCGATACGCCCCGAAATCCTGTTTGAGCATGCGGCCAAAATTTTCCTCGGCGGAGCCGGGCGGCGGTCCGTAGTTATTTGCCAGATCAAAGTGAGTGATACCCAGGTCAAAGGCGCGGCGCGCCATCGCCAGCCCATTCTCGAACAGGTTGACGCCCCCGAAATTATGCCAAAGGCCGAGGGAAACGGCCGGGAGGCTCAGCCCGCTGCGCCCGCAACGGCGATAAAAATCGGGGTGATCGTAACGGTTGGAAGCGGGGACATATGTCATGGAAGAAATCATATTTGCAGAACCCCTTTAAAGCAATCCGGTTGCTGATGTAGGAACCGCTTAAGATTGATGCTCTTACCGATTATTGCAAAATGCGAGAAAGTTGTCAATTGTTGTTGCAATGGGGTAGGGAATATGCGATTCTGTCAATTGTCTGTGAGGCACACTAAGCTCCAATCATGGTGAATCTTCAAGTGAATAAATTCATGTTCAGTGATGATTTGAAACCCGGCGTTCGGGAACAGTTTGGCAAGCAGCCAAGGACAAAATAGCATGAATAATAAATTGTTTGTAGGAAATCTTTCCTTCAACACGACAGAAAACGACCTGCAGGACGCCTTTGCGGCGCACGGCACGGTCACCGAGACCAACCTGATGATGGATCGCGCAACCAACCGCCCCCGTGGCTTTGGTTTCGTGACCATGAGCAGCCCCGAAGAAGCGCAGAAGGCCATCGAAGCCATGAACGGCAAAGAATTGGACGGACGCGCCCTCACAGTCAACATCGCCCGGCCGCGTGAAGAACGTAGCGGTGGCGGCGGTGGCGGTCGTGGATTTGGCGGCGGCGGCGGCGGTCGTCGTGATTCTCGCGGCGGCGGCGGCGGCCGTGATCGTTACTGATCGAGTTTTCCCGGGCGGAGCGCGTTTCGCGCTCCGCCTCTTCTATTTCTTCGAGACGCACGGATTGCCCGCGATATAAAATCGCAGGTGTCTTCTGGCCCAGTGTCTTGCGTAATCCACGCCGATGCGCGGACGTTTGATCGTCTTAAAGGCCTCTTCTTTTACAGCCGCGGCCACAAAAAAATCGTCGCTCAACAAATCGTGTCCGTTTAAGCGGCGGTCGATCTCCATGGCGCGGCACAGCAATCCCGGACCACAGGCGCGGCCAACGTTCTTCACCGGCTCGAGTGCGCGCAGCAAAACGGCGGAGGCATGGCCTTCGCGCTCCGTCACCACGTTCATGCAGAAGTAAATTCCGTAGATGAAATAAACATAAGCATGGCCCGGCGGACCGAACATGACCCTGGTGCGTTCAGTCAATCCCCGCGCGGAATGCGCCGCCAGGTCGTGCGGTCCCAGGTACGCCTCGGTCTCGACAATCCTGCCGATCCGCTCGACGCCACGCGATTTATGGATGAGGTATTTCCCGAGTAATTCCCGTGCCACCACGATGGTATCGCGGTCGTAAAAGGCACGCGGCAATTTTTGCATTTTGTTTGCCAGAACGATAGCGAAATGCCGGGGGATTGCAAATTGCAGCCGAATGACAGGTTGGTTTGCAAAAATCTCACAAATCTGGTGCGGAAAAAATTGGCATTCGGAAAGCTGATAGAGAGGCATGAAAAAGATGAAACAAATGATGGTAGTGGTGCCGTTCACTTTGTTGGCGGCAATGATGGTAGCGCAAGGTGCCGGAGGTGGTGGCGGTGGGGGGGCGGGAGACGGCAGCGCCGGTGTAAGTGGTGGCGCCAATGGCCGCGTGAATGGCAGTGGTGTCAACGGTGGGGCGGGCGCCAATGGCAGGGCAAACGGCACATATAACGGAAGCGGTGTCAATAGCGGCGCCGGCGCCAACGGCACCGTGAATGGCAGTGGTGGAAATAATGGCATGGGAGCAAACTCATATCCCGGGGGTCAAATCACTCCGTCACAACCTACTGTGCCCGGCGAGCCGACGCCACCCGGACAACCCGTCCAACCGACCCAACCGGGAATGCCGAACCAGTTGAATCCAAATCCGATTCCGCCGAACCAGCCGAATCTGATTCCGCCGAATCAACCAAACCCGATTCCACCGAATCAGCCCAATCCTATTCCACCCAACCAGCCGAACCCAATACCGCCGAATCAACCCGATCCGATTCCACCCAATCAACCAAACCCCAATCCAGATTTTCCAAATCGACAAAACCCGAATAATCCCATTCAACCCGGCGGGACGAATTCAATGATGCCGCCATGATTCAGGCTTTTTGGATGCGAAAAGGTACAACCAATCTTAAGGAGATTTGCCGTCCCCCCGGGGGACTCATTTTGATCTGAATTGTGGACCCACCGATAAATCGGTGGGCGAGTTCCATCGGCTTCTGGCATCGAAGTTGATGTCCAAAATTTATTTCTGCTTGTGACGTGGCGGGAGGCGTTTTAAAGTCGTTCATCCATGAAACTTCCGCTCTGCCTGCTGATCTCGTTTTTCATGACCCTGGTCGCGCGTGCGGAACCCGACGCCGATATCCAGCATTACATCGGCATCATCCGTGAACACATCTACCAGGATTATCCGGGAATGTTCAAGCCGGCCCAGGGCGCCTTGAAATATCCGTACATCACTCCCGGCAGCAGCCAATATGAAAACGAGCTTTGGGATTGGGATTCCTGGCTCTCCGACGTCGCCCTGCGCCAGATTCTACTCGAGAACGGCACCCCCGCCGACCGGCAAAATGCGCTCAAATACGAACAGGGTTGCGTGCTAAACTTTCTTCAACTCGGCGGCTGGCAAGGCTGGTTGCCGGTGCGCCTGACGCCCGAGACCACGCACGCCGAATCCATCATGGGCGAGACGAACCTCTTTGCTCACAACATGCACAAGCCCTGCCTGGCGCAGCACGCCGCGTTTCTGACCCAGATCAACGGCGGCAACGCCGAATGGCTTCGCGAAGAGTTTTATCCGCTGCAAGCTTTTGTGAATTGTTACTACAACCACTACCGCAACAAGGCCACCGGACTGTACTACTGGCAAACTGATGAGACCATCGGCGTGGATAACGATCCTTCCACGTTCTATCGCCCCGACGCCAGTTCCGGCTCGATCCTGCTGAATTGCATGATGTACCGGGAGCTCCTGGCGATGGTCTATTTGTCCGGACAATTGAATGAGAAGGAAATCGGGAACAGCTACCAGAAAATGGCGGACGACCTGCTTCGGTCCATCCGCGAACATTGTTGGGACCCGAAGGACGGTTTTTATTACAGCGTGGATTTGGACTTGCGACCGTACGAACGGCCTGAAAAGGCCTGGGAACTGCACGAAGGCGGGCCGCGCAATTGGGATTGCC
Organism: uncultured Verrucomicrobiae bacterium; assembly: GCA_963797825.1. GTDB lineage: Bacteria > Verrucomicrobiota > Verrucomicrobiia > Limisphaerales > UBA11358 > UBA11358. The sequence goes on from CAWCRR010000031.1 coordinate 91,722, forward strand.
TGATTCAACGCCTTGGCGTCTGGTCCGGATTCCTGTCGCTCTGGGCGGGCGTGGCCACGCCGGAACAGGCCCGGCTGATCGTGGAAAAAAATTTCCGCGACACGAACAATTTCAACGCCCCGTACGGCGTTTACACGCTCTCTCCGCAGGAGAAGATGTATGACGTTCGCGCCACGGGAAATCCGAGTTGCTGGCTGGGGCCAATCTGGATCAACGCCAACTACCTCACCTTTCGCGGGTTGGTGAAGTATGGATACACGAACGATGCCCGGGCATTGGTGGAAAAAACCATCCGCCTCCTGGGGCAGGATTATGAGAAGAACGGCGCGCTGCACGAATATTATCTGCCGGTGAGCGGCGAACCGGTCTTGAACAAAGGGTTCCAAAACTGGAATTATCTGGTCCTGAACATGATCGCCTGGTATGAAGGCAAGCCCAGCGTGCAAGAGTTCTGACCAGGCGCGCCTTTCTCCATAATGATTTACGATATCAAGATGAACAATCATTCAGCGCCCATCCCGGCCCTCCGTCCCCTGCTTCAACGCGTGCCGGTTTGCATCCTCTGTTTTGCTCTCTCGCTCCAATTGTTTGCCGGAATCACTGCCAAGGCAGAAGACGGCTATCGCCTGTGGTTGCGATATGATCCTTTGCCTGCGCAGGAGATCGAGAAATATCGCGCTCACATCACTTCCATAGTGGTTCCGGGCGATTCCACAACGCAGACCGCTACCCGGGAGGAACTGGTCGAAGGGTGTTCGGGATTGCTTGGCCAACCAGTACCGGCAACAAACGAAGTGAACGGCGATGGCGCGGTAATCGTCGGCACTCCCAAAAGTTCTCCGGTCATTGCCAGTCTGAAACTGGACGCGCAATTAAATTCTCTGGGCGCTGAAGGCTATGTCATCCGCTCGGAAAAGGTCAATGGTTACCAGACAACCATCATCGCCTCGGCGGGAGACATCGGCACGCTCTATGGCGCGTTTCAATTTCTCCGGCTGGTGCAGACATTGCAGCCAGTGACCCGGCTGGATATCAGCGAGAAGCCGCGCCTCCAACTGCGGGTACTCGATCATTGGGACAACCTCGATGGCTCAATCGAGCGGGGCTATGCCGGCAAATCACTGTGGGATTGGAAAGCATTGCTGGGGACAGTGGACCCGCGCCTGAGAGACTACGCGCGCACGGACGCATCGATCGGGATCAATGGAGCCAATTTGAATAACGTGAACGCCGACTCAATGATCTTGTCCACCGAATACTTGCGCAAAACGGCGGCGATCGCCGATGTGCTTCGTCCTTACGGCATACACGTCTATCTTTCCGCGAGATTCTCCGCCCCCATCGAGTTGGGCGGGTTGAAGACCGCCGACCCGCTCGACCCGGAGGTCATCGCGTGGTGGAAAGCCAAGGCCGATGAAATTTATGCGCTGATTCCCGACTTTGGCGGCTTTCTCGTGAAAGCCAACAGCGAAGGGCAACCCGGACCGCAGGCCTATAATCGTACCCATGCCGATGGCGCCAATATGTTCGCCGCCGTGCTCGCTCCGCATGGCGGCGTCGTCATCTGGCGCGCTTTCGTTTATGACTCCCACCCCAACGATGATCGCGTCGCGCAGGCTTACGATGCTTTCAAGCCATTGGACGGCCAGTTCGCTTCGAATGTGCTCGTGCAGGTGAAGAATGGCCCGCTCGATTTCCAGCCGCGCGAACCGTTCAGTCCGCTCTTCGGAGCCGTGCCGAAAACGCAACTTATGCTGGAATTGCAGGTCACCCAGGAATATCTCGGCCACGCCAATCACCTGGTGTTCCTCGCGCCCATGTGGAAAGAGGACCTCGACTCCGATACCTATGCCAAAGGTCCCGGTTCGACGGTGGCCAAAGTGATAGACGGCAGCCTCTTCGGCCAGCGAATCACAGGGATTGCCGGCGTGGCCAACACCGGCTCGGATCGCAACTGGACCGGCAACGACTTTGCCCAGGCCAACTGGTATGCCTTTGGCCGGCTCGCATGGAATCCCGACCTCACGTCGGAACAGATCGCCCGGGAATGGATTCACATGACCTTTACCCATGACCGCCATGCCGTGAAGGCCGTCGCGCAAATCATGCTGGGATCGCGTGAAGCGGCGGTGGACTACATGACCCCGCTGGGACTCACCCATCAGATGTCAACGGACGTTCATTATGGTCCGCAGCCCTGGGGAGATACGCGGCTGATCCCGGATACCGACCCCGTTTACTACAACCGCGCCGACACCAATGGCCTGGGTTTCGACCGCACCAGCACCGGCAGCGATGAAGTCAGCCAATATCAACCCGCCTTAAGTGATCGACTGGCCAACCTGGCCACCTGCCCGCAGATTTATTTGCTCTGGTTTCATCACGTGCCGTGGGATTATCGGATGAGATCGGGACGAACGATGTGGGACGAGCTTGGCCTTCACTACCAGGCCGGAGTGGATTGGGTGAGAACTACGGAAAAAAGTTGGGATACGCTCTCCGGCGTGATCGACCCGGAACGCCATGCCGCCGTGGCCGACAAGTTGGCCATTCAGGAACACGACGCTGCCTGGTGGCACGATGCCTGCCTGCTCTATTTTCAAACGTTTTCAAACCGTCCGTTCCCCGCCGGCGTGGATAAACCGCAGCATACCCTCCAGGAACTCATGGCCCTTGCCCCTCCCGGGAAACCAAACGAAGCTAGAACGATTAGATGACAGCCCAAATAATTTGTCCCCTTTGGCGGGCGGGCGCACACTTATCGCCAAATGGAACCCACGGACGACAGCGCGTTATTGCGCGAGTACGCTGAAAATCAATCGGAAGAGGCATTTGCGGCCCTGGTCAGCCGGCATATCAACCTGGTCTATTCGGTCGCTTTGCGTCACGTCGGCGACCGGATTCACGCGGAGGAAATCACACAAGCCGTGTTCATCATTTTGGCCAAAAAGGCGTTGCGGCTTCGCCATGACCGGGCGCTTTCAAGCTGGCTGTTCCAGGCGACGCGACTGACGGCGGCCAATTTTATCAGAAGCGAAGCCCGGAGGCATCGGCGTCAACAGGAGGCATACATGCAAACTATTTTGATTGAATCCGGGGGCGACACTCTTTGGCCAGGAATCGCTCCCTTGCTGGACGGCGCCGTGGCCGCCCTTAGCGAGAAAGATCGCCGTGCGATCATGCTTCGGTTTTATGAAGGCAGGAATTTGAGCGAGGTCGGCGCTGTCCTGGGCGTGAGCGAAGACGCGACCAAGAAGCGGGTCGCGCGCGCGCTGGAGAGATTGCAAAAATATTTTTTCAAACGCGGCGTGGATTCCACCACGGCAGCCATCGCCGAAACGATTTCCACCAATTCCATCCAGGCCGCGCCGGTGGCGCTGGCAAAAACCGTGACGACCCTGGCATTGGCCAAAGGGGCGGCGGCTTCGGCTTCAACGTTAACCCTCATCAAAGGAGCATTGAAAATTATGGCGTGGACAAAAATGAAAACGGCAATCGCTGCGGGTACGGTTGTATTGCTGGCGGCATGTGCAACGACGATAATAATCGAACAATTAAAGCAACATTCCTCATACCAGTGGCAGATTCAAACCGATAACATGGGCAAAGTGCTTCGAGAAGCTCCGTCAATGGTGGAAATTCGACCTACAAAGTTTACCCAACACCGTGGAGATGTGCTTGTTTATTTAAAAACCAATAATAAAGAAAGACTGGAATTTGATACTTCAGTCGAATAGATGATTTTTGATGCTTATGACTCCAGACCGACTCGATCGATTCTCCCTAAGTTGCCGCAAGAGAAGTATGATTACATCGTTAGTCTGCAAACAGGTTCATCTGTAGCACTGGCCCAAGCGATCAAGCGAAAGTTTGGCTACAATGGAAAAAAGGAGTTAATAGAACGTCATGTCCTTTTACTTAAACTTTCAAATCCTGATGCTCCCGCATTCAAAACAGATACCAATGTGAGTGCGGCCTATGATAAAGGCGACGATCACTTCAGCCAAACCATAGGTGACTTGATTTCGAAAAATACATTAGAAGATACTTTACAACTGCCGATCATTGATGAAACAGGCCTCACAAATCGATATGATTACACTTTTCATTATCCCGATTGGAGATCTTCCTGGAGTCATGATGAAAATGCGATGAGAAAAGGCTTTTCAGATGCTTTGGACAAACAACTCGGCCTCGAACTTGTTCCCACCAATATGCCTATCGACATGCTGGTGGTCGAAAAGGCGATTCACTAACTTTATTGTCCCGTTTTGCGTTTGGCAGGCGTTTATGAGTGAATACGAACGATGGATGACGCTGCTTTACTGCAAGAATATGCCCGGACAGCTTCCGAGCCGGCTTTTACCGCGCTGGTGGAGCGCCATGTCCCGCTGGTTTATTCCGCCGCGCGGCGGCAGGTGCGTGACCCGCAACTGGCCGAGGACGTGACCCAGGCGGTTTTCATCATCCTCGCGCGCAAGGCCGGGCAGTTGACGCGCCATCCGGGGTTATCGGGCTGGCTGCTTCAGACCACGCGTTATGCAGCCAACGCCCACATCCGCTCCGCCATCCGCCGAACCCAGCGTGAACAGGAGGCTGCCATGCAATCTGAACTAAATGAAACATCGCCTGCGGTCTGGAACCAACTTGAGCCACTGCTCGACGAAGCGATGGCATCGCTCGGCGAAACCGACCGCGCCGTGCTGGCGTTGCGCTATTTTGAAAATAAGACCGCGTCGGAAATCGGCCACCTTTTGAAGTTGAATGAGGAAGCTGCCAAGAAGCGTTCAAAACGTGCCCTGGAGAAATTACGAAAGTTTTTCCAGAAACGCGGTGTGGATTCCACCTCGGCAGCCATCGCCGAAACGATTTCCGCCAATTCCATCCAGATCGCGCCGGTGGCGCTGGCAAAAACCGTGACGACCCTGGCATTGGCCAAAGGGGCGGCGGCTTCGATTTCAACTTTAACCCTCGTCAAAGCAACGCTCATCACCATGAAAACAAAAACTATTGTCGCAACCATTGTTGCCGCCGCCATTATTCTTGGGACCGGTGCCTTGCTCGCCTACAAAACGAAAGTCCCCCATGTATATATTGCTCCCAGCGACAAGGTTCCCATCAGCATCGACAACTCCGCCTTTGCCCAGGATGGCAATAAAGACGGCACTTTTTTGGTGGCAGTTGATCCCGACACCAGGCGAACCACCAATTCCGCGCCCGCCATCCATATCAAAGGCCCCGTCGGCCCGGATTCGACCGCTTATTCTCAAAATCCCCTGCCTCACGACGGCACCTACAAGAAGACCGATAATTCCAGTTCCACGCTCTTTTATGTCAACAAGGACTCTTCGCTCTATGGAAAACACATCCGCCTCACCGGCTGGCTCAAAACGGCCAACGTCCAGGGGTGGGCGAGCGCGTTTATGATTATTTTGAGCCCGGGAAACAGCCTTTTGGGCCTGGCCAATCGCCATATGCAATACGACGATATGAGCAACCGGCCCATCCGTGGCACGGCCGACTGGCAACAGCTAGAACTGGTCACCGACCTGCCCAACGAACCCTGTATTATTTATTTTGGGCCGGACCTTTACGGGCCGGGCGAACTTTGGGCCGACGATTTCAAAATCGACCTGGCGCCCGCCGACGACCCCGACACGGACGACCGGAGTTGGCGCATCACCGGCGAATCCGACCCCACCGTCTATTCCGAGGCTGATGATTACAACGTCACCCACAATGAACATCCCACAGTTTGTCTCACCTACACTCCCAACGGTGAGGCGCCACGTGGCACAAATATCCGGTGGGCGCTGGACTTTTACGGTTCTGATAGCGATAAATATGCCGGCCACACCGTGCGAATGAGCGGCTGGGTCAAAACCGAAAACGTCTCCGGCCGGATCGAACCCGTCGTCTTTCCTTATGTGGGGTGGAATAAACTCGTCGCCAGAGACAGCATGGCCGGGGACTACAGCCTGAAAGGCACACGCGATTGGACGCAATTCTCCGTCACTTGCGCCATCCCGGATGATACTGAATACCTTCGCACCGGTTTCAATTTCTTTGGCAGCGGCAAAGTCTGGATTGACACGACCTCCATCAAACTCGAAATCATCAAGTGAACAGCCCATTGAAATCCGTATGGATAATGGAGCGGGTGAAGGGAATCGAACCCTCGTTCCTGATCGGTCATTAAGTTTTGGAAGGGAGGCTTAAAACGCCTGTCAATCTCATCCAGTCAACCGCTTTTGGAGTGGCACGGCCTCGTTCCCAGCGTCCTATCCAATGCCGGTGAATTCCGCTCATATCAGCCGGTCCCTCTTGAGTTAATCCAGACTTTTTTCTGGCGGTCACGATCATATGGCCAACCGTACCGGTGAATGCCAAGATTTGCTCGGCATGAATCAAATTCGCTGTTTTATTGGCTAAAATGATGCAAATTTGGCGTTGTGAAATAGTCCAGTGCGCCAAACATCGCTTCATTGCTGTCGTTCCAGGGCGGTATTTTCGTGCCGGGCTATACAGCCAGCAAGAGCGGGATTGCGGGCATCACGAAAGCCTTTGCCAATGAATTGGCAAAGGAACGGATGAATTTCAATGCCATAGCGCCCGGCTACATTGCGACCGACAACACGAAGGCGTTGCGGGAAGATGCCGTCCGCAGCAAGTCGATTTTGGACCGGATTCCGGAAAGCCGCTGAGGCGCGCCGGAAGACATCGCGGGGGCGGCGTTATTCCTTGCCTCAAAAGACGCCGACTATCTTAACGGCACCATCACGAACGTTGATGGCGGCTGGCTGGGAAGGTGAAAACCTACGTGGTATGATGGCACAATATGGTCTAATTTCCTAATTCAAAGCCTGCATTTGTGAAAGCTGCATAATGCAGAAATTGATCATCGGCATCGGACCTTTTTGAGATAACTAACTGTGCTGGTTTAGGGTGGCGCATTCCTGAAGCATCATACTGTGTTCAAAGAGACAAGCTAAACATGATGATTTGCCATTCAAATTAAGGCCTTTGTCTTTTTAAATTCATCAAAAACGGCATTGTGTGGCAACCGGGCTTTGCCATCATGGCGTCGCCAGCCATATGCGCATCAGATTGATTGACATCGCCAAAAGGATAGGGATTTCGAAAACCACAGTTTCGATGGCGCTGCATAACAATGCCAAGATTCCGCTCGAACGGCGTCAGGAGGTTCAACGCGTGGCAAAAGAAATGGGGTTTGTGCCCGATCCATTTCTCGCGGGTTTAGCCGCGTATCGGCGGGGCCGCGCATCGGTTAAGGACCATGGCGTACTGGCATGGGTCAACCATTGGCGGCAACCCGAGCGCTTGTATCAATATAAAGAATTCAAGGACTATTGGCGTGGCGCCAGCAGCGTCGCCTCCCGGTTTGGTTATCGGTTGGATGAGGTTCGATGGGAAGCGGGCTGTTCTCCCAAGCGCTTCGAACGAATCTTGATGACCCGGGGCATTGAAGGGGTGTTGGTTCCTCCTCACCAGGACCTGCTGGATTGGGAGGATTTTGATTGGTCCAAGTTTTCAGTCTTGAAATTTGGTTTATCGGTGCCAACTCCTGATTCCAATGTGGTGACTTCTGATGTATTTCGCGCGATCGTTATGGCGGTAAAAAAAATCCACAAATACGGCTACCACCGCATTGGCCTGGTGGTGAACAAGGAATTCAATGAGCGGCTCGGCGGCAATTTTTTGAGCGGATTTTTTTTTGCGCAAGCCTTGTTAAAATTAAGGCCCGCCTTGTCGCCATTGTTGACCCTCTTGACAGACCGCGACAGCAGCGAATTGAAACAACAGAAAATTTTATTGCAACGATGGCTGGTTCGGACCCGGCCGGATGCTATTTTAACGTCGGATATTGAGATACCCGGAATGATTCGCGAGATCGGTTGTCGCATTCCACAGGATGTTGCCGTGGCGGGAACGAGCACCCTGGATATCCCGGTGGACGCCGGCATTGATCAACGACCGGAAGCGATCGGACGGATTGCGGTGGAAATGCTAATCAAGCAGATCAATTTGAGCGAACGCGGCGAACCGGTGGATCCTTGCCGTATCCTCGTGGAGAGCCGTTGGGAAGACGGCAGTTCCTTGCCTCCTAAAGAATCAGGCTAACCCTGCTCCAGATGCGCGTAACCCTTAACGACATTGCAGTACGATATGGCGTAACCAAGGCCGCCGTTTCGATGGCCATGCGCAACAGTCCCCAAATCTCGCGGGTACGGCGTGAAGAGATACAGAAATTGGCGAAGGAAATGGGATATGTCCAAGATCCCTTTCTGGCGGCATTGGCCAAATACCGGTTTAAGAATAACCTGGTCAAAGCGCGAGGGAGAATAGCCTGGCTTAATCATTGGCAACCGCCTGAGATCCTGCGAAGTTACAAGGAATTCGACGATTATTTTTACGCGGCAAGGAAAGCCGGAAAGCCCTTGGGGTATCAACTTGAAGAATTCATCTGGCCGGAGCAGGCTTCGCCCAAATACGTTGAAAAAAAATTGCGGGACCGGGGAATTCTCGGGCTGTTGATTCCACCCCACCCGCCGGGGGTGGATTGGGGAGATTTTGGATGGAACGCTTTTTCACTGATTCGCTTTGGCATGTCCGTCAACCGTCCGGATTCCAATCTGGTGACCGCCGACCATCAGCGGGCCATCATGATGGCTGTCCGGAAAATCCATGGTTACGGTTATCAGAGAATCGGATTTGTTTTTAATTATGTGCATGATTGTTCAATGGGCGGCAATTATACCGGCGGATACAGGTGGGCCCAGGAATTTCTGAAAGTTCGTCCACTGATACCTTCGATGGATTTTGATATACAACCATTGCCGCCAACACGCAATGGCTACGAGCACTGCAAAACCGCTTTGGAAATTTGGATAAAGAAATATAAGCCAGATGCGGTTTTGACCTCGATTCCCGAAGTGCCGGCATTATTGTCCGGCCTTGGTTTCCGGATTCCGGAAGATGTGGCGGTGGCCGGAACGAGCATCCACGATATCCCCGTGGATGCGGGAATTGACCAGCATCCCGGGGCTATCGGACAAATCGCGATGGAAATGTTGATCAAACAAATCAGTTTAAATGAGCGTGGCGAGCCGAACGACCCGTGCCGCATCCTGGTAGAGAGCCGGTGGCAGGATGGCAAATCCCTGCCATCAAGGGTTTGAGCGGCGTCTCCAAACGCTGTCTCAAAAGAGTCGATCATCGGCGCCGCGAATAAAATAATCGTGAGATTCTAAAATTAAATCCGACTGTGTTCCCGATAAAACAGTTTCTTTACAGGTTCACCAATACTTGATTTGTAGTCTTCGTAAAACTGGTAAATAGTTCTACAAACATGAATATATTGACTGGCGTCAAAACTGTCTGTCCGTCTGCCACGGCGTCCAAAACCAACGGTGAATGCTTGAAAGCCGCGCTCGATTTGTGCCTGAAAAAATCCCGCAAAAACATAAAGCAACTTGCCGATGAGCCCAAATCGGGAGCTTGGGCTCTCGATGGCGCTTTTTTCAGTCACCCTGAAGGCTTCTACGAGATCGGGAACTGGACCTCCTCATTTTTCACCGGCATGGCCCTGCTCGCCTGGAGAGAAACTGAGGACGAATACTTCCTAAATCAAGTCCTGCGTCTCGCGCCACACTACCGCGAGAAAGTATTCACACACCACCTGGATACCCACCACGATCTCGGCTTCCTTTATTCGTTATATTCCGTGGCGCTTTACAAGTTAACGGGAAATAAGGATCACCGCGAAGTGGCTGTGCGCGCCGCCGAAGTATTGTCCCAGCGGTTTAACCCGATCGGCAATTTCATCCGCGCCTGGGGCAGGATGAACGAAGACGACCCAAAGTTTCCCGCGAATATGGCCATCATTGATTGTTTGATGAATCTGCCGTTGCTTTATTGGGCATCCACTGTCACAGGCGATAAAAAATATCATAGCATCGCCGTTCGCCATGCAGATACGGTATTGGAGCATTTTGTTCGCCCGGACGGCTCCGTTTGTCATGCCTTCCGCTTCGATCCCAAGACCGGACGGCCGTTAGGACCGGATAACTATTGTGGCGCGGCGCCGGCGTCTTACTGGGCACGAGGAGCTTCCTGGGCAATTTATGGGTTCGCCTTGAGCTATGGCTATACTCGAGATGAAAGGTACCTTCTCGCCGCGGGAACGCTTGCAAAAAGTTTTGTCAGCCAGTTGGATGGGGAAGCGGTGCCGGTATGGGATTTTCGGTTGCCGGCAAACCAGCCGCGCATCCGCGATGCTTCCGCCGCTGCCGTGGCCGTTTGCGGATTCCAGGAACTGGCCCAGCACCGCGCTTCGGATTTGGGCATCGACACGGCCAAAAACCGGCTCCTCGCCCGGATCTGCAGTGAAGATTATTTGGACTTTAATGATCAGTGTCCGGGCGTGCTAAAAAACGCTTTTGGCGACAAGCCAGGGTATTCGAGTTGGGGCGATTACTTTCTAATGGAAGCCATCACCCGTGAATTAAAGCGCAGTGAGACCTTTTGGTGATTGAATCAAAAAAGGCATCTTAATCATGCACCCAAGTGTTACTTTACAGGTTCAACAAAATCCGAGTTGTAAGTTTAGGCGACTTGTGAGAAAAGATAAACAACATCCGACTAACAAACCGAACGCATAGCTCAACCCTATTGTATTGATCGCTTATGAAAAAAATACCGACAACATTGACAAAAAAGATGGTCACCCCGATAAAATTACTAATTGCTGCGATTTATGGACTCGTCGTTGTTTCTACGGCTGTAGCGCAGACCGACACTTGGGTTGGCAATACTGATGCCAACTGGGCTACGGCGGCCAATTGGAACTTTTCATCCGGTTCAGCCGTCAATCCCAGCGGCGATTTGCTGTATTTTGGGGTGGCGGGCAGTTCCGGCGCGCTGCTGACCAACAACCTGTCAGGCTATAGTTTTTCCGGTCTTACCTTCAATAGCGGCGCCACTGCCTTTACTTTTGCAGGCAATGGCTTTGCCCTTGCCGGTGGTATCACCAATAACGCCAGCAGCGTCCCGACTATCAACAATAACTTCATCCTGGCCGGCAATGAAACGATTCTTGATGCATCTGGAAATATCACCCTAGGAGGCGTTATCAGCGATGGTGGGAATGGATACAGCCTCACTTTTCCAGGCCTTTCTTCCGGTGGCCACACGATCGTGGTGACCAATGTGAATACTTACAGCGGCCCGACAATTTTTGGCGGCAGCTTTGGCGGCGCCAACGGCGCTTACGCGTTTGATTACAATGGCCAGGGTTCATCGCCGAATTCCGTATTTTACCAGGGAGTGCAAGGGAGCGGCGACGCGGCTTATTATGTGAGCAATCCGAACGTGGCCGGAACGGTTCAACGGACGGCGGGATTTATCTATAACGGCCTGTCATTAGGTGGAAATAATTTTAATAATTTCACCATCAACGGCACGACCGCAGGCAATGTCGTTGAGAATTTTGGCCCGTTCACCCTCAATTCCGGCCAGTTGAATGGAACTATTCTTACTCCGAGCGGAGACGGCAATGTGCAGGTTCTTTTCAGCAGTGTTATTCGTCAGCCAGGGACTTCCTTTTATTTTGGCCGCAGCGATAACAATGTTTCGGCACTTGGATTAAGTCCGATTGTCAACCAACAGGCGGCACAGGCAAATATTGTTTTTGCCACTCCCCCGGCGTTATCCGGAAACGAAGGGACCGTCAACACCAATACCGGGACTCCCGATGTCAGCATTCTGCCGTGGGCGATCACAGCTGCCGGGCTATCGACTTACGATAGCACCTATGGCGTTCGCGGATTGTCAGCGAGCGAAACAACTGCTTTTTCCAGCGGCATGGCTTTGAGCGCCGGTAATGGCGGCACCAATGGTCAGAATGCGTCTGTCGCGGCGAATGTTACCCTTTCAGCAAGCACGACTATAAATAGTCTTAGTATTGGAGGGAATACCCTGAACATGCAATTAACAAACACTTTAACCATAACCAGCGGGCGGATAGAATGTGGCGTTGGCCCCACTATCGGCGCGTCGGTCAATGATGGCTATCTCAACTTTGGAGCGGCGGAAGGTATCTTAGTCACTGAAAATGCGCGTCATACGACGGTCAACAGTTGTATTGCCGGCAGTGGTGGAGTGACCTACGTATTTAATGATTTTAATAATACCGGCGGTTCATGTGCTCTGGAAGGAACAAATACATACAGTGGCGTCACTACCGTTGAAGGAAATAATAACGGATTGTCGCTCCTTCTATATAACAAGTTGGCCCTCCAGAACAGCACCCTTAACTACAACAATTATGGCGCTTCAATCACTTTTGAATCAGGCCCCGGCAGTTTCGTCTTTGGTGGCCTGGAAGGCGCGCAAAATCTTGCGATTCCGTATCCCTTGACCGTCGGCGGCGACAGCCAGAGCACCACCTACAGTGGCATTCTTAGCGGAGCGGGCAGTTTGACCAAGATTGGCACAGGGGCGTTCACACTCACCGGGGCAAATACTTATTCGGGAGGGACGGTACTTTCAAGCGGCCAGTTGAACATCAATAATGGCGGCTCCAGTAGCGCCAATTCAGCCATCGGCATCGCAGCACTGACGATCGGTGGCGGCACGATTGACAATACCAGCGGTTCATCATTGACGTTGCTGCCTAACAATGCACAAAACTGGAACGCGAATTTCACTTTTAATGGTTCATCCAGTTTGAACCTCGGCACTGGCCTGGTGGGTTTGGGCGGCAATGTGCAGGTCATCGTAAATGCCAATACATTGACGGTCGGCGGAGTCATTAGCGGCACGGGTGACTCCCTGGCCAAAGCCGGCAACGGCACTTTGTCGCTTTCCGCCGCCAACAGTTACACTGGAAACACCACAGTTAGCGGAGGCATACTGGCACTGACCGGAAGTGGTTCCATCGGCAGTTCGCCGGCCATCACCGTCGCGAATAGGGCTACCCTCGATGTTTCCGGGCTTTCCTCAACCTTTACCCTGGGTGGAAGCCAAACTCTATATGGTGCCGGGACAATCAACGGGTCAGTCGCGACCTCTTCCGGTTCCCAGATTTACGCGGATGCCGGCACTCCCTATGCTACAAACACGTTTAACAATAATCTGACCCTGGCTTCCGGAGCGGTTGCCAATTTTCAACTCGGCGCCACGGCCAATGGAGTGAACGACCTTATCGCCGTCGGCGGCAGTCTTACGCTGAATGGGAATACGATCAATATCAGCGCCCCAAGCGCATCGGCCAACCTGGATACTAGTGATTATACACTGTTTACCAGTCCCAACAGCATCTCCGGCGGTGCCGCAGTTACGCCAAATTGGATCGTCCAGCCGCTTAATTATGGTCATTACACCATCGTGACCAGTGGCAACACGATCAAACTTCACTATTCGTCAATTGTCAATCCTGCTGGATCGGGTTCCGCAATCCCTAACCCGGCCAATCGCAGCCAGAGCATACTGGTCAGCGTTACCGTGACCACGCCGGGAAGTTCTCCGGTCAGCACGGTCACCTTGAATGCGGCTCCCATTGGCGGAGTTTCATCAGTGTCATTGGTTGAAGTGGGCGCGTCTGATGTCTATACAAATGCGCTCACGGTTGGCGCTGGCGTTGCGTCCGGCAGCACACCGCTTACCGCCACGATCACCGATTCGGATGGCGGTACGGCCACAGTCATGGTTCCATTGACCATTTTGTCCGCGACAGAGGCATGGGATGGCGGCGGTACGGACAACAATTGGAGCGATACGGCAAATTGGGTGGGCGGTTCTTCGCCCTTGGGCGGTGATGCCATCACTTTCGCCGGAACAACCCGTCTGACGCCCGTCATGGATAGCTCGTATGCCTTAAGTGCAATAACGTTCAACTCCACTGCGGGAGATTTCATAGTGACCAATGCGCCGGGTGCTGTTCTTACACTCGAAGGCGCGGGGATTACCAATAACTCAGCCAATCCGCAAAGTTTAAATGTGGCGATCAACCTGAGCACGGCGCAGACCATTGATGCTGCGAGCGGAAATGTTACCCTCAGCGGCAACGTCAGTGGGGCGTCTTCGTTGACCCTGATTGGAAATAATGCGCTGGGGCTCTCCGGCGCAAATACTTATGGCGGTGGAACAACAGTCGGCGCCGGCACAGTCGTTGTCGCGAACAATTCCGCACTGGGCAGTGGCACGGTGTCTTTGAGCGGAGGTTCAATCTCCAACGCGGCCGGCGCAAGCTATTCCGTTCCCAACAATGTCGCAGTTTCAAGCGCGGCCGACGTTGGCGTGGGACCGGGAGACAGTTTAACTCTCTCCGGACTCGTCAGCGGTGGCGCAAACCTGACTAAAACCGGTGGCGGTTCACTCGTCTTGCAGAACGCCAATAGCATTAGCGGCGGTGTGACCGTCAACGCCGGCGCATTGGTGGTGGGCAACAATTCCGCTGCTGGGAGCGGCTTGCTGACCCTGGGAAATGCCACGCTTGCTAATATCGCAGGCAACAGTTATTCGCTGGCCATTCCAGTCAGTCTCTCGGGCGCCGCCAGCGTAAACATTGGGACTAATGACGCGCTTACGCTATCGGGAATCATCACTAATAGCGGCAGTCTGGCATTAATTGGAGCCGGCACGGTAACCATCCCAGGTGGCAATGCCAACAGCTACAGTGGCGGAACAACCCTCGGCGCGGGAACTTTAATCGTAGGCAATACCAGCATTAGTCCGTTGGGATCCGGCACTTTGACGTTCGCCGGTGGTACGCTTGCAGATGGTGGCGCTGCGCCTGTGACGTTAAGCAACAATATTGTGTTGGTCACCAATACCACTACGCATCTCAATCCCACCTCATTTAACGGCACCGGCTTGACCCTGGCCGGCAATATTTCAGGTCCGGGAAATATCGAGGTCAATGACAGCGGGAATATTTACGACAGTTTCGCTTTGGAAGGCACGAACAGCCTCTTTACCGGCACCTTTACTGTTGATAACAACGGCTACCAGAGATTTGCGTTTATCGGCGCCAACTCAGGCAGCGCCAGCGCGGCTTTTGTGCTGAATGCCGCCGGTGCAGACGAGCAGAAAATAATCCTGGGCGTCAACCAAACCAACACCATCGCTTTTGGATCGCTCTCGGGCGGTGGTTGGATTCGAAATGACAGCAATCCGAGCCTGGGAATAATCCGCGTTGGTGATTTGAACACCAGCACCAAGTTCGATGGCATATTTAATCAGGCTGGCGGCACTGGAACCATTGGCCTTCTCAAGGTCGGCACCGGCACACTGACGATGACCAATGGCGCTCCGGCGTCAGCGGGGGGCGGGGCGGGAGCTTATAGCGGCCCCACCGAAGTAGCCGGAGGCCAGTTATTAATCTCAGTCGTGAATTCCAGACCCGGGGTCGGTTCAGGTTGACGATGGGGCAACGCTGGGCCTGTTAAACTTCACTGGCTCCGGTCTCTATCTCACACCGTCCTCTCTTACTATTGGAACCAATTCCGGCGCGACATTATTGTTCACGAATTTGGACGGCAGTTCTCCCTTTGGGGAGATAACGGTAAATAACTTCACCAATAATGGCACTTGCACAATTGAAATTCCAGATACCAACAATATCACCACTGGAAACACCTACCAGTTGATCTTGTGGAATAGTTATGGCAGCACCGGCGCGGGCAATTTTGCGCTCTCCTCGCCTTATGTGCAGGGTTTCGTGACCAATGATTTGTCGCAAAATGAATTGTATTTGGTCGTGACCAATATTACTTCTGGTCCGGTAATCAATACCAACAGTGTTCCGATTGTGTTTTCGAGCAGCGGCACCAGCCTCTCTTTGTCGTGGCCGCCTGATCATCAGGGCTGGTATTTGCAATCGCTGACGAATCTGTTGAACCCCAATTGGGTAGATGTGGCGGGTTCAAGCAGCATGACCAATGAAATCATCCCGATCAACCCCAGCAACCCGACGGTGTTCTATCGATTAAGCCTGCAACCTTGACCGGAATTTCAAAACCGAATTGTCGAATACGTTGAAGACGCCCGAAAGGGCGTCTTCAACAAAGAAAGATGAAAAAGCGCGCGGCATTTACGCTGATTGAACTTCTGGTGGTCATAGCCATCATCGCCGTATTGGCGGCAATGTTATTGCCGGCATTGAGCAAGGCAAAAGCCAGGGCCATCAAAGGCTCATGCATGAGCAACCAAAAGCAGGTTGCCATGGCTTTGTTGATCTACGCCAATGATTTCAACAACCAGTTGCCTAACGCCGCCGGTGGCTCGTGGGTTTGGGATTTGCCCACAAACATCTGTAACCTGGTGATTCAAAATGGCGGCAGCAGAAACACGATGTATGACCCGGCGAATCCCGGCCAAAATGTGGACGGACTTTGGAACTTTAATCCCACTTACCGGGTCATTGGTTATGCGCTGACCTTTCCCGGCGTGGCAAGCTTGAGTGTGTCCAACCAAAACGCCACCGTCGTTCCGCCAATTCCAAACGTCGGAATAGTGTCCCCCTCAGACCGCACCTTGACAGCCTGCGTTGTTATGTCCGCGCCCGGCCAAAATCAGGCGACCGCTTTTTCGAAGACCTATGCTTGGATTGGCATTATGGGTGGTTATACGGCGCCCGGTTGGACGGGCCATCAAACCAGCCATCTTATCGGCAATAAATATCCCGAAGGTGGAAATATCTCCATGTTGGATGGACACGTCGAATGGCGCAACTTCAAACTCGGCCAGACTTTTAACATGTTTCCGAGGACGACGGGAACGGCTCCGGTATTTTGGTGGTAGTGCATTTACCTAAGACTTATGACAAGTGGCAGGAGACATTATTTGGCGGCAGGATTCACCTTGATCGAGCTGCTGGTAGTGATCGGCATCATCGCGGTTTTGGCTGCAATCCTTTTACCCGCTCTGGCGAAGGCAAAGCTCAGGGCGTTGGAGGTGCAATGCCTCAGCAACGTCAAGCAGTTGGGGACGGCCGGCATCATGTATCTAAACGATTTTCGCGGGTCTGTCGGATACGGCGGCGGCGGCAATGTTTGGTTGAATACGCTGGCCAGCGAGTATTCGCAGGTCAATAGCGCCCGCCTTTGCCCGGTGGCAAACGAAATCAATCCGCAGTCCATCAACCCTGGTGGATCCACGCCCGGAGACGCCGCGCATTGTTGGAATTGGGGCGCCAACATCGGCCCGGCATTTCAGGGCAGTTACGCCATCAATGGTTGGCTCTATGATGAATATAGCAATCCGTCCCAACCGCCAACCCATTATGTTCCCGATACGCCAACAGGATCTTATTTTCAGGGAAAGATATTGTATCCCGCGGACACGCCGTTTTTTTGCGATGGAATGTGGCCTGATGTGTGGCCGAACAACGACCCGGCGCCGGGCATAGTGGACAAGCCCAATGCTGCGGGTTCACCCGTTATCAACGAGTACAATCCTACCTGGTCTTCCACCGGAACGGGTGTGGGAAGCGCCCCCATTGGCCGCATCGTCCTCTATCGCCACGGGTCTATTCCCGCTTTAAAGGCCCCCACGGCAGTGAAAGCTGTTTCTTCCGCTTTTATTCCAGGTGACATCAATATTTGCTTTGTGGACGGTCACGTCAAAGAAGTTTCGCTCAACAATTTATGGCAGTTCTATTGGAACGGCAACAGCGTGCCGCAAGCTCACCCGTGACTGATGAGATTATTGAAAACCTATTGCCGGACCGTAATTAAGAAGGACGGAATACTGTAACCTGGAAAATAAGAGGGGTTAACCAATAACAAACACAACAACAAAATGGAACATGAAAATAAAATACACTAAGAGCTGCCAGGCTTTGGTATTTCTGGCCCTCACCGGGCTTGCCCAGGGTGTCTTTGGACAAGCCTTTGTTCATCCAGGTCTGCTGCATACCGCTTCAGACTTTTCGCGCATGACGACTGAAGTTAACGCGGGCGCAAATCCATGGATTCAAGGATGGGAAGTCCTCACCAATAATTCGCACGCGAAATCCACCTATGTGCCGAATCCGCAAACGGACATAGACCGCGGCGGTTCCCTGAACAACTACGGCATTTTTTACAATGATATTGCCGCTGCATACCAAAATGCTCTGGAATGGAAAATCAGTGGCAACACCGCCAACGCCAATTGCGCGAGTACGATCGTTTTGGATTGGGCCAATAAATGCACGGAAGTCACCGGGGATTCCGACCGGTTTTTAGCTTACGGTATTTATGGATATGAATACTGCCAATCGGTGGAAATTTTGCGCGGTTACAGTGGCTTTTCCACTGCGAACCTTCAAACCTGCCAACGCTTCATGACCAATGTGTTTTTACCGGGCAACATGAACTTTTTGACGAACCATAATACTGCTTGCATCAGCAATTATTGGGCGAACTGGGATTTGTGCAATATTGCCTCCATGGCTGCGATCGGCGTGCTGTGCGACAACCGGACAGTTTACCATTTTGCGCTCGATTATTTCACAAATGTTAATTTTTTACCGGCGAGCGATGACCAGGGACCACCGCCAAATGGCGGGACGACTGGATCAGGGGAGGGTGAAATTGATCATTCAGTCCCGTTTCTGTATTCGGGAAACTGGAATGATACGACCCGGACTGAATTAGGCCAGGGAGAAGAAGAAGGGCGCGACCAGGGGCATAGCGGCCTCGATGTGTCTCTTTGGGGGGTGGTTTGCCAGCAATTTTATAATCAGGGTGACGACATGTACGAATGGGAGAACGACAAAATTTTGGACGCGGTCGAATATTACGCAACATACAATATAAATCTGACCAACACCGTGCCTTATACAATCTTTTATTGGGGCAGCGGCCAGAACTGCGCCGAAAACTCGCAAACCGTTATTTCCACCAGCAGCCGGAATGTTGATTTTCGTCCGTCCTGGGAATTGATGTACGCTCACTATGTGGGAGATAAGGGACAAACTGCGCCCAATACGGCGTTGTATGCCGCGTGGATGCGTCCGGAAGGCGGTGGCGGGCAATATGGTCCCAATAGTGGTGGTTACGATCAACTCGGCGAAGGAACTTTATGCTACACCGTCACGACGGGCAATCCAGTCGCCACTGGCGCATACTTACTGAACAACGTCGCTGACGGAAAGAACGTGGATAGTTATGGTTATACATCCAATGGTTCTCCTTTAAACCAGTATTCGCCGAGCGGCAGTACCAACCAAACCTGGACACTGAAACAGATCAGTGGGTCAACCTATATGATACAGGGCTGCAATGGGTTGTACATTGATTCCATGGGCAGAACGACGAACGGTTCACCTGTCGGACAATGGCAGTACAGCGGCAGCAACAACCAGAAGTGGACCGTCAGCAGTCAAGGTGGCCAGGTATATAAATTCACCAATGTCGCCAATGGCCTGTGCCTTGACACGGGTGGCCTGACTTCCAATGGATCCACTTTGGAGATGTGGGGGAGCGGGAGTAGCAACAATCAAAGGTGGAATATTCAAGGATCGCTCCCCTCGGCACGGAATATGACGCTGCCCATCAACAATAATTGACGACGATAACCCAATGCAGTTTTGAGAAACACGAACCATCGTATTAAAGGAGGGGCTTTCAAATCGAAAGCCCCTCCGGATCAAAATATACGTCCCGGTCTATGGCTGTTTTGCGGTCTGATTATGGCGGTTTGCTTGGGTTTGATTTGCTTAACTCATGTTCGGCCAGCGTCCACCAGCCATCTGGCAAACTCGGTTCGACAGAGCGCCCCAACTTCGAATGATTCAATTTCCGAAGTGAACGATCAGCAACCGGCATTGCCGACGGATGTGCCTGAGTGGGAAAGCCGTTTTTGGGAAATCGCCAATGAACCGCAGTGGATACAGTCGCAGGAGGAATTGGAAGCATTGGCAGACGCCGTTCCTGAAGAACAACTCCAAGCCGTGCTTGATGAGTTTTCTGGAGATCAATTTTCCGGGGATCAATCAACCGCTGGCTTGATTTTTGTGAGACGTCTTATCGCGCGATGGGCGGAAAAATCGCCTCAAGAGGCTGCCCGGTGGGTAGCGGGTTTGGCCGACGATAACTTTGGCCATGAAGCGTGCCGTCAGCTTATGGTCTCGTGGGCAAAAGGTGATTTGTCAAATGCGTTAGCCTGGATCCGGCAACAACCGGAGAGTGGAAGCAAAGCAGCCGGCGAATTGTCATTGGCAAAGGACGCGGCCGAAGAAAATCAGGGCGCCATTGCGATTTCGCTTCTTGCCGCGTTGCCGTCGAGCCAGGAACGCGACAATTTGTTGAACTATTCCGTCCGTCAATGGGCGGTTACAGACCGGAGTGATGCCATCGCATGGATTGAGCAAGTACAGGATTCAACGTTGCGCGAGCAGATGTTGGAAAATGTGGTCACAGACTGGGCGGTTCAGGATCCGTCCTCCGCCGCAGGATTTGCCACGACAACGTTGGATGCGGGAAATGGGCGGGACAACGTGATCGTCAATATTGTCCGGCTTTGGGCGACGTCAGCGCCAGATCAGGCAGCATCGTGGGTGGGGGAATTCCCGGAAGGGGAACTCCGCACCCTGGCAATGCAAAATTTGGTTGATGTTTGGGAGAGAATCGATCCAAACGCAACCAGCGCGTGGGTTAAAGCAGCCCAGAATGAAAATGGAATTTAAAACATGAATGGAATGATGAAAATTGTGAAACTGAGCCTGTTGTTTATTTTGGGCATTCAATTGGCACAAACAGTCATGGGCCAGCCATTTGTTCATCCCGGCGGCCTGTTCACCCTGACGGATTTGAACCGGATGCAAACCAACGTTCTGGCCGGCAACCATCCCTGGATAGACGACTGGAACGTCTTGATTACGGATTCGGAAGCCAAGAGCAATTATTCCGACCATGCCACGGCCAATATGGGTTCCAGCCGGCAAAATGCCGACCTCGATGCTCATGCCGCCTGTCTTAACACCCTCGAATGGTACATTACCGGCAATGCCAATTATGCAAATGAAGCGGTGAAAATATGCAATGACTGGTCCAAAGACGTGAACCAGGTCCCGAGCGGGACAGATGTTCCTGGCTTGATTGGCATTCCCATCGCGCATTTTGCCGAAGTCGGGGAACTCTTGCGAACGTACTCCGGTTGGAGCGCGGCAAATTTCCAGGCCTATACCAACATGATGGTCCAATATCTCTATCCATCCTGTAACAGCTTCCTAACCACCCATAACGGCGCCTGTATCAGTTCCTATTGGGCGAACTGGGACGCCTGTAATATCGAAGCGCTGATTGCCATGGGCGTGCTTTGTGACAACACAAACATCTACAACCAGGGGGTCAACTATTTTGAAACGGGTGCGGGAATGGGAAGTATTTCAAACGCCGTTCCCTATTTATATGACGGAGGTGTCCTCGGGCAATGGCAGGAAAGTGGACGCGATCAGGAACACGCCCAACTTGGAGTGGGAGAACTTGGCGCAGCCTGCCTGACCGCATGGAACCAGGGGCTGGATCTGTTTAGCTACGGCAACAATCGTCTCCTGGCAGGCGCCGAATACGTCGCTCATTGCAACCTGTCCTATCCGATTTCGTCAATCCCTTTCACCTACTACGACAATTGCGCGGGTTCTGGAAACTGCTACCTTTCCATCAATGGCATCGGTCGTCTGGATGATCGCCCGGTTTGGGAGTTGCTTTACAATCATTATGTTGTTCTTGAGGGGTTGGTCGCTACGAATGTTCAGGCGATGGCCCAGGTGATGAGGCCGGAACATGGCAGCACTGATCATTTCGGTTACGGCACACTCACTTTTACTTTGAATCCCGCTGACTCGCCTTATCCGCCCTCACCGGCTGGTCCTGCGCCGGCAGGTTTGACCGCAACGCCCGGGGTCTCGCAAGTTTTTCTGAATTGGTCGGCTTCAAGCAATTATACCGCCCAGGGTTATGTCGTGCGGCGATCAACTTCCATCAATGGCACTTATTCTACCATCTCTTCATGGAACGCCGAGACTTCGCCGCAATTCATAGACACGACGGCGGTCAATGGAACCACCTATTACTATCAAGTCGCGGCAAACAATCAAGCAGGGGTCGGGCTTTATTCCACGCCGGCCAGCGCCACACCCCAGGCTGCCGGTTCGTTGCCTGCTGCGTGGGCGGATCAGGATATTGGCACCGTAGGAGTAGCTGGCAGCGCCACCTATTCCGCGGTCAGCACTAACACTTTTATCGTTTCTGGTTCCGGCAGTGGCATTGGCGGTGCCGCTGACTCCTTTAATTTCGCCAATGCAGGCGTAGCCGGCAATTTTACGTTGATCGCTGAACTCGCCGGGGTGAATTGGAGCAGTTCAGGCGCTGACGATGTGGGGCTTATGATGCGAGAATCTCTTAGTCCAAATGCAAAAGCAGCGGTGATCACCCTGGGTAATACGGGCAATCGCGAATGCTATTTTGGCACGCGCTCCTCGACGGGCGGCTCCCTGAGCGGACAACTTGGCAACGATTACACCTGGGTCCCGGTGTGGTTCGAACTTAAGCGAGCGGGACCCTTTTTCTCCGCATACCAGTCGCTCGACGGAATCAATTGGTTTCAAGTTGGATCAACGGTCACGATGACGATGTCCAACAATTACTTTGTCGGCCTGGTGGTGACCGCGAACAGCACGTCCGCGACCGATACCACTACCTTTGACAATGTGACCACGAACGGAGTCGTGGCCGTCGCCGAACCGCCCACAACTCCAACGGGTTTGTGGGCATCCGCATCCGCGGCAGACGCGCAAATCGTTTTGAACTGGGTTGCTTCAATCGGAGCAACCAGCAACAATATATGGCGTGCGACTGCCAGCGGTGGACCATACACCAATATCGCCTCGATAGGTGCCATAGCTGCTTTTACGGACACCAATGTCATGGATGGCACGCCGTATTTTTATGAGGTAAATGCCTTAAATGGCGGAGGCGACAGCGCTAACAGCACCGATGTTGAAGCCATCCCAAACAATCCCTTGAGCGGCGCCACCATCGGGACCTCCGGATCATGGAGCAATGATGGCGACGTCATCGCCGATGTTTTTGATAATAATTTAGGCACGTTCTTCGATGGACCGGATTCGAGCGGTGACTGGGTGGGATTGGATTTTGGAGCTGGCATCAGCAACGTGATCAATCAAATCGCGTATTCCCCGCGAACCAATTATCCCAGCCGCATGGAAGGGGGAATGTTTCAAGGAGCCAATGTAGCCAATTTTTCCAGCGGAGTCGTGACATTGTTCACGGCCAGCACGACGACCCCGCCGGCGCCGGGCGTTTTTACTTTCCACCCCATCACCAACTTTACCGCCTTCCGTTATGTGCGTTACCTGGGACCCACCGGCGGCAATTGCAACGTGGCCGAGATCAAATTGTTTGGCAATTCATACGCGGCCAGCCTGCCGGCCATTCCAACTAATCTGACCGCCGTTGCCGGCGACTCACAATCCTCTTTGAATTGGAACGCCGCGGCCAACGCAACCGGGTATGCCGTGCAGCGCTCAACGACCAATGGCGGGCCATATGCTTTGATAACGAATCTTACGACGACGTCCTTTGCTGATGCCGGGCTTTCTGACGGTACCACTTATTATTATGTTGTCTCATCGACAAACGGAGTCGGTGGAAGCGCAAATTCGGCCCAGGTTACCGCGCAACCGACATCAACCGCGCCGGTAAACCTGGGGTTTTTATTGTCAGGCAATACCTTGCAAATCAATTGGCCGCCCGACCACACGGGGTGGGAACTGCAGGCGCAAACCAATCCGCCCGGCACAGGTCTCTCTACCAATTGGGTAACCGTCGCAAACTCAAATCTTACCAACCAGTATTCAATTTCAATCGGCCCCACAAATGGCAACGTCTTTTTCTGCCTCGTTCATCCCTGACATACTTATGTCCCTGCGGAGTGTTCGAACTCGCTCTATCATTGCGGCTATTGCGATGATGTTGCGGGCTTCTTGCGTTGATGCCATGGTGGTTGCCTATCCGGCGCCACCAGGCGAAGGTCTGTCCACCAATTATACTGTAGAGGTTGACGGCACACCACTGGCGGTTTATCTGGCCAAAACGCAACACGCTGATAGGAGGCCTTATTCCTTTGCGTATTTTGATTTTTCCGGCACGGTGACGGTCACGATCAAAACAGAACTTCCGTTGGACAAGTTGGTCGTGCGGCCTTCAAAATATGGAATCAAGCCGGCAATCAGCCTGGGCGAAGCCACTTTTACAACAGACCAGCCGTTTAACATTTCCTTTGAGCCGACTGGCCAGAACATCCCACTGCTGCTGTTCAGCAACCCGATTGAGAAAGATCCGCCCAAGCCAGGAGATACGAATGTCATCTATTTCGGTCCGGGCATTCATAAGCCAACCAGGATTGATCTGACATCCGGACAGACCCTTTATATTGCAGGCGGAGCGGTGGTCAAAGCAGCCGTCACCTCCAAAGGCGATAATATCCGCATCATGGGCCGTGGTATTCTCGACGGCAACGATTGGCCGCACTCGGCCGGCCCCGCTCCCCGGATGGTCATGCCGATGGATGGCCGAAACATCCTGATTCAGGATGTGATTATCCGCGGCTCCTGGAACTGGACCGTAGCCCCCGTGCGGTGCGACCAGGTGTTGATCAGGAACATCCGAATCTGTGGTTCGCGCTGCGGAAATGATGATGGCATCGACCCCTGTAATTCCAGGAATGTTACCATCGAAGGCTGTTTCCTCCGCACTGATGATGACGCCATCGCTGTCAAAGGCACTGCGCGCATTGGGCAGGAACCTAAAGCTTCGGAAAACATTGTGGTTGCCGACTGCACCTTCTGGGTGGACTTCGCCAATGGGTTTAGGATAGGCGCTGAAAGCCAGGCCACCGGCTGCCGCAACTTCACCGCCAGAAACATTGACTTCATCCACTTTCCCAGCCGGAACGTGGTCCAGATCTTTTATTTGCAACCGGCTGGCAATATGCCGATGGAAAATCTTTTATTTGAAAACATCCGCATCAACGGCGAACTACCCCTGAATCTGGCAAGACTCACGCCGATGGATGCAACCACGCCCAGGATTGACGTGTCAACAAATTCGGCCGCCATCAGGTACATGGCCGCGGAAGGTTTCGCGTCGGGTGCGACCAATAATGGGGCGGGTTTCAGAAGCCGCAGAGGCGGGCCGCGACTTGTGGTTCCAGGCGAAGGCCCTTACATCCGCAATGCCGTGTTCAAAAACATTGATGTTTATGGCGAGCCGTTGCCGGTTTTAGAATCCAAGGCCGGACGCAGGCCTGAAGACAGAATCGCAACGGGGGCGGTGTTCCTTCAAGGGTTGAGCGAGAAGCACAACGTAAGCCAAGTGATTTTTGACAATGTCATATGCCACGGGCAGTTGTTGACGACAAACTCGCCGGACGTACAGATCGGAAAATTCGTCAGCGGCGTCGAATTCTCAGCCAAGAGCCCCTGGATTGAAAACGTCGCAAAATAATAGATCCGCATGACCGCTCCAGTGAATAAATCGTTTCGTCCCGGCGCAATCTGGCGGGACAGCGACGGCCTGCCCATCAATGCCCACGGCGGCGGCGTGCTTTTTCACCAAGGCGTCTATTATTGGTTCGGCGAACATAAAATTGAAGGCGAAGCCGGAAACATGGCGCAGGTCGGAGTTCACGCCTATTCTTCACTTGATCTCTATAACTGGGACGATACAGGCATTGCGCTGGCCGTAAGCGATGATCCGAAGAATGAAATCGCACGCGGATGTATACTGGAACGCCCGAAGGTCGTCTTTAACCCATCCACGAAAAAGTTTGTAATGTGGTTTCATCTCGAACCCAAGGATGCCGGTTATACCGGTGCGTTGAGCGGCGTGGCGGTGGCGGACCATGTTGCCGGCCCTTATCAATTTCTTCGCGCTTTTCGTCCGAACGCAGGGGTATGGCCATTGAATCTTTCCGACGTTGAAAAGCGTGAATTAAATGCAGATGAACTTGCGTTCGTCGCTGGAATGGAACTTGGCGGCGCGCCGCGACCCTATTATCCGAAGCAACTCTTGATTCGGCGTGATTTTGCGAATGGCCAGATGGCGCGTGACATGGCGCTATTTGCTGATGACGACGGCAGCGCATATCACATTTATGCTTCGGAAGAAAATGGCACACTGCATATTTCAAAATTGAGCGATGATTTTCTTTCTCCGGCGGGAAAATTCATTCGCATTTTTCCTGGACGCTTTCACGAAGCCCCCGCGATGATGAAATGGCGCGGACGCTACTTTCTCGTCACATCGGATTGCACCGGCTGGACGCCCAATGCCGCCCGCCTACTCTCTGCCGATTCCATTTTTGGAAATTGGGAGGAGATGGGAAACCCCTGTCTGGGCAACGACCCGGAAACTGCGAGCACCCTCTCGTCACAATCCACGTTTATTTTGCCTCTTCAAGGGAGGTCAGATGCATTTATTTTTATGGCTGACCGCTGGCGCCCGAAAAATGCAATTGATGGCCGCTATGTCTGGCTACCCGTTGAATTTCATCATGGTGTGCCGATGTTCCGCTGGCACGATGAATGGGACTTAAGCTTTTTCGGCGGAAAGATGAGTGAAAAATAGTGAAATTTATGTGTAACACTCCGCTAATCCATTCGTATCGCCTCAATTGGTTTTTACTTGCCGGCATCACTATTGGCCTGGCGGTTTTGCAAGCCTCCTGCGCCGAATGGCAGTGGTCTGTGCCCATGGGCCACGGCCGTGCCTTCCTTTGGATTCCGCCGAACTGTAAACAGGTTCGCGCGGTCGTTGTGGCACAGAACAACATGATTGAGCAAGGCATTCTCGAACATCCCCTCATGCGCAAAATACTGGCTGACGAAAACATGGGCGAGGTTTTCATCGCGCCGCCCTTTGATTTTGTTTTTCAGTTTGATAATGGCGCCGGTGAAAGTTTCAACGACATGATGAATCGGCTGGCCGAAATTTCGGGTTATTCGGAACTTAAATTTGCACCAGTTGTGCCGCTGGGTCATTCCGCCTGTGCGAGTTATCCATGGAATTTTGCCGCGTGGAATCCGGGGCGCACACTGGCGGTGTTATCCATTCACGGCGATGCGCCGCTGACCCCTCTGACTGGCAGCGGCCGGCCAAATCCCGATTGGGGACACCGTGACATTGACGGAGTTCCCGGTTTGATGGTCATGGCCGAGTATGAATGGGGCGACGATCAACATGGTGTTGATCGTTTGACGCCGGCATTGGAATTTCGGAAGAAACATCCAAAAACACCTCTGGCCATGCTGGCTGAACCCGGCGAGGGACATTTCAATTATTCTGATCAATTGGTTAAGTTTCTGGCAATGTTCATCCATAAGGCTGCGGAGCAACGGCTGCCTGCCAACATGCAGTTGGATCAGCCACCCATATTGATATCAATTGAACCAACTAACGGCTGGCTGGTTCAACGCTGGTATTTAAACCAGCCGCGGACGGTCAAGCCCGCACCATACAGCAATTACAAGGGCAATCCAAAGGAGGCATCTTGGGCCTTTGACAAACAAATGGCTTTGGCCACGCAAGACTATATGGCCGATCAGATAGGAAAACGCCCACAACTTCTGAGCATTACCACGGACGATATGCCATTGGCACAGGGATGTGGTGAACCTGTTAATTTGCCATTCCTTCCCATGGCCGATGGCGTCACCTTTCGCCTGAAAACATCTTTTATGAACTTCGTGCCCGGCGACGCAACCCACGACCAGAATGCAGCGCGATGGGCCTATCTCCCTGCAGCATCTCCCTTAGGCCATGCCACCGATGGGGGACCGATTGTGTTGCACAAGATTGTAGGCCCGGTTGTCCAGATTGGCCCGGACACATTCAGGCTAAACCTCAACCGGATTAATTCGACGCAAGATCGGCGCGACTTTGATATCTGGGTTTGGGCCAGCCAGCCCGGCGACGCAGAATACAAAAGCATGGTGCAGCAGGCCGTGATTCATGTGCCAACCGATACGGAAGGCGTGGAACAACACATTACCTTTCCGCCCATTCCGAACCAAAAAGCGGAGACAAAGTCTTTGCAAATGCACGCCACGACGGATACCGGCTTGAAAGTCTATTATTACGTTCGTGAAGGGCCGGCAGAGGTGGAAGGCGACACGCTCAAGTTCACGCCGATTCCGCCGCGCGCGAAATTTCCCGTAAAGGTTACTATTGTAGCATGGCAATATGGACGTTCCGTTGAGCCGCAACTGAAAACTGCCGAGCCGGTCGAGGAAACCTTCGACATCTTAAAATGAAATTGGCCAATGATCGTTTTCACGCTCCCAAACGATTTCTTCCATAAATTACTATGGCATTGTTAGGACAGTGCCCATGCGCCTTTGCACTTGTTCCAGCGGGACTCCCTTGGTTTCAATGACCATCGTTTTGACCCAAATAAGTTGAAGGACCATCATGCCGCAGAAAAAAAGAAAGATGAATCCCGGCGGAAGGATGGACACCATCTTAGGGAAGAACGTCGTCAGCAAGGCCGCGCAACACCAATGAGTCGTGCAACCGAGGGTTTGACCTTTCGCGCGTTGTCTATTTGGGAAGACTTCTGAAATGAAGACCCAGATAACCGTTCCCTGGCCGATGGCGTGCGCCGCGATAAAAGCAAAAATGCAAATGGGCACAATATTGAAATGTCCTGAAAAAAATCCCCAAGCCACCAATCCCAAGGAGACGATGTATCCGAATGAACCTATAAACAGCAATGTCCTCCGTCCCAACCGGTCGATCAGCGCCAGGCCGACGAACGTGAAGACGAGATTGGTGATGCCTATACCAATGGATTGGAAAAACGCGGTTTTTTCGCCCAGGCCAGCCAGTTCAAAAATACGCGGCGCGAAATAGAGGATGGCGTTGATGCCGGAAAACTGGTTAAAAAACGCAATTAGGAAAGCCAGCAGGATGGGAATCCGAAGCTGCCTTGTCCAAAAATATCCTGCCGACTTGGTTTCTACGGTGATAGCTATTCCATCTGCCAGGGAATCGATCTCTGCTTCAGAAAGGGCCGGCTGCATGCGATGGAGGATTTCAACGGCGGCCGGGCGATTTCCTTTGCGCACCAACAGCCAGCGAGGGCTTTCGGGAATTCCAAAACAAAAAATTGTATAAAGAAGGGAAGGGAACGCGGCCACACCGAGCATCCAGCGCCAGGCATTCTCACCTGTACCCGCCAGGAGCGCGTTGGACAGATAAGCGATAATGATCCCAAAAACGATGTTGAATTGAAACATTCCGGCGAGAATGCCACGGTGTTTAGGCGGAGCGATTTCCGAGATGTATAATGGCGCCACAACTGTGGAAATGCCGATGCCTAAACCGCCGATTATTCGCGCAATGATGAAGACAGATACATTTGGCGCCAGCGCCGTTCCGATAGCTGAGACGACGAAAAGAAGTCCCAACCAAAGCAGGGTGTTGCGGCGTCCAAATCTGTCCGTCGGCCAGCCGCCAATTAAAGCGCCGATCACAGTGCCGTAAAGAGCCGAAGCGATTGCAACGCCATGCATTCCAGGCGAAAGGTTCCATAGTGACTGAATTGTTTGCTCCGCGCCCGAGATGACGACGGTATCGAAGCCAAATAGGAACCCGGCCAGCGCGGCTGTGAACGCCCAGAAAAAAACAAGACCACAGATGCCTTCTCGCGACGAAACGATGCCGGTGCCGTTTTCAATCATGGGGAAAAATTGTTGTTGAATGAAATGCTTCGATTCTCATCTGTTCATTTTATTAATTGGAATGTCTGTTCCACCGGCACGGCAGTTTTTAAGTTCAACTTGCCGGAGCCATACTGCCAGGCGACCACCGTCACCGTTACGGGAAATTTTGTTCGTGGAGGAATTCGAGTGAATTGTAACGTGTCACCATCCATTGTTGCCGGGCCTTCGCGAACGTAAAAATAAACCGGCCGGCCCGAATTCGATCTGGCGTCAAGCTTCAAACTTTTGATTCCAGCTTTTTGATCCGGAATTTTTGGAAACGTGATCTGTTGTTCCGCGCCCTCTGAAAAGAGCGGAAGCTTCAACCACGCCTGCTGGAAGGCGCTTTTGTATTTAGCATCGCCGGGTTGGCTGGCCAACAGCCAAACGTCAAAGTTGCGGCGGTCGGTCGTGGAATAAATCCGGTCGAAGCGGAGCCGAAAGGTATTGGCATCGATCTGTTCCACAGGCCCGCTGATGCGTGAAATCACTATCGGTCCGCCACCCGTGGCATGGCCGATCGGGCTTCGGGGCGGCAAGCCCGTCCAACGACTGGCATTTGCCGAACCGGGGTCCACCGTCTCTAAAAATGTCGCGGACAAATGAAAAGTGACTCCGTCCGCCAGCGGCTCAAATTTCAAGTTGACCTGTTGGTGTGTTTCGGTTTGTGGAACAATTTGCCCGTCTTGGATGAAGCCCAGAAGCTGGGGCAGCTTGCCGGTTTGGCCGGCCGAATAATTTTGCGTGGCCCAGGCCATTTCTTTGTCGAATGCCCAGAAGGCTTGCGATGGGTCTCCGGTGTACTCGGCAAACGGCGCGGGTAGAACCGTCCGCCCCTTGTTGACCTGCCAGCGCTCCACCAGCCAGCCGTTGGTGGGATTTACCGCCCGGAGCACCGGCGGCTGGTCCAATGGTATTTTCAAAGGCAGTCGTTGTTCGGCGGATTTGCGGATAAACATGGCCAGAAATTTTACAAGCCGGTCGGAATAGTTGAAATGGCCGCTGCCTGGTTCGGCCAGCATCCCCAATGGCGTGAGCGGATGTTCAGCGCGAAATTCCAACGCGGGCGTCAGGCGCGGTTCCAGCCATTCATACTCCCCCATCACCATCAGGCCAGGAATCCCATCGATGTTACGTTCACCCCATTCAAGATTCGGATGGCCGTTGCCGGTGAGTTTTGTCTGCGGCGCATCGCCATGGACCGATAAAATCGCGAGGGTGCGCGAAGGGTTCCACGCGGCAAAGTCCCATGGATAACTCGCCATCGCAGAGTGGCCGAGCGGCACGATCGGGGCCAAAGGCAATTCGCTGTAACCCGATTCATCGGCCAGCGATTTT
This sequence comes from uncultured Verrucomicrobiae bacterium, assembly GCA_963797825.1. Classification (GTDB taxonomy): domain Bacteria; phylum Verrucomicrobiota; class Verrucomicrobiia; order Limisphaerales; family UBA11358; genus UBA11358. Next base: position 122,854 of record CAWCRR010000031.1, read on the forward strand.
AACATCGAATTGAGCTCGAAAGTCGCCGCGTCGTTGTTCGTCGCGTCTTGAAAAGTATCGTAGGGAGGAGCGATGAAAATTTCCGCGATGCCGAGTTCCGACAATTCCGCGCGCATGGCCGGATGTTCCAGGATTCCTTGTTCAATCATATTGTCCTGCCCGATCACGACGGCGCGGACTTGCCGGCAACGTTCGGGAATCCAAAGAAATGCGCGGCCCTCCCCGATGGGCGTGGACCATTGCCAAACGCTTTCGGCTTCAGCCACCAGGCAGCAACAGCACACCAGCAGGGCGGGCAAAATTGATTTCATGGTTCGCGGTACATTATGCGCACACGGCATCAATATGCAAAGCCCGCGGAAGTTTCCCTGTAAACCCGGCGAAGAAACGAGGCTAAGTTTCTCCGTTGAACTATTTCCAGATTCTGCTACAAACGAAAAATGATCGCCCAACGAATCACCGTTTATGATATCGCCAGGAAGCTGGGCGTTTCGCACTCCACCGTTTCCTTGGCATTGCGCAATCATCATCGCATCTCCGTCAAGCGTCGCGCTGAAGTTCAGAAACTCGCCAAACAAATGGGGTATTCCCCGGACCCGTTGCTGTCCAGACTGGCTTCCTATCACTTTAAGCCGGTCAAAATTCAAAGCGCCATTGCGTGGTTGAATCATTGGGAACAACCCGGCCTTTTGCGCAAACACCGCGAATTTGATCTTTATTGGCGCGGGGCATTGGCGGCGGCAAGACGATATGGCTATAATCTCGAAGATATTCACTGGTTGCCGGAATATTCTGCCCAACGGCTTGAGCAAATCCTTCTGACCCGGGGAATTCGCGGCATCTTAATCCCGCCGCATCAAAAACCGCCGCTCTGGGGCGATTTCGACTGGAGTAAATTCTCCGTCATTCGCTTTGGCTTGTCCGTGCCCTCACCGGATTCGCACCTGGTGACGGCCGACCAATTGCGGGCAGTCATCATGGCCGTGCATAAAATGGCCGAATATGGTTATCAACGCATCGGCATGGTAATGCCGGCCGATTACGATCGTAAACTGGGAGGTGGTTTCGTTGGCGGTTTCAGCTCTGCGGGGCAGTCTTTTCATATGCCGGTCGTCCCGCCTCTCTTAGTCGAGGAAAATATTTATCTAAAACAACCGGAAAAAGCGCTTCAACTCCTAAGCCGATGGCTGAATAAAAACAAACCGGATGCGTTGCTGACCTTCATGCACAATATTCCAATGATGTTGCGCCACCTGGGTTATCATATTCCTAAAGATATCGGCGTGGCTGGCACTGCGGTGGATGTGCCTGTGGATGCCGGTATCGACCAGCATTCCGAGGCCATCGGGCGCATCGCCGTCGAGGCATTGGTAGCCCAGATTAATCTTAATGAAAAAGGCGAACCGACCGATCCTTCACGAATCCTTGTGGAAAGCCGATGGCGCGATGGTACATCCCTGCCGCCACTCCACAAGAAAAGCTTATAGTCCGCTCGGAATCCTCTAACGGGCCTCTTCCTTCATAACTATTTTATAATCAACTAAGTTTACGGGGAAACCATTATAAGATTTGAAGTTTGCCGGCCAATAATCAAAAGTCTATTAAACCATGCGATCAACAGCCGTGTCGCCGTCCGTGTTTGCTGAACGTTCAACACAAAACAACCAATGAAAACTTCAACTCTAAACAAAGCGATCCAATTCGTTCTATTATTTATCGCCACATCCGTCTTTGCACAAAGTGGCGTCTGGACCAACATTGTCAATGGCACTGGCGGTTCTACGGGGACTTGGAGTGTTGCCACCAACTGGAACCTTGGCGTCGTTGCCAATGGAATAGACAGCACCGCTGATTTCAGCCAGGTGAATATTACCACCAACAGCACGATTACTCTTGATTCCACGAGGACCATCGGAAATTTGATTTTTGGCGAACCCACGCCAATCAACGGCACTAACGAGGTGCTGACAGGCAGCACCTTGACTTTACAGACCAGTACCGGCGAGCCAACCATCACCGCCGTCAACAACTCGTCGAATGTCATTTCTACGATATTGGCTGGAACCCAAGGTTTTATCTTCAACAATACAGGCACCGGCACTGGCATTATCAGGCTGAACGGCGCGAACACCGTGAGCAGTAACATCTTTATAAATGCAGGGACTGTACAACTTGGGGTTGGCACCACACCACTCGGTGCCACAGACCTCGCCGCTGGCAGTCAGCCAAATACCAATGCCGTCACTGTCGCCAGCGGTGCGACTGTGCAATTGATGGAACAGGGTACCTTGCTTCAGCCCAACTTAAAACCCTTCTATGCCAGCGGAAGTGGCGTGGGGGGCACAAATGGCGTGTTTTATTGCAACATGAGCACAATCGCTAATAACGACAGCTGTCGTCTTAGTATCGGCCTAACCACCTCTGCGAATCCGGCGATAATAATGACGGGCAACACGACCATCAGGGTGGATGGGACGAACACTGGATTCAATGGCTCGATATTTGATTTAGGTCATACGACCACCTCCAATGCACTTACTGCTATCCCGGTTAATTATACTAATTATACTTTGACCATAATCGGCAATGGTGGACGAATGCAATTTGATCCAGCTAACGGATATACCGGCGGAAATATCCATGTTACCGGAGGCGTAGCATTAAAGTTCGGCAACAATAGTGATTTTCAGGCCAATCAGACTCTAACCGTTGATTCAGGCGCGTTATTACAGATGGGGAATAACCAATCGATGAATTCTGCGAGTTCCACCGTCGTAATGAATGGCCTGATGGATATGGATAGTCGCGGCACCGGCGCCCATGCCAGCGACACTACAGTAGCTAATGACATTATCGGTTATTTGTCTGGCAGTGGTGTTATTACCAACGGGGAAGGGGGTAATACCGGAGCCGGAACACTGACGGTTGGCGGAACTAACGGCAGCACCACCGTTTTTAGTGGGACAATTTCCACCGACACGAATGGCAGCACCGGTCTTGTGCTTCAAAATACAAACAGCACACTGATACTGACGGGTGCCAACACCTATCAAGGTGTCACTACTATCAATGCCGGAACTTTATTGGTTGACGGCACGCATCAAGGGGGCGGCGCTTATACGGTAAGTACGGGCGCCACCCTGGGCGGTTCGGGGGTAATCAACGCCTCCAACACTTTCTCCATTGCCGGTGGAACAATCCTGGCAGGGGATCCTTCAATCCCCAGCAGCACCCTTAACATTGGTTCTGGCATCGCTGTCACCGCGCCGGGCGCGATTATTATTTCCAATGCGAATTTGGCGGTCGGCGGCCAACTCGGTGCCAGCGGCCAAAGCGTCGGAACCTTTTATATGAAAAGCGGCACGTTGCAACTTCCGCTGCCTACCTCGGGGACGCCTGCAGTTTTTGCCACGGCGCTCAATATCGATGGCAGTGCCACCATCAATTACAGCATGGCGACACCGCTTTTGGGTGTGTTTCCGGTTATTTCTTACAGTGGCGGTTCTATCGGGGGATTGGCCGGATATAGCGGGCTTTCCTTGGTTTCGCCTTCGGGAATCACCGCCACGCTGTCTAATGACGTGGTGAACCAGCAAATTGATGTTGTGATCACAGCGATTCCAGTGCTGACCTGGACAGGTAAATCAGGCGGTATAGCCAACGGTAACTGGGACATCGGGACCACCGCGAATTGGGCGGGTGGACTGACCTACACCCAACCGGGCGGCCAAGGGCTTTACGTTCAGTTCAATGATACGGCTACTGGAACGACGAATGTCAATCTGACGACCACTCTTAATCCTGAAGGTGTGATCGTAAATAACAATAGCTTGAACTATTCCTTCGGCGGCATCGGCAACATTACCGGCACGGGAAGTCTGCTCAAGGAGGGAACAGCGACATTGACCGTCACCAATAGTAACAATAGTTTTACTGGCGGCGTGACCTTGCAGCAGGGAACCCTCCAGCTAGGGAACGGCGGAACGACGGGCGACCTGGGTACCACCGGGATTGCGAACCAGGGCACCCTGGCGATTGACCTTGCAGGCGTTTTAACCCTGGGCAACACGGTGACGGGTAACGGCAATATCACCCAGATCGGCTCAGGAACAGTAACGGTGCCCGTCAATGGCAATAGTACGGGTGCGGTGACCGTCAGCGCGGGGACGCTTCTTTTGTCACCGATCACCACAAGTAGTACGTTCTCCAATGCTGTGACCGGGGCCGGCGCATTCGGCGTAAATACTTCGGGCAAGCTGATATTGACCAGCAGCGGAAATACTTATGGCGGAGGCACGGTCATCAGCAACGGCACGCTGCAATTCGGTGATGGCTCGGGCAATAATGGCACTTACCCGCCGGCGGGCAACATATCGGACAATGGCACGCTGGCGCTCACGACCCCCGGCACGTTGGTCAACAATGTGAGCGGCAATGGCGGCATTTCAATTCTCATCAACGCGACGGCCACGTTCACCGGCAGCGGCAGTACCTACAGCGGCCAGACGTATGTGGATGGGACATCCGGCTCGACCTTGAATGCGACTGCTTCCACTTATTCGCCCAACAGTCCATTGGTGCTCGGTGACCAGGCGTTGGGTCTTGGAATAGGAACGGCGAATTTCACCGCCGGCAACCCGGTTATTGGCGGTCTGAACGTAGGCGGTTATGTCGGAGCCTATAGTTATATAAATATGCCGTCCAGTTCGACGCTCACCATCAACGGCAACATGAGTTTTGGATATGTGGCGCCAGCGACAGGTACTGCAGAGCAAGGCACGTTCTTCCAGGTAACCGGTTCGGGCGTATCCGTGGTGGTGAACACCAACGGCGGCATCGTCCAGGTTGGTTTGGGCGCTACCGGCAGTGGTGTGGCTTCGGACAATATTCTGGCGGACTTCTCCCAGATTAATAATTTGACCATCAATTTGGGAACCAATCCCAACGGGATCAATTCCATTTTGAATATGGGTACATTGGATGGAAACCCAGGCGCCCCCGGGGACGAGGGCGAGTATAATGTGGCCCTTTATCTGGCAAGTTTATCCAATTCGATCACCGCCAGTGCCGTGACCGTCGGCGCGGGTGGCCGGCAGAACATCCCGGATTTGGAATTTGGGCCGGGCACAAATATTTTCAATGTCAGCGCCTTTAATGTCGGTACCGGTGGTCGGGACGGCGGCACCGTGGAATTCGAGAATGGAGGGGGGGCCGGCGGAGTGTTAATTTGCGGCCCGACGGGCGGTTCTTCGACTGCCAACTATTACCAGGGCTCGAATACCACCTCGGGGACTTCGGGCGGATTTCAGACGGCCGTCAATTTCGATGGAAGTGCCGCCACCTTGCAGTTTGGCTCTATGGTGATTGGCGATGAGCCGGTTCGCGTTGGTCAATGGACCAACATCTTCACCTTCAACGAAGGCACTCTCACTGCCACTAATGTTTCGTTGTCGGGAGGCGGCCTCAGCAACGTTGATTACAGCATCATGAATATCAACGGTGGCACGGCCTCGCTGGGCGTGGTCAGTCTGGACGCTGCCACCCAGGCTAACGGCATATTGAATGTGAATAGCGCCACGGTCACGGTGTCCAGCATCACTCATAGCAGCACCGGTGCAGCGGCTTTAAACTTGAGCAGCTCAACGCTCAATGTAAACCTGGGAAGCTCTAGCAATCCCGCAACGGCTCCGGTGGTGGCTGGTTCGTTGACTACCAGTGGGACGATCAGCCTTGGTGTTATGGGCTCCAGCTTGTCCGTGGGCGAATTCCCATTGATCAGCTATGCTGGAAGCATTGGAGGCGGCGGTTACTCAGCCTTTACCCTGGCCAGCCTGCCGGCCAGTGTCAGCGGTTACCTGTCAAATGATACTGCCAACGCCTCGGTTGACCTGGTCATCACCAATGCACCGGTGGTGATCAATCCGAACCCATCGAATATAGTTTATAGTGTCAGCGGCAATCAGGTGACATTGTCCTGGCCTGCAAACCAAACGGGATGGTTGCTACAAAGTAACTCGGTTAGCTTATTGTCTAATGACTGGTTCACCGTTTCAGGTTCGGCCAGTACCAACCAAGTCTCGTTCCCAGTGGATACGACCAAGACCGATGTATTCTATCGGCTCATGTACCCATAGAGAATCATTTGTCGGCGGCTTGGGATTCGGCCCAGGTGCCGGCCAGGATTGAAACAGTTAAATATATTATATGATTACAAGTTCAGTGTGTAAAAATTGGCGGTTCAGCCGTTCGGCATTTACCCTTATCGAATTGCTGGTGGTTATTGGAATAATAGCTGTGCTTGCAGCATTGCTCATTCCAGTATTGGCTGCGGCCAAAAAAAGGGCCTACCTCATCAATTGCACTTCCAACTTGAAAGAAGATGGCTTAGCCATCCGAATGTTTGCCGACGATAATAATGACCTTGTTCCAAACGGCCCGTCGGGTGTCTCCAGTGGTAGCGGCATTAGCGTGGGAGAGGTTTGCGCGTATTATGACGGCATGCCTAACCTCGATCAATACTTGCTGGATTATATTTACCCATATATCGGGTCAAGAGCACCCAAGACTGTGCTGAAACCAGGGATTCCGCCAGTCTATCAAATAAAACCTCTTTTTTGCCCGGCTGACTTGCAATATGGCCCAATTGCAAACGTTGGGTCAAACCTGCTGACTGTTATCAGCTACCAAATGGTGGAAGGTGGAACAGATCCCGGGAGAGGTTATTGCGGATTAACAAACTATCCTTTTGGCTATAACGCTGGACCACCTACCGGGGAACCTCCTGACAAAGTGTCTCATATCGCGCTAGAGGGCGCTGGCCCTGCCGATACTTGGGAAATGGTTGATATTGACCAGACGGCTAATCCCGGAGCCGGTGCCTCTGGTACAACGCCTATAAAACCTATCCACGTGGATGTTCGCAACTATTTATGGTGGGATGGCCATGTCTCCGTAAAACATATAACCCTTACGCATAATAGCGTCGGCCCATACGCATGGCCATATTATGGGATTAACCTTGGTGCCAACGGTACCGACTACCAAAGCGACTAGTTGCTCAGGAAAACCAAAATCAACCTAACACTTAACATATATAGCACTAATCTCAACGAAAGACGCTGTGAAAACGTGAAGAAGTATACGTTATCATGCAGCTCAAGCAGTATTTTTGATGAAAACATTTTCTGAATCCAAAACGACAGTTTCCTCCAGTCCTACCAATGGTGACGGGGCGCTTAAACGTGCTTTTGACTTATGTGTCCGTAAAACACGAAATAACATCAAGCGATTGGTGGACGAACCAAAGGCTGCGCCGTGGGCGGTAGATGGAGATTACTTTGCCCACAAGGAAGGGTTTTATGAGATCGGCAATTGGACCTCGTCGTTCTTTACGGGCATGGCGTTGATTGCCTGGCGCGAAACTGAGGATGAATATTTTCTCCAGCAAACGCTCCGGCTGGCGCCGTTGTATCGTGAGAAGGTATTTACACATTTCATTGATACGCACCATGACCTTGGTTTTCTCTATTCCCTTTATTCCATTGCGCTCTACAAACTCACTCGCGGCAAAGAGCATCGTGAAACCGGCTTGCGGGCGGCGGAAGTCCTCTTTCAGCGCTTTAATCAAAAATCCGGCTTCATCCGCGCCTGGGGCCACGCCAATACCACGGAGCAGGATAATATGGCGATCATCGATTGTATGATGAACCTTCCTCTGCTCTACTGGGCGGCCGCGGAATCAGGCGGCCAGAAGTATCATGACGCGGCCATTCGCCACGCCGAAATGACCTTGAACTGTTTTATCCGTCCGGACGATTCAGTTTATCACGCCTTTCGATTTGACTTAAAGAGCGGCCACGCGATCGGAGGCGACAATTATTGCGGTTACTCGTTGGATTCGCACTGGGCTAGGGGAACGGCTTGGGCAATTTATGGTTTTGCTTTGAGCTATCGTTATACCGAAAATAAAAAATTTCTCGATGCGTCAGTCCGCCTCGCGCGCAAATTTAATCAGGAACTCAACGGCGATCCCATTCCCGTTTGGGACTTCAGATTGCCCTCCGGTGAGAAACCGTTGCGCGATTCTTCCGCCGCAGCCGTGGCCGCCTGTGCCTTTCAAGAACTCGAAAGGATCGGCGCGGCAGACACAATCATCCTCAGGAAAAAAGAATCGCTCCTGGAACATTTGTGCAGCGGCGCTTATTTGAATTTTAATCGGGCCTGCCCGGGTATTTTGCGCGACGGACAGATCGGATCCGATACTCCCGGTTCAGCGCAAAATGCGTACCTGAGTTGGGGGGACTATTTCCTGATGGAAGCGTTGGCCGGGAAATTGTTAGGCGCACAAACCTGGTGGTAGTTTTTTTACGAAACGGCAATTCGAAGGCAACTTATGAAAAATATATCCAAATGGGAATCGTATGTTTGCTCTTGAACCTCATTAGGCATAAATCGCGTGTCTAAATTTGTTCTTGTTTTGCTGGCCACGCTTCTCGCCGCTCACACGCGCGCGCAGTATGTGCAATGGTCCAATGACGCCGGCAACAACGATTGGAACAATCCCAATAATTGGACAGGCGATGCCTTGCCGGCCCCCGCTGAAAATCCTGAAATCAATCTCGCCGGCGCGAACAAGGCCGTCGATAGCTACAGTGCCAACACCTACAATCTTATCCGGGTCGGCAACACCAGCAGCGGCGAATTGGATGTTACCGGCGGTATTTTGTCCAGCAGTTCTACCACGCCAACTTATATCGGCTCGACCAGCGGCCAAACCGGCATCCTCGCCCAAACCGGCGGTTACGTCAGTTTTGGCGGTTACATGGAAGTGGGCTACGGAGCGAACGCCACCGGCACGATTACTTTGTCCGGGGGTGTGCTGAATTCGGAACGCAATGGGACCATCGGCGGCGTCCCGTCGGTAAGTATTGCGTTTGGCGACGGCGCCAGCGCACAGGGAAACTTTTTCCTTTCCGGCGGGGAGTTGGCCACACGAACTGGCATAATGCTCGGCGCCAACGACGGCACGGGCTACTTTGAAGTCGATGGCGCCGGCGTTGCCAACATTGGCACGGTCAATACCAACGACGACGGTTTCTGGGTGCAAAATTCCGGCGGCATCCTGGCGGCGTATGTCACCAACGGTACCCTCGGCTCGATCTATGTGGCCCACCTGGATGGGCCGCCGGGGACCTACAGCTCCGGCAACGTCATCTTCATGCCCGGCTCAAAACTGGCATTGGGCTTTCACGGCGCCACCAATGCCGGCGCATGGAATTTGATGACCTGGGACGGCGTGTTGCTGACCAACGGCCTCTCGCTCGTTTCCGGCACGGACCCGAACTGGAGCTTTCAATTCGTCACCAATGGCAACGCCACCGCTGCCAACACATTGCGTGTTATTTACGGTGCCGCGGACCTTTCGCCTCCGATGGGCATTGTCGCCGTCCCCGGCAACTCACAGGTTACGGTCCATTGGCCCGCCGAACTCGGCGCCACGAACTATTTTCTCCAACGCGGCACCGCGTCCGGCGGGCCTTATCCGCTCACCAATTCGTTGGCCGGAACTCTCTATATCGACACCGGATTGACGAACGGCGTCACTTATTATTACGTCGTGAGCGCCGCCACCACGAATGGGTTGACGGGTCATTCAATTCAAACCTGCGCGACGCCCTATGATGGTATCTTTGTTCATCCCGGCGTCATGCATTCCCTGGCAGATCTGGAGCGCATGAGGACAAATGTGCTGGCCGGCAACCAGCCGTGGTATCTGGGCTATAACAATTTGCTGGCCGACTTTCATTCCTCTTCCGCCTATGCCATGGAAGGGCCTTTGCCCACCATCAACCGCGACGCGATCACTAGTGTTTTGCCTGTTGCGTTTCAGGATGATTGCGGTGGGGCCTATCAAAACGCGCTGCTGTGGTACCTCACCGGCAATCCCGCGCATGCCAACAAAGCCATCCAAATCCTCGACGCGTGGTCAAGTTGTTGCACCAATATGACCGGCTCGGATCGGAGACTGGCGGCCGGCCTGCAAGGGTTTAAATTCATCACTGCGGCGGAACTTATCCGTTACACCGGCGCCTCATGGTCGCAGGCCGAAATCAACACTTGCAGCAATTTCATCAGGAACGTCATCCTCCCACAGAATCAGATGTACGGCGGCGGCAACTGGGGCCAGTGCGGCGCGGCCAGCGAGATGGCCGCCGGAGTCTTCATGGAAGATCAGGCTGTCTTCAACGACGGCATGAACTCCATCTTGTATGGCGCCCCCACCGAATGCGACATGGGCATTGTTAATTACATCTATCCGGCGGGGTACACCTGCGAATCGGAGCGTGACATCGGCCATTGGGGCCTGGCGCTGGATGACATAGTCCAGGCTGAATGGACTGCGTGGTGCCAGAACGTTGATATGTGGACCTTCCTCACCAACCGCCTCCTGACCGCGCATGAATACCTGGCCTACTTCAACGCCAACAACACCACTAACGGCGGATTAAACGGCCTCACCAATTTGCTGGCTCCTTATATTCCTCCCACGGAATGCGACGGTCCGCAGGATCATGGCCTGATTTCGCAAACCGCCGGTGCTATCAACCAACTGGGCACTTGGAATCCACTTTGGGAACAGGCTTATGATCCCTATCAGAACATCATCGGCATTCTCGCCCCGTGGACTTCCTACGCCGTCATCCAGGCCCGCCCCGAAGGTTTCGACCGCGACCATATTGCCTTCGGCACGCTGGTGGCAGCCATGCCGACCCGGACTGCTGGCCTGCCGGTCATGCCTTCGGGTCTGACGGCCATTTGGACCAACGCGCAGGTCACCCTGACTTGGAATACCGCATCTGGCGCGACCGCCTACAATGTGAAGCGCGCGACTTTTCGCGGCGGGCCTTATACCAACATCGCCACCGTGGCGACGACAAGTTATGCCGACGGCACGGTTTCAAATAATGTTTTGTATTTTTACCAGGTCTCAGCCACGAACGGGGTTGGCGAAACCGTTAATTCCGGTTTAGCCTTGGCCTATCCTTCAGCCACGCCGCCAGCCGCTCCCGCCGGGGTCGCTGCCGGCGCCACCTCCCATGTCCGCATTGATCTCAACTGGGGCGCAGTTCCGGGAGCAACCAGTTATATCGTGAAGCGTTCCACGTCGAACGGCGGGCCATATACGACCATCGCAACCGGTGTTGGAACAATTTTCCTTGCCTACGCCGATACCGCTCTCACGCCAGGCGCCACCTATTACTATGTCGTTGCCGCCACAAATAATGTCGGGGAAGGGCCTGATTCCTCCCAGGCCGGTGCCACAACGTTGCCCGCCTTGCCATCATCATGGAATTATTCCGACGCCGGATACCAGACTACGCCCGGTCATGCCACCTACAATAACCAGGGTGCCTTCACGGTCTATGGCGCCGGCCTTGACATGGGCAGCCTTTATACTGCGGATGCTTTTGGTATGGCCTATGTCAGCCTGACGGGTAACGGAATGATTACCGCCCGGCTCGCCTCCCAGACCCTCTACAGCGGCCTCGACAAGCAAGGTCTGGTCATGCGGGACGACTTGAGCAACAGCTCGAGAAATGTCCAGGTGCAAATCAGCGGCACCGGGGGCGTCACCATGGTCTATCGCACTACGGCCAATACCGCCGGCTCCAGTGCCAGCGCTGTTACCGGCACCATGACACTGCCTCAATGGTTGCGGCTGGCGCGAACCAACAATGTGTTTACCACTTATATTTCTTCGAACGGCGCAAATTGGACGCTCGTTGGAACCAAATCCATGACGTTGAATACCACGGTTTTTGCCGGTTTCGCGGTATGTTCGCGTAATAACGGCTCTTTGGATTCGGGGACGTTTGACAATGTGAGCGTCACCGGCCTCTGGCCCGCCTTGCCGGGGACGCCCGCCGATCTCCTTGCTGTGCCAGGTGATTCTATCGCGTTCTTGAACTGGTCCGCCGCCACCAATGCCACGGGCTACAATTTGAAAAGCGCAACCGCCAGTGCCGGCCCTTTTACAACCATCGCAACGAATTGGAACGGCCTTGCCTTCACCAACACCGGCCTCGTGAATGGCGCGCTCTATTATTACGCCGTCAGCGGTACGAATTTTTTCGGTGAAAGCACCAATTCCAACCCGGTTAGCGTCCGTCCCGTATCGTTGGCTTCTCCACCACTCGCTCTTCAAACGGCTGGCGGTCAGCTTGATTTTACCTGGCCCTCCAATCATCTGGGTTGGCTATTGCAGGTCCAGACCAATTCCCCCGGCGCTGGTTTGGGAACCAATTGGATGACCATTTCCGGGTCCGATACCACAAACCAATTGTGGATTCCCATTGACAGTACGCAAGGTAGCGAATTTTATCGGTTGATTTATCAATGAACCTCGTCGTAACCCCGGGAATTTCTCAAGCTTCCTATGGTTTTACAGGGAAACTAAATCAGCGCTTTCTTGAATAAATCGAAATGTCTTACATTATATGCAGTATTTCCATTCTTTAATGAAAGGCGCGGCGCATCATTTTGTCTTCGTTTTTTGTCTGATCGCCCTGGCTTCGGTTTCAGCCGGGGCGCAGCCATTCGGAGATTCATCGCCCTGGCTTGAAATCGGCGGCGATAACTTTGCCAATTGGACGGGTGTAACCGTTCGCAACGATGCCGCCGCCAAATGGACGTTGAATAATCCCGCCGTCTTCACCTGCCCCCCAGGGCCAAAGGGTTGGTATTTTAATGGCTTCCGCCAGGAGAACGACAGCACGCGGGACTGGCGTGCCTTCTTTGGTTTGCAAATGAAAATCATGGCGCCGGCCGGTCGCCGGTTGGTGCTTCAGGCAACGCTCCTCACCCCGCCCGAGACACCGCGGCAGGAATATATTCTCTCCTCCGCTGCCGCCTGTTCCGTGAATGGAAATGGCCACTGGCAGAAAATTACGCTCCCCTGGACGTCGTTTGATTACGACCAAAGTCAATCCGCCTTTCTTGAATTTATCCAGGCCTTGCGATTGAACGGAAAATTCGCCGATGGGAAAAATGGCAAAGTCAGCTTAAAAGATGTCCGGCTTGTTCGCGCTCCAGGCATCGCTCTCGATGCCATCGTCCAGGGAAAATCGGTCCCAGCCGGGGCAATCGCAAACTATGAGGTGGTCGTCGGCAATTGCACAGATGTGCCGCAAACCATCGCCCTCCATTTTGAAAAATATGGATGGGAGACCATGGCCGTCTCAGTCGCGCCTTCGGAATTGACCGTGTCACCGGGCGCGACGGCCAAATGCATCGTTTCAGTGCGGGTGCCCCAAAGCGGAGTCCCGCCCGGTGGACACGAAATCCAGACATTGCTGGCAACGGGCATTAGTGACGGCGCTCCGTTCGCCACCCTGCAATTCATTACCGCCTGCGATGTTTCACGGCCTTGCATTTTATTAACGCCGCAAGGATGGGAGGCCGTCCGCGAGAAGGTGAAGCATTATGCCTGGGCAAAAACTCAGGCCGGCCAATACGTCGCGGCAGCCGATGCCTGGCAGGTGCCGGAAGCGGCCACTCCCGAACAACGCGCCCACGATCCGCAGGGGCATCCGTATGTTTTTTGGGTGACTGAATTTAACAACCTTTCAAAAACGGCCATCGCCTGGCAATTGACCCATAACACAAATTATGCGGAGAAAGTCGCGCTTTTCCTGCGCCGTCTCGCCGACGAAAACACCGGCTACCCCTCCACCTTTGCCGCGGTGAGCGAAGGCGAGCCGCAAGAGGGCGAGAATTGGCAGATTGTTGCCCTCGCCTACGATGAGATTCTTGACGCCAATGTGTTGAGCGCAGCCGATCAGCAATCCATCGAACGCTCGTTCAGGCTCTTTCAACAAACGGTTGAACCCTGGCTTGATGTCGGAAATATTGGCAACTGGAACGTCGCGGCTGACACCGCCGCCTTGTTTTGTTCCCTCGCCCTGGGCGACTTGTCATCAGCCAACCGCTATCTTTACGGCCCCTGCGGTTTTGAAGATTACGTCACCAAAGGAATCATGGACGACGGCTGGTGGTGGGAGGGTTCCACCAGTTACAATTTTTGGGTCGCCTCTGAATTGACCCAAAGCGCGCTCGCCTGCCAGCCCTGGGGAATCGATTTGCTCCACTGTGATTTTCCGGCAAATTTTTCGCCCAATACCATCGACTCGCCCTGGGCGATGGCACCCCCCTTTGGCATGTCATTCGAAAAATGGGGGCCAATTCATCATAATACCCGGTCGATAAAACAATTGTGGGATGCGGTGCCGGACGTGGCCGACTATCGTGGCGTCGCTTACGGAATGAACGATGGACATGAAGAACAAATCGGCGGCCCCCGCATGGAATTGGCATACTACGCCTTTCGCGACCCCGCTTATGTCCCATTGATCCAGTCGAGCGGCGAACGCGATTTGATTTACGGGGTCCCGGTATTGCCCCAGACCGCCACCAAGCCCTATCTCAAAAGTGCCGTGGCTGAAAACCTCGGTTTTGCCTTGTTGCGTTCGCAGGCTACAAACCGCCCGCCGCGGGACCAAATCGAAGCCGTTTTCAAAATAGGGACGGAGGGGGGCTTTCACGGGCATTTTGACCGGTGCTCTCTCGACGCCATCATGCGTTATGGCCGAAGTTTTTGGGATCCCGAGGCCATCTGGTGGGGCTACAACAACTTCATGTATAAATTCTTTGTCCAAAATTCCGTCAACCACAACATGGTCGTGGTGGACCAAAAACAGCAGGAAGCCGTTCCTTCCTCCCAATTGCTCTTTTATCCCGGTGAAATGATGCAGGTTTCGGCCCAGGAAACCGACGCGCGTTGGTCTGATCCGCCCTACGGCGGCATGGTCTATGATGCCCAATCGGCCGGTGGCGCTTCCCCCGATTTACCGGCGATGATGAAACGGAACCGCCAGAGCTTTCCTTTGGTCAGCGACCGGCAATGGGGCGAACTGGGTCCCTTCAGCGACCGGGTCCTTCAGCGGCGCCTCGGTATTGTAACCGATGATTATGTTGTCATCGCCGATTATTTAAAGAGCCAGGCGCCTCACGTGTTTGACGATCTCTTCCAGATGAAAGGCCTCCAAAAATTGGAAGCGCTGGGCAAAGAATTTGTCCGGCACGATGCCCAATATAATTCCGATCCACGGACTTCCGCGCAATTTATTACCGATTGCAACTGGTATCTGGCCGGCGCTCCCGTTGCGGCAAGGTTCAAATACGATTTCCAGCCGGGTCAGGAAAGAAACTTTGATCAAAATACTCCCGGCGTTCTCAACCTGGACCTCTATTCCCTCTGGCCGCCAAAGCAAGAGATCATGCTGGCGCAGCCGCCAGAAAATCTCGGCGGGCAACAATGGGTCACTTATGAAGTCTCGGCCGGCGGGAAAATCTTGGCCAAAGGCGAAAGCGGTATTTGGATTCTGGGTGCCATTGACATTGATGTGCCCATTGCGGGCGCCAGGGAACTTTCCATCACGCTCACCGCTGACGGCGGACAAAGAAAAACCCTCTTTCTCGCCAAACCGCGATTCGTTTCTTCTGATGGAGTGGAAAAACCATTGGGCGTCCAGCCAACCACTGAAAACGTCGCGCTGCCCGCCATGCCCGGACAGGATTATTATGGCGGGCCGGTCAAAATTGGCGGCGTTTCTTATTCCAACGCCATTCCCGCCCAGCCAGCGGATGATCATCGTCCCGCGGTGATACACATTCCCTTGGGCGAAACGAACCTCGTTCGCTTCAAAGCTACTTTGGGCGGCGATTACCCTTTTGGCGATGAAGCCGGCCGCCGCCGCGTCCTCGCCATTCGTAGTCAAGGCACTGAGGCCCGTTTTCTTACCGTGATCGAACCTTACCAGGACCAACCGATGGTCAAATCGGCGGTCGCCGAAAACGCTAACCAGTTGCGAATCGAGTTGGCGGATGGCCGCGTCCAGGAAATAACCATCCAGAACCTCGATGGCGGCGGCAAAAACATTGTTGTCCGCATCACTGAAACCAAGGACGGAAAAATCATCCGCCAGGAATCAACCTCTTATGATAACTTCAGCCGCGATTAAAATGCGCCAACCAAAATTTTGCGGAGTTTCGGAATCCTCATCCGTGAGCCGCGCTCCAGGACGCTGGCGCGCTCTTCGGCGGTTCTGGATATGCTTGGCGGCTTTTGTCCTGCTCTCGGCTTACACCGCCCTGGCCGATTTTTCTTTCGTTCACCCCGGGTTGCTTCAAAGCCGCCAGGACCTGGAGCGAATGAAAACCGCGGTCGCCGCCAAAGAAGAACCCATCTTTTCCGGCTTCCAGGTCTTTTGCACGAATGCCCAATCGCAATTGGATTACAAAATGCGCGGGCCTCTCCCCGCCGTCGGAAGAAACCCCACCGCGGGCGCAACTGCCTACGATTCAGACGCCAGTGCCGCCTATCAATGCGCCATCATGTGGAACATCACCGGCAATATCGCCTACGCCCGGAAATCCGAAGAAATCATCGATGCCTGGTCCGCCACCTTGAAATCCGTCAACGGACGCGACACCGTCTTGATGGCGGGACTCGGCCCTTTCAAGATGGTGAACGCGGCGGAAATCATCCGATACACCGATGCCGGCTGGTCACATCCCGAAATCGAACAGGCGGAAAATAATTTTCGCAATGTCATTTATCCAGTTATCAAGGATTTTGCTCCCTTCGCCAACGGCAATTGGGATACCGCCGCCATGAAAACGATGATGGCCATTGCCGTGTTTTGCAATGACCGGGATATGTTCGAGCGCGCCCTGCGTTATTACGTCGACGGCGACGGCGACGGGCGATTGACGCATTATATCATCAATGAAACCGGCCAATGCCAGGAAAGTGGCCGCGACCAGCAACATACCCAACTCGGCCTCGCGCACCTGGGTGATTGTTGCGAAATCGCCTGGCACCAGGGTCTCGACCTCTATGGCTACGATGATAATCTCCTGTTGAAAGGGTTTGAATATACCGCCAAATATAATCTCGGTGAGGATGTTCCTTTTGCCGAAACCCTGGATCGCACCGGCAAATACCATCACACCATCATTTCCCCGAATGGCCGCGGACGGTTCCGCGCCGTGTGGGAGGAAATCTATAATGCCTATGCCAATCGGCTGAAAGTTCCGGCGCCGTTTGTAAAACAAGTTGTGGAAAAAATCCGGCCCGAAGGAGTCGGTGTTCCTACTGCGCCGTTGGGCGCGGACCACGTCGGATTCGGCACGCTGCTCTTTGCGCAATCGGATGCCGGCGCGAAACCCGCGCAAATCCACGCCCCGCCCGCCTCGCCCGCCGGACTGATCGTCAAAGGCTCGTCCAACGAAATTAAACTTACATGGATCGCGTCTGTTGGCGCGAACAATTACGTCATCAAGCGCGCGACAGAAAACGGCGGCTACAAAATTATTGCCCGAAGCGTTTCGGAAACAGCTTGCTCGGACACAAACGTCAAATCAGGTGAAGTTTACCGCTACGTTATTTCTGCTGTGAATGCTTCCGGGGAAAGTTCCGATTCCTCTCCGGCTTCCATTTGCGCCGGTTTACCATACTCTTGGACGCACCAGGACATTGGGGCTGTTTCAGTGGCTGGCGATGCGGCTTTTGATGGGGATCTTTTCACACTCGAAGGGGCCGGCGCGAATATCAGCGGGACGAAAGATGAGTGCCAATTTGCTTTCCAGCCGGTGAATGGCGACGCCACCATCGTTGCCCAATTCGTCCCGCAAACCAGTTCACAATTTTCCAAATTCGGTTTGATGATGCGCGAATCGTCTGCCGCCGATGCCCCGGATGTTTCTCTTCTTATCGGCTCGGAACCCGGCGGACAAATCGAAGCGCCCGGTTGGATTGCCCGTTTGGCTGGCCGCTATTCTCCCGGCGCAAACACCGTGGTTTGGGGCAACGGCACAAATCTTTCCGACCCTATGGTGACATACGGCCGTCTCACCGGTCCTTGTTGGTTGAAATTGGAGCGCCACGGCGCCAATTTCATCGGCGAATTTTCTTCCGACGGCACAAGCTGGGTGACCATCGGCTCTGCCACTGTCCCATTAAAACAAAAACTGCTCGTTGGTTTATGCGCCTGTTCCCGCCTCGCCGGGGTCACGACAACAGTCAAGTTCGGCCATGTGGCGGTGACCCCGATCGGAAACGCCAATTTAAATGACCCTCAAATTGAATCGCCGGATGGGAATGTTGCCGTGAGATTTCTTTTGCAGCCCGGAGGTGTTCCAACCTATTCCATCGACTATTTGGGTAAACCGATCGTGCTGGAATCGTGGTTGGGCCTGTTGCCGGATTTTACGAATGGATTTACAATCGAGAATGTCTCACACCTTTCGCACGACGGTGAATGGTCTCCTCTCTATGGCGAGCGTCATATCATTCCTGACAATTATCACGAATTGAATGTGGACTTGAGGCAGGCATCCGGCCGCTTGATGCGCCTGATTTTTCGCGCATACAACGAAGGCGCGGCCTTTCGTTATTCATTTCCAACGCAGGACATCGGAGAATTCCATTTTTCCGGCGAATCTTCCGAATTCTGTTTCCCTTCAAATACCTTTTGCTACCAAGAATACGGCACAGAAGGTAAATACTCTCGCGTCAATGTTGCCGCCATCCAACCGGGGTGCGAGCGCCCCTTGACATTAGAATATGCCGACGGCCTGTATGCTTGTCTATGTGAGGCGGCCAACGAAAATTATCCGCGCATGTTGCTCTCCCCCTCGCCAGGTTCGTCGAATGCCCTCGTCAGCGCCCTGGGCGGAACAACTTCCAATACGACCAGACCGTCAGACAGCATGCCGGACAATCCGAACGCGGTTTTACACCCCGGCGATTCAACGCCCTGGAGACTGTTTGTCGTCGGCCAAAAACCAGGCGATTTGCTTGAACGGGATTATCTGGTCCTTGATTTGAACCAGCCACTGGCATTGAAAGACACTTCATGGATCGAGCCGGGCAAGGTCATGCGCGACACAAGGCTGACGACAACGAATTCGGAGGCGATCATTGATTTTGCCGCCACTGCCGGTTTGAAATACGTCGAACTGGATTCGGGTTGGTATGGCAAGGACCAGAGTTTTCAAACTGGCGACGCCACCACCGTCCGCGCGCCCAACCTCGACCTGCCGGCGGTCATTGCGTACGGAAAGAAAAAAAACGTCGGCGTACTCCTCTACGTCGACCACCATCAAATCAAAAAGCAACGCGATGTTCTCTTCCCACTTTATGAGCAATGGGGCGTCAAAGGGGTGAAGATTGGTTTTATCGATGTCGGCCCCCAGACGGAAACAGAATGGGTGGCTGAAACAATAAAAAAAGCGGCGGAACATCATCTCGTGCTGGATATCCACGATGGTTACCGCCCAACCGGCCTGACCCGCACTTATCCAAACCTCTTGACCGTTGAAGGTGTTCGTGGCAACGAACATTTTCCCACTCCGGAACATAATTGCACCCTCCCCTTTACGCGTTATGTGGCTGGCGCGGCCGATTACACCATTTGCTATTACAATAGCCACCTGCAAACCACCCATGCCCATCAACTGGCCATGTCGGTCGTCACCTATAGCCCATTGCAGTTTATTTATTGGTATGACCGCCCCTCGGAATGCCATGGCGAACCCGAAACCGAATTCTTTCGGCGCCTCCCCGTCGTCTGGGACGATACAATAGTCCTCGACGGCCAGATCGGCAAATTTGCGACCGTGGCCCGGCGCAGCGGCGATGATTGGTTCGTGGGGACCATTAACGACAGCGAGCCGCGCCAGTTAAAACTGCCGCTCGATTTCCTCTCCGCCGGAAAACCGTACGTCGCCCATATTTATTCGGATGATGATTCCGTTGCCACCCGCACGCATGTCGCCGTTGCGATCGCGCCGGTGAATTCGCTCACTACCTTGGATGTTTCGTTAAAACCTGCGGGCGGCCAGGCGATTTGGATCACAACAATCTCGGGAGCACCAAGCCCGTGACTCCCATTCGTCACAGATTCATCGCCATTGACGAAGGCCTTGGAAACCTGCTCCACATCGATGAAGCCGCGCCCTCAAAGAATTGGAGGGTCCCGATTGGCTCGCCGGAGGCGCGCGATTTGCAGCTCATCGGAGAAAATAAAATCTTGGTCGGCCACCACCGTGGCTTTACCGAGTTCAGTATTGAAACAGGCGGGGTCGCCAGGGAATTTGCTTCGCTGGAAGGCGTCACCGCCGTGCGCCGGCAGCCGGGCGGCCATACCTTGATCTCTGGCGTCAATCTCGCCGGAGCGACCGGCGTTGTCATTCTGGAATTGGATGCGAATGACCGGGAAGTTCATCGCGCCTTTTTTCCCGGCGACTATGTGCGGCTGATCCGCCAAACCAATGAAGGAACTTATTTGATGTGCTGCAACGACCGCATTCGCGAAGGCTCGCGGGATGGGAAGTATCTCCGCGAATTTCCCGTGAATGGTTTTTTTCACGCCTGGAAAGCCGTCCGGCTGGCAAACAAAAACCTGCTCGTTTCCGCCGGTTACGGCGCTTTTTTGGTGGAACTGGACCCGGACGGAAACATCCTCCGTAAATTTGGGGACAAGGGTTCTGTTCCGCTGGAGGTGAATCCATTTTTTTACGCGATGTTTCAATTATTACCAGATGGAAATATCGTGGTCGCCAATTGGCAAGGCCACGGACAAGGACATGGGAGCCAGGGAATCCAGTTGCTTGAATTCAACAGGCATGGCGAAATTGTCTGGCAATGGAGTAAGCCGGAATTGATTTCCTCGCTGCAAGGAATCGTGGTGCTGGATGGACTGGATGCACATTTATTGCATGACGAGAGAAACGGCCTGATGACGCCCATTTCAGGAGGACAAAAATGACTCGCTACGACCTCATCGGTCTGGACATAGGGGGGACACAGATCAAAATGGCTGTCTTTTCCACCGTAGGTAAAATGATTGAAAAGTGGACTTGCCTAACCGATGACCAGATGGTGAATAATATTCCGTCTTATGCGGCAATTGCCCGCCGAATGCTTTCAGAAATCGCCGCGCCAGATGCCCGCATCGGGATTGCCGTACCGGGATTGGTCGCAAATGATGGACGTTCCATCGTGTCCCAACCAGGCAAGATGCAAGGCATCGAAAAGTTCGACTGGACGGATTTTTTCCAAAGTAAGAACGTCATTCCCATTCTCAATGACGCTCATGCGGCGTTGCTGGGAGAGGTTTGGCAGGGCGCCGCCAAAGGTTGTCGCCACGCGATTTTATTGACGCTTGGCACCGGGGTCGGAGGAGCGATTTTAAGCGATGGAAAATTGTTGAGAGGCGCGATCGGCCGGGCCGGACATCTTGGACATGTTTCGATCAATGAAGATGAGGACCGCAGCATTTTCGGAATGCCGGGTTCGCTTGAATCCGCGGTCGGAAATTATAACGTCGCCCGCAGGACCGCCGGGCGCTTTGCTTCATCATTGGAACTTGAAAAAGCCTGGCTGGCCGGAGATGCCGCGGCGGCGAAATATTGGCTGAAATCCGTCCGCGACCTCGCCCGCGCCATCGCTTCCTTTGCCAACATCCTGGTATCCGGAAATCGTCATTATTGGCGGTGGCATTGCCAATAGCGGCAAAAATCTTTTTGAACCGCTTGCCAGTTTCATGGACGCCGTCGAATGGCGCCCCGGCGGTCATCGTGTTCGCATCGTTCCTGCCACGTTGGGCGAATGGGCGGGGACCTACGGCGCGGCCTGGAACGCCCTGAACTTTGAAAAATGAACGCGCGAATCCTTGTCATTTGCGGTGATGCATGGCACCCGGCGGAAAACGTCCGGCAGGGATTGGCTCCGTTCCGGAAATTGGGCTTCGACTTTGAGTTTTTCGATGCTGCCGCCTCGCCTCCGGTGAACGTACTGATGAATTTTTCCGTCGTTGTGTTGGCCAAAGCGAACATGTTTTCGGCTGCCGATCAGCGTCCCTGGATGACTTCCGATTGCGAGCGGGCATTCTTTGATTTTGTTCGCGGCGGCGTTGGCTTGGTCGTCGTTCACTCCGGCACCTCCCGCTATGAACAACTCCCGATGATCCATCGTTTGATCGGCGGAACATTTTTGCGGCATCCGGCCCCATGCCCCGTTACGCTGGAACCCATTGCGTCCCATCCCCTCGTGAACGATGTAAAAAAATTTACCGTGCAGGATGAACATTATTTTATGGCGATGAAAGATTCGAAACCGGACGTCTTTTTGCGGTCACATTCCGAACATGGGTGTCAACCCGCGGGCTGGACTCGCCTCGAAGGCAGCGGCCGCATCTGTGTCTTGACCCCGGGACATGCGCCGGAAGTGTGGTTGCATTCCCAATTTCAAAGACTGTTGTTAAACGCCTTTCGCTGGACGGCAAAATCGAATTGATCATGGACCAAATCCAAAATCCTATCCTGCCCGGCTTTTTTCCCGACCCGAGCATCTGCCGTGTCGGCGGCGATTTTTATATTGCCAATTCATCGTTCGAGTGGTTCCCCGGCGTGCCCATCCATCATTCGAAGGATTTGATGCATTGGCGCTTCATCGGCCACGTCTTGACCCGCAAATCGCAACTGGATCTTCGTGGCGTGCCGGATTCCGCCGGTGTCTGGGCGCCCAGTTTGAGCTACGCCGACGGCCGGTTCTGGCTCATCTACACTTGTTTGCGTAATACCGGCGCGGGCCGTCCCTTCAAGGACTTGGAAATTTTCCTCGCCACGGCAACGGATATTGCCGGACCCTGGACTGAGCCTGTCGAATTGAATTCCGTTGGCTTTGATCCCTCGCTCTTTCATGACGATGATGGCCGGAAATGGCTCGTGAACATGCTTTGGGATTTTCGCAAAAACCACCCGCGCTTCGCCGGAATTGTCATCCAGGAATATGACCACCAGCGCCGCAAACTCACCGGCCCAATGACAAAAATTTTGGACAAACCCGGCATCCTGGTCGAAGGCCCCAACCTCTACAAACGTGACGGCTGGTATTATCTGATGTGTGCCGAAGGCGGCACCGGCTGGAACCACGGCATTTCGATGGCGCGCGCGCGCAATATTTTGGGTCCGTACGAACTGGATCCTCAAGACCCTTTGCTTACTTCCCGTGACGATGGCAGCTTGCCGCTGCAAAAGGCCGGTCACGGCGAATGGGTCCAGACCCCGGCGGGAGAATGGTATCTCGCGCATCTGGCCAGCCGGCCGCTGAAGACCGGCGCAAAAAAAAATCCCGCATCGCCCGACAAATCAACCTCCGCCGACATGCACGTCGGGGACCGATGCGCCCTCGGACGGGAAACTTGCATGCAACGCGTTGAGTGGCGTGGAGGCTGGTTAAGAATCGCCGGGGGCGGGCATGATCCTAAAATTTCCTGGCCCGCGCCGGCGGATTTGCCGGCGCAAACCACCCTCGCCGTCCCCGCGCGCGACCATTTTGATTCACCGGATCTGGCGCCTCAGTGGAGTGCCTTGCGCGTGCCGGTTAATGATTCATGGCTCTCGTTGGCGAACGGCCCGGCTGGCTGCGGTTGCGCGGACGCGATTCCTTGCATTCCCTTTTCGACCAAAGCCTCGTTGCCCGCCGCGTGCGGCATTTCAATTTTATCGCGGAAACCTGTCTCGAATTTTCGCCGGCAATTTTCATGCAAAGCGCCGGGCTGATCTGCTATTACGACACGCGGACGCATTTTTATTTGCGCGTAACTCATGACGAATCACGCGGAAAAATTCTCGGCATCGCTCTCGCCGACGACGGAATTTATGACGAAATCGAGCCAGCCGTGACGATCAATGATTGGGCAAAAATTTTCCTGCGCGCCGAAGTGGCCGGGGCTCAATTGCAATTCAGCGCGTCTGCCAACGCTGAAACTTGGCGAAAAATCGGCCCCGTCTTGGACTTTTCGAGGCTCTCAGACGATTACGGCCAGGGACTCCACTTTACCGGCGCCATGATTGGCCTTTGCGCCCAGGACATCGGCGGCGAAAATTTGTGCGCGGACTTTGATTATTTTGATTATTATCCCCAAACCCGCTCTGACCCTCTCAAATGATCACCCGCTACGATTACATCAGCATCGTCTTTTATTTCGTGTTTGTCATCACGGTAGGCGTGGTCTTTTCGCGGCGAAACAAAAACACCTCGGATTATTTCCGTGGCGGCGGCATCATGCCCTGGTGGATGGCCGGCGTCTCCGCGTGGATGGCCAGTTTTAGCGCCTGGACCTTCACCGGCGCCGCGGGCGAAATCTACGTGGACGGCCCTTATGTGCTGGTCGCCTATTATGCGAATATTGCCTCGTTTCTCACTATCTTCCTATGTACCTGCTACCGGTTTCGGAGGATGCGGTCGGTGACGCCCGTCGAGGCCATCCGTGCCCGTTACGGCGCGCCCACCCAGCAATTCGTGACCTGGATTCGCTTGCCGATTGTCTTGTTTTTTGGCGGTGTGGCCTTGAATAACGTGGGCGTTTTTATGTCTGGCGCCTTTGACATCCATCTCCAAAATGTCATTATTACCCTTGGCTTGATGGTCACCTTTGTCTCGTTGGTCGGGGGGGCGTTCGGAGTGGCGGCAAGTGATTTTGTCCAGGCCTTCCTCGTCGTCACCGTTACCTTGGTCATTTCAGCGTTTGCCCTGATGCAGCCCGCCGTCGGCGGATTTTCTGGATTGCTCCATAAACTGCCTTCTGCGGATTTTCATTGGAGCCTCATCGCGCGGCCGCAATTCATCCTCCTTTATTTTTTGGGCCTCACCTTTAATAACATGTTTATGTACAATTCAATCGAAATGTCGGCCAAATACTTGATGGCCAGGAGTGATTCCCATGCCCGCAAGATGGCCCTCTTTCCCTTGTGCGGCTCTATCATCGGTCCCTTGCTGTGGATGATTCCCTCCATGGTAACCTCCGTCACCCATCCGGGAGGCCTGGCAAAATTGCTTCCTACCCTTAACCATCCCAATGAAGGCGCTTTTCTGATCACCGCTCACGACGTATTGCCCGTCGGAATGCTCGGCATGTTGGTCGCCGGAATTTTCGGATCCACCTTGTCGAGCGCCGATGCCGGCATGAACCAAGCCGTCGGCATCCTCGTGCGAAATTTTTACCTGCCCATTATCAACCCCAAATGTTCCGAAAAAAAACTTTTGATCATCAGCAAACTTTGCACCGCCGCCTTTGGCTTGCTCATCGTCCAAATTGGAGTGATCGTCAGCCACCACCGCACGGCCGGCTTATTTGATCTCTTGAACCAGTTGGGTGTGAGCCTTTACCTGCCACTGGCCGTGCCGATGTGCCTCGGGCTCTTCATCAAGCGCACTCCCCCCTGGGCTGGCTGGTCCACTGTGCTGGTGGGGATGGTGGCGACTTTTGCCATCATGTTTGGCATCAAACCCCAAGCCGTTCTCGACCCCGCCTCGACCAGCTTTATCACTCATTTTCAAATCTGGATGGAAGCACATGGCGTTTCTCTGCCAACTTTGGCCGGCATTTATTCCTGGGTGCCCGGTATGGGTGGAACCATGAGCGCAAAAGAAATCGTCCAAACCCAACTCATCACTTCGGCTTTTGGGGTCGGTGCGGTCGGAATGATTTGGTACTTTTTCACGACTCTTTTCTATGAAAAATCACCGGCGGACTACCAGGCCAGTCTCGAAGAATTCTTTACCCGGCTTAAACGCCCCATCGAAGACATGACCGCCGAACAGGTCAAAGAAAACACCAAAGTCGTCGGCGCCATCGGCGGCCTGTGCCTGATTTTCGGCACGTTTGTATTCCTGATGATGTTGGTGCCCAACGACGGCAGCAAGAGGCTGGGCTTCCTTTTTAGTGGCAGTTGCTTTTTCCTCGTCGGCTGGCTGTTGCGGCGTGTTGCCCGGCGGCACGACTAGGCCACGGAAAAATCACTTATGGAACTGCTTGGAATATGCTGAAATACGGGTAAAGCTTTGGCCGGGTTTTACAGGGAAACCTGTTTCGCCATTGAGACTTCTCCCCGGTCGAATAAACTTGGCCACTATTGCGATTTAATACATGAAATACATAACGATTCTTCACGCGAACCTGAACTACGCGTATCTGCCCGAGCGCCGGT
>CAWCRR010000032.1:0-5323 GCA_963797825.1 uncultured Verrucomicrobiae bacterium
GGCAAGATTTACGGACACTTGAATCCGCAGCACAAACGGGATGCCGCTTCAAAACTACGCTTCACGCCGCCAGAAGCACTGGCTTCGGTTGTTAAGCGAAAGGCGATGCCGGGGTGTATTGATTTGACGCAGACACCTGCCGCTGACCTTTTAGCAGCAATCCAGCAGAGATTGAATCCTGCGGGAAATTAAGCGAGGAATACCTGAAAGCAATGAGACTAGCACAAAGTCCAGCACAAACCTCAAAACCACGAATCATGCACCCTCGAAAAAAACTGATAAAACCTATATTTGACGGGGATAAAAGTGGTGGCTGGGGGCGGAATTGACCGGCAAATGCCCGTTTTTCGATAAAAAACTACATCCCTCGCCGAACTAATTCAATAATATTCTCCAATATTAACTTATATCGACTTAACTCCGTTACTGAAGGTTTCACTGAAGGTTTGAACGGTTTGTCGTGAATTTCCTCTACAAAAGCCAGTTAGCTTGAACCGCCAATACTCCTCAGCCCTATCACGAAGAAGAAGCTTCTTTCGCGACGGGTTTATTTTTTAGTTCCCCCTTCTTCTGATACTTGAACGGCGCGAACGTCCTCGCGCCCTAATTGCTCGTAAAAAATCATGGACTTTTTTGATGAGCTGCGGCGACACCTCGTGTGCTGGCTTTACGTTCGATTCCGATTTGGTTTCCGCATTGCCATCAGGCTTCGGCTCAGTTTTGTCGGTTGGTTTGATGTCGGTTTTAACGTCAGGTTTCAGTTCTGCTTTTGCGGTGGACGGCGGGACGGCTTTGACTTCCGGCGTTGGCTCGACTTTCGCAGCTAGCGTCGGCTCAAGGCGAGGTTTGATTACAAACAAACCACCTTGCTCATCCCGGACGAGGCCGAACGTCGCTGGGAGCGTTTACGGCGGGTGAAAACTTGAGACTTTGTTTGCACATTTGCGGGTGCAAAACGGTGGCGCGGAGGGGCGCAAGAACTTGCACTCTGTCAGATTGGGTTAACACGACTGTTGCACTGGAAAAAAATCGGCAACAATTGCCAAAAAGTTGCCGGTAAATGCAAAATCCTGTTAATTTCCAAACTTTCTCGAATCCAATTTGCCCAAATTTTGCGGGCACATAAATGTTGCGAAAAATCCAATTTTGAAGTTGCTGAAATTTTGCCGGCAAAGCTGATTTTAAGGACAAACTGCCTTCTCACTGGTAATTAACTTGACAGATGTAATCACTTAGCTTACTTAGTAACTTAACGTATGAGGACCAGTTGCCGTTTCGCCATGGCCGTTCACGTGCTGGCCGTCCTGGCCTACAAAGAGGGCGACCGGGTCACGTCTGCATCCCTGGCTGGCAGTATTAACACGAACCCGGTGATTGTTCGGCGGCTTCTGCTGTCGCTGCAAAAAGCCAGGCTCGTGGAAACGTCCAAAGGGGCGGGAGCCGGCTCCAGGTTGAGCCGTTCACCACGCCGCATCAATCTGGCCGAAGTTTATCGGGCCGTCGAGGATTCAGAATCATTCGCCAGGCCAGCACGAAAACCCAACGCCGCCTGTCCGGTGGGCCATTGCATTCTTGAGGCACTGGCAAAAGCATTTGATTCAGCCCAGAACGCAATGGAACGGGACTTCGAGAAAACCACGCTGGCGGACATAATTGACATGGTAAAAGCTTCGGGTGCCTGCACTGGCAAAAAAGCCGCTTGACGGTCTCTTTTTTTGTGCAATAGTGTAATCACAGTTATTACATATAAGAAAGAATAAAGAAAATGAAAACAAAATCGACAGAACAATTACAGGAGAAAGCCGGCACCCGTGGGGCATTCAGAAATGCGTGCGTGGCGTCCTGCCAGAAGCTTCTGGCCCGGATCAAGGAAACCAAGGCGGCCATCTTCGCGGAATCCCGCAGCACGCTCAAAGTGCAGGAGCAAATGCTGCGTCTGGCGTTGAACGAGGCTGAAGCCCTCGCATGGCAGACGGTTTATCCGCATCTCGTTTTCCCGGATCTCGCGGGGGAGAAAATACAGGGAGTTGCCGCCTGGAACCATCATCAGCAATTGGTCCGGCGGAGGAATCCGGTCATTTCCCATTGATAACTAAACCAAAACCATCAACCAAATAATACATGAGCACAAACGCAAAAAAACTAACCGGCAAGGTTGCCATCGTTACGGGCGCATCCAAGGGCATCGGCGCTGCCATTGCCAAACACCTTGCGGCCGAAGGCGCATCGGTAGTCGTCAACTATGCTTCCAGCAAGTCCGGGGCGGACAAGATCGTCACCGAAATCATCAGCGCGGGCGGCAAAGCGGTCGCCGTGCAAGGGGACGTAGCCAAGAAAGCGGACATCGACCGCCTGTTTATCGAAACGAAAAAGGCCTTCGGCCAGCTCGACATTCTCGTCAACAATGCGGGGATATACGAATTCGCCCCCCTCGAAGCGATCACGGAGGAGCATTTTCACAAGCAATTCAATTTGAATGTGCTCGGCCTGCTGCTCACCACCCAAGAAGCGTTGAAATACATCAATCCCGCAGGAGGCAGCATAGTCAACGTGAGCTCACTGGTCAGCACCCTGGCACCGCCAAATGCCTCCGTCTACAGTGCCACGAAGGGTGCTGTGGATGTCATCACTGGTTCGCTGGCCAAGGAGCTTGGTGCGCGCAAGATCCGTGTCAATGCTGTCCGGCCTGGCCTTGTCGAAACCGAAGGCACGGTTACCAGCGGGTTCACCTCGGGCAATTTCCATGACCAGTATGTCGCGAATGCTCCGCTCGGTCGGATCGGCCAGCCGAAGGATATTGCCTCGGCGGTCACTTTCCTCGCGTCCGACGACTCATCGTGGATTACCGGCGAAACGCTGCTTGTTTCCGGCGGCCATCGCTGACACGACCAAAGGCAGCCAATGTGCTGAAGACCAATCAAAAAAGAATAAAAACATGAAACCAACCATTGAAATCAATGAAGCCAACTTCGAAAGCGAAGTTCTCCGATCCCGTCAACCTGTGCTTGTGGATTTTTGGGCCGAATGGTGCGGGCCTTGCAAAATGGTCGCGCCCTTGCTTGACGAAATTGCCACCGAACAGGCCGGCCAAGTGAAAGTGGCCAAGGTCAACGTGGATGCAAATCCAGTCCTGGGCGCGCGCTTCGGCATCCAGTCCATCCCGGCGCTGATGTATTTCGTGGATGGCGAGGTGCGCGACAAATCCATCGGCGTAACCGGCAAGCGGGCGATTCTTTCCAAACTGGAAAAACTCGCGGTGCGGGCAGGAGCCCGAAATTGACCATGAAAATCCCAGATACAATTCAAGGACGTAATCCCATCGGGCTCGTTCACACTTTTAGCGACGGCGATGCCGCTGTTGCCGAAACCCCTGTGCCTACGTCACCAAGTGATGACGAATTGCTCGACGGCTATTCAAAAACCATCACCCGCGTCGTGGAAAAGATCGGATCTGCGGTTGTGAACATCCGCGTTCACAGCATCTACAAAGAAAAGCGGCGCGGCCCGGAGTCGGGCGGCAGCGGCTCGGGCTTCGTCATTGCGCCCGACGGCTTCATTCTTACCAACAGCCATGTGGTTCATGGCGCAGCCAGAATCGAAGTCACGCTTGCGGACGGTCGTGTCTTCGACGCGATTCTTGTGGGCGACGACCCGGAAACGGATCTCGCGGTCATCCGCATCAATGCGTCACAACTCATCCATGCGCCCTTTGGAAATTCCAAGTCCATCCGGGTGGGGCAGATTGCCGTTGCCATCGGGAGTCCGTTTGGATTTCAACAGACTGTAACCGCCGGCGTGGTGAGTGCGCTAGGCCGGTCCATGCGCTCTCAATCCGGCCGGTTGATAGACAATGTCATCCAGACCGACGCGGCACTGAACCCCGGTAATTCCGGCGGCCCGCTGGTAAATTCGCGCGGCGAAATCATCGGTGTGAACACGGCGATCATTCTGCCGGCACAGGGAATTTGTTTCGCCATCGCCAGCAACACGGCCGAGTTCGTGGCGGCATGGTTGATCAAGGAAGGCATCATCCGCCGCAGTTGGATCGGCGTTGCAGGTCAAAATGTGCCCATTCATCGGCGGGTGGTGAGATTCCATCGGCTGACAGCCGACCAGGGCGTCCTGGTGGCGGGCATCGAGCCTGGCAGCCCCGCGAGTCGCGCCGGTTTGCGAGAGGGGGATGTGATCGTCTCTTTCGGTGGCGAACTGGTTTCCGGGATTGATGAACTGCATCGTCACCTCGTGGCCGGTGTAATCGGCGTTGCCTCATTGATCACAGTCATCCGGCATACGGAGAAACTGGATCTTGTCGTGACCCCGGAGGAACTGGCTCGAAACCATCAACTCAACTGATCTCATAAAATGAAAGCCACACTGAATCGAAACCACCGAACGGGCATAAAACACTTCAGCACTCCGCGCGTCCGTCTGATGCCCATTCGCCGGTCAAGCCGGCTTCGCGCACCAGCGCCGTCGGCTGCAACCGCGCCCTCACCATTGTTCGCGGAACCACTGACCGCCCAAACGGAGCCCGTTCCAACGGAGTCACTGCATGGTGACACGCTGCTGCTCTATTTACGTGAGATTGGCCAGGTGAAGCTGCTGACGCCACAAGAAGAAATCACGCTCGCCCGGCGGATCCGGCGCGGCGACAAAAAGGCCCGGGAGCAAATGATCACCGCGAACCTGCGGTTGGTGGTGAAGATTGCCCGCGACTATGCGGGGCTTTCACCGTTACGGCCGGGCGCGGATCGAGCCGGTGAACAGCCGGGATGACGTGGCGGATTATTGCGCCAAGTATGTCACGAAGCAAAACACCTGGTGGGGCGTCAATCTGCTCGGCCAACGGCATCCGGTGTTCAAGCAATTCAAACTGGAATGAGAGAGGAACAGCATCAATTTATGCGGCTGCTGAACCAGTTGCCAGCCCGCCTGACGGCGGAGCAGGCGGCGTGGGTGCTGAATTGCCAGCCGCATGATATGCCGGTGCTGGTGGCGGCGCGTCTGCTCAAGCCGTTGGGCAATCCGTCGCCATACAACGTGAAGTTCTTTGCCGCGTCCGAATTGCTGGAACAGGTCCGAGACCGCGCTTGGCTGGCCAAGGTTACGAATGCGTTGAACCAGCATTGGCAAAAGAGAAATGCTGCCAAAAAAAACTGGTTGACAAGGGAATCGCCAAAGGAGCATTCTGCCTCCACCAGCCTAGCCATGACGGGAGGCTGACCGGAAACGGGCGGATCGCATTTGCGCCAGACTGGTGCAGTGTTTCCTGTGTCGAAATTTGCCGTTTCGTTTTAGTTAAGTCATTGAGAATAAATGAGAA
>CAWCRR010000033.1:0-206298 GCA_963797825.1 uncultured Verrucomicrobiae bacterium
ATGCTGTGGCGATGCATGTCATTGTGGAATTGCTCAATGACGCCATGAGACAAACGCGGCAGGTTGCCCGCAATTTGGACCCGACGGAGGTTGAAGCCAGTGGTCTGGTTGCGGCATTGAAAAGGCTTACGATGGAGACCAGCAATGCCTACCCGGTGGACTGCCAGTTCAAGTGCGAGGATTTGCAAATGCCGATCGAGGGGCAAGCGAACCTGGCCTTGTATCGAATAGCACAAGAGGCCATTCACAACGCGCTCGTCCATGGCGGCGCGGACCGGATTGAACTGGGATTCACCCTTGACAACAAACAACTGGACCTCACCATCCGTGACGATGGAAAGGGATTCGATGTCTCTGAAAAAGCAGTTTCCGGCATGGGCTTGCGCCTTATGCAATATCGCGCGAATGCCATCGACGCCACGTTCACGTTGTCGTCGCAACCGGGTATCGGGACGGTCGTGCAGTGCTCATTATCATTGCCATTATGTGTTCCGGGATCGGGAAAATCGCCCGGGTTGGAATGAATATTGGGGTGAGGCAATTAACCGTGTTTCACCCGTAACAAGAAGGCAGCCTAAAAGTGTTTGACAACCGGTGGCCTTAAGGGTTATACGATATGACTGTAATTTAAAAGAAATTGCAACAAGTGAACGGTTCAATCCAGAGCAGCCAGAAGAAGGCGTGCATTTTCGTTGTTGACGATCATCCGCTCGTCCGCAACGGATTGGCGCAACTCATCAATCAACAGAGCGACATGTTCTGTGGCGCGGAGGCAGCCAGCACGGCGGAAGCCCTGGACTCGTTTGCGACGCATACGCCGGACATAATTATCCTCGACCTCCGGCTGAAAAATCTCGACGGGTTGGAATTCATCAAATCTTTGAAGTCTCAGCATCCCACCATTCCCATTCTGATACTCTCGCAATTCGACGAAGAGCTTTATGCGGAACGAGTCTTGCGGGCCGGGGCAAACGGATACATCATGAAAGACAATGCAACGGAAGAGGTGTTGAACGCCATCCGGACAGTCCTTTCGGGTGAAATATACCTCACCGGGCCATGACCAGCCAGCTTCTGCACAAAACCCTTGCCACCCGTTTGCCGAGCAGCAACGATGTTGAAAAGTTGACCGATCGTGAACTGCACGTGCTTCAACTGCTGGGGACAGGATTGAGCACCCGTGAGATCGCCGCGCAAATGAAATTGAGCATCAAGACGATTGAGACCTATCGCGAGCATCTCAAACATAAACTGAATTTGGACAACGCGGCGGCATTGATTCAATACGCAATGCAATGGGTGTCGAAACAATCACCGCCGCTGGTTATCGCAGCCAAGGCCATTGCCGACTTGGAGGCGGGTACCCGCCTTGTCCGGTAGTCATTACCCTTAAGCAAAACCATTAGCAGATTATCAGGTGATTGCCCCGATTGTTACTAAGGCTCGTTACTGTCTTAATCATTAAACAAATGGATGTTCCTGTTGCCAAGAAACGCATACTCGCCGTGGATGATCATCCGGTAGTCCGCAAAGCGATTGTTGGTTTGCTCAATCGTGAAAGCGACCTGGTCTGCTGCGGAGAGGCGGCCAAGCTGTCCGAGATTATTCCCGCGGTGGATCTCCACAAACCGGACCTGGTGTTGCTGGATCTGTTTTTGGACAGCGACAGCTCTTTGCCCCTCATCGAACCATTGCGAAAACAATTTCCCCGGACGCTGCTTTTGGTTTTGTCCCAATATGAGGAAACGCTCTACGCAGAACAGGCTTTGGAGGCGGGGGCGGCGGGATATGTATTGAAGGAGGAATCTCCCCGCGAAGTGTTGGCAGCCATTCGCTCGGTGTTTCAGGAGGAAATATATCTGAGTCACAAGCTGGCCGGCCGTCTCTTGTATCAATTCCTGGGCGTGAAAGAGCCCCCTCTCACCCCAAAGGAATCCAGCATTTGACGCATCGTGAATTGCAGGTGCTTTATCTTATCGGCACAGGAATGTCCACGGCGCGGATTGCCGAACAGTTGGAACTGAACATCAGAGCGGTGGAAACTTTTCGGGACCATCTCAAACACAAATTGAACATGGCTGACGATGCAGCATTGGCAGATTACGCCACTCAACGGCCATAATTATTTGCAGGAAGTCACCCTTAAGGGGGAAGGCAGGTAGGTAGGTATTGCCCTTAGTATAAGTTCAGTGCGATGCCCTGATTGTAGTAAACTGATTTTGTGTTAAAAATATAACCTCGGTATGAAGGAAGAATTATTGAACAATGTCATGTCCGGCGTTTGCGCTGAGATTATTTTTTCAGCGCATTCGGGCAATTTTATTTGTTTATATCCTACTATCACTGTGGATATCAATTAATGCCATCGCCATGCATTTTTTACCTCCATCCCAACTTTCAGAACCGCAATCTGGAGATCTGGCGTGGTATTGTGCGCGGACCAAGCCCAAACACGAGCATTTGGCAGCGGCGCATGTGCGCAAAAATCTCAATTTAGAAGTGTTTCACCCTCAGTTGCGCGTCGAGCGGGCAACTCAACGGGGCGTGATGCGCGTGGTTGAACCGCTGTTCCCTTGCTATATTTTTGTCCGATGTGTCCTGGAGGAAAGGCTGAATGAAATCCAGTACACCAGTGGTGTCAGAGGGATGGTGCGTTTTGGCCAAAAAATCCCCCAAGTCGCGGATTCGAGGATCGAAGAGCTCCAGGAATGTTTCATGGCTGATGATCCGATGACTGTGGAGAGCCAACTTGCGCCGGCGGATGAGGTCACCATTGCTGACGGTGTTTTTGCTGGATTTCGGGCATTTGTACTGCGGGTTATGCCGGCGCGGAGGCGGGTTCAGGTTCTGCTGGACGTGTTGGGGCGTCCGACGCCGGTGGAGGTGGATCGCGGGTCGGTGATTTTGGATAGGCACTCCGTGGCGGACATGGCCCCGATTCTAGCCGCGGCAGTCGGAGAAAAAATTGCAGTGTTAAATTGAGGTTGCTGCAAGAATTAGGCGTCCCAAAAGAAGTTTTTTGGGAAGAAAATTGGTTGTGGATTTTAAAAGAGTTGGCCAAAACCAATAAGTGCGGAGCTTTGCATTCAGCCGAAAAGCGCTGAAAAAATGCAGGACCAACTCTGTTTTGGATATATTTTGATTCAAAACAAGTCAAAAAATAATTGAAGTGATTTTTTAAACTGTGGATTCTTGTTCCAATCCAAGTCAGTTCGATGAGAGGTCTGGCCTCGTTCAAATCCCGCTTTGGAAGCGGATTTTGGACGTGTTTTTCATTCTCCTCGTGCTGCCGGTCGTCTTGCCGCTGGCGGTGCTCATTGCCGTGCTGATCGCGATCCTTTCCCCGGGCCGATTTTATTCAGACAGGAACGGGTTGGATTATCGGGCCGCCGCTTCATGTGCCTCAAATTCCGCACGATGTTTGTCAACACGGAAACCACCACGCACCAGGGACACCTGCAACAACTGATGGATTCGGATGTTCCCATGGAGAAGTTGGACGCGCGCGGAGATTCACGGATAATTCCCCTTGGTTTGTTGATGCGGTCCTCAGGCCTGGATGAGTTGCCCCAACTCATTAATGTCCTCCGTGGCGAAATGAGCATGGTGGGACCCCGCCCCTGTCTGCCCTATGAGAGCGATAAATATCTTCCGTGGCAATGGGAACGATTCGACACCCTGCCGGGTCTCACCGGACTCTGGCAGGTCAGCGGCAAAAATCAGACCACCTTCAATGAAATGATGCGGTTGGACATTCAATATGCCCGGAAGAAAACCGTGTGGCTGGATTTGATGATTATTCTAAAAACCCTGCCGGTGATGGCGGGTCAGGTGTGGGATTCGCGCCGCCGAAGGAAATCAAGGAAATCGCGTCAGAATTCAATCGGGACAATCGTGGCAACGGAACAGGGGAACCAATAATTTCACGGCGGCTGGATTGTGCAGCCAGCCGCGCAAAAGCAGGAGTCCAAACCAAACAGAATTGAGAGTCTAAAGCGGAAAGAAAAACTATGACAAATCAAATCAAAATCGGAGTAATTGGATGCGGGTACTGGGGCCCCAACCTGGTGCGTAACTTCAGGTCATTGCCGGATTGTCATCTTAAGATGATGAGCGACCTCAATGAGGGACGCCTGGCCCACCTTAAATCGTTGTATCCCGAGGTTGAGGGGGCCGCGGATCACCGGCACCTCTTGAACGGTTCCGGCCTCGATGCGGTGGTGATCGCCACCTCGGTCAAGACACACTATCCCCTCGCCAAAGCCTGCCTGCAAGCCGGCAAACATACGTTCATCGAAAAGCCCATGGCGGCTTCGTCGGCGGAGTGCCTGGAGTTGGTCGAAATTGCCCGGAAAAAGGGGGTGGTGCTCATGGTCGGCCATACGTTCCTTTACTCGCCCGCGGTCAGGAAAATTAAGGAGCTTGTTGACCAGGGCGACATTGGGGAAATCCGATACATTTGCGCCCGGCGCCTCAATCTGGGGCTGTATCAAAAAGACATCAACGTGGCCTGGGATTTGGCGCCGCACGACATTTCCATTGCGCTTCACATTATGGGCGATCAACCGGTGACGGTGAACTGCCGCGGCAGCGCCCATGTGACTCCGGGAGTGGAAGATGTGACGTCCATGTGCTTGAGCTTTCCCAGACAGCGGGCGGCCATGATCCACAGCAGTTGGCTGGATCCCAGAAAGGTCAGGGAGATGACCATTGTCGGCAGCCGTCGCATGATTGTTTATGATGACGTGGCGCCACTGGAAAAAATACGGGTATTTGATGCGCGTGTGGAGCGTCCGCCGCACTATGATACTTTCGCCGAATTTCATTATGCCTACCACTACGGCGATGTGTATTCCCCCTACATCAAACAGGAAGAGCCGTTGAAGACGGAATGCCAGCATTTCCTCGACTGTATCCGCCATGGAACAGTTCCGATCTCCGACGGCCGGCAAGGCATGGAACTGGTGCGGATTCTGGAGGCATCCTCGGAATCGTTGAAACAGGGCGGCGCGCCGGTGGAGCTTTTCCCCCAACAAAGACAAAATGGCGACCTGCGGCCCCAACAAATTGCCCCCAGGCCGGCGCGCCTGGCGGCTTCCGGAAGCCTGACCAGCAGCAGATTAAACGGAAAAAGGCCGGCTGCCCTGGCGGCGCGAAAACTCAAGTTCCAGGTCGCATCGGCATAACGGAAGCGAGTGAGCCATGAACGCGCCCGAGCCGCCGTATGTGCGAGTCGCTCCCGACGTGAAGCTGGGCCGGAACGTCCGCCTGTTTGGCTTTGCCAATCTTTACGGCTGCGAAATCGGGGACGATGTAAAAATCGGCCCCTTCGTCGAAATTCAAAAAGGGGTCAAGGTTGGCAACCGCTGTAAAATCTCGAGCCATAGTTTCCTTTGCGAGGGCGTGGTTTTGGAAGATGACGTTTTCGTAGGCCACAACGTCACCTTTACCAACGACCGCTATCCCCGGGCCACGAATGGAGACGGGCAATTGCAGACGGAGGCGGATTGGGCCTGCATTCCCACCGTCGTTAAGCGCGGCGCTTCCATCGGTTCGGGCGCAACTCTGCTTTGCGGCATCACCATCGGTGAAAACGCCCTGATCGGCGCGGGCAGCGTGGTGACCAAAGATGTGCCGCCGGATTCAGTGGTGGCGGGCAATCCGGCGAGAACCGTCCGGTCATTGCTGCCGAAGAGTTAGGAAGTGCCAGGCCAGGAACATGCGCGCGGAAAATACAACGGAATTTGCGGATATTTTTTTTCCGCCGGAGGAAGTGCCCCTGCCTGTGCCGATGGTCCGAGTGGTAGATCCGCTTCGCGAACCGGGCTGGGACGCGCTGGTAACGGCCCATTCCGATTGCACCATTTTTCACACTGCGGCCTGGGCCAAAACCCTGGCGGGCGCTTATGGTTATGCGCCGGTATATTTGAGTTCAGAAGAGGGCGGGCCGGTTCGTTCCCTGCTTCCGCTCATGGAAGTCAATAGCTGGCTGACGGGCCGGCGGGGAATCGCGCTGCCCTTCACAGATGAATGCGGGCCGCTTTACCAGGACATCGTCTCCGCGCGGCTTCTCACGCATAAGGCGCTGGCATTGGGAAAATCACGGCGCTGGAAATCCGTCGAGTTTCGGGGCGGAAGCAAACTGTTTCCGGGCGTGCCGGTTTCGCTTTCGTTTTACGGGCACCGTTTAAATTTGGAGGACGACGAGCAGCGGATGTTTGCGCGTTTGGATAGCTCCGTGCGGCGCGCCATCCGCAAAGCCGAAAAGAGTGGCGTCACGGTGATCGTGTCGCGGGATCTGGAGGCGATGAAAATATTTTATTTGCTGCAATGCCAAACGCGCCAAAAACACGGCCTGCCTCCGCAGCCGTTCGCTTTCTTCAGGAACATTCTCGACCAGATCCTGGCCAAAAATCTCGGCATGATTGTTATTGCCCGTTGCCAGGACCGCCCCATCGCCGCCTCGGTTTATTTTCAATGGGGCGCGCGGGCCATTTACAAATACGGCGCTTCGGATGATACCTTCCAGCACCTGCGTGGGGCCAACCTCGTCATGTGGGAGGCCATCAAACGGCTGGCGCGCGACGGCGCAAAGACGTTGCACCTGGGCAGGACATCCCTCGGCAATGAAGGTTTGCGGCGGTTCAAGCTGGGTTGGGGGGCCGAGGAGCATCCCATCGAATACGTCAAATTCGATTTTCGCAAAGAAGCCTTTGTCACGGAATCCGACGGAGCCACGGGCTGGCACAACCGCGTGTTCCGCGCGATGCCGGCCGGTGTTTCACGGATGGCCGGCGCGGCGTTGTATCGG
Organism: uncultured Verrucomicrobiae bacterium; assembly: GCA_963797825.1. Classification (GTDB taxonomy): domain Bacteria; phylum Verrucomicrobiota; class Verrucomicrobiia; order Limisphaerales; family UBA11358; genus UBA11358. The sequence continues at coordinate 6,812 of CAWCRR010000033.1, forward strand.
CACTGCGCTTGAAAAGGCCAAAACAGTTGTTTGCTTGTTTCCATAATCAGCTAAGATGGTGATTGCATGAATGATAGCCAGACAGTTCAACCTTCGACAGGAATGTCGTTGGGCGATATTTACTACATTATTTTCCGCCACAAGTGGAAAATCATCCTCGTTTCCCTGGCGGGCATCGCGGCCGCTGTGGGATTTTATTTCTTCAAACCGCCGCCCTACCAATCCTCGGCGGAATTGTTGATCAAGTATGTTCCGGAAGCCGCGCAACCAACTTTTGCGGATGACAACCAAAAAGTGATTATGCCCGATCCGCGCGGGGAAGATATCATCAGTTCGGAAATCCAGATCCTGACCAGCATGGACGTGGCCGAGATGGCCGTCACCAACTTCGGCGCGTCCAACATTCTCGCCCGGGCCGGGAGCGATGCAAATCCGTACCGGGCCGCCATTATTGTTCGGAACAATCTTGTTGCGGTTCCGGCCGACAAGGGCAGTAGCGTCATTGTGGTCACGTTCAAGGACCCAAATTCGCAGATCGTTCAGCCCGTCCTTCAGGAAATCATTAATGACTATTTCTTGAAGCATTACGAGATTCATTCAGCGGGAGGGCAATTTGAGGACGCGCTGACCATGGAACAATCCACCTTGAGCGTGCAGCTCAACGCCACGGAACAGCAACTTGCCGACCTCAAAAACAAGGCCAACATCATCTCCATCGAGGACTCCCAAAAAGATTTGGCAGATCAGATTTCGAAGATTCGGGATGACATTATGGATGCGCAGGCCGAATTATCCGGTTATGAAGCGGTTGCAAAACAGACTGACGGCGGCCACCCCCTTGACTTGCAAGGCACCAATTCGACGGCCACCAATGCGCAACAAGTCATTCCGCAGAATCAGAAGGACGCCTACGGTGACGTTTGCGCCAGCCTTGATGGACTCCTTAAAAAAGAGCAGGGGTATCTGGTGCAGGGATTCATGGAGAGCAACGCCCTGCTTTTGGAAGTGCAAGGGCAAATTGCCGATGCGGAAAAGACCAAGGGAGATTTTGAAAACAAATATCCGCAAATCGCCGGTTCGGTCCCTATTTCGCCGGCGGGAACCGGTTCGGCCGCCGCTCCCATTGCGGACGCGCAGGCGCAAATCGCGCTGATTGCGTCGCTCAATGCCAAAATCAAGGCCTGGAGTGTGCAAATGGACCAGTTGCAGATGCGGGCGACGAATTTGAACAACCTGGAACCGACGATTTCGCAATTGGAGCAGACCAAGTCCATTCAACAGGCCAACTATCAAAATTTGTCCGTCAGCCTGGAGAAATCTCATATCGATGGAGCGCTTGACACTGGCAAAACACCCAACATCAAATGGGTGCAGATGCCATCGCCCCCCTCGCAGGATTGGAAGAAGACCTATAAAACAATCGCCGGTTTGGCCATTGGCGGTATCTTTGCCGGCCTGGCCTGGGCGTTTCTGATTGAAATGTTTTTGGACCGCTCCGTGCGGCGCCCGGTTGAAATCGAGGCCAAGTTGAAAATGCCCCTGTTCCTTTCCATTCCCGATGTCAACCGGAACGGTCATGCGCGCCTGCTCCAATCCACGCAAAGGCGTCAATTGCAAATGCCAAAGCCGGAAGGGAACGGCAGTCCTGTTCCGGATGGCGCCGCTACAAATGGCGCGGCGCCGCAGGGTCCCGATGGCGGCCTGGAGATGGTCTCGCGCGAAAAAAATCCCGCCCTCCAGTTGTATTACGAGGCGTTGCGGGACCGGTTGATTGTTTATTTTGAGGTGAAAAATCTCACTCACAAGCCGAAACTGGTGGCGGTAACGGGCGTCAACCGGGGCGCGGGGATAAGCACTGTCGCCGCCGGCCTGGCCGCCTCGCTCTCCGAGACCGGGGAGGGGAACGTTCTCCTGGTGGACATGAACCTTGAGCACGGCGCCGCGCAACAGTTCTACAAGGGCTCGGCCGGTTGCGGATTGGATACCGCGTTGAAAAGCGAAACCAAGTCCGATGCGCTGGTTCAGGAAAACCTGTATGTCGTTAACGGCCATTCCAACAACAACGAGCTTCCGCACGCGTTGCCCAAACGTTTCGCCGCCCTGGTGCCCAGGCTTAAGGCCAGCGATTACGATTACATCATTTTTGACCTGCCGCTCGTCACCCCCACGAGTATTACCGCGCGCCTCGCCCGGTTCATGGACATGACGTTGCTCGTGGTGGAATCGGAGAAGACCGACCGCGAGATTGTCCAACAGGCCAACCACTGGCTGACAGAAGCCGGAGCCACCGTGGGCGTGGTGTTGAACAAGACGCGCAAGTATGTCCCGGACCGGTTGCACCAGGATTTTCTGGGCAATAAGTAATTCAACGACTTTCATACAGTGTTGAATTTTGAGTTTTGAGTTTTAAGTTTTGAAAGTCCATAATCCATAGTATAAAATTGGTTTTTTCATTATTTTGCTAAACTTCAATTCGCTTCAATTCGCTTCAAAAATTTTCGCGTCAATTCGCGTCAATTCGCGTCAATTCGCGTCAATTTGCGGCCGAGATTTTTGCTGTTACGTTTAAGTAAATGTAAATTCGCGTTAATTCGCGTTAATTCGCGTAAAGAGCGGACTGTTGGATAGGCATCCCGAAGGGATGCAGGCAGGCAGCCACGGGTGCAGCGCAGCGGAACCCGTGGACAGGTATTCAGAAAGAGTAATCCGCCCCGGCGGGGCGGCGGGCTTGTGAAACGGCAACAGCCCGCGCTTGGAAAGTGATACGGATTGTTGGATTGTTGGAGGCGTTGGAGTTGGAGGGGAGTCGGAGCCTCGTTACCTACTCCCTCCGCAGTGCTGTCCACCCTCCGCAGAAATGCTTCGGAGGACGGGCTACGGAGGACGGGTCGGCTGCTACGAATATGTTTAAATACACCGCGCATGGGACGATTTAAGCATAGATGACCCAAATCGTAATGTTGCCCGGAAACAAAATCGTCAAAGTCCAAAGTCCCGTAAATCGCCATTCGTAGATTGTAAACGCCATTCGTAAATCGCAAATCGCCACTCGTAAATCGTAAATCCTATGGCCGCCAACCGTCTCTATTACCATCTCAAGCCCTACCTGCCGTGGCGCTTTCGCATGGCATTGCGCCGGATTGTCGCGCGCCGGCAACGCCGGACCTATCAGGATGTCTGGCCGATCAATGAAGCGGCGGCACATCCGCCCGAAGGCTGGCCCGGCTGGCCGGATGGAAAGAATTTTGCCTTTGTGCTCACCCACGACGTGGAAGGCCCGGAAGGCCTGGCGAAATGCCGCCAGTTGATGCAATTGGATCAGGAATTCGGCTTCCGCTCCTCCTTCAATTTTATACCTGAAGGCGACTATGCGGTTTCCCGTGAATTGCGCCAGGAATTGGCGCAAAACGGTTTCGAGGTGGGTGTGCATGATCTCAACCATGACGGGTTGCTTTTCAGTTCGCGCGAGGACTTCTCTGAAAAAGCCCAATGCATCAATCGCTATTTGCGGGACTGGGGCGCAAAGGGCTTTCGTTCCGGTTTCATGCTTCGCAACCTGGACTGGCTGCACGAATTGGACATTCAATACGATTGCTCCACCTTTGACACCGACCCCTTTGAACCCCAACCCGATGGTGTCGGAACCATTTTCCCCTTCTGGATCCCACGGACGGAGGCGCAAAAATCAGATATTAGAAATGGGAAGTCCGTTCCAGACTCGTCGCTTGCGCCTGGCTACGTCGAATTGCCCTACACCCTGCCGCAAGATTCGACCCTGTTTCTGATGCTCAAGGAAGACTCCGCCGATATCTGGAAGAAAAAGCTAGATTGGATCGCGCGACACGGCGGCATGGCACTGGTGAATGTGCATCCGGATTATTTGAATCTGGGCAACTCTACTGCGCGCGGCACCTATTCCGTGGAGAAATATAAGGATCTCCTCCGATATGTTTCAGAAAAATACCCGGGAGAATTCTGGCAGGCAACCACCTCGCAAGTCGCGCATTGGTATCGGGAAGCATTTGCCGCCAGGCCTGGAAGAAACGGCAAGCCCGGAGCATTGATCGAGCAACGTCGCTCTGCCCGGCCGGCCATTGGCCATCGGGCCAAGCTCGCCGGAAAACGAGCCGCAGTCCTCCTATATTCCTACTATGCGACCGACCCCAGGCCCCGACGGGAGGCGGAGGCATTGGCAGGTGCGGGAATGGAAGTGGACGTGATTTGTCTTCGCCGGTCCGCCTCGATGCGCTTGCGCGAGACGATGAATGGGGTCAACGTGTTTCGCGTGCCCTTGCGGCGGCGAAGATCGGGAAAACTGACTTATGCGTTCCAATACGCCTCGTTTCTCATTGCTTCCTTTTTTATATTATCAGTTTGGCGTTTAAGAAAACGCTATGATGTGGTTCACGTCCACAACATGCCGGATGTTTTGGTGTTTGGCGCGCTAACGCCTCGTCTCCTGGGCGCTAAGGTTATCCTTGACCTGCACGATCCCATGCCGGAGTTGTTCAGCAGCATTTATAATCTGCCTGTCGAACACCGTGTAACGCGGCTGTTAAAGAAGTTGGAAAAGTGGAGCATCGGCTTCGCCGACCTGGTACTCACCCCCAATATTGCTTTCAAGGACGTCTTCGTTTCGCGTGGCTGTCCCGAAGCGAAGCTCCAGATAATCGTGAATTCGCCGAAGGAGGAGATTTTCAATCCCGGAAATAATGCTTCCCAGGTAAAAACGTCCTCGAATGAACGGCCGTTTATACTCATGTATCATGGTCTCCTGGTGGAGCGTCACGGGTTGGATTTGGCCATTCGGGCGGTCGCCAAACTTCGCGCGCGCATTCCGCAAATTCAATTTCACGTGTATGGCGAGACCACTGATTATATGCAGAGCGTCATGCGGCTAGTGCAGGAGTTGGGACTGGAATCCGTTGTTCAATATCAAGGCTTCAAACCATTGGAAAAAATTGCCCAAGCCATCTCAACCATCGACGTTGGTTTGATCCCCAACCGCTTGAACCCGTTCACATGGATCAACCTGCCCACGCGTATTTTTGAATACCTGGCCATGGGCAAGCCGGTCATCGTTCCGCGGACAAAAGGCATCGGCGATTATTTTCAGGAAGACCAGATCGTTTTCTTTGAACCTAATAACGCTGACGATTTGGCGTCAAAAATCGAATGGATCTATTTGCATCCTACAGAGGCCGAAACCTCTGTTCTGAACGGACAGAAGGTTTACAACAGCCATCGGTGGGATTTGGAACAGCAGCGATTTTTGGCTCTTGTCGAAAGTCTTCTCAAAAACAAGGCGGACGGACCGGATCAAGAAATTGTTGACGATCTGCCGCCACTGGATATAGGCCACCAGGCAACTTTGCCGGAACCGGAGGGGAGGCGGCAACACGTGGATCAAGCGTCTGCCAATGAACCAAGATGACGACCCGCCGCTGTTCGCCGCGAAACCGCCGGCAATTACGACTGGCTGGGCCGCGTTCAATCCTTGAGCAATACGCTGCGCCGTGGCCGAAAAGACGGTGTTCGAGACACAAAACTTGAAAACGGAGAGGTTCACTCCCTCGCGGCTCCAAAGAGACGCTTCTAAATTTCGCGCATGATTTTACCTCTTCCGCAGCCTGCGTTTGAGTGTTTCATTTTTCCCTTTCGAGTTTGTTTCTGCCGTTAAAGTTTGACCTAGTCCGTTGGCATTGTTATTTACGCTCCGTTCATGAATTACGTAGTTATCACGCCGGTGCGCAACGAAGGAGGCCATCTCCCCAAAACCATCGAGTCAATGGCCGTCCAAACGCTGCCGCCCGCACTTTGGGTGATTGTGAATGATGGTTCCACGGATAATACCAGGATTATTGCCGATGCAGCGGCTGGAAAACATTCATGGATCCGAACAGTCCATCGGACGGATCGTGGCTTTCGCAAATCCGGTGGCGGCGTGATTGAAGCCTTTAGCGATGGCTATGCCCTGGTGCAAGGCACGCCTTGGGAATTTCTGGCCAAGCTGGATGGAGACCTCGCCTTTGAACCGGATTACTTTAAAAAGTGCCTGGCGCGTTTTCAGGCGGACCCGAAGCTCGGCATCGGCGGAGGACGGGTTTATAGCAATATGAATGGAGCGCGGGTGGATGATTCTCCCGGCGACCCTTCGTTCCATGTGCGCGGGGCCACCAAGATTTATCGCCGTGCCGCTTGGGAGGCTATCGGCGGATTGTTTCGCGCGACCGGCTGGGATACGCTGGACGAACTTAAAGCCAATATGCTCGGATGGAAAACCCGTTCCTTCAAGGAACTGGAAGTCTGCCAGCTCAAACCCACCGGTTCGGCGGATGGAACCTGGAAAAACTCGTTCAAAAACGGTCGGGCCAATTACATTACCGGCTATCATCCGGCCTTCATGATAGCCAAGTGTGTCAAGCGAGTGTTTACTCGGCCGTTTCTCGTTGGTGCAGCCGGCCTTGCCTACGGCTACTGCAACGGCTATCTCGACAAACAGGTGGAACGGGTCAATGATACCGTTCTGATTCGCTACATCCGTTCCCAGCAAATCCGCCGGTTGACCCTGCGCTCCAGCATCTGGGATTGAAATGTTGTCATTTGGCGGAATGCCTTCTATCAATTGCTACCGCGAAGGACCTGATCTGATATTTGGTTAACCCTCTTGCTTTATGAAATTATCCATTGTCATTATCTGTTGGAATGACCTCAAAGTTATTGGTAACTGTTTGACCTCAATTTATGAGCAAACCCACGGAATTGACTTCGAGGTTATCATTTCGGACAACGGGTCCGGCGACGGCTCGGTTGAATACGTTCGGCTAAATTTCCCCAAAGCGCGAATTGTCGCAAACGGCGCGAACCTCGGTTTCGCTAAAGGCAACAATGTGGGTATTAAAGTGGCCGATGGCGATTACGTTTTGATTCTTAATCCAGATACCATCATTCGTGATCACGCGCTGGAAAAACTTGTTGCGTTTGCTGAGAAGCATCCCGAGGCCGGTGCATTTGGGTGTCGTGTGCTTAACCCTGATGGGTCCTACCAGTTTCCGGCCCGTCCGCTGCCAACGGTCAAGGGATGGCTGATGGGGGCGCTGTGCTTGGCGTGGTTGGGAAAATTCTCCGAATGGTTTTCATCCGACCGCTATTGCGGCTGGGACGGCCTGACTGAAAGGGCGGTCGGGTTTCAGTCCGGCTGCTGCATCCTTTTCCGCAATGATATTCTTAAGAAGTTGGGCGGCTTCGATGAGCGATTTTTTTACCATTTTGAAGAGAGTGACCTTTGCCTTCGTGTTTGGAAATCCGGTTCGACAATCCTCTTTTACCCGGGCGCGGAAATTACCCATTTGGGCGGCCAATCCGTTGGGCGGTTCCCAATTCGATTTGCGTTGGAAACTTATCGCGGTGGGTATAGATATTTTTTTAAACATTATGGATGGAAGGGGGCCACCCGCATTCGATGGGTCTATTTATTGCAGTTTTGGCTCCGTTGGCTATGTTATCGGTTACTGATGGTCGTTAAACCAAGCGAGGCGTTGGGGAACCGGCTGAAAATGTATTCCATCGCCATTCGCTGGAATTGGCGTCTCAACCCGCGTCTCTTCATTGAGCATGGGACCGAGCCGGACGTTGGTTATGAACCTTTGGCACCCGCTCCCGCAATGACGGAATATCCGGTTTGATAGTTGCCATGGAAACTTCAAAGACCTAGATTTTATATGATTGATATGAAGACCTCTCTTGTCACCGGTGGCGCCGGGTTCATCGGCTCCCACGTCGCGGAACACCTTCTCAAAATGAACCACCGCGTCATCGTGCTGGATGACCTCAGTGGCGGCTTTAAGGACAATGTTCCAAGTGAAGCCAGCTTGGTTCAAGGGTCCATTCTTGATCACGAATTAATTGACGCCTTGTTCAAGGAACACCGCTTCGACTACGTGTTTCATCTGGCGGCGTATGCGGCCGAGGGATTAAGCCATTTTATCAAGCGATTCAACTACAACAACAACGTCGTGGGGTCGGTGAATCTCATTAACGCGGCAGTCAATCATAATGTCAAACGCTTCGTGTTCACTTCTTCCATCGCGGTTTATGGCGCGGGCCAGACGCCTATGACTGAGGAGATGATTCCCATGCCGGAAGATTCATACGGCATTGCCAAGCACGCCGTCGAGCTGGAATTGAAAGTGTCACACGAAATGTTCGGATTGGATTATGTTATTTTTCGTCCGCACAATGTCTATGGCGAGCGCCAGAACATTGGCGACCGCTATCGCAATGTCGTTGGCATTTTCATGAACCAATTGCTCAAAGGACAGCCGATGACGATCTTTGGTGACGGCGAGCAGCAACGAGCCTTCACGCACATCAATGACGTGGCCCCGGTCATCGCGGCGGCGGCGGAGCTTCCCGGCGCGCGCAATGAAATCTTTAACGTGGGAGCGGACACCCCCTACACGGTTAACTATCTGGCGAAAGTCATTGCTGAGGCCATGGGCTTTGAATGCGAGATCAAGCGCCTTGACCCACGCAATGAGGTGAAGCTGGCGTTTTCCGACCATGGCAAGGCGGAACGCGTCTTCGGCAAAGCTCACAAGACGTGCTTGGAAGAAGGCATTCGTGGTATGGCGGCCTGGGTTAAAACACATGGGGCGCGGGAGAGCACCGTTTTCAAAGGCATTGAGATAATGAAAAACCTACCCGCCAGTTGGACAGCAGCGAGTGAGATGCAGATTGCTGCAAAAAGGTAAATTGCCTGATTTAGCGGAAACTGGAAGTCTAAAAATCATGTGTGGCATAGCGGGAAAGATGGTCTTTGATTCATCGGGGCGGGTGTCGGAACACGACATTCGGCGCATGCTTCAACCGATGAAGCACCGCGGACCGGACGGCGAAGGCGTTCATTTGGATGGCCAAGCCGGTCTCGGCCATTTGCGCCTCTCCATCATTGATTTGGTTGGCGGCGCGCAACCGATGGCGAATGAAGATGAAACTATCTGGATCGTCTTCAACGGTGAAATCTACAATTTCCCCGAACTCCGCGACCGGCTTTTGGCCAAAGGCCACGTCTTCCGCTCTCGGTCCGACACCGAGGTCATCCTTCACCTCTATGAAGACCTCGGTCCGGACTGTGTCAATGAACTGCGCGGTATGTTTGCCTTCGCCATTTGGGACTCAAAACGCCATCGCCTTCTTCTCGCTCGCGACCGGGTTGGTATTAAGCCACTCTATTATTGCCAGACCGGCAAGGCGCTCCTGTTTGCTTCGGAATTAAAAGCAATCATGGCGGACCCGGAAATCGGCCGCGACATCAACCATAACGCACTCCGGACGTTTCTTTCCTTCAACTACCTGCCCGGCGAAGAAACCCTCTTTAACTCCGTGCGCAAACTGTTGCCCGGCCACTGGCTCACGGTGGTAAATGGCCGGACGACGATCAAGCAATACTGGGACCTCCGTTTCACGCGCGACCGTTGGAACCATTCGTTCGATGAAACCGTCGAGGAATTGCACGGTCTGCTCAAAGCCACTGTGCGCGACCACATGATTGCCGATGTGCCCGTTGGTGTGTTGTTAAGCGGTGGAGTAGATTCTTCTGCGGTGTTGAGCTTTGCAGTTGAAGGGACGACCAAAAAAGTGAGTGCATTTACCGTCGGCTTCGACGGAAACGACGTGGTGGACGAACGTCCTTATGCCCGCATGGCGGCAAAACGGTTTGGTGCCGAGCACTATGAAATCAGCATTACGGAAAAGGATTTTTGGGATTTTCTGCCGTCCTACGTCTGGCACATGGAGGAACCCGTGTGCGAACCGCCCGCTGTGGCCCTGTATTACGTTTCCAAACTTGCCCGTAACCATGTGAAAGTGATACTCTCCGGCGAAGGCAGCGATGAAGCTTTTGGCGGCTATCCCGATTATCCCAACATGATGCGGTTGGACCGCTTATGCTCCCGCCTCGGCCCGCTAGCACGACCACTCGGCGGGATGGCTGCATTGGCGGGGCGATTATCCGGCGATAAACGCGTGGAACGCTACGGCGCGGCTTTGGGACGCCCGCTGGCATCGCAATACTATAGTCGCACCTCCGGCCCGACTGCCTTTTTCAACCGACAAGGACATACATTTTTCACACCCGACTTTTTGGAAGACACCTCCTCCGCCTCTCCCGGCGAATTTGTCAATGGGCTAATGCAGCCGGTTCTCGGCGAACCGTTACTCAACCGGATGTTGTATGTGGATACCAAGACCTGGCTGCCGGACGATTTGCTCGTCAAGGCGGACAAGATGACGATGGCCAATTCCACTGAATTGCGTGTGCCGTTCTTGGATCACAAGTTGCTGGAATTCGCAGCGTCGTTGCCGCCGAAATTCAAGGTCAAGGGCCGGGAGACAAAACGAGTTCTGAAAGCCGCCGTTGCGCAGGCGCTACCGGAGGAAGTTCTCAATCGAAAGAAGGCCGGCTTTCCCGTCCCTTACGAAAAGTGGCTGCGCAACGGACTCAAGAACGGCATCGAAGCCATGTTGCTTTCCCATCACGCCCTGTCGCGTGGCTGTTTTCAAAACGGGGCAGTCAGCCGCTTGTTGAAGGCCAACGCCCGCGGCGGCGGATATTCCAAGGAAGTTTTCTCACTGCTGGCCTTGGAATTATGGCATCGTCAGTTCGTTGACACCGCATCCGGTCGGTATTGCTCAACATCAAGTTCAACCAGCATCATTAATTTGAGTTAAATCGGCATTTGTCGGGCAGAGTTCATTCATTCCTGTCATCTGTCCGCACAACTGAAATCTTTGCTTTGAGCGCAACAGGTACAATACTATTCGTGCTGGTCATCCTCTGGGTGATTATTAGTTTTCAACGAGGTTTGTCCGCTGGCATGCGCTTGACCTTGGGGTTACTCGTTTTCCTACCTTATACACTTAGGTTTGACCTGCCGGCTCCTTTGCCGCAATTGACCATTCAACGCATCCTCCTGGTCATCGCTTTTATTTTCTTGATTCGAGCAAGAACCCCTGATCGACAAAAATGGCCGATTCCAAACTTAAGATTGGTTCTCTTATTCTGGTTTTCACAACTCATATCCCTTCTTTTCGGCACGGACTTTGTTTCTGGTATGAAAGATTGGATCAGCTACGCCATCGAAACGGTTTTATTCTATCTCCTCATCAGTGAGCATATTCAAAGCAGCGGTGATTTAGCCGGCTTATTGTCAAGCGCATGTTATGGATTGGCTGGCGTCGCCATCGTGGCGATAATTGAATTTAAATTAAACTTTATTCCTTTAGCGTTAAACGGGCAGTTAAGTGGTTTTGCTGAAGGACAAGACATAAGAGGTGTTGCCGCTACCTATCCCCATCGGATTCTGATGGGCTATGCGATGGCGATGGGGGTGCCGCTATCACTCACTTTATCCTCTTACTTCCGGGAAACTAAATTAAAACGGATGATGTACGGAACTGCCTTGCTTATGATAGGCGCCGACTACTTTTCTGAGAGTAGAGGACCGTGGTTAGGTCTCGCGCTTGCAGTAACGGCTACAGGTATCGTGGGTGACAGAGCAATCCGAAAGAAACTTCTGCTCTTCGGAATGTTAACAGTAGTAATGTTGGTCCTGCGCCCGGGTATTTGGGACACCATTCGGAACCTTGGCGCGGCAACTTTCACCTCAGGTAACTTCGTTAGCAACTCCTACGACTATCGGTGGAGGCTTTGGGCGGTGGCATGGGACCAAATCCTGCACTCACCAATTCGCCTCATGTTCGGTTATGGTCCCCTTAGCACAGAGCAAATGGATTTATCACGGTACTTTGGTTCAGGAGAGGGCGGCACAACATCCCTAATCGGTTTCACAAGTTGGGATAATAATTATGCATGTGATCTGATTGAACTTGGAGTGATTGGCTTTCTTCTGGAGGTGATCCTGTTTTTTGCTATTGTCAAAGCATTATTTAAGAACTGGCGCGAATGCGAACCGGATAGTCGAGTGTTGCAGGGTGGCATCATGGTTGCATGCCTGGTCTTTATGTATGCCATGACGACCGTTGATATATTCTCCCCACAATTGAAGTTTTTATTCTGGAGCCTCGTGGCTGCGGGCACTAATTTTTCTCGGGTTCTGGCAAACCAAGCTGCGAAGCGGAAAACTGCGTTGGGCCCAGGTGATTTGGTCGAATCAATGCAGGGTACAACCGGTTTGGCAACAGGCAAAGCGACAACTCGAATCTTTGCAAGGACGTAGCAGCCGTGGTAACAAGGCTACATATAATTCCAGTTGCGCTTTGTAATCCAGTGTTCTCCCGAGTCTAAAAAATAGACAAACCATTTTCGAATAAGCGTCACAATCCAATTGGAATTACGGGAGTGGCCAACGAGAAACCCTTTAACTGCAATGCCTCGCATGTTATCAAATGGAGCAACCACATTTTAATGGCATCTCATAAGAGATTTGGCATAATATGAGCTTTCGATAAAAAAATGTTTAAAATTATCAGACAGTTCCGTAAAAAGGTCTTTTGGCTTGGTTTCTCATTTTCAGAAAAGCCGTTACGAGTTTTCATAAAACTCGCACTGGTAACCTGTATCCTGACGTGGTCGCTGGCGGCACAGGGCACTGATCATTATGTGAGACCTATTGCGACAGGTTCCGCAAATGGTACCAATTGGAATAATGCCTGGTCCATCCAGGGCATCAATTGGGCGGCGTTGTCGTCGGGTGACACAGTTTACTTAGCTGGCGGTATTTATACCAATGCCTTAAGCGTTCAAGCCAATAATATTAATATCGATAGGGTCTTGACGGCTGATTCAGATGCAACTAACGCAGCAGGTTGGAGTCAATCGTTCGACTCAACCGTAATCATTACGAATCTCAACACATCTTCGAATGTCGTCGTCGGCCTGTTATGGAATAAGGCAGGTAAGGGAAATTATGTAACGATCGACGGTCGAGTGCCTGGAGGTATTGTATGCGGTGTATCTGAGCAGGCGACTTATAATAATTCTTGGTTGGCCGCAATAAGTGCAATTACGGAGGTGCCTACGACTAATGTAGTATTCACCAACCTTGAGTTTGTGGGGCCGGGCCTTCCTCACTTGGCAAATTCCATAGGAATGGATGTCTTTGGTTACGTTTGTCATGGAATGAGGATTACCCATTGTAGAATTCATGACGAAGTGGTTGGAATCCAGATAGGACAAGGAATCATAAACGGAATGATTGATCATTGCTTTTTTTACAACATTGCAAGTTCTCCGACGAATGGTACGACACAACATAATAATGTCGTGTATGCGGGAGGATGCTCCGATATGGTATTTGCGGACAATATTGTAAGTAATTGGGAAACGGAGGGGATTTTGCTGAACATACTGACCAACGGGTCTTGGGATATTTACAACAACCTGTTCGTTGACGGAGATACTAATGGTCAGTACCCAAGGATTTACGAGCAGAAAACTAACGCGGGTCCGATTTCATTTCACAATAATACTTGCGAAAACTGCAACTTCGGAGCGACTTTTTCTGTATATGCAGGAACTTTTACTGGATGGGTAACCAACAATATATTTTTTAATTGTCAACTAATTCAGTGCTCAAATTCGGACTACAACCTCTTTTCTGGGGCGGCTAATTCTTACGGGAAAGAAACCCATTCAGTGACAAATGCCACCTCCGCAATTTTCGTCAACTATGCAGCGAATGATTTTCACATCGTGGGAACTGTTGGAACGAACTATCCGGCTCAAAAAGGGGTAAATTTAGGTTCCACATATTCAGCTGATTTTGCCGGGACCGCTATACCCTCAGTGGGCGCATGGGATATCGGGGCGTATCAATCGACAGATACTGTAACCTCGGCTCCCATCAATGCCCCAAGTAACTTGAACGTGATTAGACTTTGATTGCCACATTCCTGTCAAGGCTTGAATATGCGTGGTCTACGTCTCCACCTTTTTTGATGTGCCGAACAATTTAAAGTAGATACAATTTGGACACAGCAATTTTCATTTTAAATTTCCATGGTTTGGGTGTGCCGCAACGTGAACTGACCGCAGGTGAACAAGATTGTTGGATTAGTTCGGCGTTTTTCGAAGCCATCCTCGACCTCATTCGAGGACGAAATGATGTTGAATTAACCTTTGACGATGCCAATGAATCTGATTATGTGATTGCGCTACCTGCGCTCAAAGCTCGAAACCTAACGGCCAGGTTTTTTGTCGTTGCGCAACGAATTGAAAAAAAAGGTTTTTTGTCGAAGATGGAACTCCAGTTACTTGTTGCTAACGGGATGTCCATCGGAAATCATGGAATGCACCATCGGCCATGGGCGGCATTGGACACACAAAATCTGAACGAAGAGTTAGTGGAATCGAAAAACCGTTTGGAGCAGATGCTCCAAAAACCTGTGAATGAGGCGGCCTGTCCCTTTGGCAGTTACAACAGGCGGGTGCTGAATTCACTGCGCCAAGCAGGGTATGGCAGAGTTTATACGAGTGATCAAGGCCCGGCTTGCGCCGACGCCTGGATTCAGCCTCGGAATACCGTGTCGAAAAAACAAAGTTTGTCAGATATTAAGAAAATGATCACGAACCAGCCCCATGTGCTGTATCGGTTATATCGTCGCACGAAACTGCTCATTAAACAGATACGCTGATAAGTCTTGAATGTCCGCCATTGTTATCATCGGTTTTGCTGAAGCGCTTTCTGCGCCGGAAGTGGCATGGAGTCTTGTTGATGAGGGAATGACCGTCGTCGCGTTTGCCAGATCTGGCAGTCATCCGGCGCTACGTTACAGCCGTTATGTCACATTGTTTGAAATCACACCACCGGAAGAAAATGTTACTGCGTCGTTGGCCGACCTTGAGACAAGTCTTCAGGCGCTGAGGCGGAAATACACACAAGAGGCCATTGCCCTTATGCCTCTGGACGACGCGGCTGTCTGGCTTTGCGGCAGGGTTAATCCAAACCTTGGAATGTCAATTATCGGGCCCCAGGGTGAGTCTACGGCGTTGGCATTGGACAAATGGCAGCAGATTCAGAAAGCAATAGAAGCGGGCTTTTTCGTGCCATCCTCCAGATATGTCGAGAATAGGCGCGATATATTCCAAGGACCGCTCAATTTTCCTTTAATCATCAAACCAGCCATGGCCTTAGCGACACGAGGAGAACATTTGCTAAAAGGTCACGTTTGGATTTGTTCCGATGCCGAAGAATTGAATTGCGCCGTAAAGCAATGGGATGAGCAATATCCCATCATCTTACAGCAATTTATCATCGGAAAGGGCGAGGGGATTTTTGGATTGGCCACGGAAGATGGCGTGATTGGTTGGTCCGCCCATCGCCGTTTAAGAATGATGAATCCCCAGGGGTCGGGATCTAGCGCATGTGCCTCCAAGGAACCGGAAACGGGACCTAGAATTGCTTGCGAACGGTTCGTTGCCGAATGCGGCTGGCATGGGCTTTTCATGATTGAATTGTTGCGGGACGACTCAGGCAAAGCGTGGTTTATGGAATTAAATGGCCGGGCATGGGGAAGCATGGCTTTGGCGCGGCGCGCGGGATTTGAATACCCGGCTTGGGCCGCCAGACGCACCCTGATGCGGAATGCCAGCATTACACCACCTCAACCAGGCAGCGGACCGTTGGTGTGCCGCCATCTTGGCCGCGAATTGTTGCATTTGTTGTATTCCATGCGCGGCCCTAAATCAAAAGCTTTAACCCGATGGCCTTCGCCGCTCACGGCGTTGCGGGAAACCCTCCACTTCAGCCGAAGGGATTGCTGGTATAACTGGCGGGCCGATGACCGAAAGGTTTTTTTTAGCGACTTGTTTTTGACTATTCGCAGTCAATGTATCAAGGCGAAAACGTGAAACGATCGTGCATTAAGGTTGCATGCCATGTGCATTCGAACTGGTCGTATGACGGAAAATGGTCATTGGAAGAAATAGCGTCGGCCTTTTCCAAACGCGGATATCAGGTCGTAATGATTACCGAGCACGATCGTGGATTTAGCGAGCAAAGAAGATTGGAACATCGCGAAGCATGCCGGGAAGCGAGTTCCAGCAAAATCCTGCTGCTGCCTGGAATCGAATACAGTGATGGCTCCAACTGTGTTCACATCCTGGTGTGGGGAGACGTTCCTTTTGTGGGCGCGGATGTAGATACGGGAATTTTGTTGTCCGCTGTTGCTGCTGCCGGGGGTGTTGCCGTCCTCGCCCATCCCAGCCGCAAAGAGGCTTGGCGTAAGTTCGATCCGAGTTGGGCTTCGAACCTTGTTGGGATCGAGAGTTGGAACCGCAAGACTGATGGATGGGCTCCCAGCCGGGACGCCCAACCCCTGCTCAAAACCAGTGGTGCGCTGCCCTTTGTAGGTTTGGATTTTCACGACCAGCGCCAGTTTTTCCCGCTGGCAATTAATTTGGAAATCCTTCCACCAGTTTCCGAAGCAGCGGTGTTAGAATCAATTTGCGCCAAACGCTGCAATTTTAAAGCTTTCGGTTCGTCCATTCAACATTTTTCGACCGGCGTAGCGGCGAATACATTCCGGTTAGCTGAGTTATTCCGCCGTGGTGCCAGGCCTATTTATCGAAGGTGGGTCGCTCCGTAGCCTGGGCTGATTTTTTGAACAATAACGGAGCAACGTTCATGTCATGTCATATGATTGTCGATTATCGAGTTTTTGGCATCTCAATTTTTTTTTGAATTTGAAATGCATGTTTACAACAAAGTCCTGAAGGGAACTTCCCTTCTTTCAGTTTCCGAATTAATCAACCAGGGATGTTCGCTCATTCGGAACATCATCCTGGCCCGTTTCCTGACCAAGGCCGACTTCGGCGTGGCGGCCCTTTTAGGCATGGTATTGACGTTGTTTGAAATGTCCGGCAAACTGGCCTTGAGCCAGCAGGTGATTCAATCTAAACACGGCGACGAGCCGGGGTTTGTCGGAAGCGTGCAATTCACCCAATTCGCTGCCGGAACTTTTAGCGCCATCCTCATCTTGCTTGCCGCCTGGCCGCTCGCCCATTTTTTTTCCGGACAGCAATATTTCACATCCATTATTTCGCTGGCGCTAATTCCATTTATCAACGGCCTGAACAATCTGGATGTGTACCGTTTTGCGCGCCGGTTAAGCTTCGGGCCGATGGTCTTGACAGATGTTGTTCCCAATGCCATTACTACTTTGGCAGCATGGCCTCTCGCAGTATTCTTCAGGGATTACCGAGCCGTTTTGTTTTTGCTATTGGGAAAAGGCTTTCTGACCGCTGTCATGACCCATCTGCTGGCGGAACGGCATTTTTCCCTGCGATTCGATGCCCGTTGGCTTCGTGAAAGTCTCAACTTCGGCTGGCCCTTGCTGCTGACCGGTTTTGTCCAATTCGGCAACTTTCAAGGGGATAGCATGGTTGTTGCGGCCGCTTATCCGCTGGCGCAATTGGGTGTTTATTCAGTCGCCATGACCATGGCCATGGCTCCCGGATTTGCGATTCTGCGGATCAGCACGTCATTGGGACTGCCCTTGCTTGCCGAAGTCCAGAACGATGAACGGCGCTTCGGTATCCGTTACCGTCAATTTGTGCAAGCAATGGTCCTGGTTGGCTGTTTGGCGACACTTGGCATGATGTTCTGTGGCGAGCAGGTGGTAGTGTTGCTCTTTGGTGCCAAATATGCCGGAGTCGGTGCGCTGGCGTGTTGGTTAATGGCGGCCCAGTCATTGCGTATTTTACGAGGTGCTCCAGTCATTGCTGCGATGGCGCGCGGAGATACCGTCAATAACATGGTTTCCAGTTTTTGGCGGCTGTCTGGGCTGTTGCTCGCGGTCGTTGTCGGTCTGCTGAAAGCCAATATTATCTGGTTCGCAGCGGCGGCTCTTGCTGGTGAAATCGTGGCTTTGGGAGCCACCATCATCCGCTTGGACGCGAAACATTCTGTTTCTCCAAAAATAACCATTATGCCATCGGCTTTGGGGGTTGCTTGCGTGCTGTCCGCCGGGGCAGTTAAACGGCTCGTCTCCCTTGGCCCCAACTCATTTTTTAACTGGTTAATGTTACTGGCAACCGGTGTCTTGAGTGTGGCTATCTTTATGGCGTGTTTTCCGGAATTACGCGTTAACACCGGAGGTTTTGTTCAGCATCTTAGAAGTCGAATGGGTTGGCCAACCGCGAAGGGGGTTGATGTATTGCCGAGTGGGGTATCCACTTTAACCGGCGATGCAAAAGAATAGATAAAGTGAAAGAAATGCGACTATCTCCGGCTTCGTGGCTGTTGCAGAACATGGGTGGAACTCGTTCGCTGCGCGCTTTTGCACTAAAATTGGCGTTTAAACTCGAAGGTGGCCCATTTTATTCGCTCACAGCCCGCCAGATATTCGAGAATCGCTATGGGGTTTCAATTGGGCATTACAGTTATGGCGAGTGTTTTGTCCCTGGTGCCTTTCCGCGCGGTGTTCAGATTGGCAGGTATGTTTCGATAGGGCCTGACGTTCGCGTATTTTTGAGAAATCACCCATTAGATCGGCTTTCCACCCATCCGTTTTTTTATAATCACACGTTAGGTTTTGTTTCTGAAGATAATATTGATTCTGGAACATTGGACATTGGACATGATGCCTGGATTGGTGCAAGAACAATAATATTGCGAGGCTGTTCAAGAATAGGAATTGGAGCGGCTATTGGCGCTGGCTCAATAGTAACCAAAGACATTCCAGATTTTGCTGTCGCTGCTGGCAACCCGGCCCGTGTCGTTCGATTTCGATTCTCGCCAGAGACATGCCGGGTGATCCTTGAAAGCCGCTGGTGGGAAAAATCAGTTACTGAATGTGTAACGCATATGAACGAGATGACCAAAAAGCTTGACAAGATTATTACACACCATCCATTAATGCAACATCACGAGAACACAGAAACGATTCAGGATTTGAAGAAATCAAACGCGATTGCAATAAAATGAACGTCCTTTTGCAACAAGAATGCGTCCGGGGAATCGAAGTGCGGACTATGTCGCAACGTGCCGGAAAAAGTCATTCTCCTGAGATGGCGTTGCTTGGCATACCGCTGGAAAGCGGCAATCGTGGTATTGGCGCACTGGCCTCCGGAACCTTTGCCGCCTTTTCCCACAGGCCTGGAGATGCTGGAATTTGCATTGTGGATTATGGCTGCAAATCCATCCCCTACGTTGCCAGATTTAAGGAAAGAACCGTTCTGATTGAATCCGTCCTGTTGCGCTTCTCCAAAAAGCCCTGGCAGCCGAATCATATCCTGCGGCTACTAGCCATGGCGGTATTCCTGCGCCTTCCAATCTCGGCTGCGTTGCGCCAAAAAGTTATTTCCAGTAATCCGTGGTTGTGTTCCATTGACCAACCGCGCGTGTATCTGTCCATCGCCGGTGGTGATAGCTTCAGTGATATTTATGGAATGCAGCGTTTGCTTTACGTTGCGTTGCCGCAAATCCTCGCGCTCATGCTGGGCAAACCCCTGGTGCTGTTGCCGCAAACTTATGGCCCTTTCAAAAGCCGGATCGCGCGCGGCATTGCCCGTTTCATTTTAAAACGCGCCCGGTTGATTTATTCGCGGGACCAGCAGGGTTTGAAAGTGGTTGCGGAACTGCTGGGACGCAACGACCCTCGTGTTCGGTTTGCCTATGACATGGGATTTGCCTTGGAACCGTTGTTCCCGACGCCCGATGTACAAGAACATCTGCGCGGGTTGAAGCAAAAGGGATACTTTGTCGGATTCAACGTTAGCGGTTTGCTTTACATGGGCGGCTATCGCCGGAACAATATGTTTGGGCTTAAAACAGATTATCCCTCGCTGGTACGGGCAATCCTTGATTTCCTGATTGTGAAACAGGGCTGTCAGGTTCTTCTGGTTCCGCATGTCTTCGGAGACAAGGCAGATTCTGAAAGTGATGTTCCAGCGTGCAAACGTATCATGGCCGAACTGGCAGACAAATATAAGGGCCGCCTGCATTATCTGGAAGGCAATTTTGACCAACATGAGATCAAGTATGTAATCGGACAATGTGACTTTTTTATGGGGTCACGCATGCATGCCTGTATCGCCGCATTGTCGCAATGCGTCCCGACGGTGGGACTGGCCTACAGCCGCAAATTCGCCGGTGTTCTGGAATCGATAGGCGGTGGTTCGCGGGTCGTGGATTTGCGCGAGACGGATGA
Organism: uncultured Verrucomicrobiae bacterium; assembly: GCA_963797825.1. GTDB lineage: Bacteria > Verrucomicrobiota > Verrucomicrobiia > Limisphaerales > UBA11358 > UBA11358. Next base: position 26,984 of record CAWCRR010000033.1, read on the forward strand.
GGAACAGGTCTTGACGGCAATCGGGGAAACTATTCAAAATAAAACAAACTTCCGCCGCGAGCTTGAAGAGCGGATGCCAAAGATCAAGGAATCCGTGCTCGATCTGTTCACCGGCGACGAGTTCAAAGCACTCTTGAAGCGCTTTTAAAAATTTCCGATTTCTGCTTTTGAAATCGCGTGATTCGCAAATTTAAAACCGTGGCCGATGTCGCCCGCTGGCGGATGTGCCTCGGCTGCGGGGTGTGCGCATTCATCTGCCCGGAAAAGAAAATCAATTTGACCGATTTTATCGAGGAAGGAATCCGTCCTGTGGTCCAAGCCGATGGCTGCGGCTCCTGTTCTGCCTGTCTGGATGTCTGTCCGGGTTACGAAAATGACCATACGGAAATCAACAGCCGCCCGGACATCATTCCCGAACTAACAGCTTCTTGCGGTCCGGTTCTGGAAATTTGGGAAGGCCATGCCACGGATTCCGAAATTCGATACGCCGGTTCTTCCGGTGGATTGATTACCGCACTAACTTTGTATTGTTTGGAAAAAGAAGGAATGCACGGTGTGCTTCATATTGGCGGCGATCAAGATAATCCCATCCGAAACAAAACCCGGATGAGCCGGACGCGCGAGGAGCTTTTAAGCAAAACCGGTTCTCGTTACGCCCCGGCGTCGGCCTGTGACCGCTTGGATTTGATTGAAACCGCGCCCGCGCCTTGCGTTTTTGTGGGGCAACCCAGCGAAGTTACAGCGCTGACGAAGGCGGGACGGATGCGCCCGCAACTAAAGGAAAAAGTCGGCCTGACCATTTCTTTTTTTTGCGCGGGTTCGCCCGCGACGAAAGGAACGATTGAATTGCTAAAGACAATGGGCATTGATCCAAATCAGGTTCAGGAATTGAGATACCGTGGGAACGGCTGGCCCGGAAATTTTGCGGTGACATTGAAAGGGCAATCCATACCGGTTGGCCAAAAGACATACAAAGAGTCGTGGGGCATCCTGCAAGCCTATCGCCCCTACTCGACGCATGTTTGCCCAGACGGCACCGGCGAGGATGCGGACATCTCCTGCGGCGATCCGTGGTATCGGGAAGTGCGCAATGGCGAAGCGGGTTCTTCATTGGTGGTGGTCCGCACGGAACGCGGACGGGAAATCATTTGCAAGGCAATTGAAGCCGGTTACGTGGTGCTGGAGCAGGCGGACCCGCAAAAGCTGGTGGATTCACAGCGAAATTTACTGGCCAAACGCGGGGCCATCTGGGGGCGGTTACTGGCATTCAAACTGTTCGGATTACCGACAACTCGATTGAAAGGTTTTTCTCTTTTTAGGAATTGGTGTCGCCTTTTGTTCAACGATAAATGGCGTTCAATTTTGGGCACGGTCAGACGCATTTTTACCCGCAAATATTTTCGGCCGTTAAATGGGGATCTCCATTAAACTTTTAATTACAGGATGAATCCCAAAAAAATAGGTGTGTTCCCCGCTGAGGAATTTCCTCATTACAGGCGAACGTTGGAAGCGCTCGGCCAACTCTTCGGAGTTTGCTTTCTGGCGGGAGAAGAATCGGCGTTGCACTTCTACGAAGCGATTTTGTTTCTACGGATACCCTTGGAGGCAGAGGTTGAAGTTGCCACTTGCGGCCTGCCTTGTCTAGCCCTTGTAACCGGTCCGGCCAAGCCAGCTTCTCCTTCTTCGGCAAAAGTGGTTTTTGGTGAAAGTCCTCATCTGCGCCGGTATTTCAGGGGGCGTCGCCTGCCGGACAAATCAATAGACAAAATTTCCAAGTTGGAGCGGGAGCCGGGTGATGAAGTCTTGGCGCAAATGGGTGATGAAAATCTCTGGATTCACCGGTCAAAAAATGGTTGTTCCTTGCATATGGTGGCGGCAGAGCTACCCCAGTTGCCGATGGCGAATACCTGTTTCAGTATTTTTTCAAGGATAATTGGGCGCGCCTTTTGCCGCTTCTCCATTTCCTGCGGGAAGTGTCGGGTTGGGAACCACCACCAATTCGCGCTTGCTTCATGTTCGATGATCCCAATTTGCATTGGAAAACGTACGGCTATGTAAAATATGGCGAACTGGCTAATCATGCCGCGAGACATAATTACCACGTTTCCTTCGCGATGGTTCCGATGGACGGTTGGTATGTTCACGCTGAAACGGCAAGAATATTCCGCGAAAACAAACGCTGGCTTTCTCTTTTGATTCACGGAAACAATCATACTTCCTTCGAGTTAACCCAAAAGCACTCCGATGGGATGTATCAAGCCACTGCGGTTCAGGCGTTACAAAGAATCGAGCGGTTTGAGAAGACATCCGGCATTGAAGTATCCAGAGTCATGGCTGCTCCCCACGGCGCTTGTAGTCACGATATGGCAACCGCTCTTCTGCAAACCGGGTTCGAGGCGGCCTGCATTTCCAGAGGCTCCATTATGGCCCGCAATCCAGATTCAGTGTGGCCCGTTACTATTGGTCTGAATCCGGCTGAATTTCTGGGAGAAGGTTTACCGGTGATTCCAAGAATTCTGTTGCAAAGGGAATGCGAGTTAAACATGATCTTGGCCGCGTTTTTAGGCCAGCCAATCATTCCCGTTGGGCACCATGAGGGTCTTGCCGGTGGCTTGGATTTGCTCCGGGAATTGGCGGAAACAATCAATGCAACCGGCGACGTTCAATGGATGGATATGGGTTCCATTTCAAGGTCGAATTTTTGCACGCGCCGTGAAGGAGATATTCTGCACGTGAAGATGTATTCGCGAAGAATCCGGCTAAATGTCCCGGAAGGTGTCCGGCTACTTTATGTTCACCGACCCTGGCTCGATGAAGGCGTCCCGGAAGGTTTGGTGTTACAAAACGGCAACACGGATTCCGTGCAATTTGCTTCTTACCAGGGAGAAGCAGTTCCAATCGAGTCATGCACGGAAATTGATCTCATTTCGGCTCACCCAAATCTAGTAAACCATGGCAGTGTTCCTCTTCCGCGCACTCCCCTGTGGGCGATTGCCCGCCGACAGTTATGCGAAGCCCGTGACCGCCTTAAACCAATAACTGACCGGCTTGTCAAAAAGTAGTAGCAAGGCCCGCTTCGATTCCATTGCATGTCGAAATCTGTTGCGAATTCTTCCCAAAAATTCTGTGGAATGCTGGTCCGAAAAGAGAGATGGGGTTTGTCCTGGCGCGGCTGGCTGGTGTTGGTGTTGCTCACCATAGTTGTGGTGCTGGGGTTTGTCCTGAACATCCACCCCTTTCTGTCCGTGACCCATCCAGTGAATACCGATGTGCTCGTGGTCGAAGGTTGGATCAACGATTACGGCATCAAGGCCGCCGTAAAGGAATTCAAGACTGGCCATTACGAGCGCGTTTATACCACCGGCGGACCGGTGGAAGGCTACGGCCCTACCAGTTCCATTTATGACACGGACGCTTATCAAAGCGCCGAGCTTTTGCGGAAAGCCGGGTTGCCGGATGAATCGGTGCAAAGTGTTCCGTCGCTGTTTGTGGGCCGTGACCGCACCTACACTTCCGCCGTCACCCTGCGGAACTGGTTCCGCGATCACCATCTGCACGTGCAGAGTTTCAATGTGCTCACGGAAGACGCCCATGCGCGCCGCACCTGGCTGCTCTTTCAGGAGGCCTTTGGCAAGGACGTTCAAGTGGGCATCATCTCCGTGCCCAATCCGGATTATGACGCCAGCCATTGGTGGCGTTCGAGCGAAGGTGTGCGCGGAGTGATTGATGAAACCGTCGCGTACGTTTATGCCAAATTTTTGTTTTGGCCGGACGGAAACAGTTGAGAGGAAGGGACAGTTGTCAGGGACAGTTGAGTGAAGTTTGAGTTGAGAGTTGAGAGGACCGGACAAGCACCTCACGCAAAGGGCGCGAAGGACGCCACGGACTTTCAAAGATGGCAGACACAAACGGCTTAAAAAACACCTTTTTGCGACAAGACAGTTAACAGAAGACCGCGAAGATAACGAAGGTTTCATGGTTTTTTTCTTTGTTGCCTTTGTTTGCTTCTGTGAAGTCGGGGACAGTTGAGTGAAGTTTGAGTTGAGAGTTGAGAGGACCACACAAGCATCTCACGCAACGGGCGCGAAGGACGCCACGGACTTTCAAAGATGGCAGACACAAGTTGAGTGAAGTTTGAGTTGAGAGTTGTCAGGGACAGTTGAGTGAGGTTTGAGTTGAGAGTTGAGAGTTGAGAGGACTGGACAAGCACCTCACGCAAAGGGCGCGAAGGACGCCACGGACTTTCAAAGATAACAGCGGATTTTGAACAGAAGAAAACGAAGATTATCCCATTGACATTGGATTTATCGGTGTATTCTTTATAGAGCAGGTCGAAAATCAGCCTTTAATCATTATGAAAACATCTATGTACTGCATGCTGGCGCTGGCCGCGTCTGCCCTTGCCATCCCGTTTGCGGCAAACGCTCAATCGTCGGCAATGCTGGTGTGGCAACCCGTCGTGGACGCCCGATTGACGGGTTATGTTTTGTATTGGGGCACCAACAGCGGAAATTATCTGTGGTCCGCCGGTTGCGCGGGCACCCAAACCAACATCACGGTGAATAATCTGGTGTCAGGCCAAACTTATTATTTCGCCGTCAAAGCCGCGTCATCAAACGGACTCAGCGCCTACTCCACCGAAGCGGCCTTCACAAGCACCGGCGCCATTGCCTCGGGGCCGGAGATACCCCTGCCGCCCGGGGGTGGGGCCAATTCGCCATCCGAGAACGTCAACGATAATAATGGCAACGGTAACAATGCTCCGCCTCCATTGCTGGCGGGCGAAATACGGATCACGGGCATTCCGCAATGGCTCAGCCTGGCCCCCACCAATGGCGATGCCAATTTAACGATTCAGGGGACGGTGGGCGCCACAGTCATGATTCAAAGCACGACCAATCTGGCGGACCCGGACGGCTGGGTCACGACCACCAATCTGATTTTGACCAATGCGGCGGCGCTCGATTCGCTGTCCAACCCGCCCACGGGGGTGCTGGCGGACGCCTTCGCCCCGGCGTCGCAATCGTATGATGTCTCTCCGATGGATCCGTCCACTCCACAATTTTATCGGACGGCGGTGGTCCCGGATTACGCGATAGTGGCGGACTCGGTTTTGCCGTCAAAGGGATATGGCGCCCGGTTGATCGTGGTCAACATGCCGGGCTTTGTGGATGACGTGTGTTATGTTTCTCCCACCAACAGTTTCATTTATTATGACGGCCAAACCTACGGCGTCGGACTGGTACCCGCCGGCTCGACCATACGCGCGATTGCTTCGACTTATGCCGGCAGTTTAAGTTTGAACTGGACGTCGGCTTCCGAGTTCCTTTATTCCAATGGCATGGCATGGGTGCTGGCGACGGTGGTGGAGACCGAGGACCCGTCAACGGATCCGGTCGCCGGCGAGGCGGGAACCAACGCGCCCATCGTCATTAATTTTTAAATACGTAATCCTACTCTTTCTCTTAATCTTAATCCTCAACCCGAAACATGAAAGACAACGCGGTAAAGCGCATCATCGGCCTGTTCCTTTTGGTCCTGGCGGTGCTGGTGTTTGTCGCGATCATCTCGGTGCATCACATCTACCGCGCCCGGGTGGGCAGCGATTGGGTGAATCATACTCACGCGGTGATTCTTGAAGGCAATGCCGTGGTTTCCTATCTCCATGCCGGCGATGCCGCTTTGCGCACGTACCTGCTTACCCACGATGCGCGCGACCAGGCTCCCTATCGAATCGCATACAGCGACATGGTCGAACACCTGCAAACGGCGGAGGCCCTGACGCGCGATGAACCCTCCCAGCACGAGGTTTTTCAGCAACTGGAGAATCTGGTCAGCAACCACGTGGATTCGGCCGGGCGGTGGTGACAGCGTTTCAGGAGGACGGAATCAAAGGCGCCACTGAAAAATTGAGTGATGCTGCGGACCAGGAAACTCTTGCGGCGATTGACCGCCTGGTCCAAAAGCTTAATTCCGATGAGAATGATTTGCTGCGCAATCGCGACCGGGAATCGTATATGCAGGAGCAGACGACGCGTTGGACGGTTCTGGTCGGCGTGGCGGCCAATTTTTTTGTGCTGGCGTTTGCCGGGTGGCTGATCAGCGACGACGTCACGGCCCGCCGGCGCGCGGCGACGGCGCTGGAGGAGGCCAACGCGGTGCTGGAAGTCAAAGTGCAGGAGCGCACGGCCGAACTGGTCCAAACCAATGTATCGCTGAAGGTGGAGAATTTGGAACGGCGCTGGTCGAATCAGGCGCTGGAGCATCAACTGCGTTACAGCCAGTTGATCATCAATTCGATCGGCGACGTGGTTTTTGTCATCAGCAAGGCGCTGAATATCAGCCGGGTCAATCCGGCGGTGGAAAAGCAGACGGGATGGGCGCCGCAAGAACTGATCACCCAATCCATCGAGCGGGTGTTGCAATCGCCATTGCAACCGCTTCAAAGCATGCTCAGCTTTGCCTTGAAGGAAGGCCGCGAGATTCAAGAGCGGCCCGGGGAATTGCTCTGCAAGGATGGCCGGACCAAGTCCGTTTTTTTCAGCATGGTTCCGATGCACGACCATGATAAAATCGTGGGCGGCGTCATCAGCTTGAAGGTATTGTCTGATTTATTACCCGATTCGGCTAAAAAAACATGATGCCCGACTCCAATGAAAATCCACCCGAGCCTCTTTCTATGAAAAAACATATCCTATCCGTTGACGACGAAGCGGACATCCGGGCGTTGTTGCAGGAACTACTGACATTGAAAGGTTACCGGGTGACGACGGCGGCCAACGCTTATGACGCCAAGCAGGTCATCGAGAAGGACCCCCCCGACTTGATCATCCTGGATTTTCAATTAGAGGAAGGGGATGCGTTTGTGCTGATTGGGGAACTGAAAAATCTTAGCCCCGGAATCCCCATTCTGCTGCTCACGGGCGCTGTATTTGATCGCGGAGTGGTGCGGGACATGATCAATACGAAGGTTGCGGGATATTTGGACAAGGCTTCCCCCCTGGAGACGATAGTCAATGAGATCCAGCGCCTGCTGGGCAAAGACGTGAACGCCACGGTATAAGAAATGTGTATTCTTTGGATTCTCACCACTCATCTTAACCTCCACATTTTCAACAGGGTACACTGAATTTGTGGAAGAATTGCCGACACTGGCAACCCCTGGCCGCGATTCTTGTAACAATTTAGTAACAAACAAGTTACATGCTAAAAGCGGCACAATTTTAGAATCGGAGCGTCGGATAATTTTACAAACTCGTTCCATGAGTGTTAGGACTAAAAATTATTTTCACGTGTAAGTGGTTTGAGGAAAGTTCTTTATAGTTGTGTGAATAAATTCAGGCCCGGGTAGCACGGAAATTGCATAAGGCCCATTGAAATCCCCAATTTCGGGGGCGCGCCTTATGAAAAAATGAAAGCAACCGTTCTTTGGGAACTGTTCGCCATGTGAAATTCATATCTTTTTTGTTATTTTGAAAACACAAGAACCTCAATCGTCGGATGTTGATTCGCATGCTTCGCCCCCACCAGTTGAACCGCGGCGTTCGACAATGAATATCGCCGTGGTCGGCCTGGGGTACGTCGGCCTGCCTCTGTCGCTGCAATTCGCGCGTTCGGGCGTGAACGTTCTGGGATTGGATATTGACACCGCGAAGGTGCAGTCGCTTGAGCAGGGGCGGAGCTACATCAAGCACATTGAATCGTCGGCCATCGTCGAGGCGAAGAAGGAGCGCAAGTTTTCGGCCAGCACGGACTTTGCGCGCATCCGGGAAACGGAGGCGGTGATCATCTGCGTGCCGACGCCGCTGAACAAGAACCGGGAGCCGGACATTTCCTACATCCTTGACACCGGTTTGTGCATCGCGCCGCATTTGCAAAAAGGCGCGCTGGTGGTATTGGAGTCCACGACCTATCCGGGCACGACGGACGAGGATTTGCGGGAAGTGCTGGAGGCCGGTTCGGGGATGAAGGCAGGCGTGGATTTTTTCCTGGCGTTTTCACCGGAACGGGAAGACCCGGGCAATGTGGACAGCAAAGTAAGCATAATCCCCAAGGTGATTGGCGGTTACACCCCCGCCTGCCTCGAACGCGCCATGGCGGTGTATGGCCGGGCCATCAAGACGCTGGTGCCGGTTTCCTCGTGCCGTGTGGCGGAGGCGACCAAATTGCTGGAAAACATCTTTCGCAGCGTGAATATCGCGCTGGCCAATGAATTAAAACTGGTTTATGGCGCGATGGGCATTGATGTTTGGGAGGTCATTCAAGCAGCCAAGACCAAGCCGTTTGGTTTCATGGCGTTTTATCCCGGTCCGGGATTAGGCGGCCATTGCATACCGATTGATCCCTTTTATCTCACCTGGAAGGCGCGCGAATACTCACAGAACACGCGGTTCATAGAACTGGCGGGTGAAATCAACACGGCCATGCCCATGTACGTGGTCAACCGCATGGCGGAAGCGCTCAATGCGCGGCGGAAAGCGCTGAACGGCAGCCGGGTGCTGATCGTGGGCCTGGCCTACAAACCGAATGTGGACGACGAACGGGAATCGCCGAGCTATGTGCTGATGAACCTCTTGAAGGAGCGGGGGGCGGAGGCGGCCTATTACGACCCCTACGTGCCGGTGATCCGCCCGACCCGCGAGCATCCCCATTGGGCGGGCACCCGTTCGGTGAACTGGGACCGTCCGACGCTGGAGCATTTCGACGCGGCCATCATCGCGACGAACCATCAGGCGGTCAACTATCAGGAACTGGCGGAGTGGTGTCCGTGCATTGTGGATACGCGCAACGCGATGGCGGCGGTAAAAACCAAACCCGGACAGGTTTGGAAGGCTTGAAAATATGATTTTGTTATTAGGAGCCAGCGGTTACGTCGGCCAGGCCTTTTCAACTGAAATGCGCCGGCGGAGATGGTCGTTTGTTCCGCTGACGCGCAGGGCGATAGATTACACCAACTTTGACGTGCTGTTCGATTACGTCCGGAAGATGAGGCCGGAATTTGTCATAAACGCGGCGGGCTTTGCGCCCAACCCCAATGTGGACGTCTGCGAAACCGCGCGCGAGGAGGTTTTGTGCGCCAACGCGCTCCTTCCCCAAACCATCGCGCGGGTCTGCCTGATGACCAATACGCCGTGGGGGCACGTTTCTTCCGGCAGTATTTACATCGGCGCCAAAGTGGCAACCGATTGGGGGCAGATGCGGATTGAACGGGACCTGAACCATCCGGAAATCCGGAGGCTGTTTGCGGGGCATACCAAACAAATCCACGGGTTCACCGAATGGGACGAGCCGAACTTTTCCTTCCGCCGGATGCCCTGCAATTTCTACAGCGGGACCAAGGCGCTGGCCGAGGAAGCGATCCATGGGGTGGGCCGAAGCTACCTCTGGCGGCCGCGGATGCTGTTCAACGAATGTGACGACAGCCGGAACCTGCTGGCGAAACTCCAGCGCTACGACCGGATTTATGACAACATTAATTCGATCACCCAACTCGATGATTTTGTGCAGGCGTGCCTGGAGATGTGGGAACGCCGCGCAGCCTTTGGCATTTACAACGTGGTCAACAGCGGCCCCATCACGACGCGGCGCATCGTGGAACTGATTCAGCACATCCTCAAACCCGCGCGCGACTTTGAGTTCTGGGAAAGCGACGAGGAATTCAACCAGGGCGCGGCCAGGACGCCGCGGTCCAACTGCATTTTGGACGGCTCCAAACTGCTGGCCACTGGAATCAAAATGCGCCCTGTGGAAGAGGCTTTGAAATGCTCCCTGAAGAAATGGCAGGCCGCCCAGACATCGTGGGAATATGCGCCGGCCAGCGTGGAAACCATAAATACCTTGAACGGGGCCGCGGTTTTTGAGAAATTGTTCGCGCGTCAGATATGACCCTTGGCCCATTCTATGTCCCTGATCTTCGGCATTATTCGGCATTATTCGGCATCTTTCGGTGGAAAATAACATGGTTATGTCTCGCCGCCGCCATGCCCGCCGCCATGGCCCAGGACGTGTTGACGCAGCCGCCGTCACCGGGGCCTTTGCTTCCGTCCGCCGTGCAGGAATATCAAACCAATCAAGCCAGCCAATTCCAGGTGTTTATACCTGCGGGAACCGCTCGCTCAGGCCAGCCTGAGCCTCAGATATTTCGTTGGGGGCCTGTGCTCATGCGCCCGCACCTCGACTACCAGTTTCTCTATGGCAATGGAATTGAGTCGTCGCCGGGTCAACAACACAAGACCATTGTCCAGCAGGTTTCACCGGGGGCCATGTTCGACGTGGGCGCGCACTGGACGCTGGATTACACACCGACTTTGAGTTTCTACTCGAGCAGCAATTTTCGAGACACGCTGAACCAAAACGTGCAATTGAATTGGGGTTCGGCCTATAACGACTGGTTTCTGAATGGTTCACAAAGCTATTCCTCGACGTCTGACCCGAATGAGGAGACCGCCACGCAAACCGGCCAGCAAACTTATGCGACCGCGTTCAACGCTTCGTATCAATTCAACAAGAAAGTGTCGCTGGACCTGGGGTTCAATCAAAATTTCAATTATATTGGAAACTCGCAAAGTTCGGCCGGCCTCCTTCAAAATCTCGCAAGCTCCCGCAGTTGGTCAACGATGAACTGGTTGAATTATCAATTCTGGCCACGGTTAAGCGCCGGCCTGGGCCTCGGGATGGGCTACAACCAGCAGGACAACAGTCCGGACTCGATTGACGAGCAATACCAGGCCCGGGTCAACTGGCGGGCAACGGACAAAGTGAGCTTCCAGTTGAGCGGCGGATTGGAGGACCAGCAATATTTGAGCGGCGGCGCCGGCGCACTGGAGAGTCCCATCTTTGGCGCCACCATCCAATACCAGCCCTTTAAGCAGACCGAGATCAGCGTGACGGCCAATCGCACGGTCAGCTCATCTGCTTTCCAGGGGCAGGTGACGGAAAGCACTTCCATCACGTGTGACCTGAACCAGCGCCTGTTTGGGCATCTGCATTTGGACGTCAGCGGCGGCTATAATTCGACCAAGTATGTTTCGTCGTTTGCCGGGTTTTCCACGGGTCGCAGCGATGATACTTATACTTTAACCCCCCGCTTGAGCTTTCCCTGCCTGAAGCGCGGATCGATCGCGGTATTCTACGACTATAGCAAAAACTCCTCGACGCAAACCGGCTTTGCGGCCGGGTCATCGGCATTTAGCTACTCGAGCAGCCAGATCGGCATCGAAATCAGCTATCGTTATTGAAGATTATTCGGTTGGCCACGGAGAAAACGACGAGTCAAAATCATGGACGAACCCGCTCAATTGACCGGCAAACAACATTCCAACCTGGGCATGAAGCCGCCGGAAGACAACTTTAAATCGGCGGATGGTTTGGCCCAATTAAGGCGCTTTGCCCTGGCGGCGGGGCTTCTGGTCCTTTGCTTTGCGGTTCCGCTATGGCAATTGATCAGATTTACGGCCAACAGCGAGTTCCATTCCTTTATTCTGCTGATCCCGTTCATCAGCTTGTATCTGGTCTGGCTGAAGCGGCCGGGTTTGCCGGCTTCCGCCCCGCCTGCCCGCGCCGCGGGGGTGGCTTTTTTGCTGGCGGGTTTGGCAACGATGGCGGTTTATTGGATTGTCCTCCGTTCCCGTTTGAGGCAGGCAGAGGACGAATATCTGGCGGTGATGATGGCTGCCTTCCTGCTGCTCTTTTTTGGCATTTGCCGCCTGTTCTTTGGGAGAGACACCGTGCGCGCGGTTGCTTTCCCATTGGGCCTGCTCATTTTTATGGCGCCCATTCCCGCCCTGGTCATGCCTTCGATCGATTCCTTTTTGCAAAAAGGCTCCGCGATCGCGGCGGCGGGATTTTTTCAGGTGTCGGGGACCCCGTTTTTTCAGGACGGACTGGTGTTTCAATTGCCCGACATCCGGCTGGAAATCGCCCCCGAATGCAGCGGCATTCAATCCAGCATGGTTTTGTTAATCACCAGCCTCGTGGGCGGCTATGTTTTCCTGCGGACACCCTGGAAGCGGGCGCTGTTGACGTTGTTTGTGATTCCCCTCTGCCTGCTTCGCAACGGGTTTCGGGTTTTTGTCATCGGCCAGCTATGCGTTCATTGGGGGCCACAAATGATCAATTCCCCGATTCATCACAAGGGAGGGCCGATCTTTTTTGTTTTGTCCCTCATCCCGCTCTTTATACTGTTGATTGCTCTTCATAAAACCGAGAAGGGCAACGCGAAAACCGATTTGAAAACATCCAAAACAAACCATGAATAAATCAGCCTCCTGGATTCTGACATTAAGCGCCGTCGCGCTGCTGGCCCTGGCCGGCGCGGGCTGCACGGCTAAAATGAAGACGTCCTACCATTTGAAGCGGGCGGAGCGGTATTTTGACGCCGGCCAATACGCGCAGGCGGAGATTGAATATAAGAACGTGCTGCGCCATGCGCCGGAAAACGCCGAGGCCTGGGACCGGCTCGGGCTTATTTTTTTCAACCAGGGCCGCGCCCCGGAGGCGTTGCCAATCCTGCTTCGGGCGGAACAGTTGGACGCCAGCAACCTGGACGTGCGGCTGAAATTGGGGGCGATCTACTTGGGAATTGGAAAATTAAAGGAAGCGCGGGACGAGACGAGTTTTGTGCTTGAGAGAAGACCTCAGGATGGTCTGGCGCCAATCCTGCTGGCGGAAACCGCGACGACGCCGGATGACATCATTGCGGTCCGCCAGCGCCTCCAACAAATGCAGCAGAAAGGCGACAGCGCGGCGTTGGAAGTAGCCATGGGGACCCTGGCGCTGCGCCAGCGCGACTCCACTATTGGGGAGAATGATTTCAATCGTGCTGCCGCGCTCGATCCCAAATTCAGCGACGCCTACTCCGCCCTGGGCAGTTTATATGTGATGCAAAAGGACTTGAAGCGGGCTGATAATGCGTTCCAAAAAGCCGCCGAACTTGCGCCGCCATGGTCGGGAAACGGAGTGCGTTATGCCCAGTTTAAAATCCTGACCGGGGACACCGGCGCGGGCGAACACCTCCTGCAGGACGTTGTCAAAAAAGACCCGGACTACGTGCCGGCCTGGATGGCACTGTCGCAACTCGCCGCCGCCGAAAATAATTATACCAACAGCGTGGCCTTGTTGGGAAACGTGTTGAGCCGGGACCCGGAGAATTTTGAGGGCTTGCTGTTTCAAGGACGGCTGGAACTGTTGCAAGGCCAGACGAACCAGGCCGTCATTGGCCTTGAACGGATGGCCAAGATGTATCCGCAAGCCCCGCCCGTTTACTACGCGCTTGCCCAGGCCTGCCTGGCCAACAATCAAACCAACGAAGCCAATGCGAACCTGACCCAGGCGCTGTCCCTGAATCCAAAATATGCGGATGCCATCCTGCTGCTCGCCGAAACCCAGATTCGGAATGGCGACACCGCTTCGGCGATTGTTTCCTTGAGACAGTTGGTCCAACAGCAGCCCCGGGTCGTCCAGGGCTGGGTGTTGCTGGCCGACGCCTATCGCGCGCAGGGCACCCTGGCCGGTGCGGTCCAAATTTATCAGGAACTCGAAAAATCTTATCCCAAAAATCCACAAATCCCCGTGCTGCTGGGAGAGACGCTTTCCCAGCAACATGAAAACGTCGAAGCGCGGGCGGAATTTGAGAAGGCGCTTCAGCTTTCGCCCGATTATCTGCCGGCATTGGAACAATTGGTGAATTTGGACCTGACGGAAAAACAATACAGCGCCGCATTGCAGCGGGTGCAACAAATCGAGGTAAAGAATCCCAACGAAGCCGCCTTGCAATTGCTGTTGGGGAAGACTTTGGCGGCCCAGGGCGAGACGAATCAGGCGGAATCCGCCTTCTCGAAAGCCATCACGCTCCAACCCGGCTCCCAGGCGGCGTATTTGCTGCTGGCTCAACTTTACATCATGACTGGTCAAAATCAGAAAGCCCTGGACGACTTGCAAACGGGGCTGGACAAAGATCCGAAGAACATCGCCGCGATGATGTTCATGGGCATGATCTACAATTCGGAGAAAGAATATGATAAGGCCCGGGACGCCTACGAGAAGCTGCTGGCCGTTGATGCGAATAATGGAATGGCGCTGAATAATCTGGCCTGCGTCTATGCCGATCATCTGGATGAACTCAACAAAGCCGACCCGCTGGCCCGTCAGGCCAGAAACGTCGCCCCGACCGATCCGTCCATTGCGGATACACTGGGCTGGATTCTTTATCGCGAGGGGCAATATACCCTGGCGTTGCCCTTGCTTCGCGAAAGCGCCGGCAAATTATATGCCGTGCCGGAAGTTCAATTTCACCTGGGCATGGCCTGTTACATGACCGGCAACGAGACGGAAGCCCGGACTGCGCTCCAGCGGGCGTTGCAACTCACCGGCGATTTTCCGGAAAAGGACCAGGACAATCAATACCTGGCCATCCTGAACATTGACGCCAACCGGGCGGGGGCTGACACGCGCGACTGGCTGGAAAAATGGACTGCCAGCCACACGGATGATCCGGTTGCCCTCTCGCGGCTCGCGGGCATTTACTTGCATCAAGGAATGACGGCCAGGGCAATTTCCGCCTATGAGAGTGTCCTGAAGGATAGCCCGCAAAATGTCAACGCCCTGGTGAACCTCGCCCGGTTGTATGCACCGACCGACGCGTCCAAAGCCTATGCTTTCGCCAAGTCGGCCTATCAATTGACGCCGGCTGATCCCGAAGTCACGCATCTTTTCGGGCATCTGGCGTTCCTGACGGGCGACTATTCCTGGGCGCTGACGCTGCTTCAATTGACCGCGCAGGCCCAGCCGCAAAACCCGGAGGTTCTCTATGATTTGGGAGAGGCATTTTACAGCATGGGCAGGGTTGCGGAGGCTAGAACGGCCATGCGCAACGCCCTGCAAACCGGGATTCCCTTTGCGCGAACGAATGATGCCAGCCAATTTCTGGCAATGACCGCGTTGACGGACACGCCGGCACGGGCATTGGCCGCGCAGTCGCAGGTCGCCGAAATTTTGAAATCCAACCCCGATGATGTGCCGGCGCTCATGGTCAAGGCCCTCATCGCCGGACAAAAGGCCGACCCGGCTACGGCGCAACAAATTTATGAGGATGTTTTGAAGCGCTATCCTGATTTTGCCCCGGCCCAAAAGCAACTGGCCATTCTGTACGCAAAAGACCCAGCAAATGACACCAAAGCCTATCCACTGGCGGTCAAAGCGCTTCAAGCCTTTCCCGGCGACGCTGAGGTGGCCAAATCCCTGGGGATGATTATGTGTCGGCAGGGGGATTACGCCCGCGCAGCCGGTTTGTTGCAGGAAAGCGCGAGCCAAATAACTCAGGACCCCGAGCTGTTGTATTTCCTGGGCCTGGCTCAGTTTCACCTCAAACAAGGCGCCCAAAGCAAGGCGACCCTCCAGCGTGCTCTGGCATTAAATTTGGCCGGCGCTCAAGCTGCCGACGCCAGGCAAATGCTGGCAGCCTTGAAGTAACCCCTAAAGATGTCAGGCCAACTTGCCAAATCCAATTTAAATTGTATCACATTATAAATTAACGACTTGCATTAATAACCCAGTCTAACTTGAGTTTTTATCGTCGGAAATTCTTACAAATCGGCAATAACGAATCGGCAGCCAACAAAACTTCGTATTAAATAAAACTCTCAAGTCGCTTGATAATAATGACTTACAATCATAAAACTATAATGGCAAATGATGATTCAATGTTGGCATCCTTGTAGCTATCAAGCGGTTAACAGAATACGATTATGATTAAATCACACTTACTGAGACTGACAATTATGGCCGCGCTGATACCGATGGCCGGAACCGTGGCAAACGCCGGCAATGTTGGCACTGTTGTTTTGAATGCCTTTTCTGGGATTTATCCTAATCAGGGCGGTGGTGAGTTTACGGCATATACGGCCCCAAGCCTGATAGCAGCAAATTATTCGACAGAAGCGCTCATTAATAATCAAGGTACATGGAATGGAACAACTCAAGGGTTTGAAACGTTTTGCATTGAAGTCGGAGTGGATTTTACTCCAGGAAATTGGGGGAATAACAACCCCTATTATTATACGGAAGGCCTAACCGCGCAGCCCCTTTCTGGTCCCTCGACCGGCGGTTCCGGTAGTAATCGCGCACTTTCAAAAGGAGCAGCTTGGCTTTATTTTGAATTTGCAACAGGTAATTTGGGCAGTTTCGCTTACACATATGGATCTGGCCGGGAATCCGATGATAATTTGCTTCAAGCCGCAATCTGGGCGTTTCAAGGCGGCCAGACCTATGGCAGTTATCCGTCCTTGACTGATACGGAAAACGGAAGTAACCCATTCTATAATGCGGCAATCGGGCAATTTGGTGACTTGGCTGGTGCCGATGCCGCATATAGTGGCGGGGGTGTGGATATTTTACAATTGTGGAGTTCTTACAATCCTATCACTGATACATATAGTGGTGCCGCCCAAAACCAGTTGGTCTTGACTGGCAATCCATTTACACCTCATCCAGTGCCCGATGGCGGCACGACGCTCATTCTTTTGGGTGGCGCGCTGGCTGGTTTGCGGGCCTTGCGCCGCAAACTGTCGTAATAGATGTTTGCTTAAATTGATTTCAGACAGGCACGGTCTAATTGACCGTGCCTTCAGCTTTGCAAGTTGTCCTTTTAAAAACCTAAAATGGTAGGGGCATCGCGCCCTGTCGCGCCGTAGCGAAGCGAAGGCGGATGCGATGTCCCCGCCCGTAAAGCGGGCCGAACGAATGTCTAAAATCGCGTTTGGTGTCCACCCTTCAGGGTGCCAGGCGACCGCAACACGCTAAAGCGTGGACACCCAGCGGCTGCAACCCTGCTGGAAGTGATTGTTAAACGATTTCTCAGACACGCTCTCAGCCTGGCGGCTTTAGGTTTTTTAACCTGGTTCGCATAATCGCACGTTGCGCTGTGTTCAGATATGTAAAGGAACCCTAAGTTGGACAAATCAAACATCCATCGCTTTCGACCATTTAGCCCTGCATGGGCCATTGTCATTCCAGTCTGGCTGATGACGTCGCCGCTGATGGCGGAGATTCATGACGTTCGGAACGAGATTGCCCGGGAATCGGAGCAATACCGCGCTGAACATTTTCCAGATGGCCACATGCCCCCAAAACACGATTGGAGAGCGCAACGGCCACTCAGGTGGGGAGAAAAAACGTCTCCGGAGGCGCCCGGCGGAGTCGGTTACGGCTACTATTTTTACAACAATGCCCTGCTTTGGACGAATTCCACCGTCGCGGATTATTATGTTGTGGCGCCAAGATTCCTTGGCCAGAGTGTTACTGAACTCTATCTGACGTCAACGTGCCGTGCTCAACTTGGTACCGAGTCGCTTGTTGAATATGATAGCAGCGTTAATGAAGCTGCCTTCTGGGTTTACGACTGGTCTCAACCCGCGTCAAGCCGATGGGTGGTGATGATGGATTTGCCACTCGCCAACCCCCAATACCTGACCATGCGCGCGGATGAGTTTGCCATCACCCGGCAAATGATCCACGTGCGTAATGGGACCTATTATCTTGGATTTTCCAGTGGCCAGTACCAATGGCAGAACCGGGTGATGCTGTTTAATTTCAACACCGGCAACTGGGACTTGATCTATTCTTCCAACTATGGCACAACCAATTTAACCGACAACATTTACTCTAGCAGCGGGGATGCGAACGGATTCTGGGGGCCAATTGTGGAGACATTCGATACCAACTACGCCAATATTAACGTGATTGGTTTCGATTTAATCAGGCTGTTTCAAGACGCCAACCCCAATCCATTCTGGCTGAGCTCAACTAATTCTTATGTCTTAAAGTCATCGCCCTGGCAATTGCTCACCCTGGCAACCAACACCAGCTTCACTGTCGCCGTTAATCAAACCAACCAGCCGGGTGGGCCATATATTATGGGCACATTGTGCGTGACCGCCGGCACCAATGCCGCCTCGTTCTCCTTAAGCCCCTCGAATGGAATTGTTTCGACCAACTGGGTGATCACACCCTGGAGCAATCACTGGGACAAGATCGTTGTGGGGTTGCCTCCAGGCGCATACTCCGTTACTTACTCGCTACCCGGACTGGCTTTGCCCGCCGGTCAAATGTGTACGATTGTCAGCAACACCATTACGACGGTGCAGCTTATTACGCCGCCCAGTTTCCAGAACGTGGCCAACGTCGGCGGCTCAATTGTCTTCAGTTGGAACTCGGTCACGGGATCGGTATATCAACTGCAATACACGACTAATTTGGACCAGCTAAATTGGGTTAATCTGGGCAGCGCCATTACCACATCTAATGCTGTTTTGTCCGCCACCGACACGTTCAATGTAAACTTGCAGCGCTTCTACCGGGTCCTGCAACAATAAAAAAGTAGCGCAGACTTCCGCCAAACTGAAGTAAACTGTCCGAAGAACTTTCCAATTGCATTGTGTGTGTTATGTGCCTATAAATTAACGAGTTATATATATTATTCCGGTGAAACTGAATTTGCAGCGTCGGAAATCTTTACAAATCAGCAACGGAGAATAGGTTGTCGCGAAAAATCGTTCCCTTAAACAAGTACACAAATCGCTTTATTATAACGATTTGTAATTGCAATATGACGATTAAAGTGAAGAATTTCGGTGTTGGCACCCTTATAGCTTTGAAACCTGTGATGAAGTGTAGGTATTTAATCAGGTTAACAATTCTGGCCACTTTGATGCTGACTGTGGTTTCCGTGGCCAACGCCATCAATGTTGGAACACTCAAATTGGAGACGGTCTCGGGTGTTTATCCGGGAAAAGGTGGTGGCGAGTTCACGACAATTATCGAATCAGGTCCAAATTATGTCACCAATTATGCCGCAGTTGCCACACACACCTATAATGGGACAAAGGGTTTTGAAACATTTTGTGTCGAAGTTGGAGTGAGTTTTAAACCCAACACGACCTTATATTACAATTTGAGCGATGAGACGATGCCCATCACTCCTAAAGGCGGTGGCCGTGGCGAGGATCTTAGCTTGGGAACCGCTTGGCTTTATTACGAGTTCGCCAAGGGTGTTTTGGGTGATTTTGATTACACATACGGATCTGACCGTGAAGCCGATGATAATTTGCTCCAGGCTGCAATTTGGGCGCTAGAAGGCGGTCAGACTTATGCCGGTTATCCCAGTGTTACCAGCCCTGATACATATTACTATTTAAACTCGACAGGCAAGGTGGTTAAAGCAACGAGTTCCGACAACATATACTACGCTGAGGCTCTGGCCGAGTTTGGTGGTAGTTTGACTGAAGTCGATAGCGCGTACACGGGCAACAGCGTTAAGATTTTGAATTTGTGGGACAACTCACTGGATACGCTTCCCGCCCAAAATCAGTTGGTGTGTACTGGCGATACGACGCCCTCATATGAGCATGTTCCAGTGCCCGACGGCGGCATGACGATCGTCCTCTTGGGTGGCGCGTTGGCCGGCTTGCAAACGTTGCGTCGCAAACTGTGGTTAAGGATTCTATAGCGCATGGAGCAAATTATTGGCCGGATAAATGCTTTTATAATGGAAGGTGATATTTGTGAGTTCAGTAGTGAGGCGGAGTAGTAAACACAGGCATTACAAATAAATATGAAAAACAAAATTCTAATCGGATTAACGGCGGCGATCATTCCGTTGGCAGCAAATGCGGGAAATGTTTTGCCCCAAGAGATTTGGGGACCCGGACTCCCTGGAACCTCCGGTGGGCCTTCTGAAATGAACCTCTACCTCGATGGGGCAGGCCCTTATGCTGGTAAAACTGGTGAGCTTGGGATCATGGAGTATTTGTATGGAAATGATTTTACCCGCTTGAACGATTCATCTGTGGTTGAGTGGGAAGGATTGAGTGGCACTGTTGATGTAAACGCTGTTTACGCCGGTGCCGGTCAACATCTCTATACTACCGCACCGGGTGGCTCGCCTACTAGCGGTGCTATCATTAACCCCGGAGGTACGATTGGAGGGACTCCTTCGATCAGCTTGGAAACCGCAACTTTTACTCCGGTTACGAGTCCATTTTTATTCTTGGATGATACTACGCCGTCAGGTTACGCCAAAGCCTACTCTGATCCTACGCTCAACGCAGAGTTCGGCGGTATTCCTAAAGGGACGGTCCGGATGGTGGCATTTCAAGTGACAGGTTCCTTGGATATCGCTGGAGACTTAAGCGGCGGTTATACCTCTTATGAAGTTCCTACCTATGTGATTGCCTTCGAAGATGGCACCGATATGGATTATAACGATCTCGTTGTCCAGGTCAGTGGCGTCCGTCCCGTCCCTGACGGCGGCTTTACGGTCGGTTTGCTGGGGATGGGTGTGCTCGGTCTTGGTTGGATCCGCCGCCGGATGGTGAAGTAATCCAAGCTTCCACTTCAAACAATTTAAGCAAGGGACAGACAGAAATTGTCTGTCCCGCGTTTTTAAGAATTCTTGCCCAATCAGCAGAACCGCCTGCGACATAATAGTGTGGCCTTCGAACCACTGTAATCGTCCGCTGATTGTTCATTCTCCCAGTGGAAGAGGTATTTCGTAAATTGAAAAATGTCCTCATGCTATCCCTCGCCATGAACCGGGTGGAGGCGACGCCCTCGTCGCCCGCTACGGCGAAGGCGTCGCTACCACCTTTTGGCGACGGGGCGTCGCTGCCACAGTTCATGGCCCCGATGCGCGTCCATTCATGGAGTCCGATGCTTCCCAGGAACCTCGTAGCAGTCCCGCGAGCGGGATGAGTCCGCTCCATATACATTGTTTTTGCTGCATTATGAATCAAAATTTGAGATTGTTGCACCAGATTCAAACATCGGAAATTAAGCGATGAACCACGCAGACATTCTGGCTTGGGCAAGTTGTGCCTGTGGCGGAGCCTTGGCCTTCGTCGTCGTCGGGCAAAGCCGGCGGGGTCTCGCTCCCTGGCTCTTTGCCGCGGGCATGCTGGTCTTCGTTGCGCAAAGCGCCTGCTTTGGCCTGACGGTAACCTCCGTTTCCCCGGAAGAAATGGTTTACTGGCAAAATTGGAGGTTGACGGTCGGATCATTGGTGCCGGGATTATGGCTGCTGTTCAGCTTGAGTTACGCCCGGGCAAATTATAAGGAATACTTGGAGACATGGCGGTATCCCCTCGTCGCTGTGTTCCTGGTGCCATTGGGATTGGCCCTCGGGTTCCATGACGGGCTGATCGTTTCCGCAGGGCAGGCGACTTCGGGCGGTCCCTGGTTGTTTCGTCTGGGCATTGCCGGAGCTATCTTGAATCTTCTATATTTGCTGGGCGCAATCCTGGTGTTGATGAACCTGGAACGCACTTATCGCGCGGCTGTCGGAATAATGCGGTGGCGTATCAAGTTCATGGTTTTGGGTCTGGGGATGATATTTACGGTCCAGGCTTATATCAGCAGTCAAGTGCTCTTGTTTCACAATACCCTGAATCTCTCACTCCAGGCGGTCGGCCTGATGGCGCTGTTGTTGGGCAGCGCGCTGATTCTGCGCGCTCTCTTTCGCCGGGGGCATTTTGATGCGGACATTTATCCCCCCCATTCCGCTTTCTTCAGTTCGTTGACGGTCTTGCTGGCGGGGATTTACCTCCTGACCGTCGGAGTGTTCGCCAAGGTCGTGCAGTTTTTTGGCGGCGACACTGCTTTCACGCTCAAGGCCTTTGTTCTCCTGCTGGTGCTGGTGTTGACCGCGGTTTTGCTGGCATCCGAACGCGCGCGAATGATGACGCGGCGTTTTGCCAGCCGGCATTTCCAGAGACCTTTGTATGATTACCGTTCGCTCTGGAGAAGGTTCACCGAAGAGACGGCATCTTGTGTGCAGCAGACGGATTTGTGCCAGGCCGCGGTCAAATTGGTCGCGGATGTTTTCCAGGTTCTATCCGTGACTCTTTGGCTGGTGAATGAAAAGCAGGATAATCTGATTTTTGCCGCTTCGACTTTTCTAACGGAAAGCAAGGCAGGGGGCCTCACTCCCCAAAGCTCCGAAGCGGTCGAAGTGGTGCGCGCCCTCGAAAATCATCCGGACCCGGTTGACATTGATGCTTTGAATGAGAATTGGGCGGCCATCCTCAAGCGGTGCCATCCCGATGAATTTCGCAAAGGGGGAAACCGGATTTGCCTGCCGCTGATGGGCGGAAACCAAATGCTGGGCCTGATCATTCTGGGTGATCGTGTAGGGGGCATTCCATTTTCCTGGCAGGATTTCGACCTGCTGAAGTGCCTCGCCGATTCCGTCGCCGCGGGTCTCCTGAACATCCAGCTTTCACAGAAACTCTTGCAAGCCGGGGAATTGAAAGCGTTTCAGACCATGTCGGCATTTTTTGTTCACGACCTGAAAAACACTACCTCCATGTTGAATTTGATGCTGAAGAACCTGCCGGTGCATTTTGATGATCCCGCCTTTCGGGAGGACACATTAAGGGGCATTGCGAACACGGCGGCGCACATCAATTATTTGATTGAACGGCTGGGCCAGCTTCGCGGCGGGTTGCAAATTAAACCGGTGGTCTCCGACCTCAATGAACTGGTGCTTAAGGCGCTGTCCGGCATTGAAGACGCTGCGGGCATCAGTCTGGTCAAAACTCTTCACCCGTTGCCGAAAATACTTCTGGATCATGAGCAGATGCTCAAAGTGGTGACTAATCTGGTCTTTAACGCCCGCGAAGCGGTGTCGGCCGCCGGCGAGGTCCGGGTTGAAACCTCCCAAAACAACGGATGCGCGGTGCTTGCCGTTTCGGACAACGGCTGCGGCATGGATCCGGAATTCATCAACGACTTCCTCTTCCGCCCCTTTCAAACCACGAAAAAAAATGGTTTGGGCATCGGCCTCTTTCAAAGCAGAATGATTGTGGAAGCACATCAAGGCAGAATTCAGGTTGAAAGCGAGCCGGACAAGGGCACGACCTTTCGCATTATTCTGCCGCTGCCGAAACCAAACTGATGAACCAAAAATTGCTCATTGTTGAAGACGACGAGGAAATCCGCACCCAGATGAAGTGGGCGCTGTCGAAGGATTACGAAATCCTGCTCGTTGAAAACCGCGCCGCCGCCGTCGAAACCTTTCGTTCGGCGCGCCCCCCGGTGGTCCTGCTGGATTTGGGCCTGCCACCGCGGCCGGCCAACCCCGAGGAGGGGTTGGCGATCTTGTCTCAATTGCTGGCCTTGGATCGAATGGCCAAAATTGTCGTCGTAACCGGACAAGGCGAAAAGGAGGTTGCGCTTAGGACGATCGGGGCGGGGGCCTGCGAATTCCTGTGCAAGCCCGTTGACATGGATGAACTGAAATTTCTTCTCAAGCGCTGCTTTTACATCGCCCAGCTCGAACGCGAATACCGGGACATGCAACGTTTATTCCCGGGTGATTCCTTTGAAGGGATGCTCGGCACCAGCCCGCCGATGCAGGCGGTATTTGATGCCATCCGCAAGGTGGCCGCCACAGACGTGCCAGTGTTAATCCTCGGGGAAAGCGGCACCGGCAAAGAGATGGTTGCCAAAGGTATTCATCAGCGGAGCGGACGGAAGAACGGGCCTTTCGTGGCCATCAACTGCAGCGCCATCCCGGAAACCCTCCTGGAAAGCGAATTGTTTGGCCATGAAAAAGGCGCGTTCACCGGCGCGCATGCCCAGCGCAAGGGCCGGATTGAAACTGCCGGCGGCGGAACGCTTTTTTTGGATGAGATCGGAGAAATTCCGCTCCAGTTGCAGGTGAAACTCCTTCGGTTTCTCCAGGAGCAGAGAATCGGGCGGGTCGGTGGCAGGGAGGAAATACAGATTGATACGCGCGTCATTACCGCCACGAACGCGGACCTTAAAAAGGGGATGGCGTCCGGGAGTTTTCGTGAAGACCTCTATTATCGACTGGCGGTGGTGCAGGTCTCCATGCCACCACTCCGCGAACGGGAAAATGACATTCCCTTGCTCGCTCAATCTTTCCTCCACCGTTTCGCGGCTCAAATTCACAAGGAAGGCCTGACTTTTGACAAGGAAGCCATCCAGGCCATTAACTCCCATGCCTGGCCGGGAAACGTGCGTGAACTCGAAAATTGCATCCGGCGGGCCGTGATTATGGCGGAAGGCAAACTCATGACTGTCAAAGATTTGGGCTTGCCACCCGTATCCACAGGAGCCCAGGACACTCTCAAAAATGCCCGGGAATCAACTGAGCGTGAAATTATTCAACGGACTTTGCGAAAACACTCAGGAAAGATAACGTCAGCCGCTGCCGAGTTGGGAGTGAGCCGGCCGACCCTTTACGAACTGATGGAGAAGCTTGGAATTGCCAGGGAATAGCCCCCGGTTTTGTAACGTCAGGCATCCTTGCCTGACGAGGGTGGCATCCTGCCGCCCGGAAACCACGCCCGAATGCTGACCCACTTACTATGAATCCTCCAACAAAAATGACTGAACCAATTCCATATTTTGACCTGCCAGCCCAACTGCGTGGCGTTCGCCAGGACATTGACGCCGCCATCGCCCGCACATTGGACAACTGTTCCTTTTGCCTCGGTCCGGACGTAGCGCAGTTTGAAAAGGATTTCGCCGCCTATTGCGGCGCGAAACACTGCATCGCCGTCAACAGCGGTACTTCCGCGCTGCACCTGGCGTTGCTCTCGCTGGGAGTGGGGCAGGGAGATGAAGTCATCACCACGCCCTTCACGTTCGTCGCCACGAGTTGGGCGATTTCCTACGTGGGCGCCAAACCGGTCTTCGTGGATATTGACGAGGCCACCTTCAACATCAACCCCGCGCTGATTGAAAAGGCGATCACGCCGCGCACCAGGGCGGTCCTGCCCGTCCATCTCTACGGCCAGCCGTTCGACGTGGACGCTGTGCTGAACATTTGCCGCAAACACAAACTGCCCATGGTCGAGGATGCCTGCCAGTCGCACGGCGCGAAATACAAGGGCAAAACCATTGGGACATTCGGGGAGATTTCCTGCTATAGCTTTTATCCCGGCAAAAATCTTGGCGCCTGCGGCGAAGGCGGCGCGTTCGTGACCAATAACGACCGGCTTGCGGCGCGCGCCAAATCCCTGCGCGAACACGGTTCCACCCGGCGCTATTATCATGACGAGATTGGTTTCAATTACCGCATGGAAGGCTTTCAGGGCGCGGTCCTCGGCGTGAAACTGAAGCATCTGCAACGCTGGACTGCCGAACGCCAGCGCGTGGCCCGCCGCTACCACGAACTCCTCGCCGGCACGCCGCTGCAGTTGCCGCGCGAAGCGGACTTCGCGGAAAGCGTCTGGCACCTCTACGTCGTGCGCCATCCGCGCCGCGATGAACTGAAAAAATTCCTGGAAGACAACAAAGTCGGCTGCGCCATCCATTATCCCATCCCGTTGCACTTGCAAAAAGCCTACGCCCATCTCGGCCACAAACCCGGCGATTTTCCCATCGCCGAAAAAGCCGCCCGCGAATGCCTGAGCCTGCCGATCTACCCGGAATTGACGGAAGCACAGATCGGGCGCGTGGTGGAAGTTATCAAGGATTTCTTCAATTTTAAGAACAATGCGTAGATGTTCCCCGGTGAAACAAGCTTGACTTAAAACCAGGTGAATCTTTCAGGCACATATATCATGTCGGAAGGTTTCAAATAGAACGGCTTCTCTTGCGCGCCATTCATCATTTTTTTCAGGTTCACCGTGAATTTGGTGGTCCCATCTTTCCCCTGTCGGATGATGACCACCGCTTTGCGGTTGGCGGTCGTGTCATCAAACCCGCCCGATGCCATGATGGCCTCGAGCGCCGTCATCGGATGGTCCGCCTCGACTGTTCCCGGCTTGAGCACAGCCCCGGTGACATAAATCGGGAAGGTGTAAGACTGCACGGTAACAACAACTTGTTTCGTTTCAACTTGTGGCGCATACAATTTGATCAGCTCGTTTTGAAGGTCCTCGGTGTCTTTCCCGCCGCCACCACTTCACCGATCAAGGGCATCACAATTTTGCCGTCAATCCGGATCTGCTGCGTTGTGTCAAGGCTTTGCGAACTGGGAAAGGTGATGTTCAACACGTCACCCTCCCGTAAAATGATGGGTTCGGATTGAACGGATTCAGCGGGTGTTGAAGCATTTGAAATTTGTTGCGAATCCGGTTGTTGAACAAACGGTTGGGTGGTCTGCTCCGGGAACTCATCGGTTTGACAACCGGTCATCGCTAACAGGACCGCCAGCAATGGCATCATCCATCCCGCTATTGCCAATCGTTTCCATAAATCATTTTTTGAAACAAAGTTTTTCATGAGGTCTGCATTCTATGTCGCTGTTACGAGCTACAACTTGTCATCCGGTTCGTCCATCTGACAATACTGGTGGCTGTTGTCTAACGCGCATGGACAAATTAGTCAATCAGCTTTTTTATGCACCCTATCGTCACGAAATCTTTCTAATATCAGGCCGATGGCCTCAAAATTGCTTTAAACAACAACAGGAACACCTAAAAATATGAATCACGACCAAAACAAAACAACCGTATCACGTACCCAGGCCCGGAGCGCCCTGCGCATGGCTACCTCCCAACTTCACCAAATTCTGCGAAGATTTGTGGGGTCCGCGCAAAACCGAAATTGTCCAGCCCCTCTCCATCTTCCCTCCTCGTTTTGGTCGCGGCCCTGGCCGCGCCGCGCCATGGCGACGGCTGCGCTCTTGTTTTTTGCGGCCTTCGTCCCCGCTGCCCTCGGCTCCGGGAATCCTCCCGTCACTTTCGCCAACACAAACGCAATCATCATCAACTCCGGGGCCAACCCACCGACGATCGCCACGCCGTACCCGTCCTCCATCGTCGTCACGGGGTTGACCGGCCAGGTCATCTTCAACGTGACCGTCACTCTTTCCAACCTCACCCACTCCTTCCCCAGCGACATCGACGCCCTGCTGGTTGGGCCGCAGGGCCAGATGATGTTTCCCATGTCCGAAGTCGGCGGCGCCGAACGTTACCCCGTCACCAACATCACGCTGACACTGGATGATGACGCGACAAATATCCTGCCCCTTTACGCGCCGCTCATGTCCGGCACGTTCCAGCCCAACAAGTTGCACCCGACGAATTATTTTGACCTGCCCTCGCCCGCCCCGGCCGGCAATTCAAACGCTCCGGCCCGCTTGTCCGTGTTTAATGGCGGCGACCCGGATGGAACCTGGAACCTCTTTGTGGTTCAGGATTCGGCGGTGGATTCGGGAATCATTTCCAACGGCTGGAGCCTCGCCATCAGTTCAGGTGTTCTCTTGAACGTCCGCCCTGTGCATTCAACAAACTTTGTGCTTACGTGGACCAATACGGCCGCCGGATACACGCTGCAAGTCACCACCAACCTTTCGCCACCCCTGACCTGGAGCAATGTCCTGACCATTCCCGGGAACATCTCCGGGTATTTCACTTTCACAAACCCGATTGTCGGTGGCAACGGCTATTACCGGTTAATCAATACAAATTCCGATTGAGTCGCCTTTCCTCCCCTTGAACCGACCGTTTGGAGTCCCGCGTTTACGCGGCCGCCTGAAGGCGGGACACCGAACCGGTTCATGGTCCCGATGCAGGATTCGAGAATCGTGGAGGCTTTCCATGAACTTGGGGAACCCTCACCTCACCCTAACCCTCTCCCCTCCCATCCGACCGGCCTTCGACCGGCTACGGCCCGGCAGGATGGGAGCGGAGAGGGGACAGGAAGAGGACATCAACTGTTGTTCAATGCCAAGCACGATGCGGCAGGTTCATGGTCGCAATGCAGGCGAAAAAACCTCGAGGAGGCTCTCCATGACCTCGCTCCTTACGGAAAAAATTAACGCAACGCCAAGACGCAAATTCGACAATGGAAAATTTCATTCTTTGCGGCTTTGCGTTTAATCCCCACCGTCACTCTGGTTGCGGCTTTTCGCGCCGCCCTTTCCGTTAATTTTTGCCTTTTCTCGCCCGAAAAACGTCAGCCCTGCCTTACGAAATCGTATTCTTTATATATCCTATTTAAAATGAGCATGTTACGACACAAAAACAGCATTCAGACCGGATTTCTTCGTCGGGATTCTTTACAAAGCCCATTGGGATGCCATTCCATCGACATCCAGGATTATCGCTATATGCGTCATAAAACCCTGATTTCCGGCAGTTTACAACTTCTTTTAAATTTCCCCGGCGGTTACGAAAAGGTTGGCACACGGCTCGCTATGGTGTCATTGAACTTATTCAGTTAAACGAATAACACAAACAACAAAAACAAGATTATGAAAAACAAATTATTGAAAATCGCATGTGTGGCAGCCGCGGTCGCGGCCTTTGCTGGGTCAGCGTATGCCAATCCGGAAATCACGCTCTATGTTGATGGGAGTTCCGTCGATTCCCTTAGCAACCCGGTTAACTACGACACGGTTTCCGTGTATAATGATACGACTGGAACTGGCTGGACGATTAACCATGCCATTGGAACAGTATTAGACGCTAATACGGTTACACCGCAGCTAGATCTCGCGTCGCTTGATGTCGCTACCACTTCCGCAGGTACTCTTTACATTGAATTTCTGTATTCTGGTGTTGGTCCTTTAGAAGGATACGTTAATACTCCTTCAGGCTCGGTGACCGGTGATGTAACCTACTCATTCAGTGTGATTAGTTCTGGAAGCGGGCCAGACTCCTCCATTGGAATCCTAGCCACATTGGTTTCTACAGGGCACGGAAGTGCTAGTATCGACGATACGCTGACCGTTCCCGATGGCGGCCTCACGGTCGGTCTGTTGGGTTTGGCATTGGCCGGTGTTGAAGGCCTGCGCCGCAAATTGCGCAAGTAAAAGTTGTTTTTCATAATCTCGACAAGGCAGGACGAAAGTCCTGCCTTTTTTGCTTTTTAGTTAGCCTTCGCACGGCCCGTTTTGTAGCCCAGGCATCCTCGCCTGGCGCAGGTGCCGCATCCTTCCGCCCGGAAAACACGCCTGAGACTCAACCCCTCACTATGATCCCAACCCCCGATCAACCACGCTTTTGACTTTTATTTCAGCCACGGAGTGGCGCCATATAGTAGGCTCTGACTATTCGGACGGGGAGCGCACGCGCCCTCGTGTGCCGTTTTGCGCGCCTCGCGCAAAACATCCCTTCGGTCCCTTCCGTCCCCCGTCCGCCGAAGCCTTGGCGAAGGAGGATATTGCATCCTGAATCTTGCTGGCTTCCTTTGCAGCTAACCAGCGATGGCCATAGGCCCTACCCGTGCATGGAGTGGCAATCGTAGCAGCCGACGTAAGGAGGCTCTGAATAAAAGCCCTTATCAAGTCCTGTTAACAAGGTGATTTTTTATTAAAAAATCCCTTGACACGGTTTTCGCCACTTTTTTCGCCATTTCCTTTTAACACCCCGTTAACAGGCCATTAATACCCCATTAAAAATTAATGGGTAAAGGGGCAATTTCGTAAGTGCTTGTAAATCAACGGGCCGACAGAATCTGGCGCTCCTTAAAATACGCTAGAATCCGGTCTGATACGATTGTCAGTGATGAAAACGCAATTCATCCAGATCGCGCACGGCCAATCACGAAGATTGGCCGCAACCGGGTTTGAATATCTATACCACAGAACCAGATGAAGCATTTTGAGAAATATTTTCCGATTTACCAAAAAATATTGGATAAATACGAAAACGACCATCCGAATTGGCAGGTCGAGGTACTCGTCTCACTGATTAAATGGAGCCTCAGAAGCCTGAAGCACTACATCGAAGATGTTCAAGATCCTAAAATAACTTGGGAAAGCCCGTTCGTGGAATTGCATTATCCAATGGATTGGAATTGGAAAGGCAGAGGCACCGGTGATATAGCGCCGGGAGGCCATGTCTATGGAACATTCAACGCCAGGAATACCGCTACAAAAAAATTGGCCGCCAAAACCATCAGCCAAATCATGACACGACATCTGAACGCAATGACTCTGGCGGATGCCACAAACTGGGCGTGGTTTGAAAAGTTGAATAACCATTACACGCCAGTCTTTCCGGTTCAAATCACGACCGATTTATTAGCAATCGAAGATAAGCGCCGGCGGCGCGATCTTTACGATGAATTAATCCGGCCTTTTTCCATCGGAGCGACACGAATTGATGCCGATGTAATGAAGTTGAAATCGGGGATGCGTATTCCCAAACGCTTTACAAGGCAACAGCGGATGGACATCAACGGTATTCGGTTCAACGGCGAGGTCAATGGGCATAAGTTTGATATGGGACTGGTATTTGAAATCCATCCATTGATCGCTGATTACGATAAGAAGAACGCATACCATTCCGTCGTGGTGGGGTTGGCAGTTCTGCGCCAAACGATTGGAGGCGAATTGGTGGGAGAAACCCCAGCCGATTGGTCCAAAACCGATCGGGAGCAGTTTTGGCAGGAATTATACAGGACGGTCGATAAACGAACTGACCTGCTGATCCCAAAGACTGAAAGCAAACAATCAGTGATTCTGTCGGTAAATTCTAAGATCAAAATCCCCATCGAGCATTGGCAGCCGGAAAATCGAAGTGCCGAAATGAAAAAAATCACCGATGCGCTGGATCAAATTGGCGAAATAGATGCCCTTCATATAGAACCAGTAAAGAATTATGGCAATGACAGCTTTGAAGATGCCTGTCCAGTATGTAATTGGATTCACGACACCGGTTTTACCCAAATAATAATCAAACCTGACCAAGTCATTACCCTCACCGGTATCCTGCCGGAGATCGTAGCTTTGGTCCACAATGCGCACGCAACTGGATTTCCAGCCGTCAGCTCTAAAGATGAAAAACTTCTCGTTCTTTGCGGAGGCTACAACAATCCCTGCAAGGCATTTGATGACTTAAACCATCGAAACGATTACAAACTCCTTTTTGACACTCGCAAACGGGGGTTCATCTCCCTGCGAGGTGCGAACGGAATAAATCGGAACAAATCGGAACCCCACTCGGAATGACAAATTTCCATTCCAAGTTTAAATAGTGGGGCATGAGCATGATCTCAGTCAATTCAAGTGCAATCGCCGCCATCTGCTACGAAAACGGCACACTGAAGGTGCAATTTCATAACAACACAAAAACTTACGAATTGCCCAATGTGCCCTATGATTTATTTGTGGAATTTATCAACGCCCCGTCGCTCGGCGAATTTTGGAACCGCCATCTGCGCGGCAAATTCAAATGAATAACCTTGCCCAAACCAAAACCCTCCTCACCGATATGGCCGCCGAAGCCCGTGAACTGCAATCGGCCGCCGGCGGTCCCATCACCGATACTGTCGCCGCCTGGCTGGCGTCACGGTATGCGACCTCCGCGCATGAAAAATTGGCCGGAGCATCCGGCGTTAGTCAATTCGAGATTCTTCGCGCTTTCGTCCAGGATTGGTCCCAATTGCGCCACGGCGACCATACCGCCGAGCGTTTGCGCATCGAAAACGAACGTCTCAAATTGGCCCGGGAAGTAGCCGAGAACCAATGCCGAAATGACGAAGATAAAGCTTTGGACATCGTGTTTGAGGAATGCAAACAATTTCCCGAAGTTCAGGAATTGTTCAGGGCGGCATTTGACGCTCTCAAAAAAAAATCAAATAAGTAATTTATGAACCGCCATCCCAAATCCCGACAACTGATTGTTCGCAGTGCCGCCTGGTGTCAGGCGTTTCAAAAGCTCAATGCGGCCCTGGAAGAAAATACTTCCCATTCCAATGCCGAAAAAATCCGGTTGATGCGCCTCGCCATGTTTGCAGATGTGGACAGATTGATGGAATCCGGTCGAGTGGTTTTGCCGAAATATAAATAAAATCATCCCTATGAATCAAAGGCCTTCCCAACCCGTTGTTGTCCGCAATCCCGCTTATCGTCGGGCCATCCAAAAGCTGGACCAGGCTTTGAAAGAAAGTTCGTCAGCAAATAAAGACCAAAAAATCCTACTGGCCCGATTGGCGTTGTTTGGCCCCAGCGTTTTGAAAATAAAATGACTCGCACAGGAAAAATTGCCCGTCTGTCCCGCGAAATCCGCGACCAGTTGAATCGCCGGCTGGATAACGGCGAATCCGCCGTTCGCCTGGCGGACTGGCTGAACGACTTGCCCGAAGCCCGGGACGTTCTCACGAAGGATTTTGGCGGGCGTGACATTAATGAACAAAATCTGTCCGATTGGAAGGCCGGCGGATACCGCGATTGGCAAGTTCGGCAGGAAACACTTTCGCAAACACGCGAACTGGCGGCGGATGCCAGGGAATTGACCGGCGCAACAGATGGCCGCTTGACGGACGATCTGGCTACCGTCCTCGCCGCCCGTTACGCCTTTGCGTTGGCCGGATGGAACGGTGAGGTGACCGACGGATTCAGTCGCACACTGCGTACGTTGCGCGGTCTCTGTCAGGACATCGTCGAATTGCGCCGGGGCGATCACAGCGGAGCTCGGTTGAATATGGAAAGGGAAAGGATGGAAGACGACCGGGAGAAAACCGAGGAAGAAGTCTTTGAACACTTCATGCGCTGGGCCAAAAACCCACCAGTCCGGGATTGTCTCTGCCAAAATTGGAAAAGTCCTGAAGAGCGTAAGCGCCGCATACATGAAATCCTTTACCCGCGGGGCAAAACTCCTGCTGCAGCCGAAACCGCCGGTCCGGAGACAGACCCGCTCAAACACAAATCAAGCTGAATCAAGCTGAATCAAGGTAAATCAAGGTAAATCAAACCAAAATGATACGCCCAACTTACAATTCCTGGAACGACGGGAAGATTTACACCTTAGGGGTGGATATTTTATTCGTTAGTCGTTTGAAATAAAGCACTTGTATAATATGCCGTGAAAAGTCCCGCTGAAATCGTCGGAATTTTTTACAATTCTTGACTATGGAAGGTTTTAGGGAAGGTGCAAATGGTAAATAGTTTTTGGACTAATACATTGATTATAAAAGCATTACATATGATTTGCAGTTCATTAATTCGATTTTGCAATGCTTGGCCTGATTCCTGCGAACAATGTCCCGAATGGTGTAGTATAACAAAGCACCGACGATGTTGAATCACGAACATAAAAGCTCGACAGGCTGTTTGAAAAAAATAAGCGCAGTAATTGGCATCTGCATTTTTTTGAGCGCACAGCTGTCAGTGAACGCGGGATCACTGAATATCACTTACGGCAACGTTTTTTCAGGAACGACCCCCGCGGGATCGGCTCCGTGGCTGACGGCGGTATTTACTGACGATTCATCCGGGACAGTGCAGCTCACGTTAAGCGGCGCGGGTCTCAGCGACAGTGATTATGTCAGCGGTTGGTATTTCAACGTGATCGACGGCGTTAATCCCAGTGACCTGACTTTCACTCCCGAGTCGCAGACCGGCACATTCACCTCGAGCGCAAGCGCGGCGTTGAATAATTTCAAAGCGGACGGCAGCGGCAAGTACGACATTATGTTTGGGTTCTCCAACGGAGTATTTACGGGTGGGGATTCCATTACTTACACAATCGGCGGCGTCGCAGGTTTGGATGCGAGTGATTTTGATGCTGTTTGCTGCAAGTCAGCCGGCATTGGGCCGTTTCTTTCCGCTGCTGACATCAAGTTTTCGGACCAGTCCGATAACTGGGTTTACGGCGTTGACCCTCCTTCTTCAGTTCCAGATAACTCAGAGACGATCCTCTTGCTGGGAATTGGGATTCTTGCCCTTGAGGGTGCTAGAAAAAAGCTTCGGCTATTTCAAAGCCTGAAATCGTAGGTTAGATAACTTTCTGGCTGGAATTTGATCTGGCTGACAGCGTTAGTTTGAAAATGGGGTGAATCAGCCGGTTTGAAATTGTTGTCTTCTTCCGCCTCCGTTTTCTTCCCCACGTTCCAGCAAAATCTCTTGTTCTCTCCTTTTTCCGTCTTCTTCGCCGGTGGATTTTCTTCCGGTTTGCAGTGACGCCGCCGGGCTTTTGTGGGGAGGATTTTCCACCCGATGAAGGTATATCCTACAATAGATTATTTCGCATTAAGAAAACAGGTGATGGCATCAACTCAGCCAATAGGGCCATCCACTTGGCTACCACACCACTTTTACTGGCCGGCAAAGGTTTCGGAAGGCCTTGCTCGACTACGCCGACCGCAGCATCGCCATTTTAAAAAAAGGGGGCACAGGGGTTGATCGTATGGGATTTGGAAGGAGAACAGTATCCTCACAAATCACTTACATTGGCGATCCCCGCTTATTGTCCCGTATTTCGCGCCTGGTACTGGAATTCGGACTGCCAACGGTTGGAACGCATCAAACAGGAACGGCACTCAAGGGGACCGCGTTTTTAGCTTCAGCAATCACGCCCCGGCATTTTCGGTGGTCTGATTTAGCCGGCAAGCCCGGATGGCTTGGAGAAGCGTATTCGAATCGTAGGGTTTTGGAACAAATCTCGCTCCGGCCATCGACATTGGCCGTTGGCCCGTTCGCTGTGGGTCGTAGCCGGAAGTAAAAATCACGCCCAAGCCGGGCTTGGCTTTCACCAGCTCATTGGCCAAATCATAACCAGAGATGCCGCCGGGCATGACGATGTCGGTCACCAGGAGATCAATCTGCGATGACTTTTCGTCCCAGATTTTAAACGCCTTTGCCCCGCAATTGGCTTCGATTACTTGATAACCGTTCTCTTTCAAGAATATCGCCGCCAATTCCCGCACCGGGTCTTCGTCCTCAACCAACAAGATTGTTTCGGCGCCACCTTCCGCAGGATGGGAAACTGATTTTCTCAGAATCTCGACGGCAGGACGAGGAACTCCCGGAAAATACACTTTGAACTCCGTTCCCTGTCCAGCGCGCGAGCGAACATCGATCCAGCCGGCATATCGTTTGGCAATTTCTAAAACCGTGGCCAGGCCAAGCCCCGTGCCTTTGCCCGGCTCTTTGGTTGTGAAGAAAGGCTCATAGATGTGGGAAAGCACTTTCGGGGGTATGCCGATTCCCGTGTCACATACCCGGAGACAAACAAATAGCCCAGGCCGGACCCCTTGCGGGCGGTTTACCTGGGCTTCGTCCAGGGTGAAGGCGGTGGCGCCAATGGTTAAGGCGCCGCCTTTGGGCATGGCATCCCGCGCATTGACGGCCAGGTTCATGATGATCCGTTCAATCTCGCTAATGTCCGCCGTCACGGATGGCAAGTCGGAACCATAATCGGTTTTCAGGCTGATACTTGCGTCAACTAATCGGCGCAGCATGGGAATTAGATTTCTTATGACGACATTCAGGTCCAAAGTTTCAACCTCCCCCTTCTGCCGGCGGCTGAACAACATCAAATGCCGGGTGAAGCTGGAGCAGCGGTCAACCGCCAAATAGATTTGATCGAGTTGTCCCTTGGCTTCTGAATCGAGTTGCATCGGGGCGAGGAGGTCGGCATAACCCTGGATGACCGTAAGGGTGTTGCTGAAATCGTGGGCGATCCCCGCGGTCAATTGGCCGATCAACTCCATTTTTTTGGTTTGGCGCTCATTCCGTTGACGTTCCTTGAGCATGTTTTCGATGTGCGCCAGACCGACCAGGAGCAAGAGTGAGATGAGGGCATAAACGCTCTGGATTTCGATCGCGGGTCGGATGCCAAAAGAGAACTGGTACATGGACTGGATCAGGTGGGCCAAAGCCAGAAGTGAAAAAGCGGCGAAAAGCGACCAACCCACCTGCTCGGTTCCAAAGATTTTGGTTAACCGTAGCGCCCAAATCGCAACGATTACTTGTAGCAACCCCGCAACGGAAGAAACGATGATATCTGGTTGAACCATCCTGCAAAAAGCGTACGGCGTAGCCGGCCGTCGGCGCAAGTTGTTTCTGCAAAATTTATAAAGCTGGCAATGGAGCCAATGGGCGGGATTCAACAGTTTCCGATGTTTTCAGGATACGAGATGCGGCAGGAAAGCCTTACATTCTGATCGGCGGCCAGGCGGTGAATTACTGGATTTGTTTTGACAGACACACGGGGTTTTGGGAAAATATATCAAGTAGGGAAGTCAATTTTCAACCTTGCCAAATCTTATGAAACGCATATTACCACCGGCTGCCGTTTTTGCGTTGCTCTTCACTTTCAGCCCTCAACTCTCAACTTGCTTCGGCCAGGGCACGGCGTTCAGTTATCAAGGCAGGCTCAACGCCGGAGGAGTGCCTGCGAACGGCAGTTACGACATGACCTTTGCGTTATTCAACACCAACAGTGTGGCCATCGCCGGGCCGGTGACGAACAGCGCGACGGCAGTGAGCAACGGGGTGTTCACAACGACGATTGATTTTGGGCCGGGCGTGTTCATCGGCGGCAGCAACTGGCTGGACATCGCGGTCTGCACGAACGGTGCGGGCGTGTTCACCGAATTGACGCCGCGCCAGCAGTTGACGCCCGTGCCGTATGCGATTTTTGCGAACACGGCCAGCAATGTGAGCGGCACGGTTTCGGCGGCACAATTGAGTGGGTCGATTCCGTTGGCGCAACTGCCAGCGGCGGTGATCACGAACAATGAGATGGGAGTGACGATCACGGTGAGCAATCTTTCCGTGACGGCGACGAACACGATTGCACCGTTGACTGTGACTCCCAGCATACCCGGCGGGCCCATCGGCACATTGACGGGACTTAATTATCCAGATTCCGTCGCGGTGGCCGGGCGCTATGCCTATGTGGCGAACGAGGGCGGCAACAGCCTGATAGTGATTGATGTGAGCGATCCGGCCAACCCGGTCAGCGTCGGCACGTTGACGGGACTTAGTGGGCCAGCATCCGTCGCGGT
This sequence comes from uncultured Verrucomicrobiae bacterium, assembly GCA_963797825.1. GTDB lineage: Bacteria > Verrucomicrobiota > Verrucomicrobiia > Limisphaerales > UBA11358 > UBA11358. Next base: position 63,692 of record CAWCRR010000033.1, read on the forward strand.
GGCCGGGCGCTATGCTTATGTGGCGAACGGTGCCCAGAGCAGCCTTGGCGGCAACAACCTGCAAGTGATTGATGTGAGCGATCCGGCCAACCCGGTCAGCGTCGGCGCGGTTACGGGATTTAGTACGCCAACATCCGTCGCGGTGGCCGGGCGCTATACCTATGTGGCGAACTATGTCGGCAACAGCCTGCAAGTGATTGATGTGAGCGTTCCGGCCAATCCGGTGAGCGTCGCCACGTTGACGGGACTTAGTCAGCCCTGTTGCGTCGCGGTGGCCGGGCGCTATGCCTATGTGGCGAACGAGGGCGACAACAGCCTGCTCGTGATTGATGTGAGCAATCCGGCCAACCCGGTGAGCGTCGGCAAGTTGATGGGACTCAATTATCCAGATTCCGTCGCGGTGGCCGGGCGCTATGCCTATGTGGCGAACTATGTCGGCAACAGCCTGCAAGTGATTGATGTGAGCAATCCGGCCAACCCGGTGAGCGTCGGCACGTTGACGGGACTCAATGCGCCCTATTCCGTCGCGGTGGCCGGGCGCTATGCCTATGTGGCGAACTTTGGCGGGAACAGCCTGCAAGTGATTGATGTGAGTGCTCCGGCCAACCCGGTCAGCGTCGGCACGCTGACGGGATTCAATGAGCCCTATTCCATCGCGGTAGCCGGGCGCTATGCCTATGTGGTGAACTATGGCGGCAACAGCCTGTACTTCAATGGCGGGAACAGCCTGCAAGTGATTGACCTGGGCGGGGCTTATATCCAGCCATTGGAAGCCGGGGCGCTGGAGACGGGCACGTTGCAAACGCGCGACACGGCGACGGTGGGCAATAATCTGGATGTGCGCGGCGGCCTGACGGTCAGCGGAAGCGCGCGCATCTCCGGCGGCTTGAGCGTGGACAATGGCTCGATCACCGCGACCAATTTCACCGGCAACGGCAACGGGTTGACCAATCTAAATGCGTCGCAACTGATCGGTTCAGTGCCAAGTGCATCGCTGACTTCAGTTCCCGTTGCAAGTTTGACCGGAACGATCCCACTGGCGCAACTGCCAGCGGCGGTCATTACGAACAATGAGCTGGGCGTGACGTTGATGAACGCCTTCATCACGAATTCCATTTTTGAGGGTGACGGCACGGGCCTGACCAATCTCAATGCCAGCAATCTTGCGAGCGGCACGATCCCGCTGGCGCGACTGCCAGCGGCGGTCATCACGAACAATGGGATGGGCGTAACGATCACGGCGATCACGGTGAGCAATCTTTTGGTGACGGCGACCAAAAAAATTGCACCATTGACCGTGCCGCCCAACATACCCGGCGGGCCCATCGGCACGTTGACGGGACTGAATAATCCATATTCCGTAGCGGTGGCCGGGCGCTATGCCTATGTGGTGAACCAGGGCGACAACAGCTTGCGAGTGATTGATGTGAGCAATCCGGCCAACCCGGTGAGCGTCGGCACGCTGACCGGACTCAATAATCCATATTCCGTAGTGGTGGCCGGGTGCTATGCCTATGTGGTGAACCAGGGCGACAACAGCTTGCGAGTGATTGATGTGAGCGATCCGGCCAACCCGGTGAGCGTCGGCACGCTGACCGGACTCAATAATCCATATTCCGTAGTGGTGGCCGGGCGCTATGCCTATGTGGTGAACTTTACCTATGTGCCGAACCAGGGCGGTAGCCTGCAAGTGATTGATGTGAGCAATCCGGCCAACCCGGTGAGCGTCGGCATGGTGACGGGATTCTATTATCCAGATTCCGTCGCGGTGGCCGGGCGCTATGCCTATGTGGTGGACCAGGGCGACAACAGCTTGCAAGTGATTGATGTGAGCGCTCCAGCCAACCCGGTCGACGTCGGCGCGCTGACGGGATTCAACAATGCGCCCTTTTCCGTCGTGGTGTCCGGGCGCTATGCCTATGTGGTGAACGCTGTCGGCAACAGCCTGCAAGTGATTGATGTGAGCAATCCGGTCATCCCGGTGAACGTCAGCACGTTAACGATGGGAAGCGAGCCGTTATCCGTCGCGGTGGCCGGGCGCTATGCCTATGTGGCGAACGCTAGCGGCAACGCTGGCGGCAACAGCCTGCAAGTGATTGATGTCAGCGATCCGGCCAACCCGGTGAGCGTCGGCACGGTGACAGGACTCAATAGGCCCTTTTCCGTCGCGGTGGCCGGGCGCTATGCCTATGTGGCGAACTATGGCGGGAACAGCCTGCAAGTGATTGACCTGGGCGGGGCTTATATCCAGCAATTGGAAGCCGGGGCGCTGGAGACGGGCACGTTGCAAACACGCGACACGGCGACGGTGGGCAATAATCTGGACGTGCGCGGCGGCCTGACGGTCAGCGGAAGCGCGCGCATCTCCGGCGGCTTGTCGGTGAACAATCTTGTCGGCGGGGTGACAACAACCATCTTAGTCGGCTCACATTACCTTTACATCACCAATGGTTTCATTATGAAAGTCCAATGAATTCAATTTTTCAACCTTTCCAAATCTTATGAAACGCCTATCGCCACTGGCAGCCGTTTTTGCGCTGCTCTTAACTTTCAGCCCTCAACTCTCAACTTGCTTCGCCCAGGGCACGGCGTTCAGTTATCAAGGCAGTCTCAACGCCGGAGGAGTGCCTGCGAACGGCAGTTACGACATGACCTTTGCGTTATTCAACACCAACAGCAGTGGTGTGGCCATCGCCGGGCCGGTGACGAATGCAGCCACCATCGTGAGCAACGGGCTGTTTACAACGACGATTGATTTTGGGCCGGGCGTATTCATCGGCGGCAGCAACTGGCTGGACATCGCGGTCTGCACGAACGGGGCGGGCACGTTCACCGAATTGACGCCGCGCCAGCAGTTGAGGCCCGTGCCGTATGCGATTTTTGCGAACACAGCCAGCAATGTGAGCGGCACGGTTTCGGCGGCACAATTGAGTGGGACGATTCCGCTGGCGCAACTGCCGGGGGCGGTCATCACGAACAATGAGATGGGAGTGACGATCACGGTGAGCAATCTTTCCGTGACGGCGACGAACACGATTGCACCATTGACCGTGCCGCCCAACATACCCGGCGGGCCTATCGGCACGTTGACGGGACTCAGTGCGCCGAATTCCGTGGCGGTGGCCGGGCGCTATGCCTATGTGGCGAACGCCGGCGGTAACAGCCTGATAGTGATTGATGTGAGTGATCCGGCCAACCCGGTGAGCGTCGGCACGTTGACGGGACTCAATAATCCATATTCCGTAGCGGTGGCCGGGCGTTATGCCTACGTGGGGAACTTTGGCGGCAGCAGCCTGCAAGTGGTTGATGTGAGCGATCCGGCCAACCCGGTGAGCGTCGGCACGTTGTCGGGACTCAGTGCGCCGAATTCCGTGGCGGTGGCCGGGCGCTATGCCTACGTGGCGAGCTATGGCGGCAATAGCTTGAAAGTGATTGATGTGAGCACTCCGACCAACCCGGTAAGCGTCGGCACGGTGACGGGACTCAATAATAAACCCTATTCCGTCGCGGTGTGCGGCCGCTATGCCTACGTGGCGATCTATGGCGGCAGTAGCTTGAAAGTAATTGATGTGAGTGATCCGGCCAACCCGGTGAGCGTCGGCACGGTGACGGGATTCAGTAATCCATATTCCGTAGTGGTGGCCGGGCGCTATGCCTATGTGGCGAACGCTGGCGGCAACAGCCTGCAAGTGGTTGATGTGAGCAATCCGGCCAACCCGGTGAGCGTTGGCACGTTGACGGGACTCAATGATCCAGTATCCGTCGTAGTGGCCGGGCGCTATGCCTATGTGGCGAACCAGGGCGATAACAGCCTGCAAGTGATCGATGTGAGCGCGCCGACCAACCCGGTGAGTGTCGGCGCGCTGACGGGACTCAATGATCCAGTATCCGTCGCGGTATCCGGGCGCTATGCCTATGTGTTGAACCAGGGCAATAACAGCCTGCAAGTGTTTGATCTGGGCGGGGCTTATATCCAGCAGTTGGAAGCCGGGGCGCTGGAGACGGGCACGTTGCAAACGCGCGACACGGCGACGGTGGGCAATAATCTGGATGTGCGCGGCGGCCTGACGGTCAGCGCCAGCGCGCGCATCTCCGGCGGCTTGAGCGTGGACAACGGCTCGATCACCGCGACCTATTTCACCGGCGACGGCAACGGGTTGACCAATCTCAATGCGTCGCAACTGATCGGTTCAGTGCCGAGTGCATCGCTGACTTCAGTTCCCGTTACAATTTTGACCGGAACGATCCCGCTGGCGCAACTGCCAGCGGCGGTCATCACGAACAATGAGCTGGGCGTGACGTTGATGAATGCCTTCATCACGAATTCCATTTTTGAGGGTGACGGCACGGGCCTGACCAATCTCAATGCCAGCAATCTTGCGAGCGGCACGATCCCGCTGGCGCGACTGCCAGCGGCGGTCATCACGAACAATGGGATGGGCGTAACGATCACGGCGATCACGGTGAGCAATCTTTCGGTGACGGCGACCAATAAAATTGCACCATTGACCGTGACGCCCAACATACCCGGCGGGCCCATCGGCACGTTGACGGGACTTAATGTGCCACTATCCGTTGCGGTGGCCGGGCGCTATGCCTATGTGGCGAACTATAGCGGCAACAGCCTCCAAGTGATTGATGTGAGCGCTCCCGCCAGCCCGGTGAGCATCGGCACGTTGACGGGATTCAATTCGCCAGTATCCGTCGCGGTGGCCGGGCGCTATGCCTATGTGGCGAACTTTGGCGGGAACAGCCTGCAAGTGATTGATGTAAGCGATCCGGCCAGCCCGGTGAGCGTCGGCACGGTGACGGGACTTAATGGTCCCTATTCCGTCGCGGTGTCCGGGCGCTATGCCTATGTGGTGAACTATAGCGGCAACAGCCTGCAAGTGATTGATGTGAGCAGTCCGGCCAGCCCGGTGAGCGTCGGCACGGTGACGGGGCTGAATGCGCCACAATTCGTCGCGCTGTCCGGGCGCTATGCCTATGTGGCGAACTATAGCGGCAACAGCTTGAAAGTGATTGATGTGAGCAATCCGGCCAGTCCGGTGAGCGTTGGCACGCTGACGGGATTTAATGATCCTTTTTCCGTCGCGGTGTCCGGGCGCTATGCCTATGTGGCGAACGCGAGCGGCAACAGCCTGCAAGTGATTGATGTGAGCAATCCGGCCAGCCCGGTGAGCGTCGGCACGGTGACGGGACTCAATGCGCCCTATTCCGTCGCGGTGTCCGGGCGCTATGCCTATGTGGCGAACTATAACGGCAACAGCCTGCAAGTGATTGATGTGAGCGCTCCGGCCAGCCCGGTGAGCGTCGGCACGGTGACTGGACTTAATGGTCCCTATTCCGTCGCGGTGTCCGGGCGCTATGCCTATGCGGTGAACGCGAACGGCAACAGCCTGCAAGCGATTGACCTGGGCGGGGCTTATATCCAGCCATTGGAAGCCGGGGCCTTGGAGACGGGCACGTTGCAAACGCGCGACACGGCGACGGTGGGCAACAATCTGGACGTGCGCGGCGGCCTGACGGTCAGCGGAAGCGCGCGAATCTCCGGCGGCTTGTCGGTGAACAATCTTGTCGGCGGGGCGACAACAAACATCTTAATCGGCTCATATCACTTTTTCATCACCAATGGGGTGATTATGAACGTCCAATGAAATTTCTTTTTACCCTTCTGCCCGCTTCTCCTTCAGGATGTCCGTCCGAATGCGCTGGCCGATTTTCCAGTACAGCAAAACCAACGCGGAGTTCACTCCCTGCGCCACCGTCTGCCGCGTGGCGAGAATCATTTCCCGCAGGTCGTCCAGCAACGAGCCGGTCGCCACGGCTGGCCTGGCGTATTCAGGAAATCGAAGGGTATGCCCGTTTAGGTCAGGTGCAACAAAGCAAGCGTTAGGGGACAAATGGAGCCAATGGCCGGGATTGCACAACCCCGCAGTCCACAAGCTCCTCGAAATCAAATGCCAATGGCATCGCTGATGTGTTGACTATAAGGCTGTTACGTTTTACGTCAAGGATAACTTCAACACACTTTTTTTAACTCAATTTAACCCTCACCCAATCAGGTTTGCTGGCACTTTTGGCCGCAAATTTATGCGGTCGGTGTCTGGTTGGTGTTGACGGAACATTGTATCCGTCTGACCGGCCACGACTGTTTTCTGGTGTCAGATTGTGAAATCATGTCGGCAAGTTGACCGGTGCAGTATGGTTCTGAAAAGGCCGGAGTTCGTGCTGATCAGCCCGTTGGATTATCTGGCGCAAATCGGCAGCGTGTGGTAAGGCTGGGCAATGTGAGCGACGTTACCCGCATTCTCGATGCCTTCCAGCACGGCGATCCGAAGGCAACTGACGAGTTGCTGCCGCTGGTCTATAACGAACTGCGCCGGCTCGCCGCGCACAAGATGGCGAACGAGCAGCCAGGCCAGACGCTCCAACCGACCGCGCTGGTTCACGAAGCCTGGTTGCGCCTCGTTGGCGAGGATGATCCGCAGTGGCAGAACCGCGCGCATTTCTTCTGTGCCGCCGCCGAAGCGATGCGCCGCATCCTCATTGACAATGCCCGTCGCAAACAGGCCTTGCGCCGCGGCGGCGGCCAGGTGCGGGTGGAACTGGAGGCCACCGCCCTCGAAGCGCCCGCGGACGACGAGAAGATCCTTCAGGTCAACGAAGCGCTGGAGGCGCTGGCCGTCGAGGACCCGGAGAAGGCCGAGATCGTCAAGCTGCGGTTCTTTGTTGGACTGGGCCACGAAGAGATCGCCACGCTGCTCGGCGTGAACGAAAAGACCGTCCGCCGCCATTGGGAACTGGCCAAGGTGCGGCTGTTCAAGAGCATCAAGGCGGCGCAGTGAATCACACCATCGCAAATTCACTGTCCGTTTTATTGCGCCGGCTGCGCATGTAAGGATGTAATGGAACCTCAAGACACGATCTTCCTGAAGGGGCGGGACATCGCCGACCCCGCCGAACGCGCCGCGTATCTGGCGCAAGCCTGCGGCAACGATGCGGATTTGCGTCAACGCGTCGAGGCCATGCTGCGCGATGCCACGGGGGCTGACGAATTCTTCGGCCCGGAGCCGGCAGGTGCGACCGTGACCGAAGGTCCGGGCACGGTCATTGGCCGCTACAAGCTGCTGCAAAAGATCGGCGAAGGCGGCATGGGCGTCGTCTACATGGCCGAACAGCGCGAGCCGGTCATCCGCAAGGTCGCCCTCAAGATCATCAAGCTGGGCATGGACACCAGGCAGGTCGTCGCCCGGTTCGAGGCCGAACGCCAGGCGCTGGCGCTGATGGATCACCCCAACATCGCGAAGGTGCTGGACGGCGGCGCGACCGAAAGCGGCCGGCCATATTTCGTGATGGATCTCGTCCCCGGCCTGCCCATCACCCAATTCTGCGACGAGGCCAATCTCTCCACGCGCGAGCGGCTCGATCTGTTCCTGGAAGTCTGCTCCGCCATTCAGCACGCGCACCAGAAGGGAATCATTCATCGCGACCTCAAACCGTCCAACATCCTGGTGACGCTGCACGGTGACAAGCCGGTGCCGAAGGTAATTGATTTCGGCGTGGCCAAGGTCACGGCGGGACGCCTGACGGAGAAGACGCTGTTCACCCAGTTCCAGCAATTCATTGGCACCCCGGCTTACATGAGCCCGGAACAGGCGAGTTTGAGCGGACTGGATATTGACACGCGCAGCGACATCTACGGCCTCGGTGTGTTGTTGTATGAACTGCTCACGGGCCGGACGCCCTTCGACGGCAAGGAACTGCTCAAGGCCGGGCTGGACGAAATGCGGCGGACGATCCGGGAAACGGAACCGCCGCGGCCCTCGAATCGGATCAGCACCCTGCAGGGCGAGGATCTGACCACCACCGCCCAGCGCCGCCGCACCGACCCGCCGAAGCTGGTTCATCTCGTGCGGGGCGACCTGGATTGGATCGTGATGAAGGCGCTGGAGAAAGACCGCGCGCGGCGCTACGAGACGGCCAACGGACTGGCGATGGACATCATGCGTCATCTGACCAACGAACCCATCGTGGCCCGCCCACCGAGCCGTCTCTACGAGTTTCAGAAGACGGTTCAGCGTCACAAGTTCGGCTTCGGGGCGGCGGCGGTTCTCATCGCGGTGCTCGCGGTCGGCGTCCTAGTGAGCACGTTGGAAGCCGTGCGCGCCAGGCGCGCCGAACAAGAGCAATCCCGTCTGCGCCAGCAAGCCCAGACTGAAGCCGCCAAGAGCGAACAGGTGGCGGAGTTCCTCAAAGACATGCTACGGGGTGTCGGCCCGTCGCGGGCGCTGGGCCGCGACACGACGATGCTTAGAGAAATTCTCGACAAAACCACCCAGCGCATCGGCAAAGACATGACGAACCAGCCCGAAGTCGAGGCGGAGCTGCGAAGCACCATCGGGTTTGTTTACGATGAACTTGCCGAATATGATGAAGCGGAAGCTATGCAGCGCTCGGCGCTGGCGATACGAAAGAAGTTGTTCGGTAACGAGCAACTGGAAGTGGCCGATTCGCTGTATAACCTCGGCTACGTGCTTTGGGACCGCAGGAATCCTAAGGATATGGCTGAAGCCGAAGCGCTGCACCGTGAGGCTCTGCGGATTCGCATCAAACTGCTCGGCACGAATAATCCGGTGATCGGCGATTCGCTCACCGGCATCGCGGACGTTTACCTTGTGACCGGCAAAGCGGCTGAGGCTGAACCCATGTATCGCGAGGCCCTTGCGATCCACCGGAGATGGTTGAGTGATGACGATCCATGGATCGCGTGTTCGATCAACAATCTCGCTGATGATCTCTTTGCCCAGGGCAAACTGCCCGAAGCCGAGACCCTTTTTCGCCAGGCGTTGGCGGCAGGGAGAAAATCGCGGGGTAATGACGATTATTTGACCAGCAACTCGCTGCAATCCCTTGCCGACACGTTGAGCGCAGAAGGCAAACTGGCCGAGGCCGAGAGTGCCTATCGTGAAGCCTTGGAAAGCCGGACAAGAGTGCTTGGTCCCGGACATCCTGCCACTCTTGGCTCGATGCAAAATCTGGCCGACGTGCTGCAAGAAGAAGGCAAACTGGCCGAGGCCGAGAGCACCTATCGTGAAGCCTTGGCCAGGCGGACAAATGTGCTCGGCGTCGGAAGTCCTGACACCCTTGGCTCGATGCAGAATTTGGCTGTATTACTTTTGCGACAAGGCAGGATGAATGAAGCCGAACAACTGGCGCGCAGTTGCCTGGCAATCGCCGAAAACAAATTACCCGATGATTGGCAGACCTTCAGTATCAAGGACACCTTGGGCATCATCCTCGTGGGGCAGAAGAAATACCCCGAAGCCGAACCGTTGCTCGTCTCCGCTTACGAGGGCATGAAACAACGCGAGGATAAAATCCCCCTTAACAGCAAACGGCAGGTAAAAGGGGTCCTTCAACACATCGTGCAACTCTACGAAGATACGGGCCGGACGGACCAAGCCGCCGAGTGGCAGCAGAAGCTGGCCGAATTCGACAAGGCCGGAACCACAGAGAAGCCAGACGCGTCAAAACCGTAACCTGCCGGAACCCCTCCCCAAAGAAATCTTTCATTTCCCTGTCCGTTTTCTCCTCCCGGCTGCGCATTACTGGGTGTGACGAATCATTCATACCAGGATTTTAGCTCGCGCTTTGCGGCGGGAAACTCGCCGGCGCCACTGCACAGAAACCAAATGAAAGGACCAAGAATATGAGACCAAATACCTTGACGAAACTGCTGCCACTGCTGTGGCTGTTTCTGCTTCCCGCCGTTGTGCAGGCGCAAGTCAACTACGCGATTTCCGGCAACACCGCTTATGTCACTAACAGCCCAAACGCCACTGGCAACATCGTCATCGCTTCCACTTACGGCGGTTATCCCGTCACCAGCATCGGGGATGTTGCGTTCGAGGCTTGCTACGGGCTGACGAATGTGACGATTCCCAACAGCGTCACCAGCATCGGGAATTCTGCGTTTCAATACGCCAGCCTGACCAGCGTCACGATTCCCGACAGCGTCACCAACATCGGAGGTGAGACGTTCCTGTATTGCGTAAGTCTGACCAGTGTGACGATTGGCAACAGCCTCACCAGCATCGGCTTTGCTTCGTTCTATGAGTGCTACAACCTGACGAGCGTGACGATTGGCACGAACGTCACCAGCATCGAAGAGAATGCGTTCTTTGAGTGCTACAGCCTGACGAGTGTGACGATTCCCAACAGCGTCACTAGCATCGGGCTTGAGTCGTTCGAGCGTTGCACCAGCCTGACGAATGTGACGGTTGGCAACAGCGTCGCCAACATCGGGGGTTATGCGTTTGCCGGCTGCACCAGCCTGACGAGCGCCACTTTCCAAGGAAACGCTCCTCCCGATGATGGAACTGCTTTCTCCGTCGATTACCGCTTCTACCCCCTCAATGACCCGACGACGGTCTATTATCTGTATGGAACCACCGGCTGGAGTTCAACTTACGGCGGCGTGCCCACGGTGATGTTGGGCGCGCCTGCGCCGCAAATCGCCAGCGGCAGCATCGGAGTGCCATCCGGCATCTTCGGCTTCACCCTCACCGGCGTCACCCATCAAACCGTGATGGTCGAGGCCAGCACGAATCTGGTGAACTGGCAGCCGGTCTGGACAAACACCTTGTCCGGCACAGCCACCAACTTCACGGACGCGCAGTGGACGAATTATCCCGCCCGTTTCTATCGCGTGAGCTCGCCGTAGCAGAACCCACTCATTCCGAAAGGAAAAGCTATGCAAACAAAACACCGAATCATCCAGGAAAATCAAAAAAAACAGCCCAAGCCGGTCATGGGCAACAACCCATCTGGGAAATGCCGGATGAAGCGCATGACCATCGGACGCCGGCGATTACTCCGGTCGCTGCTGCTATCTTTGGCCGCGGCGATGATCTTCGTCCGACCCGTGCGGGCAAGCAGTCCGCCGGGCGACGTGGTTGGCAAGGTGACGGTCGGCTATCAGGGCTGGTTCGCTTGCACCGGCGATGGTGCGCCTATCGGCACGTGGTGGCATTACACCGGCGGCACGACGCCGCCCACGCCGGCGAGTCTCACCAACAACATCCATTGCTGGCCGGATATGCGGCAATTTAGCACGGGTTATCAAACGAGTTTTACGAATTTCGGCAATGATCAGCCGGCAATATTGTTTTCCTCTTATGACCAGCAAACGGTCAACACGCATTTTCGATGGATGGCGGAGAACGGGATTGATACCGCCGCCTTGCAGCGGTTTGATCCGTATAGCGGCACTGGTTACACCATCGGCGGCGAAGGCCCGACGCGCAATGACATGGCGATTAAAGTGATGAATGCGGCGCAGACCTACGGCGTAAAATTCTACATCATGTATGATGTCAGTGGTTGGAACAGTAACTCGATGCCCGCCCAGATCGAATATGATTGGACTAACGTCATAGCCCAATTGCAAATCACCAATTCACCAATGTATGCGATGCAAAACGGCAAGCCGGTCGTTTGCATCTGGGGATTTGGCTTCAACGATTCCAATCATCCGTGGGACGCCTCAACCTGCGCATCTATCATCAACTGGTTCAAGAGCCAGGGTTGTTACGTCATCGGCGGCGTGCCGACATGGTGGCGCACCGGCGTCAGCGATTCCCAAAGCGATTTCTTAAGTGCGTATAGCGCCTTTAACATGATTTCTCCGTGGATGGTTGGAAGAATTGGCAATACCAACGACGTGGATAATTTTCTTGCCAATCCTCAGACGGCAGACCTCGCATATTGCAATGCCAATGGCATTGATTATCAGCCGTGTGTTCTACCCGGCGATACCGGCCAGCGCGCGCACGGTGATTTCATGTGGCGACAGTTCGCCGACCTGATCAATTTGGGCGTTCAAGGAATTTACATATCCATGTTCGACGAGTTCAATGAGGGCAACCAGATTGCCTGCACGGCGGAGAACGCCTCCATGGAGCCGGTCGGCTCGACCAATCTTTATTTTACGCTAGACCAGGACGGCGTGCCTTGCTCGGCGGACTACTATTTGAGGCTCACCGGCGACGGCGATAAAATGTTGAAGGGCCAGATCTCCTTCACCTTCACGCGGCCAACCGTTCCCATGCTGCCGCTCACATATCCGACCGCGCCGATAAATTTGACCGCTGCCGCCGGCAACGGGAATGTCACTTTGAATTGGTCGCCGGTAACCGGAGCGGCCGACGTCTTGAGCTATAACGTAAGACGCGCGGTCGGGAGCGGGAGTTATTCGCTCATCGCCACCAACGTGGGGCTGGTTGGCTTTACTGACACGGGATTGATCAGCGGCACGAATTATTACTATGTCGTCAGCGCGGTGAATTCGCTTGGCGAGAGCGCCGACTCCATCGGCGTCAGCATCACACCGCAGACGACTTACGGCGTTAATTCGGGCGGCGGCGCGGCCAGTCCATTCATGGCCGACGCCTTTTTTTCCGGCGGCTCAACCGCTTCAACGTCGGCGGGCATTGACACCAGCGGCGTGATGAATCCTGCGCCACAGGCGGTTTATCAAACCGAACGTTGGAATAATAACACCTACACCTTCACCAATCTCATTGCGGGCGCGAGCTACAAGGTGAGGCTGCACTTCGCAGAAATTTATTGGACCGCCGCCGGCCTGCGCGCTTTCAATGTTTTCATCAACGGCAAGCAGGTATTGACTAATTTTGACATCTTCGCCACCGCCGGCGCGATGAACCGGGCTACCATCAAGGAATTCGTGGCCACCGCCAGCGGCACCGGCCAGATAGCTGTTCAATACGCGAACATTCCCGGCAAAGACAACGCCAAGTCCAGCGGGTTGGAAATTCTGCCCTTGCCGACCCCGGCTTTTGCCAGTTTGACTATCAATAATGGCGCGCTCCAAATGACCGTGACCAACCTCACTACCGGCGGGACTGTTGTTTTGCAGGATTCCACCAATTTACAGAACTGGATTTCCATCCAGACCAACGCGGTGAACAGTTCAACCCTTTCGGTAACCAATCCCATCAATCAATCGGCACAATTTTTCAGGGTGCTGGAGCATTGATCTTAATACTCGGCCTGCGAAGCTGCCGTCCTGACCCAACGAATTGAACCGGAGAATCAATTATGAAAACCAAACTCACTCGGCTGTTCGTCGCGCTGGTGTTGCTGGCGCTGCCCGCGCTGGTTCAGGCGCAGGTCAACTACGCGATTTCCGGCAACACCGCTTATGTCACGAACAGTCCAAGCGCTGCGGGCAACATTGTCATAGGTCAGGTGCAACAAAGCAAGCGTTAGGGGACAAATGGAGCCAATGGCCGGGATTGAACCGGCGACCGACGGTTTACGAAACCGTTGCTCTACCACTGAGCTACATTGGCATCCGGCCAGGCTTGCAGCATCCAAAATCATCCCGCTGCCGGCCCAGCGCCGCATAATTTGTCCGCCTTCGCACTTATCGGCAAGTTAATTCCTGCCCGTCCCGGCTCGTCTTTTGCCCTCGCCCGGCCCAATTAGCAAAAACGCCTCCAGGGACTTACCAAAATATGCGCAGGGTCAGACAAAACATGGTTAGTGCGATTGGGGCGCCTGGGCGAAACTTTCTGCAACGGGCGCTCAAACGAGCGAAGTAAAAGCAGTTTAAACGAAACAACAAACACGACATACCATGAAAAAAATCATCCTCCTCGCCGCCGCCATCGGTTTGACGGCCACCCTCAGCGGCAAAGCTGACGATGCCGCCAAAGACATCTGGACCGCCCATTGCGCCATCTGCCACGGAGCCGACGGCAAAGGCCAGACCAAGATGGGCACACGCCTCGGCATCCGCGATTTCACCGACGCCAAAGTCCAGGCCAGTTTCACGGACGCCGACGCCACCAAGGCGCTGCGGTCCGGTCTCACGAGCGACGACGGCAAAACGTTGATGAAGCCAATGGACGCCCTGACCGATGACCAGATCAAAGCCATGGTCGCCTACGTTCGCGGTCTAAAGGGCTGATCGCGCAGGCCAACCGTAACCAGACAAGGCATCTCCGGATGCCCACAGAAATTCCATGTCCCGCATGAACACAGAACATAAAGAACCGCCGCCGCATCGCCCGTCGTTGTTTCGCAATTGGACGAGCCTGGTCGGCTTCATCGTTGCCATCGGCGCGCTCTTTTCTTTTGCCATGTTGTTCATGCTGGACGCGGTGGCCCACTTTTCGAACCCGTACATCGGCATCCTGACGTATTGCGTGGTGCCGGGGTTCCTCAGCTCGGGCATTGCGTTGACGTTCCTGGGCGCGTTGCTTGAGCGGCGGAAGCGCAAGCGCGGGAACATGACGGTTCCGCGGCTGCAGATCGATCTTTCCGACCCGCGCGACCGCCGGAAGCTTGCTTTTTTTGCGGCAGGCAGCCTGGTATTCATCATGTTATCGGCCTTCGGCAGTTACAATGCGTTTGAAGTGACCGAGTCGGTGCAGTTTTGCGGCGAGACCTGTCATACGGTGATGAAACCTGAATTGACCGCGCACGATCTTGGGCCGCATGCGCGCGTCGCCTGCGTGGCCTGCCACGTGGGACCGGGCGCCTCGTGGTTTGTCCGGTCGAAGATCACCGGTTCGTACCAGCTTTACGCCGTGGCGTTCCACAAATATCCGACACCCATTCCGACGCCGATCGAGAACTTGCGTCCGGCGCGGGAGACGTGCGAGCAATGCCATTGGCCGAAGTCCTTTGTGGGCAACCTGGACCGGACGTACAATTATTTTGAAGAGGACGAGTCCAACACGCCTTATTCCATCCGCCTGCTGCTGAAAGTGGGCGCGAACCAGGACCCCAGTGAAACGAACACGCCGGCCGGCGGCATCCATTGGCACATCTTGAGCGGGAACACCGTGGAATATATCGCCACCGACGCCCAACGGCAGAACATTCCCTGGGTGCGGATCACCGACGCGCAGGGTGTGGTCACCGTCTTTCGCTCGCCGCGGTTCACCAACGACATCAGCCAATACGAGATCCGGAAGATGGATTGCATGGATTGCCACAATCGTCCGGCGCACCGGTACCATGCGCCCGAATTCGCCGTCAACGAAGCGATGGAGCAACGGCAGATCGACCCGGCGATCCCGTGGATCAAGACCAACGCGGTTTTTGTGCTGGCGCAACATTACAACACCGAAGACGAAGCCCGGAAAGCCATCGCCACCGCGTTGTCGGAAAAATATCCGAACGACCCGCGCATCAAGCCCGCCATTGCCGCGGTGCAACAGATCTATTCAGACAATTTCTTTCCCGAGATGAAAGTCGATTGGAGCAAGTATCCCGATGACATCGGACATATGATCTGGAAAGGCTGTTTCCGTTGCCATGACGGCGACCATAAGAGCGAAGATGGCCGCCGCACCATCAAGGCCGACGATTGCAACTCCTGCCACACCATCCTGGCCCAGGGCAGCGGGGCGGACCTGTTGAAAATGACGCCCGGCGGCCAGCAATTCGTACACGTCGGCGGCGACCTGGACGGCAACAATTCGTGCAGTGATTGCCATACGGGCGGGCCGTAGGGAATTACGATTGGCGATTTGCGATTTACGATTTACGATTTGCGATTTGCGATTTGTGGAGGCTGAAGTCCACGGTCCATATTCGGAAGCTGTATTGAAGTTGGAAGCGAGGAAGACAGGATTTAACGCAAAGACGCGGAGGAAAGACAGAATAAACTGAATTCACAAAATGAACCGCAGGGATTTGGGGCGCAGGGGGCTGGAAGCCCGAACGAAAATAGCCCGCGGTTTCAACCGCGGGACAGCTCCGCAAAATCCAAAGCCCCGGCTTGTCCGCCGTAGTCCCGCTTGCAGGACGAAGGTGGAAGGGGCGAAAGAATTCATTTAGCAAAGACGCGGAGGAAAGACAGAATTAACAGAATTCACAAAATGAACCGTAAACATACAGAAGGCGGGCCTATAAAGAAAACGTATCAAGCCGAAACGACTTCAACTCGAGGGGCAAAACCGAGTTTCTTAAGCAATTCTTCGCAATCTTCCCACGCAAGGCCGAAGGCGCGCACGTCAGCAACACCGAGATGGGCAATGACGGATGAAAGTGTCTTGGCATCGTGCTCGGCCAATTCGCCGTCCAGGAGGACGTGTTCCGACCAATCCACCAACTGTGCCAGCGTAATCTCGTGGTGAAGATACGCGGCAATCTTGTCAGCGACGGCTTTCTTAGTGATCGTCATGGCTTTAACTTACACTTTCTGGTGGCCTTTATCCACTGGGAATTTTTCGTGCGTCTCGACCAATTTTCCAGTGTCGTCAAAAATCTCCTGCCAGAAACGCACCGTCGTTTCGCTGGCATCCACATCCTTCAAGTAACGCGCCAGCCAACCCAACTTGCCCGTCACGTCGAGTCGATAGCGACGCCCGCCACCAGGCAACTCGTCCCACCGGCCGAACTTCTTTTCATTTTGAGTTCGCGTGCTCACGATAATATTTAATAAAACCAGTGCTTAATCAGCGCGAAGCTGATCATGATGGTTTCGCCGTAACGAAAGGGTGCTGGATATTCGCCCTCGCGTAAACATTCTTCCTCTTCACCAGGCTTGTGTAAATACTTGGGACCCCTTTTTGCGCCGATGATTGACAAGGCGGGCTTCGACCTTTGGCGTCTTTGCGTTAAAGAGTTCTGTCGCCCCGATGGGGCTTGGAATTCCTGGGGGACAGGATCCCGCAGTTGAAACTGCGGGCTATTGTCGGTCGTCTCTGGCGAGACTCTCTGAAGGGATAATTCTTGGGCGGCGCGGCAGGGCACCGCCCTACCGAGAATTCAGGGCTCGACGTCCGTCTTGATAAAACTCTTTCAGAGTATTGTCTGGCGGGGGAGGTAACCTGGGGTAGCTCGTTCCTCGCAACCCCAGGCTGAGTGATTTTATCCCTTCGGGATATTGGCTAGCCGGCTTGGCCGATGGAATCGGCATCGGGGCTGAATGATGGAATCCTGTTGGTATCTTTTGCGCCTTTGCTGCTTGGCGTCTTTGCGTTGGATGAATTCGTTATACCGCCGCCTTGGCGGTCCGGTTTCGGAAACTGCGCCAGTTTTTTTGCGGGAGCAGGCCGAGGAGGATGATGGCGAGTTGAGTGGCCACAAACATCACGAGCCAGTAGAACGCGGCCTGGGTGAAGCCGTAGCTGTGCAGGCCGATGCCGAGCATGTTCACGCCGAACCAGGACCAGCTTGTAACGATGTTGCCGATGACGGCCATGAGCATCAGGCCGCGTTCGCGCATGAATCCGCCCCAGCGCGCGTGCAGGATGGCTGCGTTCCATAGCACGATGATCAATGCGCCGTTTTCTTTGGGGTCCCATCCCCAAAAACGGCCCCACGATTGATCGGCCCAGATGCCCCCCAACACGGTTCCCACAAAGCTGAACAACGTCGCGAAACAGACGATGCCATAGACCATGCGTCCCAATGATTTGGCGGTCTCGGGAGTCAGCGTGGTGGTGAGCACGCCGCGCAATATATATATGATGGCCAGGAATCCGGCCACGAAGGTCGAGGCGTAGCCCAGGGTGACGGTGATGACGTGGGTGGTAAGCCAGAAGTTGGAATTGAGCACGGCGCGCATCATTTCCATGGTGTCGCCGCTGGTGGCCAGGTTTTGGGCGATGATGAGCGTCACGAATCCGGCGAACGCCGCCACGACGCTGCCAATGCCGTCGCGATAGATTTTCTCGAGCAACAATCCCAGGATGACCGCGCCCCAGCCGATGAAGATGGCGGAGGAGTAGAGATTGGTGACGGGGGGCGTCCTTCCAGATACATCCGGAAGCAGAGGCCGAAGGTGTGGATAAGCCATGCCAGCGCGATGAGATAGAATGCCGAACGCCGCAGCCACTCAGACATATTCACCCATGAGCACAACGCGAGGATGAGCGCGAGCACGTAGATGACCAGCGCTTTGTAGAATGGCTCCATCAGGCTGAAGAAATATTCCTGCCGCGCGCGGGTGACCTGCGGCGCGAACCGGTCGCCGAGCCAGATGCGATATTTGGCGAGGGCCTGGTTGAAATCAGTGGGGGAACCGGCGCGCCAGCCGCTGACCATGGCGGCATAGTCCTGCGCGGGTTCGGAAATCTTGCCGCTGCCGGCGCTGAGCATCAGGTTGGTGCCGATGTTCTGCCAGTTGTCGCGCTGCGGATCGCCGTCGGCGGGCGGGATGACATTCGGCAACGCATATTGCGCCACAGTTTGATATCCCTCCATGTAGCCCATAAACGCGTTGAATTGGGCCTTGTCGTATTTGTCGCCGTTCACGCGGGCCTGGCCGGCGGCGATGCTTTTCTGGAATGCGCCGAGTTCGGCGGCAAAGTCGTCGGTGGTTGGCGGCTTGAGGCTGACCTGCAATTGCTGGTAGAGGTTCATGGCATCGTACAACTTCATCAATTGCGATTCGAAGACGGAGCGTTTGGAGGCGTCGATACCGTCGATGCGATCGGCCTGTTTCTCGATCTGATCGGCCGAGGGCTGGAGTTGGGCGAACGAATAATATTTTGGGCCTTCGGGCAACTTGAGCAGGGCGAGCACTTCATTGTTATCGATGCGGAAGATGTTCTGGCCGTCGGCCAATTCCGGCGTCATCATCACATCCATCAACCATTCTGTGGCGGACATTTGGGCGTTAGTGCCGGAGGCGGCGATGCTTTGGCGTGCGCGGATCCGGAGGAGGGAATTGCGGGCGAGGGAATCGAAGGGCTGGATTCGGCCCTCCCTGAGCACGGGCAACTGGCCAAATTCGCGCGTATGAAAGCCGGTCTCAGCGGGCGGGAACAGTCCCGAGAACGCCCAGACGGCCATCGCGATGGTGAGAACAATGGGAATCCATTTTTTCATACGGCAAGCCTCCGTTTCAGGAAGGGAACGAGGTGGCTGAGGAATTGGATGATCAATCCCACGCCGACGAGCGCGCAGGAAATATACGGCGTGAGCGATCCGGGATTGTGAACGACTTGCAGGATGCTGCCGCCGTCATCGGGATCGTAGCTGGCCTGGTAGAAGGTCAGCCCGGAATAGCGCAGGGGATTGTTCATATAAACCAGGACTTCGCGGTCTTCGAGGTTCTGCGGATTCTGCACGCGGACACGACTGGAGAAATTTTTAGGAATGTCGGTGCCGGGATAATCGTCGTGATGAAATTCCAGCAATTTCAAACTGAACGGCATGTAATAGCGCGCCGGGCGCAGGCTCATTTCATAGGAATGGCCGTTGAAGTTGAATGATTGGGGCTGGCTCAGATACGCTGAAACGAGGAAGGTTTGCGGCGCGTCCTGCGCGGCCTCCAGCTCGACAATGGCCGAGGGCATGTCCGCGCTGTCCGTCGAAGTTTCGTGCGGCAATTCGCGCCACCAAAAGCCAGCGGCACCGAAGCCTGCGCTCGTATTGGTCAGCACGAGGCCGTCCATGGATTTTTCCGCGAGATCGGAATTGGCGTAGTACGTCTTCACACGGATGGTGAACGGGATGTCGGATTCAGACGCCTGGCCCTGTTGGACGAGCAGATTGGCGGGGATGGCGACGACGCGCTCCGATTTCGGGTTGGTGGTATCGGTGACGGCCAGCTCGAACGAGCGTTGCGCCTCGGAATAATTTTTTGATTCGCCGATGCGCAGATGGATGACGCTTTCGCGCGAGAGGAAATCCGTGAGCATCTGTCCGACCAGCAGGAGCATGACGCCCACGTGGATGAGCATGATGCCGATCTTGCGTTTGCCCGGTTTATAGAAACGCAGGTGCGCCCCCAGCAAGTTGATGAGCAGGAGGGTGCCGAGCAAGTATCCGCCGGGGAAGATGGGGATGCTGAGGCTGCCTCCCGCCGGGTGCCAGTAAACGAAGATACTGCGGAAAAATTCCGTCTGCGCCTTGTAGAGGCCCAGATGCACCTGCGCGATGGTGCCCCAGAAGACCAGGACACACCCCAGCACCAGACAAGCCACGGTCAGCTTGAGCGACGAAAACGCGTTGAACAATTTTTTGGCCATTTATGATATGGGACTCGTATAACTCGTCCCTCCGATTTGTTTATCAATATTTCACGCCTTGCACGAATTGGGTGAAGGCTTGTTTTTGCGCGGCGACAACTTTCGGGTCGCCCATCAATTTATAGAACCACGTGCTGCTCGATTCCGTGACGATGACGCCGACAATCTCCGACGGCTGGCTGGTGCGGGCGTCGGTGCCGGTGAGGTCCACGAGCTGGGCCTGGGCGGTGGTGACGGTCAACGGGGTCGTGGCCGGACTATCTTCAGGTTGCAGGCCAAGCTGTCCGCGCCAGCGGTTCACGTTGGGAGCCACTCCGCCGCCGGTGCCGGCGGAGGCGCTGACATTGACGGCAGCGGTCGCGCCGCCATCGGCAGTGATGATGAATTTCCCGATGAGAAATTGGCCGCCGGAAACCTCCGTCCAACCGGCGGGGACCTGCCAATGGGGCTGGCCGGCGTGATTGATGGGGCCGGCAGAGGATGCGTCCATATTGCCAACGTCAGGATGGCCTGGAGGAAGTTGAGCTGAAGACTGATTTGCCTGGCCGATGTCGGGATGGCCTGGAGGCAACTGGCCTGAAGGCATTTGGGACGCAGTTAATGGGGCCGGAGTAACAGTCCCCGTAAACGAAAGGGAACCGAGAAATGCGATGAAGTTCGATTTCTGTTGCTCAACCAAATCGGGGTCGCCGGTCATCTTGAAAAACCAGGCATTGCCGTCGTCGCGATGCTGGATGACGCCGAGAATCCGGCTGGTGGCGCCGCCGATATCATAGAGTGACGCGGGCTGGCCGCCGGCCTGAATATTTTCCGCCATGCTCTGGATCTGGTCATCGGGGACGGGTGAGAGGCCCACCTGTCCGCGCCAACGATTGACGTTGGGCGCATCGCCACCGGCCATGCCGGGCAGGGGAACGACGCTGACGTCGGCTGTTTTCCCATCGGGACCGGTGACTTTGAATGAGGCCACGCGCATTTCGCTGGGCGGCACAGAAGTCCAGCCTGGGGGGGTAGTCCAGGTGAGGGGCGAGGCAGATTGGTCCGTTGAAGCCGCTGGCGGGGACCCTGGCGGCATGGAGGAAATGTCGGGATGCCCCGGCGGCAGGGTTGGGGCGGCGGGGGCGCCGGCGGCGGTGGGATTGGTCGGTGGCATCTGCGCGAGCGGCGGCGGAGTTTGATTCTGGTCGGAGGAGACGCTATAGACCTGCACGCTATCGCGATGGCAACCGGCGGCGAGCATCAGCAGCGGCAGCAGCAACGGTGCGATGATTTTGGGGTAATGGTGTTGGTTCATATTGGTTTTGGCTTTGGTGGTTAAATCAGTAAGCGGTATTTTCATGGTCTTTGCCATGACAAGTTAGAGTGCAATTTCCGTGAAACGTTCCCGTGCTCACGTATTGGAGGCGTCCGGTGGTCGAGGGAGTGACGTAGGTGGTGTTGAAATTAATGAGGTGCGGGGCGTCCGCCACGCCGTGGGAATCATGGCAGGTGGTGCAGGCGGTCTGGTCGTTCACGATGTGCGTGCTGTGGAACTTGAAACTTTGATTGGCGAGAATGCTCGACCGGCTATGGCATTTATAGCAGAGGTCGTAGGCCTCGGGCGTTTCCGGCTGAAAATCGACCAGGTTAAGATTTTTTTCCAGGATGGGCGCGTAGATGGAGCCGTGCGGGCCGTTGGGGCCGGAGCCGCCGGCGTTGGGACTGGAATCACTGTTATGGCAATCAGTGCAGGCGATGATGCTGGTGGTGAGCCAGGGCGAGATGAGGCTGGGGACGTTCGGATTTTTCCCGCGCGCTTCCACGGGATGGAAACTTTGGTTGGCGGTAAAGAATTGCAGGCGCGTGTTGCTCTGGATGAACTGGCGCGGGAGGGTCGCCGGCGGACGCGCGACGCTATCGGCATGGCAACGGAAACAAAGTTCGTATTCGTATTGGATGGGCTGGATGATGGCGCCCGCGGCGCTGACGCCGGTGACGTTCGCGAGCGCGCCGGATGCGTTGGGGGCAATGCCCGGCGTGGAATTGGCGGCGTGGGGATCATGGCAATCCGTGCAGGTGACCTGGCGGGTGGGAGGGTTGACCGGGTCCGCGGAGGGATCGCGCATTCCACTGCTCAACATGACGGGATGGACGCTCATCTTTTGGAAATCCGCCGCGACATTTTTCGACGCGGTCTGTCCGTCATGACAGACGAAACAGCCTTGTTCCTGCCTTTGGAATTTCATGAGGAATTGTGACGACGCGGCGCGATGGGTGGCGTGGCAGCTTTCGCAAGCCATCGCGGCCACGGTATTTTTCACGCTGCTCCTGGTCTTTGATACGACCGGCGCGGGCGGTGAGAGCATAGCCGACACGGTGGCGCTGAGCACCTTGGGCGATTCCGCATGCGCCGAGATGGGCCAGGTCGGTTGATTGTGGCAGACGATGCACAATTCGGAAGCGGAATTGTCCATCACCAGGAAATCGCCGTACTGGTCGTTGTGCGGATCGTGGCAGGAATCGCATTGCACCTGGCCGCTGGGATCCAATTTCACCGGTCCGGTCAGGAGGGAGGGGTTATTCAACGTGGGATCGAGCGTCACCAGCGCCGCGTTATAGACGAAGGAAACCGGATGATCGCCGGAGAGGTCGGTCCCCAGATTATTCACGCCCGAAGGCATGGTGGTGACGCCGTTTTGCATCTGGATGGGTGCGGTTTGGGCGTTCACGCTGCCGAGGGCGATGGTCCCATCGTGGCAGCTCAAACACAACCGCGACGAGCCGTTGGGCTGGCCGACGACGGCCTTGAGCATGGTGCTGTGATAGACGATGTAATTTGTCACGCTGGACATGTTATGGTTCCACAACGGCGTTTGTCCATTGGCCCGGTGCACCGTGTGGCAGAAATAACACACATCGCTCTCGGTGGAGGCTTTGATGGTCCCCGGACTGTTGACCGACAGGTTGTGGACGGAATCAAGGATGGTGTCGGCCCGCAATGCCGGGGCCATCAGCACCAAGCCGGCGATGGCAATTAATTTTGTGAAGTAAATTTTCATTGGCCGCCGATGTATTTCAAGACCTGAATGCGATGGTTATAACCGTCCGCGACGTAAATCAGATTGTTCGTTCCAATGGCGAGGCCGGTGGGCAAACCGAACTGGCCCGGGGCGGTGCCGGCTTCGCCGAGGCTCAGCAGCAGCCTGCCGGAGAGGTCAAAAATCTGGACGTTGTTGAAAAGCGCATCCGCGACATAAATGTGGTTGAACGTGTCCACGGCCACGCCTTTGGGCCGGCCAAAATTTCCCGAGGTATCGCCCGCGCCGCCGATGGCGGAGAGAAATTTTCCATCGGCTGCGAACACCTGCACGCGGCTGTTCAAGGAATCATTGACCAACAAATGATTTTGGGTGTCAAACGCAACATCGGTGGGAAAATTGAATTCGCCGGGGCCGGTGCCGCGCTGGCCAAGCCGGGAACGAAAATTCCCTTGCAGGTCGAACATGAAAATGCAATGCGCCTGCGAATCAGCCACCGCGAGCGTACTGCCGTTGATGGCCAACCCGACCGGTCGTTTCAGCGGCGCGGAAATCTGGAACAGCAGTTTGCCGTTGTCCTTGAAGGCGAGGATTTTTGCGAGTTGCGAATCCGCCACGTAGAAGATGCCGTTGCGGCGGACGACGGCGACGGGCGATTGGAACCGGATTTTTCCAACGGCATTCCAGGAATGCCATTTTTTGTGCTGAAAATCACAATAGCTGACCGTGTTCGCGCCGGTGTCGGTCAGGCAGAGATTGCCGGATTCATCCAGCGCCACGCTAAAGGGTTTTTGGAGATTTTGGGACTGGCCGGTTGAGCCGGTGGCCCAATGCGCCAGCCGGCCCCACAGCGAGGGTGTTTGTCCGATGTCAGCGGGTCCGGAAATACTTTTGACATAGACCACGCGCGGTTCATCCGGCGGCAGGGGCCAGACGGGATTGGGAACGGCGGGCGTCGTGCCCGCTTTAATGGAAGCGAACGAAACGGCCAGGCCGCCCAGCAAGAGCGCCAGGAGCATCCGTTGTGGCATCCGTCGTTGCCAGTGAATCAGCATCTTAAAAATTCCTCCGGATTCGAAAGAACGCATAGTCGCGTTTCATTCTCTCGGTCGTGTAATTCTGGTTCTCGTGTTCGTATCCGAGATGCACCTCGAGTTTGCCCGCTCTCCAGGTCAAGTAGGTGCGCGCCGCGAGCAAATCCTCATTCATCACGCTGCCGGTTGTCTTTTGAACGCCCGCTTCCGCGTTCCAACTCAAGCCCTGGATGGGGTGCCATTCGAAATTTAACATGGCATTATAAAACGTCGAGTTCTGGTTCTGATTGCCGCCGATGCCGTTATTGAATGAATAAGCGCTCCATTGCTCGCTCAAATTGATTCCCGCGCGCGAGCGGGGTGACAAGGCCCTCGAATAACTTTGTCCCAGGTTGTAGGTCTGGTTGTCGTAGAGGGTGGACGTGTCATCGATGTAACTGCCGCTCAGGGACAGTCCCTTCCAATTGAAATCCGTGCCGGCCTGGAATTCATTTTCGTTCTGGAACAGAAATCCGGGCGAACTGGATTGATTATCGGTGAGGTTGTAGAGCGCAAAGACATCCGCTTTGTCCCCCCAAAACGACACGCGGACCTCGGAGTCATTGACGAATACCGAGTAACTGCCCGACGGGTTGGTGTGAATGGTGTAGGTCACCAGAACCGTCGATCCCGGCGCAATATGGTTCGGGCCGCCGCTGTTGATCTGGATTTGCCACGGGTCAGTCGAAGTGTTCACCGTATAATCCAAGCCTGGTTGCAGGATAAGGGTCCCGGTCGAATCGGTCACCGTGGAAATGGACAGGTCAAGCGGTTGGTCCAGGATGATTAATCCATTGTTCGGCACGGTATGCGATTCATTCGCGATGACATTCTGCGATCCGTTGGCCTCCTGGTCGGTCAGGGTATAGCTGGCAGTCTCGCTGATGGAAAGGTGGCCCCAACCGCCCAGCCGTTTTGAATACTGTTCTGAGCCGGTGAGTTGCCCCGAATAGGTGTCCAATGTGGACCCGGAGGAATCGTTGTTCAATGACGAGCCTTGCAGTTCCAGGCTGGAAGTGAGGCTGTCGTACAATTGATGATGAACGCTGGCCGAGGCGGTGTTCTGGGTGGATTGAGAGCCGTCGCCATCGTACCAGTTGAGCGCATAATTATAATCGCTGCTCAAGTGCGGGGTGTGTTGGATGTTGTAGTCAACCACGCCGTTCAGATCGGATGACGACAAGGAATTTCCAGAATCAATCTCGTCGAAAAGAAGCGAAGATCTCAGAGTGCTCTTCTGATAATGCTCAACGTCCATTAAACTGGCATGGTGATAATTGCTGTCGTCGCTGTAACTGAATCCGGCGATATCGGTCTGGCGATTGAACTCGCCGAATTGATAGGTCAATTGGGTGGAATCATCCCCGGGCCGGTCATTATGGGCTTCCAGATTGACCGTGGTCTGGCCCGTATCTGAATTCTGGCCCGGCTCCATGCTGTTCACGTCCGATTGTTGGAAGGAAAGCGTCACCGGCACCGGGCCGTCATGAAAACCGCTCGAAGCGCCCCAGCTTTCCGTGTCCACGGTGGCCGAATTGAAAAAGTCATACTTTATCTGGTCTTCCGAACGGAGGTAATTGACGCTCGTGGCATACGGTTTCGTGTCAAGGAGGTTGGCCGTGAATTGTCCATCGAGCGCCAACTCGTCGGTTTGGCTCATCTTCCCGGGCGAACCGCTTTCCTGCCAGATATAACCCGGCTCAAACAACAGCGAGTAGTTCAACAGCCGGGGATCACGGATATAATTGGCCCACTCGATCCCGGCAGTCGGCGAGACATAATAACGCACGGTTTTTTCGGTGGTTCCTCCCGAAGTGTAAACATCGGATTCATACTCCAGGTCGGTATCAACGTACCGCAGCCTGGGCATAAGATAGGTCCAGGCGGGGGTCCCTTGCGGTTGGAACCAGTCGATGGATTGCGCCGCGGCGCGCGACGTGCCCATGGCCAGCGCGAGCAGCGCAAGGCAACGCGGCAGCCGGAACTTCTTTTTTGGGTTGCGCTTCATGGCGTGCTCCCCTTGTTCGTAGTCGTGACCGCGGGCGCAGCTGCATTCGTGACCGTAGATGTGACCGCATTCGTGGGCGCAGTCGTAACCGGTGGAAGAGCCGCCGGTTTCAGGAGATTTTCGTTGTTGCCAATGTGCGGGTCATGGCAATCCACGCAGGTCCTGGTTCCCATGTTCGCATGGACCTTGGACGCCGAGAGCTCGCTCTGGTCGTGACAATCCATGCAAAGAGCCGGAACGGTTTTTTTCAACAAATTGGCCGCATCCGAGGCATGCGGATCGTGGCAGGAACTGCAATCGGTGACGACGTCATGGGTGAACTTGGCCCCTTGCAGAAAATTGTCGTGGCACGTCCAGCAAAGATCGGCGCCGGTCTTGGTCAACAGGTTTTTGTCCGCCCCGGCATGCGGCGCATGGCAGGCGGTGCAATCGCCGTCATCGACCGGTTGATGCACGTCCTTTTTTTTCCCGACGACGGAATCATGGCATTCGTAGCAGGTGGCCTGGACGGATTCTTTTAACAGGCCCGGGAAATTGCTGGCGTGAGGCGTGTGGCAATCCAGGCAATCGCCGATTTGGACGGCTTGATGTTGGAATTTTCCTTCCTGCAGCGGATCGTCATGGCAGGAGAGACACAGGTCATTGCCCTTTTTGACCAGCAGATTTTTATCCGGCGCCTGGTGCGGATCGTGGCAATCCAGGCATTCCCCGTTCTGGACGGGTTGATGCTGGTCTTTGACGCCCGTGAGAAAATCCTTGTGGCATTGGAAACAAAGTTGCGGCATGGGCATCCGCGGCACGGGCGACATCGCGTCCTGGCTGCCGTGGCATTGGGCGCATTGTTGATCCGCAAAGGGCTTATGCAGGAAGTTGGTCGTGACCTGTTGGACGGTCAGCGAAAGAGGTTTGGCCGCGGCTTGCGGCATAGCCGTAGTCCGCGGGGCGGGGTGGTTGGTGGCGGTTGTTTCCGATGGAACACCGTCAAAGAAAAACGTGAGCCATTGGTGCCGGTTGATCGAACCGTATCCGGTGGACGACCAAAGGCAGAAGAATGAGACAACTGAAATCAGAAGAAACAGCTTGCGGGTCTTTTTAAATGTTGGTTGGCATTTCACTGTCGTTGTTTGGCGGGATAATTTCCCGTTCAGTTCATTTGCCCGAAGCCATAGACGCTCACCTTGTGAGACCCGACCTGGTTGATGACGATCACGAGATATTCCACTTTGAAGTGCGGCGCGGCATAGCTTTGGAAAAGGCTGACGTCGTCGTAATCCACCAGCACCTTGGCCGGCAGGCTTTGGAACTGAGGGTCGCCAAACCACGTCAATAATTGCCCCTTGTCGTTGAAGATCTGGGTCACGCCCGACATGGCATCCACCGCGTAAAGCCGGTTTTCACGGTCCACGGCCAGGCCTTTGACGCGGGCAAATTGTCCCGGGGCGTCTCCGATGCTGCCCACTGTGCGCAAGTATCTGCCCTCCGCATCATAGACCTGCACCCGGCAACCTGTGGTGTCGGACACATAGACGTTGCCGTTGGAATCCAGCGCCAGGTTGATCGGCAGGAAAAGCGAATGGTCCAGGTTGGTCTTGTCCTGGTCGCGGGGAATTTCGAACAGCAGATTGCGAGTGGCCTTGTCATAGACCCGCACGTTGCGTTTTTGGATGTCTGCCACGTAAATCCGCGTCTGGCTCACCGCCACGTCGCGCGGTTCCATCTCGCCGGTCTTGCCGAGCGTCGCCGCGTAGTTTCCATCCTTGTCAAAGAGGATGACCTGTTCGCGACCGGCATCGGCGATGTAGTAGGAACCATCCGCATCAAAGGTGATATTCAACGGGGAGGAGAGGGCGCCTTCGCCGCCGGTTTCCAACACGCCGATCCGTTTTTGTTGGAGGTCGGCCACCAGCACCGCGCCGGCATCGGTATCGCAAACATATAATTTTTTTCCATAAGCTGCCGCGCCATACGGTTTTCCGATGCCCTTGTTCGCGGCTTCCTCGCCCGTCACATATTCCATGAAGCTTTTTTTCCCGGCCCCCTGGAAATCTTTTTCCGTGCTAAATCCGGTGAGGAACTGCAGCCGCGGATCATTGGGCGGCGGCGGAAAAAAGTAATAATTTTTGGTGGCGGTGGTCGATGGCGTGGCGCAACCGGCGGCGAGCAGCAGCAGGGCCGTGATTCCGCCTGCCCATGCGAGATAGTTTTTGGTCATCTTTTTCATAAGTCCTGTTCTTTCAACGGTTTTCAGCCTGGTTAATCCGTTCGTCCGTTGATAAGAGTTTCGCTCTCAAGCGGTTTTCCGGCTCCACTGATTTTGTTCTACACTTCTCATCGGTTGTTCATCCGAAGACAAAATCTGACTGGCACGAATGACGAAGCCCCAATGGAAAAATTTCCGGTGCCATCGGAATTCGTCATTGGAAATTCTTTAGTCATTATGGTTTAGTCATTAGTCATTCCGAACCGTCGCTGAAATTCAGCCGTGCGAGTCCCGCGGAGAGAGAGGCGTCTCTTGATCCTGTCGCAACAAAAAGGCGAGGCTCCGGTTTGGCGGAGCCTCGCGTGCAGGCACTATGAAACGAACATTTATTTGTTGTGGCAGGTGAGGCAAAGCGCCCCGCCGTTAACCGTCACAATCAAGCTGTCGGGAGCGGAGGCCGAAGCGCCTTCCGTTTGATGAATATCATGGCAGGAATCACATTCCATGTCCTGGGTTGGGCCTTTGAGCATGGTGTTCATGATGCCCGAGATGGGATTCAATTGGCTATTACCGTTGACGTTGATGGCGGTGAAGGCGGCGGAATAGCTGAAGCCAATGGGATGATTCCGGGTGAGGTCCTTGCCACCACTGTCGAATTTACCAGTAGAGGCGTCGTAGGTCACCACGGCCCAGCTCGGGACGTTGGTGGCTGCGCCACCGTTGCCGTTGAACGTAGTCGCACCGTAAGCCTGGTTGATGGCAATTGAACCATCATGGCAGCTCAAGCAGGCCACCGATGAACCGAGCATGACGTTCAGGCCGAGGGCGTTGAATGTGGCGCTGCCGGCTTGATCATAGGTTGTATATTCAGTGGCCGCATTGGTGGCCACAGCATGGTTCCATAACGGAGCATTGGCTGCGCTGGCAGGTGCGGCTGCGTGGGGGATATGACACACCTGGCAAGGATTGTTGTAGGTTGATCCATGGCCGTAAGTGGCGATTCCCAGGGTCGAGTAACCGGTCGTGCCGGTCGGACTGAAGTCGTGAGTACTTCCGATGATGGTGGCGGTGCTCGTCAATGGCGCCAATGCCATCGCGGCCCCCAAAGCGATCCCGCCGAGTGTCAGGTTGATTCTTTTCATAGTTTATTTAATGTTTGGCGTATGTTGTTGTTTTAGTTTTTACGGGTGCTCAAGGTTGTCGTCAGCACCGTTTCCAGCGAAAAATCAACATGCTTCACGCCGGATTTTCCGATGAAATTGTTTTGGCCTTGAGAGGTATTCATAGGCTCTAAGTTTGAAATGCCATTCCGTTGGCAAAGGACCAGCCGGCGTTGGTGGCGCCCGCGGTTTCGCGGCCTCTTTCGGGTGACGGACTGATTTTGGCCATCAACGCCGCCGTCTGGCGCGCGATGATCTCATGGCATTTGGAAAGTTCCTGTTCGCGCAATTGCGAATTTTCACGGACGATGGTCTCGAGATGGTCGATGTTATAGAGATAAACATTCCGAAGCTCATTCACATCGGCGGCGATGTCGCGCGGCACCGCAATATCGATCAAAATCAATGGCCGGTTCTGGCGGGCGGACAGGACCGAGGCGATTTCATTCTTATGCAGGACAGTCGTGGGACAACCCGTGGAGCTGACGACGATGTCCGCGTCCACCAGGGCTTTCATCCGGTCCTCAAAGGGCAGGGCGCGGCCGCCGAATTCCGAGGCCAGGCTCTCCGCGCGTTCCGGAGAACGATTGGCGACCAGCACGGTGCGGGCGCCGCGCTTGGCCAGATGGCGCACGCAGGCCTCGCCCATCTTGCCCGCGCCGAGGATCATGATCGTCTTGTTGGAGAGGTCCCGGTCAAAAATCTTTTCCGCGAGTTCCACCGCGACGCTGCCCACCGAAGTGGCCCCGCGCCCGATGCCGGTATGGGTGCGGATTTCTTTGTTGGTCTTCAGCGCCATCTGGAACAGGCGGTTCATCCGCGGCCCGGTGAGTTGCGCTTGTTGCGCGGCGGCGTAGGCGTTTTTGATCTGGCCGGCGATTTCGGTTTCGCCGATGACCATGGAATCCAGGCCGCTCGTCACGGAAAACAGATGTTCCGCCGCTGCCTCGCCTTCTTTGACATATATATATGGCGTGACATCGACGTCCGGGCAAAATTGTTGGAAAATGCGATGGACTTTGGATTGGACCCATTCGGCCACGCCGTAAACTTCAACGCGATTGCAGGTGGAGAGGACAACCACTTCTTCAATGCCGGCGTTCAACTTCAGGCGGCAGCCGTAGCAGGGCAGAAGCGAGGGGCGCACGGCCAGTTTCTCGCGGATTTCCACCGGGGCGGTCTTGTAGCTCAGACCGGCGACAAAGATTTTTGCCGCTGATGATTGGCGATGGCTTTCTCGATTCACAAGCTTACTCTAGTAGGCACGCTTCTTAGCCGCTCACCATCCATTGCTTATTACTTTGCAATTATTGAAAGACGGGCATGGGGGAATGGCCGGCAAAAAATGATTCGACCTTCGCAGCCGGTAATGGCTGTGAACAGGAGAACTTCTTAACCGTGCGGGAGGCGGAAAAGGGGAAAGCGAGTGGCACAGGGGACAGCAAGCGGAACACGGGAAAGTCAGCGGCAATTCCGCTATTTGTTGTCAAATCGCATAATCAGGCTCCGCTGTGGCCGCGGGAGAAACGATGGCGGTCACGGGGAATGCTTCGATGGAAAGATTCAGCAGTCGCTGATTACTTCAATAATTCAGCGGCCAGTGCGGCGGTCATTTGTTGCCATCCCTGCAAAATCGCGCGGCCATCGTCCGGGTGCAAACGTCCGATTTGATGTTCGCTGTTTCAAATTTTCAGCGCCATCGGCGCGGCATATTTGTAGATAAAATCCCAAATCGCATCAAGCTCCGTCAGGAGCGGCATATTCCGTTCATTCGCCGGTGATGTCGCTCCTGACGGAGCTAGGAATTCTTTGATTTCTGTTTTCTACAAATATGCCAGCCCTAACGGGCTTGAAAAATCGGCAAACGGCGAAAGTCACGGTAGGGAATGGACGTTCAAATTGCATAGTCAGGCGATCGTAGTGGAACGATAGCGGTTGGCGTTTTTCACCGTGAAAAGCTTGCAGATTGGGGCAGGACGGTTAATTTTCCCGCATGAATCTCGAGGATCATTTGGGCGATATCATCCGCAAGGCGCGGGCCATGAGCAATGTTTCGGCCGCAACGGCGGGCGCGGCGGCGGGCATGTCCGAGGGCGAATTATCGGCGCTGGAGGAAAGCGGAAGGGTGGTCGGAAAAATCAATTTTAACGCCCTGGGCAGGACTATCGGGCTGAATCCCCAAAAGCTTGAGGCCATCGCCAACGGATGGTTGCCGGCGCCGAAAGACCTGGGCCTTTGGCGCGAGATCCGGATGTTCGTCTCGGCGGACGAGGGTTTGACGGTGAATTGCTACCTGATTTGGGACGAAGTCACGCGCGATGCCGCTTTATTCGATACCGGCCTGGACGCCAAACCGCTCCTCGCCTGCCTGTCTGAAAATCAGCTCCAGCTCCGGCATATTTTTATCACCCATTCGCATTGGGACCACGTGGAGGCGTTGCCAAAAATCCGCGAGGCATGGCCGAAAGCGCGGGTCCATACCGGTTCAAAAAGCGCGCCCGTGGACCAGCGGAACAAGACGAGCGAAATCGTCCACCTCGGCGGATTGCGCGTGACGCACCGTGAAACGCCCGGGCACGCGGAGGATGGCGTGACGTATCTCGTCGGGAACTGGCAGGAGGACGCGTCGCACGTGGCCATCGTCGGCGACACGATTTTCGCCGGTTCGATGGGGAAGGGGAACCAATCGTGGGAATTGGCGCGGCAAACGATCCGCGACCAGATTTTGTCATTGCCTCCGGCGACCCTGCTTTGTCCCGGCCACGGTCCATTGACCACGGTGGCCGAAGAAAAAGAGCACAATCCATTTTTCTAAGGCATGACCAGCCAGCCGGAAGATTCACTGAAATGTTTCGGTTGGTGGCTTCTGGCGTTGTTTTTGGCGGCATTGGGAGGGCAACTTTGGGTTGTTTGGCTTTACGGTTCACCGATTCCGATTTGGGACCAATGGGATGAAGCCTATTCGGTTTTCAAACCCTGGCTGGAAGGTCATCTCACCTGGGGGCAATTGGTGGCCCCCGACAACAATCACCGGATTCTCCTGACCCGCCTGCTGGATTTGGGCCTCATCCAATTGAACGGCCGTTGGGACCCCTTATTGCAGATGACCGTCAACGCGTTTATTCACGCAGCGTTTGCGTGCGCACTTGCGTTTTGCCTCTGGAATTTTTGGGGGCGAAAAAACGGATGGCTCGTCTGTTTTTTATTGATGCCATTTTTCGCGCTGCCTTATGCCGGAGAAAATGCCATCTGGGGAATCGATTCGCAGTGGTACTTACTGGATCTGTTCGCCTTGCTGACACTGGCGGGATTGGGATTCGCCAAACCCGGCAGTTGGCGATGGTGGCTGGGAGTGTGTGCCTCGGTTCTGGGATTCTTCACCATGGCCACGGGTCTGCTGGCGCCGTTGGCCGCCGGCGGGTTGGTTCTTTTGCGGGCAATCAAACGCCGACGTATGGAAAAAGAAAACCTGGCCGGCTTGTGCATGTGCCTGGTATTGGCCGGACTCGGAGCAATCACAGTTGCCATGCCAAAAGACAATGGCCCCATGCATAATATGCAGGCGCACTCATTCGCGGAATTCACCACCACCCTATCACATTTTCTGGCGTGGCCATTTCCCGACCTCACGATCATGGCTTGTTTGATCGCCCTGCCGCCGGCCTTGCTGCTCATCGTCTATCTTCGTCCGAATTTTCAGGAAGCGCGAATCGCCGAATTGTTGCTGGTGCTGGCGCTGTGGAGCGTGCTGCAATCCGTCGCCATCGCCTTTGGACGCGCGAACGCCGATCTCTATCTCCCCGTGGCCAGCCGTTACATGGATGTCTGCAATGTGTTTGTCATCGCCAGCCTCTTCGCCGCGGTATTGCTGGGTGGGGTTTGGGAACGTGAACGGTTTACGGTCTGGGGCGGCTTGTTGATTCCCCTGATTTTTTCCGGCGTTGTCTTTTTTGGCCTGTACCGGATTTCCGAACGCGTGGTGGAAGACGTTTTGGTGGTGACCCGTGAATGGAACCTGATTGCCGAGGAGCGTATTCAAACCTTCATGGCCACCGGCAATCAGAAGGACCTGTTTGATCCCCCGACCATCCAGCCCGACCCGCGAAAGGCCTTGCGCCTGTTGCGCGACCCGGATTTGCCGGCCATTCTGCCCGTCGCGTGCTTTGCCCCGGCGAATGCGCCTGCGCCGGGCCGCTTCAGCGCCATGTCCCATTGGCTGTTGAAAAGTTCCATCGCGATCTTATCGAGCGGATTGATTTTATTCATCGGCCTTTGCGGATGCGGTCTGGCGCGCGGAGCGCCAAGCTTCAAGGCGCGGATGCCGGCGGGAATGGTTGCATTGTTGGCGGGGCTGTTCGCACTGGGATTTGTGTGGTCGAACCGTTCGTTGCAACGCCAGATCGTCGAGTACGACCTGCAACAACAGATCGCGGCCTATTTCAATGGCGTCCATCGTCCCGACCGCGCGACCATCCATGAACGGAAGGTGGAGGAATTGAGGCCAAGGCAATAATTGTAAATTGACCGGCAGTTGCACGGCAGGTAATTTTTTTTATTATGCCTGCGTCCGCGCCAGAACATTTCAACGCCATTGCCGGCCAATACGCCGCCAGTGAAGTCCATGCCGCCAGTCCCACCATCAAGCGCCTGCACAAATTGCTTGGCGTTGAGCAGGCGGATTCAGTGTGCGACGTCGCTTGCGGGCCGGGGCACCTGGCCTTGTCGTTTGCGGGTAAAGTTTCGCGGATTGTCGGCGTGGACGCCGCGCCCAACATGCTCCGGCAGTTTGAGCGGCTGGCACAGGAGCGTGGCGTGAAAGTTGAGACGGTCTGCGCTTATGCCGAATCGATACCATGGGCGTCCGATTCCTTCGAGGTTGTTGTGTCCCGGCTGGCGCCGCATCATTTTCCCGACGTGGCCAAAGCGGTCCGCGAAATGACGCGGCTGGCCAAACCCGGCGGGCGCATTGCGGTGATCGACCTTGAAAGCGATGAAAATCCTGCTCTGGATGGTATGATGCACAAATTGGAAGTGCTGCATGATTCGACACACATGCGAAGCTATACGGCGACACGCTGGCGGGAATTTTTTGAAGCCGGCGGACTTGTCATCGAAGCATTGGAATCAAAGCAAACAGAACTGCCGGGCGGGCTGTCCATCGGGCGCTGGTGCGAAATTGGCCGGACCCCACTGGAAGCGCAATCTGAAATTCGGGCTTTGCTGGCGGCTGCGCCGAAAGAGCATTTGGCGGCATTGGGAATTCGATTCGAAGATGGAGAATTCCGGCTTCCCATACGGACCTTGGTTATTGTCGGGCGCAAACACTGATCGAGCTATTTGCAAATTGACCGTTTCAGCCGCGGTTGTTAGGCTTACCTTCCGTTCACAAACGGTTTTATGCCCAGACATACAATATCAGTACTCGTGGAAAACAAATTCGGCGTCCTCACCCGCGTGGCGGGCCTGTTCAGCGGACGCGGCTACAACATCGACACGCTCAACGTAGGTCCCACGCATGATCCCAAGCTTTCGCGGATGACCATCGTCACGCACGGCGATGAGGCCACGGTGGAGCAAATCATCAAGCAGCTCAAAAAGTTGCCTAACGCCATCAAGGTGCAGGATTTCAATGACGGCGAGTACGTGGACCGCGAACTGGTGCTGGTGAAAGTGGCCGTGGATTCCAAGTCGCGCGCCGAAGTGATGCAGATCACCGATATTTTCCGCGCTAAAATCGTGGACGTGCAGCCGAAGTCCTTGACGATCGAGATCACCGGCAACGAAAGCAAAGTGGAGAAATTTTTGGAATTGATGGGTGGGTTCGGCGTCGTGGAACTCACGCGCACGGGCAAGGCCGCCTTGCCGAGGAAGTGAGAAGTGGAGTGAATTTTAAATTTTTAGTTATCAGGATGGTTCGCTGGTAGATTCAGTTAAAGACCTCCTCACCCCGGCCCTCTCCTCCAAGGAGAGGGAGAAACGCTCGGCGCTTCAGTTTGAAATTTGGTCAGGCGGAATCTTTCGGAGAGTCATCCCGCAATAAAAAAACATTCTTTCGCTATTCCCTCTCCCCCTTGTCGTGTCGTAGCACAGCGAAGACGGGTGGGTGAGGGGAGGTCGGGGCAAACTCATACTTTGGCACAGGTAATTTAAGTGGGTGTCGGTCGTCATTGAAGGATTCGAAAAGCCAAGCCCGTCCGAAAGGCATCCTCTCCCCTCATCTTCGCGCCTTTGCGTTAAAAAATTTCCCTTATTTCTTCCCGACGGCTTTGATCACTTTCTGGGCCGCGTCGGCCATGGAATCGCCGGTGATGATGGCCACGCCGGATTCGGCGAGGGTTTTCTTTCCGGCGACGACGTTATTGCCTTCCAGGCGGACGACCAATGGGAGTTGCAAATGGGTTTCCTTGACGGCGGCAACGATCCCGGTGGCGATGACATTGCAATCCATGATGCCGCCAAAAATGTTCACCAGGATTCCTTTCACCTTGGGGTCGCTCAAAATGATCTTGAATGCCGCGGTGACCTGCTCCTTGCTGGCGCCGCCGCCCACGTCGAGAAAGTTTGCGGGCATCCCGCCGAAATGCTGGATGATGTCCATGGTGGCCATCGCCAGGCCCGCGCCATTGACCAGGCAGGCGATGCTTCCATCCAGCTTGATATAATTCAAATTGAATTTTGAGGCTTCGATCTCCAGCGGAGCTTCTTCATTCAGGTCGCGCATTTCCTGGATGTCTTTGTGGCGATAAAGCGCGTTGTCATCCACGGAAATCTTGGCGTCGAGGGCCACGACCGTTTCCTTGCCATCGCGCAGTTCAATGACGGCCAGCGGGTTCAATTCCACCATCGCCGCGTCGCATTCCCACCAGGTTTTGTAAACGCCGAGGATCAATTTTGCCCCGGCGTTGAACAGGTCGCCCTTCAGGCCGAGCGCATCGGCAATCTTTCGCGCCTGGTAGGGCATGATGCCAACGGCGGGGTCGATCCATTCCTTGAAAATCTTGCCGGGATGTTTTTCGGCGACTTCCTCGATGTCCATCCCGCCCTCGGTGCTGGCCATGATGACCGGGCGTCCCGCGGCGCGGTCGAGCAACACCGCCAGGTAAAATTCCTTTTTGATCTTCGCGCCTTCGGAGATGAGGAGGGTCTGCACTTTGCGCCCGTCCGCACCGGTCTGTTTGGTCACCAGGACATTGCCGAGCATTTTTTCGGCGAACGCGACGGCTTCATCCACGGAAGAGGCGACTTTGACGCCGCCCTGGAATCCGGTCTTGAAAGTGCCCTTGCCGCGGCCGCCGGCGTGAATCTGCGATTTGACGACGACCCGGGTGCTGCCGCTGGCGGCAATTTTCTCCGCCGCCGGCCTTACTTCGGCGAGCGATTTGGCGGGGATTTCCAACGGGACGGCGACGCCGTATTTGGCGAGCAATTGTTTGGCCTGGTATTCGTGGATGTTCATCTCAAAAATGAGTTGCTAATTGAAGGGATGTTGGTAAAAGAAATCAATCCTTAATCCAAAAAACCTTATGAAACCACATCGCGGCACACTGATTCTGATTCTTGGCATCCTGGGCATCATCATTTGCGGCCCGCTGGCGATAGTCGCCTGGGTAATGGGCAGCGGCGATCTCAAGCAAATGGACGCGGGCACGATGGACCCTGCTGGCCGCGGCACCACGCAAGGCGGATATATCTGCGGAATCATCGGGACCATCCTGTTCATTTTGGCTCTGGTTCTTGTTGTGATCGCTTTCATGTTCGGCTTTGCCGCCGCCCTGCATCAAGGCGGCCACTGAAAAACGCCATTTCGTCTTGAAACGGCAACGGGGCGAGGGCAATTTGCGCCTGATGAATTTTTTTCTGGCTTTGGTGGTCTTTGCAATGGGCTTTTCAGTTTCGAATGCCGCGTATCTGAACGGACAGGAATATGTCTCACTGGGGGATTGGGGCAGCGCCAATGGTTTTCATTTGTCGATCGCCGGTCGCGAGGTGGTATTGGCGGGCAAAACAGCACATCTCGTCTTCGACGTCGATTCCGCCCAGGCGCAAATCAACGGCGTCAATGTGCGCCTGTCCTTCCCGATCGCGAGCGACCGGGGCGTGCCGCTGATTTCCGAGATGGACATCAATACCGCCCTCCGCCCGCTTTTGTTTCCACAAACGGTCCCTGCACCCATCACCACGATATGCCTCGACCCCGGACACGGCGGCAAGGACACCGGCAATCGCGTCGGCACCGGTCTTTTTGCGCACAACGAAAAGAGTTACACCCTGCCGCTGGCGCTGGAGTTGCGGAAGCAATTGAAGGCCGCCGGCTTCAATGTGATCCTCACGCGCAGCAAGGACGTCTTTGTCGATTTGCCGGAGCGCCCGGCCATCGCAAACCAAGCGGGCGCGAATCTGTTCATCAGCCTGCATTTCAATGCTTCGCAAGTTGACAAGAACGAAGTCCAGGGACCGGAGACTTATTGCATCACGCCGATCGGCGCGCAATCCTCGAACGCCCGCGGCGAGACCGGCGAATTCGGCTCATCCGTCGGGACCGGGCCGACGGCGGAGAATCGTTGCGAAAACCAGGGACTTCTTCTGGCGTACCAGATCCAAAAATCACTCGTGCAGAATCTGCACGTGACCGACCGCAGCGTGCGGCGCGCGCGTTTTGCCGTGTTGCGCGACGCCACCATGCCGGCCATTTTGATCGAAGGCGGCTACATGACCAATCCGGATGAAGGCCAAAAAATTTATGGCGCGGCTTATCGCAAGCAAATGGCCGCGGCCATCGTGAAGGGGATCCTGGCATACCAAACGCTGATGCTGCCGCCGCAGCCGGTATCGCCGGCAAAAACAAAATTGCATCCGGCGCGCGCGCATCCAAAATGAGCCTCGCATGAGTATCGCCACCAAGACCGGTGATTCGGGCACGACGGCATTGATGTACGGACGGCGGGTCCCGAAAAATCATCCGCGCGTGGAAGCGTATGGGACGGTGGATGAGCTGAATGCCGCGCTCGGAATGGCCCGCGCCGCGGCGGGCGAAGGGTTCATCGCGGAAAATCTGCTGGCCATTCAAAAGGATTTGATCGTGCTCATGGGGGAACTTTGCGTCCAGGCCGAGGATTTGAAGCGTTACTTCACCGAAGGGTATCTGCCGGTGACGCCGGACATGACGGCCAGGCTGGATGTGCTCGTCAAGGAGATTGAAGCCCAAAACATCAGTTTCAAAGGCTGGGCCACGCCGGGAGCGACGGGTGCCTCCGCCGCCCTGGACCTGGCGCGGACGATTTGCCGCCGTGCCGAGCGGCGTGTTTGTGAGTTGAAATTCGTCGGCGAAGTCCATAATGCGGAGATCGTGATTTATTTGAACCGCCTCAGCGACCTGCTTTGGCTCTTTGCGCGCTGGGCGGAAGCCACTCCGCCGACTGACTCTTGAAATCCACATCCCGAAGGGATGCAGGCAGGCAGCCACGGGTGCAGCGCAGCGGAACCCGTGGAAAGGAATTCCCGTTCTTTGCGCCTTTGCGTTAAAAATGTCCCCTCCGAAATCCGGTCCCAAAGAGATTGATTCCTCTTTTTTTGATTTTTTCTGAAAGATTTCGCTCCTTTCCACGTATTAGAGGTAGTTAGTGCCCGAAAAAATAAACCGCTGCCAATGTTCAGGAGGGAATCGGGCATCGGTGAACAACAGCAACAACCTTGATCCCTATGAAAAACCTGTTCACATTAAGAAAACTAGTATTCACCGCCGTCGCCACCGCCATCTCCCTGGCAGGCCTCAACGCCTTTTCCCAGGATTCCACGGCCATCGCCCAACCGGAATTTCCCCAAATCATCCTGCAACCGGAAGACCAGTTGGTCCCCATCGGCTCGAACGCCACCTTTACCGTGAAGGCCGAAAATGCCGATGCCTATCAATGGTTGTTCAATGGGAACGCGCTTAACGGCGCGACTAACACCAGTTTTACCATTCAAAATGCCCAGACCACCGACGTGGGATTTTATTCCTGCAACATTTTCCAGGGCGCGCAATCCGTGCCGACGCGTGCGGCCTCCCTGATGGTCTATGTCAGCAGCATTGACCCGCAAACGGGCGTGGACCCGGTGGTGGTGTTTGGACTGCCAGTGGTCAGCGGCGGTTCACAAGGAACCTGCCCCGGCCATTATACGGGTTACGTCAGCTATTCCAAACAAGGCTCAGGGTGGGCGCCCGACACGACGAATGGCAATACTATTTTCACGGCCACTGACACCAATCGTGCCAATACAAAAGTTCAATATCTCGGGCTTTACGGCGATAACGGATGCGATCAAACTTCTGTCACTGTCCCGAATCCGCCTATCAGCCCTGTCTATGAGTTCGGGATTTATTTCACCAACAACGTTCCGACGAATGCGTACGCCATCACTTTGGATGGATTCAAGCCCTGACCAATTACGTGTTAGAAATCCAATTGCAGCCGCACGGCAAGCGTTCGTGAGCGCGGCAGTTCGTTGTAAATGTTCAGCGGGTTGAGATTATAGTTCTGTCCGGCAAGGTTGAGCAGGCCCACGGTGAACTCTCCTCGCCGTTGCAGGAAACGGTAGCCCGCAAACAGGTTGAATTGCCAGAAATCGTCACCCGGTTCAGCCGGCGCGTACCCGTAACTGCTCTGGTCGAACCAGAGCGCTTCGCCTTCAGCGAAAAATCCGCAGGGATTATTGTAAATCGCTGTCAGGTCCACTTCATTGAGAACGCCTTTGGTCTCCTGCCGCGGCTGAAAATTTACAAAGCCGCCAATTACTGAATCAGGCACATTCACAAAATTGTCCGACAGCACCGCACGGCTCACGCGATATTTCGCTCCGAGCGACCAGTCCCTGCCCAGCAATTGGTTGGCGGTTGCTTGAAGCGTCTCTTCGTGGTAGTCCAAATCTTCATTTACTGTGGTTGAGGCGGACGGAGTGCCGAAGGAAACAAAATCGAAGGCCCCATCAACGCGATCGACGGTGGAATACAATATCTCGCCGGAAACGCCCAGATAAGTTCCGGTACGAAATTTTTGTTCGAGAGAAAGGTCGTAGGTCTCGATTTTAGCCCCGGCATTTTCACCGGCGATGGATTCGGGAATGACGCTGCGGTAATTTTGGATGAACCCCGCAACCTGCGACGGCTCAATCTGGTAACTTTGGTCCACGCTCGCGCCGGAAAGCGAGCGCGTGTAGGCGAAACGGATGGTCGTATCGCGCAAAGGCGTCCAAAGCATTCCGGCCTTGGGCGAGATTTGGTCCTCGTTCTGTGAATTTCCCGAAACGGGCGCAGTTCGGAAGTCTTGCGGAAAGGTGATGCGATCATAGGCCACGCCGCCAATCAATTGCAACGGCTCAAAAATCTGCCATTGATGATAGCCATAAACACTGAAGCGGTGAAATAGGGACGTAACATTCTGGTCTGCCGCTGGTGAGGAAAAAGCGAAAGCTAAAGTTGACGGTGTATCCTGCTCGTTGGCTGTTTCAAGATGACCATATTGAGCGCGCGCGCCAATAATCGTCGTGTGCTTGGGTTGTTCCCAAATTTGCTGCAATTCAGTGGAATAAATCGTCAGCCGGTTCTGGAAATTATCCTGCATCGTGAGGCCTTGCACGGAACTCAGCGGCCCGCCGCCGGGAGTAAATTCAAGCAAGGTCGGTTGCGCCGGATTGGTGAATGAAGTCGTATCATCCAATCGCGTCGCAAAAAATAGAGTGTGAATTCCGGGATTCCATTCGTGGTTATAACCAATGCCTACGATGGGATTTTGCGTTTCTTTAATCCGAACACTTGGGTTGGCCATGCTTTGATTATAATATTGAGCCAAATCTCCATACTCCGCGTCATACTGCTGAACATTGAAATAAACCGTGTCTTGCGGCGTGAGTTGTTGCTTGAGGGTCAGGGAAAGCTGTCGTTGCTCGATGTCTTCGTTGGAGCGCTGGCCGGGGTCGCTGTGGTAAAAGG
Source organism: uncultured Verrucomicrobiae bacterium (assembly GCA_963797825.1). Taxonomy (GTDB): domain Bacteria; phylum Verrucomicrobiota; class Verrucomicrobiia; order Limisphaerales; family UBA11358; genus UBA11358. The sequence goes on from CAWCRR010000033.1 coordinate 105,139, forward strand.
CTTCGGCGTCATAGCTGAAATTGCCATAGGTGCCAAATTGCGCGCCGGATTCCGTCCAGGCCCCGCGGCTCAAGTAGTCGCTATCCGAAATGACGCCGGGGCCGTCCTGTTGGAACAGTTTCGAATATTCGCCCTGCGAGAGGGCGGGCGAAAGCGTGCCGGCGCTGACGGGAGCGAGCAGGTTGGCCACGAGGTATTCGCTTTCAGCGGGCGTTTCATAACGGAGATTGATTTCGTTGGGGTCGCTCAATTGCTCGTAGCTGTCCGCCAGGAAATGATGCGCTGAATAATTGCCGTAATCGTAATTCACAGCGCGCGAAGCTTCGCGAAGGCCCACGTCCTGCATTCCGGCGTCCTGATACATCGTGGCCAGATTTGCGCTGCGCACGGCGCGGTCCTGGTCCAGCAGGAGCTGTGAGCGGTAAACACTGCGGTTGTCGTTCAATGCCTCGGACGTTTCCAAATCGCGAATGGCGTCGTTGATGCGATTTTCTTCCTGGTCGAGCAAGGCCGAATAGAGCCAGGCGGTCGGGTCATGGGGGTCCAATTTTTTCGCGAGCCGGAATTCGTTGGTGGCATGGGAAAAATCACCGGCGTTGGCATACGCCTTGCCGAGATAGCTGCGCAATTCCGCCCGCTGCGGTTCCATGGCGGCGGCGATGAGCAAATCCTTGCGGCCGCCCCCGGCATCGCCGAGGTGGATTTTGCAGAGGCCGCGGCCAAACCAGGCATTGCCCAGGGCCGGATCCACCGCCAGGGCATCGTCGAATGAAGCGATGGCTGCGCGCGGATGATTTTGCGCCGCCAGCAGAAATCCTTTCAATGCCAGCGCCTCCGGATTCTGAGTCGCCAGGATGAAGCTGGTCTCCAGCGCATCGGTCGCATCTTTAGTGAGGCCAAAACTGAATTGCAACTCGGCGACCCGTTCCCGGGCGAAACTGAACCGCGGTGATATGGCCGCGGCTCGTTGCGCATCGTCCAGCGCGGATTTCAACGAGACATCTCCCAGCGCGCGGGACTGTTCGTAATATGACGAAGCGAGGAATTCCGTGGCCAGTGCCGGTTGAAACGGCGAGGGGTTGGGCTGGCGCTTCACCGCGGCAATAAGTTCGCGCAACGCGGCGGCGAGACGCTGGTCGCGCCCGGAATGGTCGGACAGCGAAGTCAGGATCGCATCCGCATCTTGAACATTGCCGGCGGAAAGAAGCAGCGCCGCATGATAAATTTTCACCGCATCCGAAGGGCTTGGTTGCGCGGGAAATTGTTGCAGGGCGCGCGGCAAATCCCCTTCGCGGTACGCATCCAGCGACGCGGCCAAATCCGCCTGTTCCGCCGGCGTCAGTTGCAGATCAGCCGGGTCGAGAACGGCCGGATAATAGAAGCACCATTGCAGAAGATTGTTGGCGATGAAGCCGTCCGTGCGAACGGGGAATTTGCCGGCTTCGACCGTCGCTTGCTGGCCGTTGGTCAGCAGCAAGGCGGCATGGCCGTTTCCAAATTTTACCCGGCCATCAATGACCGACATCGTGGTTTGGCCCGCGTCATTCGCAGCCAGAACGAACTCGGTCCCTTCGACCCCGGCCACGGCGCCGCGCGTGATGATTTTAATGTGTCCCGGCTGGTCGCGGTGAAAAAAGGAAAGGATGCCGCGAAGCAGATGCAATCCCGATTCATCTTCCGGGGAATTTGGCGGCAGGACTTCGATCTCGGTCGCGCTGCCCAATGGCACCGCGCTTTGTTCCGACCAAAACAGCGTGGCCCGGCTATTGGCGCCGGTGCGGAGATGGTCGAAAGGTTGCAGCACTTCATTCGTCTGCGCGAGGGTCCAGGCCGTGACGCCACTGCGCAACACCTCCACGTTCCCTTGAATTGCGGCGATGGTAACGATTCCCGACGAAACCGCGCGGGTGGTGGGTGCGGAATAGGCGTGGGAATTCCCGGCCGTGATCAATCCAAAGACCACGATCCTAAAAACCCTCTGACTGGTCGAAAATATGTTCACGAAGCCCTGAGTTAACGCTTATTGCCAAACAGGATATATCAGGGATGGATGGGTTCAAAGCTTTTCATTTTTGTTGCAATCCGGTTGCAAATGGCCTTTCTTGCACGACATGGAAGCGGTGGATGAATTGATACCGACCCGCACGACCCTGCTCGAGCGGTTGAAAGACTGGCGCGATGCGTCCAGTTGGCAGGAATTTTTTGACACCTATTGGAAGCTGATCTACAACATCGCAACCAAGAGCGGGTTAAACGAAGCGGAGGCGCAGGACGTGGTGCAGGAAACCATGATTGCTGTGGCCAAATACATCCCGGAATTCAAGTACGACCGGAACCTCGGCTCTTTCAAGTTATGGCTTCTGAACATGACCCGTTGGCGGATCAACGACCAATTTCGCAAGCGCGAATCACTCATGGTCCCGCCGCTGCAAGAGGAGGACACGTCCATTGGCACGCAATGGCTGGATAGATTCGCTGATCCGGCCAGCATTAACCTGGATCAATTATGGGACGATGAATGGGAGAAAAACCTGCTGAACGCCGCCCTCAAGAAGGTCAAGCGCAACCTCGAACCGGAGAAATACCAGATTTTCGATTTTTTGGTGAACAAAGAGTGGCCGGCCGAAAAAGTCGCCAAAACCTTCAGCATTTCGGTCAATCAGGTCTATATCGCCAAACACCGCATCACCGAACAGATCAAACACGAAGTCGAACGATTGCAGAAAAAGGTGATTTAATTAGTCCCAAAGGGACAAATGAAAATAGCCCGGCGTTTCAACGCCGGGATTGACCCCATGATGACAAGTCCCGAAGGGACGGCCGAACCCGCCCCCGCATCTAACGTTCGATTGCCCTCCGTCTTCTTTGCGTCTTTGTCTCTTTGCATTGCAATCTCCGAACTTCGCCAAATTCTACGAAGCTTTTTGAGGGCGACGTAAAAACGAAACTGTCCATCCTCTATCCTCAATCTTCCATCCTCGTTTTGGTTGCGTCCTGGCATCTTTGCGCCTTTGCGTTAAAAACCGGTCCGGAGCGGTAGGCCGCGTTGTTGCGTCACCAGCATGGAGGCATCCGGTGACGCCGGTAAAATCCGCGCCAGATGCCAATTGCCAGTACTGCCGGGGACGTGCTAAATTAACCGCGTCATGCAAGTCACAGTTGAAATGCCCGATCAAGTCGCCCGCCAATGGGGAGAAACCCCGGACGCGGTAGGCCGTCACGTCATGGAAGACGCGGCAATTGAAGGCTATCGCGCCGGACGCCTTTCACAGCGTCAAGTGGGCGCGATGCTGGGCTTGGACTATTGGCAGACCGAAGCCTTCCTGAATGAACGCGCCGTGCCGCTGAATTATTCCGCCGCCGATCTCGCGGATGACAACGCCACGTTGGAAAAAATCCTCGCCCGCCCGTGAGCGTCGTTGTCTCTGACACGTCGCCGCTGCATTATCTGATTTTGTGCGGCGCGGAAACCATCCTGCCCCGCCTGTTCCGCCAGGTGGTGATTCCACCAACAGTTTTCCGCGAATTGCAACAGCCGAAGACCCCGCCGCCCGTGCGCCAGTGGGCGGTCTCGCTGCCGGCGTGGGCTGCCGTCCAGTCGCCCAAGGCAGTGAATCTCACGCTGGACGTGGACCCGGGCGAATTGGAAGCCATCTGTCTCGCGCAGGAAATCCATGCTGACGCCATCTTGATGGACGACCGCGCCGGACGCAACGCGGCGATTCATTGCGGGTTGGCCGTGGTTGGCACGATTGGCCTGCTGGAACAGGCGGCAGCGCGTGGACTCGTCGAATTGCCACCCGCGTTGGCCCGCCTCCGCCAGACGAACGCCCGCCTTGATCCCGAACTGATTCGCGCCGCGCTTGAACGGGACCAAGCGCGCCAGCAAAAACGATAGTGTACCCAGGTAAAGTCCCGCAGGGACTTGCCGATAATAGCCCGGCGTTTTAACGCCGGGATTAACCACCGTGATGACAAGTCCCGAAGGGACGGGGCATTCATTCGATGTTGGATGTTGGATGTTGGAAGTAATTTGTCGTCCATCCGCCCATGTGTTACTATCCATGTGTCAAAAGAAAGGAGTTTTTATATGGTAAAAGTAGCATTATACGTCCGGCTGGAAGCAAAGCCGGGGAAAGAGGCGGAAGTGGAAAGCTTTCTGCGCGGCGGCCTGCCGCTGGTTCAAGAAGAGCCGGCCACCATCACCTGGTTTGGATTTCGACTTGGGCCGACAACTTTCGGCATCTTCGACGCCTTTCCCGATGAGGCCGGACGCCAGGCGCATCTCACTGGAAAAGTCGCGGCGGCATTAATGGCCAAAGCTTCCGAGCTATTGGCGCAACCGCCAGTCATCGAGAAGGTGGACATCCTTGCGGCAAAGCTGCCTCAATAAACAAGTCACCGTGGGCAACTGTCGGTCGCGCCATCCGGCGCTAACATAATTGGATTTTGAAAACACGCCCTATTTCCTGCCATTTTCGCGGTTTTCACCTCCCAGACAAAATATTTTCATTTTTTTTGAAAGATTTCCCTCCGTCCAACGTATTAGCAGAAGACAGATCATTGTTTCGAGTAAACCCTTTGCCAGCTCTGGTTCGGGGGACATGGGAACATGGGGCCGGGTGGCCAGAGCTGGCTTTCCGTTTAGTGAATGACAATGACCTCCACCTTGCCGGTGCGCCGCCGGACGGTGACCGCCACGCCCTGCTCATGCCGGACCAATAGCACATCGATCATCCCGGAAGCGACCTTCAGTTTTTTGATTTTCCATAGCAAACCCTAATCTCCATTTTTCTATTCTACATAACTTTGTGCGGGGCTTCAAATCGGCATTAACTCCATGGTGGACTTTGAAATCCCCGTTCACGACAATGCGCCATGCGTCCAATGGCGGAATCCAGAATCCAATTTACGCTCGCCGCTGCGGTATTGATCGCCGCCTTTGCCATCATCACCTTCTATCGATTGGGGGTCCGCCCGTTGCAGGATTTTGACGAGGCGATCTATGCCCAGGTTGCCCATGAGGCGCTGCAGAGCGGGAACCAACTCGGCTTTACCTGGCTGGGAAACCCGCCGCTCCATCGCCCGGAAAAGTGGTTTGAAAAACCCCCGCTCATGATCTGGCTCACCGAGGTTTCCGAAGCCGTCTTTGGCATCAACGAATTTGCCGCGCGATTCTGGACGGCGATCTTCGCCATCCTGACGCTGCCGCTGACGTTTTTGTTCGCGAAAGAATTATCAAAAGAGAGCGGGTATTTGGCTGCGTTCGTGTCCGTTGCGGCGTTCTTTGCCGCGTACCAATTCATGGATGATGCGCGGATTTTGCAGATGGACATCCCGGTCGGTTTTTTTGTGCTGCTGTCGCTGTATGCGTTTTGGCGCGCGCGTGAAAATGCCCGGTTCTATTTGCTGTTTTGGTTTGCGCTGGCCGGTGGCCTGATGATCAAGAGCGTCATCGGGCTGTTGCCGCTTCCGATCATCCTTATCTTTTCGCTGTTGGCCCGGGATTTCCGCTATCTCAAAATCAAAAATTTCCGGCTCGGACTCCTCCTGTTTCTCGCGCTCATTTTGCCCTGGCATCTCATCGAGAGCATCCGCTATGGCAGGGAGTTTTGGCACCAGTACCTCTTCTACCACCTGCTGGAACGTTATTCCAGCGCGCTTGAGGGAAACAGCGGCCCGTTCTCCTTCTATTTTGATATCCTTTTCCGGGAACAGCTTTTCTTTTGGGCATTGGCGGCCGCGCTGGTTTATTTCATCGCCAAATCATTCAAATCGAAGGACCGCCTTTTTGTGACTGTGTCGATCCTGTTCATTTTCCTCTTTTTCAGCACGGCCGGGACCAAATTGCGCCCCTATATTTTGGTGATTTATCCGTATGCCGCCGTGGCCATCGGGATGGCTTTGGTCGATTTTTCCATGTGGCTGGAAAAATTTCAAAAAAATGCGGCATTGCCGGTCATCACCATTGCCGTGGTGATTGTCTTGGTCGCCGGGTTCCAAAACGCGCGGGCGAATCTCGCGGGCGAAAATGACCCTCAACTGGTTTCGGACAAGGCGGTCGGGGAATACCTCAAAGGCCATTGCCTGGATGAACCGGCATATTTTTATTCGGTCAACCTCGTCAAACCTTCCATCACTTTTTATTCGGACCGGATGGTCGGTTATTTTGCTGATTTCAAAAAAACGCCCCCCACGGGACGGTTTTCCTTGATCGCCCAAAAACCGCCGGTTGAACTTCCCAATGCGGTCGTCCTGTATTCGGCTGAAACGGAAGCGGTGTATCAGGTCGGACGATAACGATAGGGACATTTCCATTAAGTTCAAATAGGGACATTCTCATTAAGTTCCGACAAAGCTTAAAATCCACCTTGCCCCATTTCCCCAGCTAACTTATCCTATTTTGTCTGTGGCAGAACAATTTAAGCCAACTCAAACCGCTCCAGGCCGCAAAGGCCAATGTGCCGGCGCGGAAGTCTGTCCGCTCAGCCGGGTGCCGGTCGGCGCCACCGTTTGCATCAAGTCCCTCGCCGCCTCGCCCGAAGTGCGCGAGAAATTGCATTCGCTCGGCCTTCGCGAAAAGCAGGAGATGAAATTGTTGAGCCGGGACGCGAATTTCGTCTGTGAAGTTTGCAATGCCACGCTGGATCTGAACGCCGAATTGGCCGAGGCGATCCTGGTGGAACCCCTCGCGCTGCCCGTCCGGCAGTTGAAGAATTTGATGTCCGGGGCTCCTGCTTCGGGGAAAAAGCCAATGCGATTGGCGGCGCGAATTGCTCTTTTTATGGCAGCGGCGGTCGTTGCGGGAATCCTCGTCTGGCAAGGCGTTACGGCACAAGGCAATCCGAATCCGACGCCGAACATGAACCCCGCCTCGGCGACGCTGGACATCGCCGTCCTGGTTTTCCGCGAAGGATTGGAAACCATCCTTGTCCTGGCCGCCATCGTCGCCAGCATGAGAGGCGACCGGCAATCTTATCGCAAACCGGTCATCACCGGGGCGTTCATCGCATTTCTCGCCACCCTGGTCACCTGGTTCATCGCGGTTGGCATCGTCAAAGATCTCGGTCGGAACGTCTCGGCCCTGAACCTGCAGGCGGCGACGGGTTTGCTCGCCGTGGTGGTGCTTTTGGTCGTCATGAATTGGTTTTTTCACAAGGTCTATTGGGGCGGCTGGATCGCGATGCACAATCGCAACAAAAAGAAATTGCTGACCAGCGCCAGCGAATCCGAGATTTCGTCGCGGCGCTTGCTGTGGGGATTGATCCTGCTGGGTTTCGCCTCGCTCTACCGGGAAGGTTTCGAAGTGGTCCTCTTTTTGCAGACGTACTATCTGCAAATGGGTGGGAAAATAATTTTTGCGGGGGCAATGCTCGGCCTCTTCTTCACGGGAATTGTTGCGTTGCTGACGTTTGTGATGCACCAGCGCTTGCCCTATCGAAAAATGCTCGTATTCACCGGCATATTACTGGGCGTCGTGTTGTTGGTGATGGTCGGCGAACAGGCCTTTGAAATGCAACAGGCCGGATGGATCGGCACGACGACCATCCATTCGCTTCAAAATGCGATCCCTGCGTGGGCCGGCGTTTGGTTCTCTGTGTTCCCGACCGTGCAGACGCTGGTGGCGCAGGTTATCGCGTTGGTGCTGGTCGTCGGCTCCTATTTTGCCGCGCGTCTCCAGAGCAAGGACTTGAACGAGGAAGAGGATTTGGCCGCGCAGGTTTGAATCGTTAGGCTCACCCCATGCGAGCGAGAGTGAATGGCCAGATTACCGCAAGCCAAGTGAAGGTCATCTCGGAAGATGGTGATGAGCTTGGGATTTTTTCCATCTACGATGCATTGAAACTTGTTGCCTCTCGCCGGGAAGATTTAGTTGAGATTGATCTGGAATCCACGCCACCGATTTGCCAGGCGATCGATTATGGAAAGCATCGCTATCGGCTCCAGCAGGATAGACAACACGATTAGCGGTAGCATCTAAAAAAATTTAGTTAAACGACCTCCTCACCCCGGCCCTCTCCTCCAAGGAGAGGGAGAAACGCTCGGCGCTTCAGTTTGAAATAAGGTCTGGCTGAATCTATCGGAGAATCATTTGACCAGAGAATCATTTGACCATTGTAAACAACCACATACTGTTCCCTCTCCCTGGGGGAGAGGGTTAGGGTGGGGAGGTCGAGGCAAACTCATACCGGAGATTTTCTCACTTTCCCTTGAGGGTCCATGATGAGGAGGAAACAAAGTCCCATTTTAAATCCATTTTTCCACCCGTTTTTCATCGAATCCCGATTTCCCCATAAAATTTTATACAAAAACCCCAATTTCGGTGTCTATGCAATGAAACCGTGAATGGCGATCAACACTTGGAATGGTTCGAGAAGTTCTACGATGCAAAAGCGTCGGGCCTGATTCTTTATGGGCGGGCGTTGGGCTTGAGCCACGGCGAGGCCGAGGACGTGCTGCATGAAACGTTCCTGGCGGTGATGCGATTGCCGGAGTTTCCCCGCGAGGCGGAGAACTACCTGGTGCGAAGTTTCCGGAACCGCGCGTTGAATTTCAAGCGCTCGATGTGGCGGCGATTGGCGCGCGAGATGGAATCGCACCACTGGTTCGAAGGAACGCCGGAGGAGAATCCGGCGACGGAAATGGCGATGCGCGCCCTCACGGAGCTGCCGCTGGAGCAGCGCGAAGCGATTGTGCTTAAAATCTGGAACCGTCTGACCTTTGAGGAGATCGGCGGGCTTCTCGAAATTTCACCGAACACCGCCGCGGGCCGTTACCGCTACGGTTTGCAAAAAATAAAATCCAAAATGGAAGGAATAGATTATGAACGAGGACGAAATGAAATCACTGGAGAACCGATTGTCTTCACTGCGCCCGCGCCGTCCGTCCGGGTGGCTTAAATGGCGGGTGTTTGGCGGGCGCGCCCTGCGGATGCCGCGGCTGGCCACGCTGGCCGGCTGGGCGACGCCGGTGACCGCCTGCGCATTATTGACATTTTTGATCCTGGATTCGGCAAGTTCGCTTCCGGCGAGGCCTTACCGCGGGCCGTCCGTGTTGGCGATGATGAGCAACCAGGACTATGCCGTGTTCGAAACCAGCCGGCAATCGGCCCAGAACAATTTATCTTTATTCACTTTTGATTGGACAAACCATAGCGTTTCCAATTCTACTATGCGTTCTTTTTCGCATACCAATTGATATTGACAGGAAATGAATAACGACAAATCGAAACCGCAAAACGGGAAATCGAAGCCGGCCAATCCGGCTTCCGCTCAGGCGAAAGGGTCACAAGCTGCGGCCAAACCATCCCCCGGCCAGGCCAAAGCAGGCTCTCCTCCGGTCCCGCCACCGCCGGTTGCGCCCAAAGCGCCCAAAGTCCCGCCGCTATTCCGCGGAATCGATTGGCTGGCGTTGATCATTGCCTTTGCGGCGGTGTGGATCGCTTATCTGTACATGCTTGCGCCCGATGAGACGCTGGAAGACTCCGGCGAGCTTTGCACCGGCGCCTTTTACGCGGGCATTCCCCACCCGCCGGGCTATCCGTTTTGGTCAATTTATTCGTTTCTATGGACGCATCTGCCTTGGGGCAGCGTGGCATGGCGCGTGGAAGTGGGCGAATCGTTCGCGGCGGCGCTGGCCTGCGGATTGGTGGCTTTGATGGTTTCGCGCGGCAGCAGCATGTTGATCGAAGGCATCCAGAGCCTGAAGGCATTGACCCGCCAATGGGAGACGGCCATTTGCATCGTCTGCGGCATCACCGCCGGCTTGCTGTTGGGTTTCGATGACTACATGTGGAAAGAATCGGTGGTCATCAACCGCATTTCGCTCTTCGACGTGCCGTGGCTGATGTTGGTGGCATTGTGCGTCATGCGCTGGATATATGCGCCGCACCAATTGCGTTACCTGTTCGCCTCGATGTTTTTCTTCGGGTTGTGCGCGACCATCCACCAAACGATGCTTTGCGCCGCCATGGGCCTGGAAGTGGCGGTCGCGATGGGGCATCCCCGGTTTGGCCGCTCCTTTTTCCTCGGCAACAGCATTTGCTTTTTGGGCGGGCTGATCTTGATCAAGTCCAATGTCATCCCGGCCTTCAACGGGCTTTCACCGGTGCTGATGGCCATCTTCGGCGCGGTGGGCATTGTCTCGATCGCCGCCTACATCTGGATAGCCATCATCACGAAGGAAAGTTTTAATGAACTTTGCCGGGATGGCGCGGCCCTGGCCTTCTTTTTATTCGGGTGCGCCATTCCCAGCCAGGGCACGGTTTGCGCCTTCCTCGCCTTGGTGGCTTTTGTCGCCTTTGTGATCCTGGCCTATAACACATGGCAAATCGACATGGGCTGGCTCGTGGTTTTAGTGTGCGCGGGTTTATGGATTCTGGGCGTTTCTTTTTACTTGTATGAGCCGATTGCGGGCATGACCGACCCGCCGATGCAATGGGGTTATCCGCGGACGGTTGAAGGGTTTTTCCACGCGCTTTCGCGCGGACAATATGAACAGGCAAATCCGACGAACATCGCCGCCAATCCGGGGCAATTCATCCAGCAATTAGGCATGTTGACGGCGGGACTTGGCTCGTCATTCAGTTGGGTCAATCTCTTCATCGCGTTGCTGCCCATCCTGTTTCTTTTGAAGATGCAAAAACGCGAGCGCGCCTGGATCGTGGGCCTGGCCGCGATCTATGCCTGCGTCGGTTTGTTGCTGGTCATTTTGATGGACACCACGCCCGACCGCCAGACCGCCGAGGAAAACAAAGTGTTCTTTACCGCTTCACATGCCGTGATCGCCATTTTTATCGGTTACGGATTGGCATTGATGTGCGCTTATATGGCGACGCACTACAAAAGTTTCCGCGCAATGGCCTTGGCGGCGGGGGTGGTCGCGCTGGTTCCAGCCGGATACACGTTTTACGACAATATCAGCATCACGTTTTTAGGAGGCGCGGGGTTGTTGGGCTATTACACTGTCCTGGCGCTCTTTTTCTGCCTCACGGCCGTTTTTGTCCTGGCTGTCCTGGCCATACAGCGGTTTTCAAAATTCAAGGAATCCTCGTCCCCCGATGACCGGTTCCTCTTTCAAATGCTCGGGGGCGGCGCCTGTGTCTTGCTGGCGGTTTCCATTTTCCTGGCCTTTTTAAGCACCGGCCGGTTGAGCGTCAACGAAGTGCTCGGCTCCCTGCCGCGGATTTTCGCGCCTCACCAATACAGCCTGCCCGTCATCGGCGGCATTTGGCTCGTGGCCATCGTCGTCGCCTTCATCGGCGCGCTGGTGATTTATCGGAACCGTGCCCCGGTGGCAATCACGCTGGTGTTGCTCGCCCTCACCCCGGGCTATTCCGTGATGACGCATTGGGCCAAATGCGAGCAACGCAATCATTGGTTCGGATATTGGTTCGGGCACGACATGTTTACGCCGCCGTTCAACATCTATCCGCAGATGGACCGCAACACGATCCTCTTCGGCGGCACTGATCCGGGCCGTTTTTGCCCTACCTACATGATCTTCTGCGAAAGTTTTACGCCGCCCAGTTGCAAACCAATGGATCCAAATTTCAATCGCCGCGACGTTTATCTCATCACCCAAAACGCCCTGGCGGACAACACGTATCTGGATTATTTGCGCGCGCAGTATTTCCGCAGCGCTCAGGTGGACCCGCCATTCTTCAGCAAATTGATCGATTACGTCGCGGGCCTGGCCCATTGCGAGGACAGTCCCACGGTCCAGTTTTTCTCCAAAGTTGCTTTCGATTGGCTTGACGTTCCCTTCACGAAGCGCGGCGCGGCGATAGAAAAGCGCTGGCGCGCGGAAGGAGTTTATCCGCCACACGAAATTTACATTCCCTCGCCCGATGATTCGGAGAAGGCTTTTCGCGATTACACGCAGGATGCCGAAACGCGACGGGAGGAAGGCCGGTTGGAGCCAGGTGAAGACGTGCAGGTGGACCCGAGCAGCGGCAGGGTGGCCGTTTCCGGCCAGGTCGCGGTGATGATGATCAACGGCCTGCTTTGCCGGGTCATTTTTGACCACAACCCCACCAACTCATTTTACGTGGAAGAAAGTTTTCCGCTCGAATGGATGTACCCCTACGAGACCCCGTTCGGCATCATCATGAAAATCAATCGCCAGCCGATTCCCGCCTTTCCCGACGAGGTCTATACCAATGACCACGCCTTCTGGAGCAAATACTCCGACCGTTTGATTGGCAATTGGATCACCTACGACACCACCGTCAAGCAGATCACCGATTGGGTCCAGAAAGTTTACCTGCAACACAATTACAGCGGCTTCTCGGGTGACTTGAAATTCATCCGCGATGAAGACGGTCAAAAAGCCTTCTCCAAACTCCGCAGCTCCCAGGCGGGCATGTACGCCTGGCGCTTGCATTTGCTGCTGCCCAGCCCGCCCTATCCGCCGGTGGACCCGCAATACCTGCCGTATCGGCCCAAATCAGACGCGGAAGTCCAAAAACTTTACAAGGAATGCGACTTCGCGTTCAAACAATCCTTTGCCTTTTGCCCGTACAGCCCGGAGGCGGTCGTGCGCTACTGCAATTTCCTCTTCCAGTTCCAGCGGTTCGACGATGCCTTGCTCGTGGCGCAGACCTGCCACAAGCTGGACCCGTACAACGGCCAGATTTCGGATTTGATCAACCAGATCAACAACATCAAAAAAGAAGAAGCCGGGCAACCTTCCGGCGGCCAGGCCCAGATGCAGAACCAGGTGCAGCAGATGCAAACGGAGGCCAGCAATAACCCGGCTGACCTTGACAACATCGTCAAACTGGGCACGCTTTATCAGCAATATCAGCCCTCTCTGGTCGCGCCCTTGTACCGGCAGGCCGAGCCATTCGCCGATAAAGCCCTGGCGGATCCAAAAACCTCCGAACAGGATCTGACAAGCATCGTCCAGATTTACGCGCAACTGGGCGAACTGCCCAAGGTGGAGCAATCGCTTGACCGGCTGGTTGTCCTGCTGCCCACCGAGCCGGAGATCCATTATGACCTGGCCGCGGTCATGAGCTCACTCGGGCAGGACACCAATGCCTTGAAGGAACTAAAGACAACCATGGATTTGAATGCCGCCCGGCTTAAGACCAATGCCTCCGCGGTGGACCTCGTCAAGCAGGCGCGCTCTGACCCGCACTTCAACCCCCTCCGCAACCAGCCGGAATTCAAGGCCTTGGTCCCGCCGGGCTGATGGGTGTTGAATGTAGAATGTTGAATGCCTGCCGCGCCGTAGCCAGGCGAAGGCGGGTTGAATGTTGGATCTTTTCCCTCCCCAACAACCCAGTTGCCGGTTCCCGCCGAATCGTATAACTTGACGGACTCGAATGATCCTTTGAGACGATGAATAAAGAAGATTTACATGCTGAAAATGCGGCGGACCTCGCGTCCGAGCCGCTCGTTGCTGTTCCGCCGGCCCCGAGCAGATCGAAGACTTGAAAGCCCGCGCCGCCCGGGCCGACGAGAACTGGGAGCGTTTGCTGCGCACCACCGCGGACTTCGACAATTTCAAGAAGCGCGCCGCGCGCGAACGCGCCGAGGCCGTCCAATTTGCCAATGCATCGCTGATCCAGAAGCTGCTTCCGGTGATGGACAATTTCGAGATGGCCCTCGCCGCCGCGCAATCCGCCAAGGACGAAAAATCCGCGTCGTTGCAGACCGGGATTGTCATGGTGCAATCGCAGCTCAAAAGCATTTTGATGGAGGCGGGACTCGAAGAGATCGACGCCGTAGGCAAGATGTTTGACACGGCATGGCATGAAGCGATTTCACAGCAGGAAACCGCCGACGTACCCGAAGGCCAGGTCGTCCAGCAAATCCGCAAGGGCTATAAATTGCGCGAACGGCTGTTGCGCCCGGCGGCGGTGATTGTCGCCAAAAAACCGGCTAAATAACCCTAAATCAGCAAGTGAACCAATGGTCCGTTTGAACCACTAAACCAGTCATATGCCCTCTGGCCGCCAAACCATTGTAAACGTCCGTTCCCATTTCCCTCTCCCCGGGGGAGAGGATTAGGGTGAGGGGAGGTTGTGGCACACTTAACCCGATATTTTCGCTCTCTTTGCACTGATTTGATATAATTCACCCCGATGTCCAAACGCGATTATTATGAAATCCTCGGCGTAAGCCGCCAGGCCGATGATGAGGAGATCAAAAAGGCCTATCGGAAGCTGGCCGTGAAATTTCATCCGGACAAGAATCCGGGTGACAAACAAGCCGAAGAGCAGTTCAAGGAACTGGGACAGGCTTACGAGGCCTTGAGCGACCCGCAAAAGCGGGCGGCGTACGATCAATACGGCCATGCGGCGTTTGACCCGCGCCAGCGCGCGCGCGGCGGCGGGGGCGGTTTTCATGATCCCTACGATATTTTCCGCGAAGTCTTCGGCGCCGGAGGCGGCAGCATTTTTGAGAGTTTCTTTGGTGGCGGCGGCGCATCTTCCGGTCCCCAACGCGGCGACGACCTCCGCTACGACCTGGAACTCACCCTCGAAGAAGCCGCGCTGGGTTGCGAACGGGAAATTTCCGTCAATAAACTGGACCGCTGCGAAGTCTGCGGGGGTTCGGGCGCGGAAAAAAATTCCGGCATAAAAACCTGCTCCACCTGCGGCGGTCGCGGACAGGTGCTGATGTCGCGGGGCATTTTCAGCATCGCGCAGACGTGTCCGCAGTGCAAAGGCGCCGGGCGGACATTGGAAAAGCCTTGCAAAGGATGTCATGGCGATGGCCGGCACGAGCGTTCGTCCAAAATAAAACTGAAAATTCCGCCCGGCGTGGATACGGGAACCCGGCTGCGTTCCGGCGGCAATGGCGAGGCCGGTTTTCGCGGCGGGCCTATGGGTGACCTGTACGTGGTCTTGCAGGTCAAGACGCATGAGATTTTCCAGCGCGACGGCGAGGATTTGCTGTGCGAAGTGCCCGTCAGTTTTATCCAGGCCGTCCTGGGCGCGGAGATCGAGGTGCCCACGCTCGAAGGCAAGGCCGCCATCAAGATTCCCGGCGGCACGCAACCGGGCGCGGTTTTCCGCGTCAAGGGCGGGGGAGTGAAAAGCCTGCAAGGCCACGGCCACGGCGATCTGCACGTGCGCGTGCAGGTGGAAGTGCCCTCGCGATTGAGCCATGAGCAGAAGGAAAAATTGCAGGAATTCGCCGCGCTCTGCGACGGCAAGGAAACTCCCCTGGCGCAAAGCTTTTTTGAAAAAGCGAAGAAATTCTTCCGATAGAGGATTCATGAGCATGCATCGTTTCCATCTGGCGCCGAAGGATTGCAATGGAAATGTGCTGCGTCTCACCAAAGGCGAAGCGCATCACGCCCTGCGCGTTCTGCGCCTGAAACCGGGCGACGCGGCCATGGTCCTCGATGGAGCCGGGCGCGAGTTTCTTTGTGTGGTGGAGGCCGCCGGGCAGGGCTCTGTGTCATTGCGCATCGCGGGGACGAATTCCATCCCCGCCCCCGCATGTTCCATCACCTTGCTCGTGGGAATTCCCAGGGGGAAGATCATCGAAGGCATCATCCAAAAATCGGTCGAGCTGGGCGCGCGAAAAATTGTGCCGCTGTTGACTGAACGGGTCGTGACCCACCTGGATGGGGAAAGCGCTGAGCACAAACGCGAGAAATGGCAACAGACGGCGATTGAGGCCATCAAACAATGCGGCGCGGCGTGGCTGCCCGAAGTGACCGCGCCGGTCACCATCGCTGATTTTTTGAAACGCAAGGAATCCTTCGATTTGCAGTGCGTCGGCTCGCTTCAAAAAGAGCGCCGTCATCCTGCGGAGATCTTTCGCGAGTATGAAAAGAACCATGGCCGATTGCCCAGGACCGCGGCCGCCTGGATCGGCCCCGAAGGTGATTTTACTCCGGCTGAAATCGAGAGGATCCAAAACGCCGGCGCGCAACCCATCACCCTCGGAAATCTAACGCTCCGCGTGGAAACCGCGGCCATTTATTGTCTGTCCATCCTCAACCACGAATTGAACCGGATCTAACCCCCGCGCGGGTTCCGCGTGAAACACGACCTTGAGAAATCCCGCGCACTCTCCGCGCCTTTGCTGAATGTCTCTTAACTTGATCGATTTGAAAAAAAGGCACTGAAATGGTTTTTAGTGCAGTTTTTTATTGAATTCCATGATGGATTGTTCAATCTTATCGCATGGCCAAACGTCAAAAGAGGGTCCTCGTCGCGCTCGGCTGGTACGATTATCGATTGCACCGCGGCATCGAGAAATTCGCGCAGGAACGGCATTGGCATTTATCCGCGAATCTCACCCGCGAGAAAGTGATCCCCTGGGGCTGGGAGGGCGATGGCATCCTGGCCTGGCTCGGCGCGGGCGATGATCTGGCGGAGTTTGTGGTCCAATCGAAAAAACCCACGGTGGATTTCAGCTATCGCCGCCCGCACTTGAAATTTGCCCGCGTTCTCGAAGACCACGCCCACGCGGCGCAATTGGTGGCCGAGCATTTCCTTTCGCGCGGCTTCAGCAATTTCATCTTTTACAGCGACACCGACAATTGGTCCTACGAGGAGCGGGGGGAGGGGTTTATCGAGGCCCTGAAACGGTCCGGCCACAAGTGCGAATGGTTGCGCTGGCAGCGGTCGCCGGATTACCGGAACGACCGTGAGCAGTGGAAACGCAAACGCAAATGGCTCGTCGCGCAGTTGAAGCCCGCTCCCAAACCTCTTGCGGTCTTTGCCGCCAATGACGAACAGGCGCTCGAAGTGCTCGAATCCAGCATCAGCGCCGGCCTGAACGTCCCCGAGCAGGTGGCGATCATCGGCGCGGAAAATTACCTGTTGGCGCCCGACGCGATGAACACTCCGATTTCCAGCGTGGATACGAACCTGGAATTGCTCGGATACTCCGGCGCGGCGTTGCTGGAGGATTTGATGAACGGCAAGCCCGCGCCGGCCAAACCCATCCGCGTTCCGGCCATCGGCATTGTCACCCGCAAGAGCAGCGATTTGCTGGCGGTACGGCACAAGGGCGTTGCCAACAGCCTTCGTTTCATCTGGGAACACGCCAGCCAGCCGATCAGTGTCAAAGATTTGGTCGGCGTCGCTGCCATGTCCCGTCGCGGATTGCACAAGGCATTCCTGGAAAACGTCGGGCGCACCCCGGGACAGGAATTGCAACGTGTGCGCATCGAGCGCGCCAAACGTCTCCTCTCCGAGTCCAATCACAAACTCGAAGTGCTGGCGAACATGTGCGGGTATCAGAATGCCAACAGCTTTTGCGTGGCGTTCAAACAGGCCACCGGCACTTCCCCCAAACAATATCGCGATGGCATGCCCCGCTGATTGGACTACTGCCTAAGCACAACTTGCGCGTTTTTCACGAGAAACGGTTTGCCGTGTTCCGTTTTGATATCAAGCCCCTCCAATTGAATGCCCGCGGCGTTTTCGATCTTTAACCCGGTCACAGCGCTGATCCGGACATTTTCAAAGTCGACGTTGGTTATCGCGCTTTCCGGCAAGCCCATGATCAGCCCCGCCGAATTCTGGCATGTCGCCGTCATATTGCTGATGCAGATATTGCGGAAGAAGGGTGTCCCGGCTGTTATCGGCTGCGCCGCGTCATCTTGTGGAAGCGGCTTTTGCACCGGGTCTTTTGCCGAATTGTAGGTGTAATAGGAAGTAAACGTGATAGCCGGATCCACGTTGGTCATGGTCAGGTTGCGGAAGTTGATGTCCTCCACCACACCGCCCCGGCCGCGTTGGGACTTGATGCGAATGCCGTTTTGCGTGCCGATAAACACGCAATGGTCCACCGTCACGTTTCGCACGCCTCCAATGGTCCCGCTGCCGATGGACATTCCGTGTCCGTTCAAAAACACGCAGTCGGTCACGGTGGTATTCTCGCTGCCGAACTCGCGTTGCGGCAGCCGCCGCCCGGCCGTGATCGCCACGTTGTCGTCGCCCGTATCAACGCGGCATTTTGTGATCAAAACATTTTCGCAATTGTTTGGGTCGATTCCATCCGTGTTGGCCGCGCCGGCGGGCGCGAGCACGGTCACGTTGGAGATGACGACGTCATCGCATTCGGTCAGCGCCAAATGAGTTTTTGGCGAATTTTGCAGGGTGATGTTTTCCACCCGCAGGTCGCGGCATCCGGTCAGCCCGATCAGATTTGGGCGCGGCAAAGTGTAACCGGGTTTGATTTGCCGCGCCTTTTCGGCTTCACCCCACCAGGCCGCGCCGCTGCCGTCAATAGTCCCGCCCCCGGTGAAGGTGATGTCTGTCAAATTCCCGCCTCCGATGAAGGGAATGAAATCGGCGCTGCTTTTGGCTTTCAACCAGTCGCCGGGGACTTTCATGTATTCCATTTGGCTGGTCGTGGCGCGCAACACCGCCCCGGCATCCAATTGAAAGGTCGTTTTGCTGTGAATGACGATCGGCTGGCACAAATAATTGCCTGCCGGGAATTCCACGATACCGCCTCCTGAACTGCCGCAGGTGTCGAGGGCGTTTTGTATCGCTTTGGTATCCAATGTCTTGCCGTCGCCCCTGGCCCCGAAATCCCGCACATTGAAGGTGCCGCTCGCGCGCGCGTTGCCAGCCAGAAGCAAAATAAAAATCGCAAAAAATATTTTCATGGATATTGAAAAAGCTTAGTTTTAACGTCGTCCCATGCAAACTGATTTGAGAACTGGTTTTGCGCAATTTGAAATGAAAAAAAGGCACTCTGTTAAATCGATTTTGGGAACCTTTGCTTCCTTGGTTTCCTGTTTGTGCCTCCCCCTTTGCGCGCAAACGAACCTCACCGTGGCCGCCGATGGGAGCGGCCAATTCAAGAGTGTACAGGCGGCCATCATGTCGGTGCCTTCCGGCAGCCCGGCTAATCCCGTGATCATCCATATCAAACCGGGTGTTTATCATGAGTTGATTTATGTCCAGCGGGAGAAATGTTATTTCAAACTCATCGGGGAGAATGCCACGAACACCGTTTTGACTTTTAACCTTTACGCCGGCATGACGAACCTGGATGGCAAGGCGCTGGGCACCTTTAAAACACCGTCGGCAACCATTGACGCCGATGATTTCACGGCGGAGAACCTGACGTTTGAAAATTCCGCGGGTCCCATCGGCCAGGCGCTCGCCCTCCGGGTGGATGGCGACCATGCGGTGTTCCGCAATTGCCGGTTTCTGGGGTGGCAGGACACGATCCTGCTGAATCGCGGGCGGCAATACTTTGAAAATTGTTACATTTGCGGGCACGTGGATTTTATTTTTGGGGCGGCGACGGCGTGGTTTGAAAATTGCCACATCCATTGTTTGCGCTCCGGTTACATCACTGCGGCGTCCACGCCACAAAATCAGCCGTTCGGCTTCGTGTTTTCGCACTGCCAGATCGATGGCGAGCCGGGGGTGAAGACTTTCCTGGGACGTCCCTGGCGGATTTACGCGAGCACAATTTATCTGAATTGCGAGATGTCGGACGTAGTTGTGCCGGCGGGCTGGTATGACTGGAAGAAGCCGGAAGCGCACCAAACCGCGCGTTATGCGGAATACCAGAGCACGGGTGACGGGGCGAATCCGCAGGGACGTGTGGCCTGGGCAAAGCAATTAACCGGGTCTGAAGCCGGGCAGATCACGGTGGAAAAGGCGCTTGGGTTCACTCCTTGATAAGTGAAATGCACGGCGAGAATACAAGGAACATCCTGGGGGAGCGCACGCGCCTTCGCGTGCGTCCGACCGCGCCTCGCGGTCGGAAGGATGCGCGCCAATGCGAGTCGAAACGAGCGCGGTGGCGCGCCCGAACGGTTGACGAGGGCGTCAACGGCTGCACGCGAGGGCGCGTGCGCTCCCCAATCATTGCATTCCTTTGTCTTCTCGCTTTTGCGCCGTTTTTTTGTTCCGGCCAATCCACCACAAATCTCTGGACCTTTCACCTGGCCGAATACGACGGCGCCTCATCGCCCGCGGTCGCGCCCGACGGGACGATTTACGTCGGAAATTACATTGGCGACCTGTTTGCCATCACTCCGGATGGAAAGGTGAAATGGAAATTTCAAGCGGGATTGGAGATCAAGAGTTCGCCGGCGGTGGCCGCTGATGGAACGGTTTATTTTGGTTCGAGAGACCGGCGATTGTACGCGCTGACGCCCGGGGGGAGCTGAAATGGACGTTTGCCACCGGGGCATGGGTGGATTCGTCTCCCGCCATTGCGGCGGACGGGACGGTTTATTTTGGTTCATGGGACACCAATTTTTACGCGTTGAACCCGGACGGTTCGCTGAAGTGGAAGTTTCCCACGGGAGGCATCATTGATTCATCGCCGGCCCTTGGGGGGGACGGCACGATTTATTTCGGTTCGCACGACCGGAATTTCTATGCGTTATCGCCGGACGGAAAATTGCGTTGGAAATTCCCGACTGGGGGGCAAATCACATCCTCGCCCGCGGTGGGAGGGCAGGGCGTCATTTATATCAATTCAACGGATGGGAACCTCTATGCGTTGAATCCCGACGGAACCGAGGAATGGCGGTATCGCACCGGCGGGGCCTCGGAAGCGTCCCCGGTGGTTGGCGCCAACGGGGACATTTATTTGATCAACCTTTCGACCGCCGGCGGTCATCTCGATTCCTACAGCCCGGAAGGAAAAAGGAATTGGGATTGGACGACGGCCGGTGTCTGGGATGACACCACACCGATTGCTTTGGCAAACGGGGATGTCTATATGGCCTGGACATGGGCGGCGCTGGTGGGTTTCCAGCCGAACGGCCAAATGTCGGAAATCATCCGGGAAAAAGCGAATGTCAGCAGTTCGCCGGTCGCGGCAGATAACGGGACGCTTTATTTCGTTTGCGGCAGGGATTTGGTTGCGATTGCCCCGACCAATGCCGCGCCGCCGGCGAAAAGCTCATGGCCGATGTTTCGGGCGAACCCGCAACATACGGGAAGAGTGGCGGGCCTTTGAACTCGATTAGAGCTGTTCCGCTCTAAAGCCGTTCGCGGCCGCCATAACCGCTCTCGAGGTCATGCCAGAATTCAATTTTATCTTCATCCGATTCCCAGCATAGAAAAACCTCCCGTCCGCCGATGATGGCTGGAAAGTCGATCAGGCCGCGTTCCAAATCCTTGATAAAAATCTGGCGGCGCTGGAATTCGGCGAGGACTTCCTGCATATCGGCCAGGGCGCGGATCCACTGGTTCACCGTGGCGCCGCCGATGTCATTGCCGATCAACCCCGAGAGGCGCTTATCGAAGCGGTCGAGGTCTTTTCGCAAATGATCCAGGCGCGCGAGCCATTGGCGGATTTGGGGAAGCAACGCGCCAGCCTCTTCGCGCGTGTAATGTTTTTTAAATTGATATTGCATGGCAAATTCGGGGCAAAAAAAGGCCGTTCGCGGCGGTTGCAGCGCCAGCCGCGAACGGATGAATTGAAACAGCGCGTGGCGTTTAGGCCTGCCAGGTGCGCTTCTTGTGACGATTCAAGCGCAGCTTCTTGCGCCGTTTATGCTTGTTAATCTTTGCCTTGCGGCGTTTTTTGAGTGAACCCATTCCCTATTGAGTAGCGCAGTTTGACCCCGGAACGCAACTCAAATCTTCAGTAACTGTGCAAAGATCGAGCAAATTCTTGAACCTGCTGCGTTATCGGCTTACTGTTTTGACGGATGAACAAAAAACAGAGAGGCCGCAAGGCTGCGATGCTCGGGATTGGTTTGGATTCCGATGGCAACAAACGCATCACCACCGGCGACAATTTTGCGCTGATCGGCGGGTCGGCCGAGACACATGAGGTGATGGTTGAAAAGACTTTAAAGATCAACGAAAAACTGAAGTCTCGTGGAAAGCAGCTTGAAACGGTCACCCGCGAGGAGTTCGACGATATTGCAAGTGAAGTGGGATTGAAGAAGTTGGAGCCGCGGAAAAATAAGTGAATCTTTTTTAGTTTGGCGCAATATTCCGCAGTCGAAGCGGCAAGCAATTTGTTCGCTGAAGTCACTCCCGTTGCGCAGTCCCTGGCGCGACGACTGGAGAATGGCGGAGTGCTGTCTTTTTCCGGCATCACCCAATCAGCCCAGCCCTTTTTCGCCGCGCTCATTTCCAAACTTCTCCCCCGACGACCAATTGTTCTTATCGCCGATAATCTCAAAACGCAGGAAAGCTTCCAGCAGGATTTGGAAACATGGCTCTTTCAAAATGCGGAGTGCGGAATGCGGAGTGCGGAATTGAAGACGAATAGTCCACAGTCCACGGTCCTCAGTCCTCAGCCCTCAGTCCTGAGTCCAGAGTTGTCAGGCCAATTGTTGTATTATCCGGAATGGGAGGTTTTTCCGCATGACAACAAATTGCCCCACTCGGACATCATCAGCGACCGGCTCCAATCCCTCATCGCCCTTTCCCCAGGCCCCAGACCCAAGACCCAAGACCCAAGACCCCAAATCCCAGACCCCAGACCCCAGACCCCAGCCCCAATCTTCGTCGTCACCAATGTGGTGGCGCTGATGCAAAGGACGTTTTCAGTGGAGGATTTAAAAGAGCGGACGCGCCATCTTCAGCCCGGCGATAAGATGGCGCCGCTTGACCTGATTGAGTGGTTGGAAGAGCAGGGGTACGAACCCGAGGCGCAGGTGTCGCAGAAAGGCGAGATTTCCTTGCGCGGCGGCATCGTGGATGTATTTCCGCCCACCAGCCCCTGGCCGGTGCGATTGGAGTTTTTTGGCGACGAATTGGAATCGCTTCGCGAATTTGATCCGGCTACCCAGATTTCGCGCCAGCCGCTGACAGAAATCACTCTCCCGCCCGCCGGTGAACTGGGAATCTTGAAGCGCCTGCTGATCTCTCGTAGCAGCGGACGTCAGTCCGCTCCATCTAAAAACTTGGAAAATCAGAGCCAACTTACGTCGGCTGCTACAGATTTTCCAGGCAACCAATCCACCTTCGCCACGCTCCTCGATTTTCTTCCGCCGGAAACCATCCTGATTGCCTGTGAGCCGGAACAGCTTGCTTTGCGCGCCGAAGAGTACGAGGCGCAGGTCCCCGGGGACGATCCCTTTTTCTTTGCCTGGGACGATTTTCTGGCTAAGGCCAGTCAAAAAAAGATAACGATTGCCAATCTGATCGAGGATGAAGGCGGCACGTTAACTTCCCATGATTTACGATTCGAATCGCTTGAAGCATTTCGTCCGCTGGCCGAACGCGCGGTCGATCCGCAGATCGCCGAGGCGCAACGCCGCGAATTCTTCGCGCAACTTCACCGCTGGCTGCGGCAGGATTTTATTATCGACGTATTCTGCAACAACGACGGCGAACGCCAGCGATTTGAAGAAATCTGGAAGGAAATGGGGGTTGGGGTCTCGGATTTAGGGTCTGGCGTCCGGGGGTTGAAGTCTGGCGTGCAAATGCATATCGGCACTCTTTCCCGCGGATTTATTTGTGATGATTTGAAGCGGGTCATCGTTACGGATGCCGAGATTTTCGGGCGATACCGCATTCAGCGGCCGCGAAGATTGAAATCGCCGCACGCCCTCGCCGCCCGCTCGGCGCTGGACATCGACTTCACGGATTTGGAAGAAGGAGACCTCGTCGTCCATCTGCAATACGGCATCGGTAAATTTCTTGGCCTGAAAAATCTGCCGGCGACGTCATCGCTTCAACGCCTTAGCGCTCCAACGCGTTACGAAACAGAATGCCTCGTCATTGAATACGCTCCTTCGCTGGCCGACGTCGAGCCGCCCAAGCTCTACGTGCCGGTCACTGAAGCCCATCTGGTCAGCAAATACGTCGGCGCGGGCAAGGCGCATCCGCCCCTGAACACCCTCGGCGGCACGCGTTGGATGAAGGCCAGGGAGCAGGCGGAGCGCGCCGTGCGCGATGTGGCGGCGGAGCTTCTCCGCATCCAGGCCGCGCGCGAAACGCAGGCCGGCCATTCGTTCAAGCACGACACCGCCTGGCAGGGCGAGTTCGAGAGCGCGTTCATCTATGAAGAGACGCCCGACCAGGTCACCGCCATCGCCCAGACGAAAACCGACATGGAAAAGCCCAAGCCGATGGACCGCCTCATCTGCGGCGACGTCGGTTTCGGCAAGACGGAAGTGGCCATCCGCGCCGCGTTCAAGGCCGTGATGGATGGCCGGCAGGTCGCCGTCCTGGTGCCCACCACCGTTCTGGCCCAGCAACATTTCAACAATTTCCGCGAGCGCATGGCCGATTATCCCGTCCGCATCGAATTGCTCTCGCGCTTCCGGACCAAACGCGAGCAGGCGCGCGTCGTCAAGGACCTCGCCGCCGGCGCCGTGGACATCGTCATCGGCACCCATCGCATCGTGCAGGACGACATCGCCTTCAAAGAACTTGGACTGGTGGTGATCGACGAGGAACAACGCTTCGGCGTCTTGCACAAGGAAAAGTTCAAGCGCCTTCGTACCCTCGTGGACGTGCTTACCTTGAGCGCCACGCCCATCCCGCGCACGCTTTACCTCGCCCTCACAGGCGCGCGCGACATGAGCACCATCCAGACCCCGCCGCACGACCGGTTGCCGGTGGAGACCGTCGTTACCGAATACGACGAGCGCGTCATCCGCGACGCCATCCTGCGCGAGATCAGCCGCGGCGGGCAGGTCTTCTTCCTGCACAACCGCGTGATGACCATCGACACCATGCGCGCCAAATTGCAGACGCTGGTTCCCAACGCGCGCATCGTCGTCGGCCACGGCCAGATGGACGCGGACCTGCTCGAGGAAGTCATGGGCAAATTCGTCAATGGCGAGGCGGATGTCCTCCTCTCGACCACCATCATCGAGAGCGGCCTCGATATTCCGAACGCCAACACCATCATCATCGACCGCGCGGACCGTTTTGGCTTGAGCGACCTCTACCAATTGCGCGGGCGCGTGGGCCGTTACAAGCACCAGGCCTACGCCTACCTGCTGCTCCCGCGCCACGCCCGCCTGCTTACCGACGTGCGCAAACGCATCAGCGCCATGAAGCAATACGCCTCGCTCGGCAGTGGATTCAAGATCGCCATGCGCGACCTCGAGATCCGCGGCGCGGGAAACCTCCTCGGCGCCGAGCAAAGCGGCCATATCACCGCCGTCGGCTTTGAACTCTACTGCCAACTGCTCAAGCAGAGCGTTTCCTCGCTCAAAGGCGAAAAGATCAAGCAACGTGTCGAAGTCAGCGTGAAGCTCGATTTTATCGGGGAAGGAAAACATTCAACATTCAACATTCAACATTCAACATCGAAGGATGAGAAAAGCGGAAAGGGGGAAGCATCAGGCGCAACATTACCTGGCGACTACATTACCGAATCACACCATCGTATTGAGATATATCGCAAGCTGGCGCAGGCGAATGAAAAAACCGCGCTCGAAAATCTCCAAAAGGAACTTCGTGACCGCTTTGGCCCCATCCCGCCGCCCGTCGAATTGCTCCTGCAAATCGGCGAACTAAAAATCCTCGCCGCCGACAAATCCGTGTCTGCGATTGAAGTCGCCGACGACAAACTCATGCTCACGCGGAACGGCGATTACATCACCCTCGGCGGAAAATTTCCGCGCCTCACCAAAAAGGAGCCGAAGGCGCGGTTGAAGGAGATCAAGCGGCTGCTTTTGGCGATTTGAAACTGCGAGCATTCGGAACGCGGTCTATGACCCGCAGCAACATTCTTCGAGTTGCAGACATTCGCTTGCTGGCATTGGTCCTTTCCGTCCCTTTTATGCCATTTTCCCTCTTCGTTCGTTATCTTGGTGTTAAAAACCAACAATCCTGAAAGGATTGCCATCACTCAGTCTGGGCCGGCGAGGGACGAGCTACGCCAGGTTAACGCCAAGCCAAATTATCAACTCCGAAAGAGTTGGAGCAATTCAGCACCTTATGGCGACCGCAGTCGATAATACCTTCCAGGATAATTCGTCCATTGCGGGTCGCAGAAATACGCCGAACCGTTCGCCAGGACATTCGTCGCAATCGGCATCCAGTGAATCATGTCCGTGGAAGCTTCCACGACCACAGTTTGTCCGTTGGCCCAATTGATGTTGAAGCCAAACTGTTTTTCTTGTATTCCGGGCACCACGGCGTTGACCGGAGTTTGCGATGTCCACAAAGCAGTCGGCATATTCGCAAAGGTTGGTCCCCAGCCACTGGTTCCTGACAAATAGTAAATTGTTGCATCATCATAATCAAAAGAATCCCAATTCGCAGTTGGAGCATTGCCCTCAAAATATGCGCTTCTCAAGTGCGGGCAGGTTGCAAATGCTATGGCGCCAATATTTTCAATGCTGGCTGGGATGACAATGCTACTAAATGGACATCCGGAAAATGCGGCCAAACCAATATTTGTGATACTATTTCCGAAAGTTATATTGGTGAGACCACAACCCGTGAATGCGCCCGATCCAATGCTTAAAGTGCCATTTGGAATGCTGATATTCGATAGCCTGGAACAAATATAAAAGGCACCGTCATCAATTGTCATTATGCTATTTGGCAGGGTTACATTCGTCAGATTCATACAACTGTAAAACATTGACTCGCCTACATAGCTCACCCCATTAAGGATGGTGGCACTTTGTAATGAAAGGCAATCGCCGAATGCAAGCAGTGCAATATTCGTTACACTGCCAGGAATGGTAACGCGTAAAAGATTTGTACAATCGAAAAAAGCATTTGTCCCAATTGTGGTGATTGATTCGGGAAATACCACATTTGACAAGGCACCGTACTCGAATGCGCCTGATCCAATATTTTTGACGCGACTGGGAATTGTATAACCTCCGCTTAGGCCATCTGGAAAGTCAACAAGCGTATTAAAATCTTTAGTAAATACCACCCCGTTCAAACTGGCATAGATGGTGTTTCTCAAGTTGACATTGATCGCCTTCAGGCTGGTACAATTTTCAAATGCTTCATACCCGATATTGGTAACACTTTCGGGAATGGCGATGCTTGTCAAATCCGGGCACATTTCAAAAGCCGAATTACCAATTATGGTCACATGACTTCCGAGGTCAACATTGGTCAAACAGGTGCACAGCAGAAAGGCAAATGATCCAATATTTGTTACTGATCTCCCGATTTGGATGCTAATGAGGTCGCTACAGGCCGCAAATACTTGTTGTCCGAGGAAAGTTACTTTGTTTGGAATGGCGACTTTTTTTAGCGCGCATCCTTCAAATGCTTCGAGACCGATATAAGAAATATTTCGTCCGAAAACTACGTTCGTGAGAAATGGGCAACCCGAAAAGGCATTGTTTCCTATATAAGTTACTCCATTCCCAATCGATGCATTTGCGAGGTCGGAGCATCCACTAAAAGCTTCCGCTCCAACGCTCCTGACACTGTTGGGTATATTAATACTCGTTAAAAAGGTAAATCGGAAGGCTTCATCGCCAATATTTGTAACCGTGTTTGGAATTATAACATTCGTTTCATAACTCGTAAAAAAAGCTCCATTTCCGATATTCAACACTGGAATAAAATTGTGGTGATGTGGAAATGATGTCCCAGAATTTAAAATTGGAATGCTACTTGGAATGGCTATGTTTCCACTCGATCCATTAAAGTTTATATAGTTTAGAATCGTCGCGCTATCGCCGTTTGTAGTATAAATCCAAATTCCAGATGAATTGGTGTAATACAATCGTATTACTGGAGGTGAAGTTGGCTGTCCTGGACCAATAGGGAGGATTTGGGCTTTCGAAAACTGGGGGAGCAGTATAAACAAAGCCCATACCACGCAGACCAACCGGAAATTGCGATTTCGTTGTTTCGCGGATGTTTTCGAATTTTCCATCTGTTGATTACGTGAACTTGTCAAACGCTACCATCATTTCAGTATAATCACAGGTAAAATTAAAAAACCAATAAGTCCCATATGGCGAAAAATATACTGTGTTTCCCCATTGACATTCCATTCCCAAAACCCTATTCAATCCAAGCCCTATGAAAAAAATTCTCACTCTTTTGTTGCTGGCGTTTGTGTTTGGCTGTTTCGTGTCGTCGGCTTCCGCCGCCTCGTCTCATGGAATCAAAGGTCACAAACACCATAAGCAGGTGCACCATCACCATCATCATAAGAAGGCCTGACACTTTCAATTCGACTCTTAGGCGTAAAAGGTTGTATCCATAGCTCCGTAGGTGCGCAATCTTTGTAGTTCTTCACGCACACACGACGATAAGCACCGTCGGGGCGGCATCTTCAGAATATATCGCTCCGGACGGAGCTTTGTCTTTTTGTTTGATTGGTTCTACAAATATGTCGTGCCTGACGGCACTCAACATCCAGAATATTTGCGGATTCGCCCCCAATCCTGCGCATCCTGTTCATTGTCCTCAAACTTGGCCGTCTTCGCGTCTATTAGTGTTTATTCGCGGTTGAAATTGAGAAAAGGTCCAAAATAAAATTTGAAAGCCCTCCCAAAAACTCCCATTCTTTCAACACGAATGCATAAAGTTGTCATCATCGGGTCGGGATGCGCGGGCTGGACGGCGGCGCTCTACACGGCGCGCGCCAATCTGCAACCGCTCGTGCTCATGGGCGCGCAGCCCGGCGGCCTTCTCACCACCACCAGCATCGTCGAAAATTTCCCCGGCTTCCCCGAAGGCGTGGACGGCTGTGAATTGATGTCGCGGATGCAGAAACAGGCCAAGCGTTTCGGCGCCAAATCCACCTTCGCCTCGGTGGAGAAAGTGGATTTCTCCATAACTCCATTCGAATTGATCGTCGATGGCGACAAAGTCGAGGCCGAGACCGTCATTATCGCCACCGGGGCCAGCCATAAACACCTCGGTATTCCCGGCGAAGATTTGCTGGAAACCAAGGGCGTCACTTATTGCGCCACCTGCGACGGTGCGTTGCCGGTTTTCCGCAATCAACCCCTCGTCGTCATCGGCGGCGGCGATTCCGCCTGCGAAGAAGCCCTTTACCTCACGCGGTTCGGCAAGGAAGTCTTTCTCGTCCATCGCCGCAACTCATTGCGGGCGTCCAAGATCATGGCCGAGCGCGTTCACGCTCATAAAACCATCAAGCCGATCTGGGATTCCGTGGTGACAGAAATACTCGATGTACGGCAGGACAAAGTGACCGGCGTGAGATTGAAAAACCTCAAGATCGGCGCGGAGAGCGTCCTGGACTGCGCCGGCGTGTTCATTGCAGTGGGACATTCGCCGAACACAACCCTTTTCAAGGGCCAGATCGCGATGGATGCGAGCGGCTTCATCATTTCCAAATTGGGCACCATGACGAGTGTGCCCGGTGTTTTTGTCGCGGGCGATTGCGCGGACCATGTTTATCGCCAGGCCATCACCGCGGCGGGCGCAGGCTGCGCGGCGGCGATTGATGCCGAGCGTTTCCTCGCCGCGCGGAATGAATGATGCTTTCGTGGAAAATTTTTATTGCAAAAATTGCTAAAAAACGTCCTAGTAAGGCCGTATAAATGAGTACCGATTCCATTGCTTTCATTAACACCCGGCTTCAGCCGGGTGAACGGCCCTTCACGGTGGAGAGCCGTTTCAACGGCTTACCGATACAGGGGAAACCGTTGAAACGGTTATTATCATCATGGTCTGTGGCCACCGGGCTGAAGCCCGGTGTTAATGGAATCGTGTTAATCACATCCACTTTCATTCTCCTTGCCGTGCGGGTCCACGCGCAGGACACGAATTCCACGCCGATGACAGCCACCAACGTGCCGGTCATCGGCGCGTTGCAAGCAACCAATTATTACGATCAGGAAGTCGTCGTGACCGGCAAGGTGGCCCAGGTGAGTGTTCGTTCGGACATCACCTTCATCAATCTCGATAAACGCTATCCGGAATCGCCATTCGCCATTGTCATCTTAAAGGGGCGCAGCAGCTTTTCGGGCGATGCCACCGCGTTGCGCGGGACCTCGATCGAGGTCAAGGGCAAGGTCGTCAAATACCATGACAAGCCTGAGATGCAATTGAACAGTGTGGACCAACTCACGGTGGACGGCGTCACCAACCTGCCGAGTTTTCTCCAACCCAAGGCGGATTCGAGTGTTACCAACGCGCCGCCGGCGGCGATGCAGCCGGATCGTTAGTTTTGGCCTTAATACAGAAGTGACAAAGAAATTGGATGGCGAAAAGCAGAAAGATTTAACACCAAGGAAACGAAGGGAACGAAGAAAAACAGAAGGGACAGAGGGGGCTGGACAAGAATATCCCTCTAACTCACAGGCTAAATACAGCGAAAAATTTCTTTGCGGATTTAGTTCGCATCATTCTCATCGCTATCGTCATTCTCATACTCTGGATTTATGAGGATGAGAATGAGGATGACGAGGATGGCAGCTTTACCCACAACAAATTATGTCGCTATGTCTGGAAAGCCTGCGCTATATCATTACGGCAAACGGTCTAGCGATGCACTGCCAGGCTGCCGCCGGGGGCGGCGACCGTGGTTTCCGCCGCGGCCTTTTCGACCGCTGCTTTCAGTTCGCTTTCGTTTACGGGCTTGGCGATATAATCGTTCATGCCCGCCGCCAGGCACAGTTCGCGGTCGCCTTGCATGGCGAGGGCAGTCATCGCAATGATTTGGGTGGGCGGCAGATGGTGTTCCTTTTCGAACTCGCGAATTTTTCGCGTGGCCTCGTATCCATCCATCTCCGGCATCTGGCAATCCATCAGGATGACGGGGTATCTCTCTTTCTTCCAGGCCTCCAAGGTTTCGCGTCCGTTGTTCGCGGCCTCCACGTTTTTATAGCCAATTTTTATGAGCTGCCTGACTCCGACTAGCTGGTTGATTTTGTTGTCTTCAGCCAAAAGGATGTGGAGGGAATAATTCGGCGCGGCGGAAGGTGAAGCGGGCCGGTCATCCTTGACCTGTTTGCTGGCGGCCGCCTCTTTGCTGGCCGGCCCACCGGATGTTTTGACGTATGCCTTGGCGAAGGGAAGAGTGAACCAAAAAGTGGAACCTTTTCCCATAGTGCTGGTAACGCCGATGGTACCCTTCATCAATTCGACGAGTTTGCGGCAGATGGCCAGCCCCAGACCGGTGCCGCCAAACTTGCGTGTGGTGGTGGTATCGGCCTGCGTGAAAGATTGAAACAAGTTTTTTTGCGCTTCCCCGGACAAACCGATGCCGGTGTCGCGGACCGCAAATAGCAATTGGATTTCCCCGTTCGTTTCGCCGGATTGGGTGACTTCCAGCGAGACACCGCCTTTGTCGGTGAATTTGACGGCATTGGAGAGCAGGTTGAGAAGGATTTGACGCAGCCGTGCAGGGTCGCCGGAAACCTCGGCGCGGATATTTTGCGCGAGGGAATAGGTCAGCGGGACACCTTTGGCCTGTGCCCGTGGAAGCAGGAGGGCGACGGAATTCATCACAGTCTCACCCAGATCAAAATTCACTTTTTCAAAAGTCATCTTGCCCGCTTCGATCTTTGAGAAATCGAGGATGTCATTGATGATCGACAACAAGCCGTCGGCGCTGAGTTTGATGGTGCTGGCGAACTCGCGCTGCTCGGGAGTCAACGGCGTGTCGAGGAGCAAATTGATCATGCCGAAGACCCCGTTCATGGGCGTGCGGATTTCGTGGCTCATGTTGGCGAGGAATTCGCTCTTGGCCTTGCTGGCGATGAGGGCGCCTTCGGCCATTTTCTGGGTTTTTTCCGTGGCCTCTTTCAAGAGGTCATTGGCCTGGGACAATTCTTTGTTGGTATTTTGCAGATCGGCCGTCCGTTCCTGGACCATTTTTTCCAAATCGTCCAGCCGGAGTTTCGCCTGATGATAGAGCCGCCATTTTTCAGTCAGGGCAATGGCCAGTTGCAAAACTTCGATATTGTCGAAGGGCTTTTTCAAAATCACCAGCCGGTCCGAATGGCCCAGTTTTTGCAGCATCTCGTCCCACGAATAATCCGAGTAGGCGGTGCAGATGACGACCTGGAGATGGGATATTTTTGCCAGATTTGCGCGGTGGTCTCGACGCCATCCCAACCGGGCGGCATCCGCACGTCCACGAAAGCCATGGCATAGGGATGATTTTCCTGAAGGCTTTTCGCGATCAAATCCAGCCCCTCCTGGCCTTGAAAGGCGGAATCAATCTGAAATTCCGGCAAGGTGATCCGGGGGATCGCGTCGCCGAACAACGCGGCTTCGGCTTCCGCCATATTATTCGGCTGCGCTTTGGGTCGCGTTAAAATTTTGCGAAAATCTTCATGGATGGCTTTGTTGTCATCGATGATAAGAATCCGGTGGTTTTTATCAGGGTCGATGTTCATGGATACCTCCGATTAGCGTTGGATGGGCAGTTCCAGCGTGAAAATCGCTCCGCGCCCGTCTCCTTCACTGAAAGCGGTAAGGTTTCCGCCCATTTCTTTGGCAGCCAAAGCGCCGCTGTGAAGGCCAAAACCGTGGCCGGCTTTTTTGGTGGTGAAACCATGTCCAAAAATCCGGGTCAAATTTTCCGCCGGGATGCCGATGCCATTGTCCTTGACCAGGATTTTAATCCGCCCCGCTCCATTGGCGATGCAGAGGGTGATTTGTTTGTCCGGTTTGTTCGAATCATCGCAGGCGTGTTTGGCATTGCGAATAAGGTTTACGAGGATCTGGAGCACTTTGTGTTTTTCCGCCATAATCGGCGGCACTTTGGCAAATTCGCGGGTAATTTTCACCCCATGGCGGTCCATCGAATCGATGTTCATGCGGACAGCGTCTTCGACGACGTCGGCAACCTTCAGCGATTCCACCAGGCTGGAGGTTTTGGCGTAATTTTGCTGCATGGAGATGACGCCGATAATATGCTCGATGCTGTTCATGAGCGCTTTGGTTTCCCGCAGGACCTCATCCTGTTCCTGGGTGAGATGCAAGGCAAGGTCTGACAGGTAAACGAGCAATTGTTTGCCTTTGGGGTCGTTGTTGAAAAAATCCGCCAAATCTATTTCGTGCGCTTGCAGGAGCGCGACCGCCTTGGCCAATTTTGGCGCTTTCGATTTGCCGATTTTCTCGGCAATCAAAGAGCCGGAGACATTGACGCTGTTGAGCGCATTGCCGACATTATGCAGGACACTGGTGGCCACTTCCGCCATTCCGGCCTGGCGCGAAGCGTCCATGAGATCTTTGTGCATCTGCTCGATTTTCTCCTCGGCTTCCTTGATGGCTGACATGTTCTTGGAGATGCCGAAGGTCCCGATAATGTTGCCCTGGGTATCGCGGAAGGGCATTTTGCTGGTCAGGCACCAGGTGACGCGGCCATCCGGCCAGGTTTCCTTTTCCGTCTTGCCAATGAGCGACTCCCCGGTGCGGATGATGGTCTGCTCGTCCTCATAGGCGTCCTTTGCGTGTTCCTCCGCGAAGAAATCGCTGTCAGATTTGCCGATGAGGTCCCCGGCGTTTGGCACCCCGAGCAATCGGGCGAGAGCGGTGCTGCAACGGATAAACCGGGATTGGCAATCCTTGAAATAGATCGCGTCCTCCGATTTATGCATTAATGCCCGCAATAGGTCCTGATCGGTGACTGGTTTATCGTGAGGTTCGCTGGTCACATTCATATTTCGGCAAATTCAGAAACATATGCAGTGATTTTTCAAAAAATCGTCAACAGACCAATAAGGATTATGTATTAAACTAATCCGATTTATTGCGCTGTCAATGTATGTTGAACTTATATCGCCTTTATTTCCAATCTGTTAAAGGGAAATCGTTAATAAAGTTACGGAATTATCCCCTTCGCATAAGTCTTCAGCCTCCCATTGGCGTCTATTCGCGTGAATTCGCATTGACGAATTTGTTTCCCGGCAACATTACGATTTCACCCTTTAATGGTTAAATGGGAAGATGCGAACTAAAATTGCGAAGGACGAAGTCCGACGGCCCACGCCAGGAATGGAAAAAGTCACGGCGCAAAGTCCCGCCGCCGCCGGGTCGCCCCGCCAAATCAAAGGAGAAAAGAAGATTGAACTTAACCAAATTTACGGGCCTGGCGGAGGCCCGAGCCAGACTCGGACGCAAAAAAAACTCGAAAACAAGCTGCCAAATGCCGTTTCGTTGTTCACCAGCTTGTCCCGGCCTGAACAGCGTCAATTTCTTAATGCTCTCTTCTCGGACGCCGGCGCGACGAATCCCAAGCTGGCGAATCCATCGCGGCAATCGAGGGGGGCGATGCAAACGCCGGCGACGTCTGGCGGGTTCAATTCAGGGACTCGTGGAACTCGTCCCTCCGATGAGACGGATTATTTCCGGCAACCTCGCAATCGGCTCGGACAATATGCCGATGAGCCGGATGAGAGCATCACGCCGGCGCGGGTGACGTTGTCAGTGCGGATGCGGAACAATCCCATCCGGGGCCTGACGTTCGAGCGGTTGGTAACGTATCTGGAGCAATGGCGGCTGGGATTTTTCCGGATGGCGGGGATGGCCTGGGACACGATGGAACGGCGGGATTACCAGTTGCAGATCGTCCGGCCCAAGCGTATGAAGAGCGCGGCGCGCCACGGCTACGATGTCATTATCCGCGATGACGCCACGGAATCGCAGCAGGAGCTGGCGCAGGGGCAACGGGAGTTTTTGAACCAGTTCTACGGGAACGTGACGGCGACGAATGCGATCAATCCGGATGAGGAAGGCGGGTTTGCGTTGTTGGTGCGCCAGATGATGGATGCGGTGGGGAAATATTACGCGGTGCATGAGATTGTGTGGCAGCCGATGCCGGGGAAAAAATCAACCGCAGAGAACACAGAGGGGACTGCCACGGCTGCGCAGGAAGGCCCGCCTTCGCCTGCAAGGGCTGCGGCGCGGCAAATGGTCCAAAATACGAATTTCGGCCTTACGGCCAAATTCATCTTTTGTCCCATTTGGTGGTTTGAGGGGACGCGGGGGAAGTTGCGGTTTTTGCCCAGCGAATTCCAGGTGTATGGCAATGAGATGTTGCCCGGGGAATGGCTGGTGACGTGCGGAGAGGGCCTGATGGAATCGTGCAGCGTGTTGTACCTGATGAAGGCCATGTTGCTGAAAGCGAACCTGGCGTTCCTGGACAAGTTCGGGCAGCCGGCAATTCACGGCGAAACGGACGCGCCCAAGGGGTCGGTGGAATGGAATAATTTCGTGGAGGCGGTCCACGAGTTTGGCCAGGAATGGGCGACGATTACGAACCGCGGGGCGAAGATCAATCTGATTGAGACGCAGGCGCACGGGGACGCGGGATACCAGGCGTTGCTGGAGGTGTTTGACCGGGCGATCACGCAGCTTTGGCGCGGGTCGGACCTGGGAACGAAGAGCGCCCAGCGCGCGGCCGGCGCGAGTTTGCAGGAGGATGAATCGGAAATCCTGGAGACGGACGATTGCAAGATGATCGAGGAAACGCTGGACGTGAAGGTGACGAGGTTTGCGCTGGCCTGGAAATTCGGGGCGGATGCGCCGCAATTGGCGTACGTGAAATTGCGGACGACGCCGCGCCGGGACATCCAGACGGACATCGCGGTGGACACGTTCCTGAGTGGATTTAAAGACAAGGACGGGAAGGGGCTTTTGGGGACCCAAACGACATTGGAGCGGTATTCGAGGCCGCTGCCGAGGCCGGATGAAGAAAGACTCGTGGGAAGTGTGAATGGGATGAAATTAGGAAAGAAGAATGGCAGCGCGGGAGGGTCCCCGGCTCTGACAATGAATGGAAATGGACGTTCGGAGGAGATGTGACATCCAACATCATCAGTCCCCGCGCTTGCGGGTACGCCAGAATATGCCACCGGCGGTTCCCAAGATCACGGCGGCTTGCAGCGAGAGGAGGACGACTGCGCCGGTCTTGTGGCTGGTGGGCCAGGCGACCACGGCGCTCAATGTCCAGGGCTGGGGCTTGAGCGGAATTTCCCTGAGAACGACCTGGCGTTGTTGCCGCTGTTGAACACCCATTTTCACAATCACATTTTTATCTCCGCCCAGCGCATAGGCGCTGCCGGAATTATTTCGGCCCTGCCCTTGTTGTGACCAGGCGTTAACCTGGACCGGCCCGTCGCAGACTTTGAAATGAAAGTGGCCGTCGCCGTCCGAGTTGGCATTGCCATTAGGCTGGCCTTTGCCATAAATGTAAACGTTCACACCAGGCAACGGTTTGCCTTTGGCGTCCTCGACGACGCCCGCCAATTCGAGGTTGGCGGTTTTCAATTTGAACGACGCCAACTGAAGGCTGTTGGTGCTGCTTTGAGTCACCCCGATATTTTTCTGCCCGTTTCCATAACCGTTGTCAGACGCCATCACCAAATATCGCTGTCCCATCGGAAGCGCTGGAATGGTGAAAGTGCCATCGGATTTAATCTTAATCCGCTGGTATTCCACCATGCCGCCCATGTTCCCGGCCATTATGTTCAGATTGACATTCGCGTGGGGAAGCGGCGCGCCGGTTGCGTCCTGCACGGTCCCCGAAACGGAAAGGGCCGGCGTGAGATGGAGGTTTACGCTCGTTTTTCCGGAGCCGATGGGTTCGATGGCCGCAAGGTTCCGGTCGATGTCGCGGGCGATGGCAAAATATTTCACGCCACGCATACCCGGTTGCGGCGCCCAGGTGACAGAATATGCGCCGCTATCATCGGTCTTCGCGATATCGTTCCTTCCCATGGATGGAGACACCACCACGCGCACACCGGATGCGGGATTGCCGGAAGAATCGTAAACGGTCCCGGTCAAAGTTTGTTCCGCCGGCTGATAATAATTGCGGTTCGCGTTATCGAACCGGATGACCACATTGGTATCGCCGCCCATAGCCTGGGTTGATCCATAAGAGCCTTTCAGGTTGGCGGAGACATTGACCGGGCCTTCACAGACCGCGTTAAACACAAACCGTCCGTCGGCATCGGTTGTGGCGTTGCCGTTGGGTTGGCCCTCGCCCTGCATCCAGATTTGGACACCGGCTGCTGGGGCGCCTTTTGCATCCAGCACACGGCCGGCGAGCTTTCGGTTGGCAGGTTTGAGGACCAACGGCGGCAAATCAAAATGGTCCGCCTTCGGATCTGCCGCATCCATCTGCTGCTGGGCGCTGCCATAACCAGGGGCATTTACCCACCAGCCGTAACGTTGACCCAGTGGCAACGCTTCCGCATGGATACGCCCCTGTTCATCGGAGAAAATAGGCTGGCGGTTGTTGATTGAAAAACTCGAATTGTCTTCCTGATAAATCATGATATTAACCGTCGCGTTGGTGACCGGCTGGCCATTGGGACCCTGCAAGCGACCGGACAAGCTCATCGCCGGTTTGACCGTTACATCAAGGTTCGTAGTTGTCTCATCGATTCCCTGGATGGCTGCGAGCTTTCGCTCCGGATCTCTGACGATCAGAGAAAAGCTAACATTCGCCTGTCCAACCCAGGAAGGTTCCTGCCAGCTCAAATCATAATGTCCGCTCGCATCTGTCTTTGCGCCCATACCTCCATTTCCGTAATCCGGAACCACACGGACATTCGCCCCTGTCACCGGCGCGCCTGAAGCATCACGCACGACGCCGCTTATTCTGAATGGCGCATTTAGCTCAACGGTGACTTGCGTCGTTTGGCCGTCTATCACCGTGGCCTGTTCCTGTGCCTGCGACCAATCTGGCTTATTTACGGATATGTAAAACTGACCGGGCGGCAGCCGAATGTAAGCCACCCCATTCGTTCCCGTTGTGTCGCTGCGGCTAAAATCATTGTTGTTCACCGATACCTGCGCGTCGGCTAGCAGTTCATGACTGTTCTTTCCTCGAACGGTCACTTCCACGACACCGCCTTTGTAAGCCTGCAACTGCACGCCGGAGACGGCTTGGCCGGCGGTAACCGTGATCGGAACTGAATCCA
The DNA here is from genome assembly GCA_963797825.1 of uncultured Verrucomicrobiae bacterium. Taxonomy (GTDB): domain Bacteria; phylum Verrucomicrobiota; class Verrucomicrobiia; order Limisphaerales; family UBA11358; genus UBA11358. Next base: position 142,858 of record CAWCRR010000033.1, read on the forward strand.
CGACCCAATCTGCAATCGGTTCATTGGTAAATTCCGCCATGACCTGATAAGAACCTGCGGGAACATCAGAAATCTGGAAGGAACCGTCGGCAGCGGACATATTGGTTCCGTGAGCGGACAAATAATAGAAACTCCCCTGCGACGGCTGAAGTCCGATCACCGCAGACGCAAGCGGCAGGCCGGTGTCGCGCGCCACGATTTTTCCAGCAACACTTCCCGCCGGGTCGAGGGTGAGGGTGATGTCTTCCTGTCCGGCGTGAAATGGCAATTCATCGTATTCAAGCGAATTCCCGGTTTGATGCAGCGCCAGACCGGCTTTTTTCACCGAGAGGACGGCTTGCGCATCGGCGGGAAAGTTTTCGATGCGAAATTGTCCATCCGCCGAAGTGTGTGCCGAAAAAAGTTCGCGGGTAATTTTGCCCGACACAAAATTTGGCTGGCCCAGGTCGGTCACGGCCTTGTTTAACGCAGCCGACACCCAGACTTCCGCATCAGCAATCGGCCGGCCCGCATCATCCGCCACCACGCCCGCGAGCACGGACGACGCACTCAAGACGATTTTTTGGGAATCCTGCGGAGAGCTTGTGTACCATGTCCGCCACGTTGGTGCGGCCCCTGCTTTTGTCACCAGAACCATACCCATCCCTTGAAAACTCGGAAAGGCAAACGCGCCATGGCTGTCAGTGGTCGCAAGCTGCTTTAATTCCATATCCGTCGGACCGGAATTCACGCGCAAAGGATATTGATAAAAATCCACAGCGGCATTAGCCACCGGATTGCCTTGCGCATCCACGACCGTGCCGGAGAACTGCGGAACATCATTGGTGGCGGCGCGCACATTGAATGCCAGCGCCAACGCGAGCAACAAGGTGAATTTCTGAAATGTGTTCATGATTGGACCTTTTGATGATTTACCATTTCAAAATCTGGCAGCCATAAAGCCCGCCGGCCGTCATGCCCGCGTGCGCCTGAAATTCCACCTTCACCTGGCTTTTACCGCGGGTCAGGCCCGCGGGAATTTTATATTCCACGTCAACGTAATGTCCGGGCGCAAGAGCGGTGAGGTTCTGCGTGGCAATCACCTGGTCGTCCACCGCGACGTCGAAGACATGGGTCTTGTTCTCGCTGCCCCAGTAACGGCAGTTCAGGGTCATCGCCTCGTCCGGCAGGACTTTCATCATGTAACTGAACGAGCCGCCGCGGGTGGCGCTGTGGTATGATTTCCCCTTGTTCTCCGTGGTATAGTCCATCTGACCGTCCACGTCGTGGTCGTCTTCGTTATCGCCCATGATCACTTCATCCACGACACGCGGCTGGAGGGCCGCGAGGGCATCCGGCGATTCGCGGATGACTTTCACCGGGTGATAATGCCATTGTTCCAAGAGGGCTATGCCGGCGACTGCGAGCATGGCCATCAGCACACAATAACTGATGAGCAGCCCGGCGTTGGCCATTTTTTCTCCGGTCAAAAAGATATTGCGGCGCATCCGCGCTTTGGCCAGGTGTCCGCAAATCAATCCCGGAACAGCACCGAGCGGGACCACGACGGAACAAATCAGGGACGCCACCGCCAGTCCGGAAAGGCGTTCGGAAGGTTGTTTTTGGCCTGAGGCGGCCGGCGACGGAGTGGAGCGCGATACCGTTGGCGGGACAGCCGCGGGAGTTCCCCGGAGGGCGGAGCTCTGCGACGCCAAAATGTGTGGAGGCGGAGCGCCGGTCGCCGCAGCCGGGGGAGCGGCAGGAATAGTTATGGGTTTTTGGCAAGTGGGACAGACGATTTGAGTGCCGCTATACGCGGTGTCGCCCAAAATTTTCTGGTCACACTCCGGGCAAAGAAATTTGAATTCGCTCATAAGCCCTTTCGCTTCTCTTCTTGGGAATAAGGGAAGCGTACAAGGTGGGGAAAGTGAAGCCAAGTCTTTTAACTGGGGGAGCGCACGCGCCCTCGCGTGCAGCGGTTGACGCCCCGTCAACCGCTTGGGCGCGCCACCGCGCTCGTTCCGACCGCGAGGCGCGGTCGGAAGCACACGAGGGCGCGTACGCTCCCCAAAATCATGTGGAATTTCGAGGGGTTATAGAATTCTCCATGCAATTGCAATTGAATTAGGGTTTGGCATTTAACACCGTGTAGGTATCAATGGCGCAAACAAGCCAGATCATAAATTAATCCTCAACAGCACACTACTATGTCGATCAAAAGAGATTCTTTGGTGGAAGCCAAACTTGCAAAAATGTCCCTGCTGGAAAAATGCGGGCAGCTTCTCACCTTCACCTGGCGCGGCGCGATCCCCACGCCCTCGGGGATTGAACAGATCACCAAATTGCACGCCGGCGGCCTTTGCCTCGAGCCTTATGCGCTGGAAACCTGCAAGAACCTTTATTGGGGGCGTTCCCAGGTGGACCCCAACTTCAAAAAGCCGAAGGACTATTTCGACATCGCCCACACCTATTTCGACGACCATAACTACGGCGTGAGCGTGACGCCGGAGGAGTTGACGGCGGCCCTCAATAAAATGCAGGAAATCGCTATGAACCGGCCGGCCGGCATTCCCCTGCACGTGACCATCGACATGGAAGGCGATTTCAAAAACGATTACTCCGCCGGCCATGTCCTGCAATTTCCGCCGCCGATGGGCATGACCGCCATCGGGGACCTCGACGTGGCTTACAAGGTTGCCAACCTTCTCGGCAAACAGATGGCCGCCATCGGCGTCACGCAGTTTTATCATCCGGTTTGCGACGTGAATATCAATCCGCTGAACCCGGAAATCGGCGTGCGCTCATTCGGCGATGATCCGAAGGTTTGCGCCAAGTTTGTGCAAGCCACCGTGCGCGGTTATCAGGATGCGAACGTCGTGGCCACCGTCAAGCATTTCGCCGGACGCGGCGATTCGGCCACCGACGCGCATGACGTGCTGGACGTCTGCCGCGGCGACCTGAAACGGATGCGCGAGGTTGAATTGGTCACGTTCCAGGCCGGCATAGACGCGGGCGCCAAGGCGTTGATGACCGCGCACACCATTTACCCGCCGTTCGACAAGGAATACCCCGCCACTCTCTCGAAGAAAATTCTGACGGACTTGCTGCGGGGCGAGATGGGATTCAAGGGCGTGATCGTTTCGGACGCGATCGGCATGGCGGCCATCTTGAAAAAGTGGCCGCTGCCGCTGGCGTGCGCCATGGCCATCAAGGCCGGCGTGGACACCATCCTGCTGAAGGCGGACGACGAGTCCCGCTCGCAGTGTCTCTTTGGCATTAAGAGCGCGGTCGAACGCGGCGACCTTTCCGAAGAGCGCGTGAACGACGCGGTCCGGCGGCTGCTCTCCATGAAATACGACCAGGGCTTGTTCGAAAAAGCCGGCAAAATGGATCCGAAGCAGACTGCGGCCGTGGTTCGCGACCCGAAGAACATTAACTTCTCGGTGGAGGTTGCCCGCAAAGCCCTTCTGGTGGTCCGCGACGACAAGAAATTGTTGCCGCTCAAGAAAGACAAAAAGATCCACGTCATCGAGCAGCTCATTCCCTATCCGTTTCTCGGCAAGGACCTGTACAGCCATCCGCACATGTTCTGCGAACAGATGTCGAAGCATTCCATCAACCTGATTCTCGACGACACGGGCTTTCACGCTTCGGATGAGGACGTGGAAGAAGCGCTGAAATTGGCGAAAGAAGCGGACATGGTGGTGATGACGAACTATTACGCCCGCATCGAAAAGAGGGGCAACAATGAGCATCTGGTGAAGGCATTGAAAAAGGCGGGCAAGACCGTCGTGGTCGTGACAAATTTCCCGTACCGGAGAGGCACGACGACCGAGGCCGACGCTGTGATCTGCAATTTCTCAGGTTCCCCGGATTCGATCCGCGCTGCCGCGGACCTGCTGTTTGGGGCCATCAAGCCTTGCGCCACGACGAAGATGCCGATTGACCTGAGCGCGGAAAAGAACAACCCGACCCAGGCCGCGCCGACGCCGGTAAAACCAGCCGCGAAAAAACCGGCGAAGAAAGCGCCCTTTGCCTACGGCGGCAAGTGTTAGCCCAATCAGGCAATTATGTTTAACATCCGGGACATTTACACCATCGCGGGACCGAAGGTGGCCGCCATTTATGAGCAAAACAAAATGGCGGTCCATTTCCAGGGGATGTCCAAGACCCTGCAGTTTCCGCAAACCGTGGCCTTGCAGGGCGCGCCGACGTGCTCCATCGGCATTTCTCCCCACGGACTTTACAATCGCCTGAACGATGCCGGCCGCCTGATTCTGCTCAACCAAAAGGCTGTCCAATTCGGCTCCGCGCCTTTCGTGCGCGTCGGCGGCAAGCTGACGATGCTGACGCAGGCCAAACCGGGAGCAACCGAACTTCCCGAAGATGTGCCGGCCATCCAGAACTATTATCCGCCGGCGATTGATCCGAAAAATGTCTCGCTCACCATCGCCACGCCGTCCCTGGAGATGGCTTTTAAGATCGGGAATATAAACATCGTTCGCCGGCTCATCTCTCCCTTGCTCTCCGGCAACGAACAGACACTGATGCCGATCGGCGTTGAAGAGTACGAGATTAAAAATAAATCGAACAAGCCACAGACGATCACGCTGGTGGTGCCCCGGCCATCGTTGGTCAACCTCCAGGAAAAGGAACTTAAACCCACCGACCAGGACAGCGTCTATGTCTGCTCAGCGCCAACCCACGGCCACGTGCATGAAGCGTTCGAGTTCAACGGCGTTCGCGGCATCGTCATGGGCAGCACCGAGAGCCCGAATCGAATGGTCCTGGCGGTCGCGGAAACGCCCGGAGTGGCGATTGATCTCCAGCCTTACTTCTGCCTGAACCGGCTCGCGCAGGATTTGCTGCTCAACGACGACGGCAGTTTTTTTGAAAAACGGATGCCGATGCTTCGCAGCGATTACGGATCGGCCATCAGCCTCACCTTCACCGTCGAGCCAAAGGCCACCCGGAAAATGGCCATCGCCGTGGCGCTGGACTTTCCCGAGCAGGTCTATATTGACGGCACAACGTTCGAGCGCAAATACGTCCGGAATTTCCCGGATGCGGAGTCGCGGGCCAGGGACTTGGCCAAGCTTGCCTTGCAAAACTATCGGCGATGGTGGGATGGCACTGTGGCAATTCAAAAGCGGGTGTTCGACTCGATACTGTCCAGCGCCTCGTACAAAGGCGACCGGCCCGGCGCCTTGCGGCTGACCCGGCTGATTCTTAACGAACTGCATTTCCCGCTGTCCAACGCCATTGTTTGGGTGGAGGACGAGCGGAACGGCGAGCGCGCCCGGTTCCTGGAATGTTTCGACTACGCTTACATTGATCCCTCGGATGTGGATTGGTATTCGATGGTGCTGTTGATGCTTTTCCCGCGCGTGGAAAAAGACCTGTGCCAGGGCTTCATCGATTCGATCCAGGCGGAGGACCCCACGCCGCGTTTTTATCATCACCACGCTTCGTTCATCGATGCGAGAAAACATTATCTGGAACATCCCGACGAGTATGAGGGCGTTTCGATGACGCAGATCCGCGACGCGTTCAAGACGAAGGGCAGCGTGGCGCACGACCTGGGCGCGATGCCCAAGGGCCATCCGCTGCGCAACGTGAGCGATTACGCATGGTACAACAATAATTATTGGGTGGACCTGTTCCCGAAATTGATGATGCGCGTCTTGCGCAACGTAAAGTTCACCGGAGACATGGAATTCCTGAAAAAAAATTGGGAGACGCTCAAGTTCGGCCTCGAGTCCTTGCTCCAGCTTGATTTCGACGACGACGGTTTGCCCGAGGGTTATCCCGAAGACGTCAAGAACACCTTCGATAATCTGGTCCTTTTCGGCGCCGATGCCTATGACGCCACGCAGTTCCTCGGCGGTTGCCAGGCCATGATTAAGATGGCCCAGATGCTCAACGACCAGGAAGGCGAGGCGCGCATCAAACAAGTTTTCAACAAAGGCTGGGGCAGCTTCGAAAAATTATGGCGCGAAGGGAAGAATAAGAAAGGTGAGAAACTCGAGTATTACCTCACCTGTTACGATCCCAAGACCGCCAACGCCAACACCGACGTCTGGACCAACCAACTGGATGCCCTGTGGTATCTTATTTCCATCGGTGAAGAACCGTTTATCCCCGAAGATCGCGCGAAGAAAATTCTCAAAACGATTTACCGGAACAACCGCTCGTTCATGGGCTGGGCCATGTGCAAGACCGAGAACGGAAAGCCGGTGGAATCCGACCAGGGCAAGGATGTTTACACCACGTCCAACTATGTCTTTGCGCAATTGCTCGATTACTATGGCATGACCAAAGAGAGCAAAGAGGTTTACAAACACATGGACCGCGTCGTTTTCGACTACGGCAACTCCATGATCACGGCGGACAATCTCCGCGCGGAATTGGAAAAGGAAGCCGGAGAATCCAAACCCATGCCGCATTACATCGTCGCCGCCTACCCGCGGCCGGGTGCCGTCTGGACCCATCTGGTGATGAACCATGTCAAAGCCCTGCAGGCAAAAACCAAATCCAAAACCATTGAGCCGAAAGATTTGATGCCGATCTTTCCCGAGTTGTTACGGCCTCCGGAAAGCGGGAGATAAGGGTCGATGAGTGACGCGCTTTCATTAACACCGGGCTTCAGCCCGGTGACCGAGAATGGCAGAAGATGCCGCCCCTACGGGGCTTTGTCTGTGCGGTTTTTGCCCACTACAAATATTTCGCCCCTAACGGGGCTTGCAGACGCGCCAGAGTTGGATGGCCAACGCCAGCCTCAAGCGCCGTTAGGCGCGGCATCTTTGTAGAAAACAATCGAATGGAATCGAAAGCCCCGTCAGGGGCGGCATATTTCGTGCTTAAAAACAAAATGCCCCTAACTGGGTGTGAATGAGAACGGTTGAATTGGCAATTTAGGCAAGTCTTAACATATCGCTAATATGTCCCAAAACTACGACGTCACCTTTGTCGGGCACATGTGCTTCGACGAAATCATCCCCTTTGGCGGCCAGCCGCACATCGCCCCGGGCAGCGCCGTTTTGTGCGGGGCGATGGTCGCCGCCCGCGTGGGCAAGAAAGTTGCCGCCGTCGTGAAGATGGCCAAAAAGGACGAGAATATCCTCCAGGCAATGAAGGACGTGGGCGTGGACACCTATCTCATCCCCAGCGCCGAGACGACGTTTTCGCGGGTGTTGCACGAATCCGCCAATGTGGACGAACGCAAACTGACTCTTGTGAAATCCGCCGGGCTGATCTCCATCAAGGATGTTCCGGCGCTAAGTTCGTCGTGTGTTCATCTGGCCGGCATTTCGGACACCGAATTCGACATGGCGCTGATGCAGGGTTTGAAATCCCGGGGCCACAGCCTCTCCACTGACATGCAGAGCTTTGTCCGCCACGTGACGCCCGTGACCCATGACATCGAATTCAGCGACGTCGCGAATAAAAAAGAAATCGCGGCCATGATGGATAAGCTAAAGCTGGATGTGGTGGAAGCGCGCATCCTGACGGGCACGGAAGATTTGGAAAAGGCCGGCATCATCGTGGAGTCCTGGGGTTGCCCGGAAATCCTGATCACGCATTCGCAAGGGGTGCTGGCGCGGGTGAAAGGCAGGACCTACTACGAGAAATTTTCCAACAGCAACGTCTCCGGCCGAACCGGCCGCGGGGACACGACCTTCGCGGCCTACCTGTCCTGGAGATTGAATCATGAAGTCGGAGAGTCCCTGAAGTTTGCGGCCGCGGTGGTTTCGATCAAAATGGAAACGCCCGGCCCATTTAAGGGAACCCTGGAGGATGTCGCCAAACGGTTGAAAGAAAAGCATTCCGCATAGCACCGCTTTGCTTCATTGGATGTTGGGCGTTGAATGTCCACCCTCCGCAGTATTGCTACGGAGGACGGGTTGAATGTTGAATGTTTTTCCCGTATTCCGTTTTCCATCCTCCATCCTCCATCTTCGCATTTTCTTCGCCCCCCTACTTCCCCATCCACAGCGCCGAGGTGATGATCCTCGGATAATACCGGCTCCCCTGGGCTTTGCCGTTGACGATTTGGTCGCAGCACGCCCAATAGCTGCTGCCCTCGGTCTGCCATTTGACATGCGCCGCGTCCGCAGCGGAAAAGAGTTGCCGCACCTTCTCGTCCTGGTCCAGCCCGAAGACGCGCCGCGCGATATGCATGAAAATGCAAATCTTGCTCATCCACGAATTATTCGAAGTGGAAGAGAGCCGGATGCCGCCATCGGCAAACAGGTTGCGCCGCTGCGGGTCCAACAGCAGTTTCTGCGAATGGGTTTTGAGCAGTTCATTCAAGACTGAAGGCGCGCCGACGCCCCACATGAGCGGGTAGAGGAGGCCTTCGCAGGCGGGCAGAATGCGCGACCGATAGCCGGCGTTTTCTTCCTCAAAGACGGCCGGAAAGATGCCTTCGCTGTTGACGCGCCGCTGCAGGTCCAGCTCGATTTGCGCCATCTCTTCACGGGCGATTTTGGCGCCGGGGTCATGGAGTTTTTCCAGCACCATCGCCAGACCCAGGTAACTGGCCCAGCACTTGACGGCCATGTAAACGTTGTTCCGCGTCTGCGCCAGGGAATTGTCCAGCGAATCGTAGGTGGTGATCTCGGCGCCTTTTTCGCAGAGGGACGAGTCGTAGTGGACATAACCGGTGTCGCCTCCACGGTTCACCAGGCTGCTCACGCATGCGGCCAGGACGTGCTGGTTCAGGCGCGCCCAATCGAGGTCTTCGGTTTTCAGCACATAGGTGGCCGCGAGCAGGCTCCAATTGCACAATTGCTCGGCGGTCATGTAGCTGAAACAGCCGGTGAGGTTTTTTAACTCATAGCTGCTCGTGCCTTGCGGGGAGAAGTTGTTGTGGACGCCCATATCGTGGGCAAAGCTGATGCCGCCCGGCGAGTAGCTCGAAGGGTCGTTTCGGTCGAGCCGTACTTCATCGATGTAACTGTAATGGCGCTGAAAGTTGTCGAGTAGGTTCTTCACCACCCAGGGGTTCTGCTTCAGTTCCCAGAACACGTGGTCGATGCTCAAATCAAGCGTGTTCATCATGCAGTATTCACCTTCGTTGACGATGAAGAACGGTTCCCCGCCAATCTCGAGCAACTGCGTGCTGCCGTAATAACTGCGCGTGGAATGAGCGATGAGGAACTGCTGGTCCGCCGACAGCCCGGAAGCCAGTAACTCATCGTCGCGCGATTCGGCGGCAGATTGCAATACGTTTGCCCGCTCTAACGCCTTGGAAAGCACTTCGCCCAGACTGCCGAAATGACGCGCGTAAACATATTTTCCCTCCAGGCCCGTGGTCACCACGTGGTCCAGATAGGCCCCGATGGCGATGACCAGTTCATACGATTTTCCGGCGGGCACTTCAAATCCGAAGCCAGCGGCATTGCCCAGCATGTGGACCGGATTGATGTCCCGCAAGCCGCCGTCAACGGTCCACTGTTGAATAAGAAACGGTTTCTCCGCGGGCACGGACTGACTGCCCGTTTCGCGCAATTCCGCGGCGACACCATAGTCCCGCCGGAAGGCGAAGGCGACGCGCGGAGGGGCATGTCTTCCCATATCCAGCGGACGCGCGCCCGGATCGTGGAAACGCAGCGCAAAGAATCCCGTCTTGATGCTTCCGCCATGGGTGTTATCCACGGTCAACCGCGCGGTGATTGCGGGTAGCAAAGCATCGCGCAGGTCCTGCGGCGCGGCGAACTGCGGATTGGGGATGCTGCCAAACGGAGTGTGAATGGCAAAATCGAAATCACCCGTTTGCCAGCGGTCCGTGGCCCATCCATAAAAGCGCTTGATCTGGGCGGCGGGGATCGCCTGGACCTTTTCTTTGGCGGTCTGCTGCTCAGGCCCGGCCTCGACCAGAAACGCAGCCGCGGCATCTTGCGCGTTGCCCTGGTAAAACGGCAGGCATCGCGGCGATGAATGGCTCTTGCGGTCGCCGTCCTTGACGCCGATGTAAATGTCCTGGTTTCCCGGCTGGCCGATTTGGAGCCCGATGCCTCCGCGAGTGCCGAAATTGCCGCAGGTGAAGCTCATGAACGCGCCCGCGGGCGAATGCTGCGCGTTAAAGCTGATGTTCCCTGCAAAAGGCTGAAGTTTTGTGTTCAAGTTCGTAATCAAATCAATTTACTGGCCCAGGCCAACGGCGACGACCCCGTCAAGGGCCGGTTTCGGCTGGCATCTGCGGTCGAACAGCAGGGGATACTCTTTCCTGCCGGTGATCGGCCAATAGCTGCGCCAGGATTGCCCGTCGTGGACGCCCCAAAACGTGATGCGGCTGAATTTGTCGCGGTGCTTCCGGAAAAGCACAAATAATTCGGCATACCGCTTCGCCAAATCCTTCTGGGCGGCGTCCGTCAAGCCATTTGGATACGGGTTGTATTTCTTTTGGGTTTCCGCGTCAAAAGACGAGAGGTCCACGATTTTCGATTCCAGCGGCAGATACGGAAGCACGCCGATATCCAGTTCCGTGATCAACAGCTTTACGCCCAACTGGCCAAGGGTCAGGAAGTGATTTTCAATTTCTTCCATCCGCGGATAATCCACGAACCAGTGGCCCTGGATGCCGACGCCGTCCACGCGAAGCCCTTTTGCCAGGAGGCTTTTGACGAGCCGGATGGTTCCTTCGCATTTGGAGCGATTCTCCAAATCGAATTCATTGTAGTAAAGTTCGGCGTCCGGGTCCGCCTGGTGGGCAAATTCAAAGGCTTTGGCCGCATAATCTTCGCCCAGGATTTCATGCCATTTTGATTTTCTCCAGGTGCCATCCGGCAAAATCGCTTCGTTGACAACATCCCAACCATGGATTCGCCCGCGATAACGGCCCATGACGGTCAAAATGTGTTCCTTCATCCGGTCCAGCAACGCCTCACGGCCCAGGGGTTTTCCCAAATCATCCTGAAACACCCAGTCCGGCGTCTGATGCCACCAGACCAGCGTGTGGCCGATGATGTGCATCTTGTGCTTTTCGCCAAAGGCAACATAACGGTCCGCCGCCTCGAAATTATATTGGCCTGGCTTCGGGATGAACTTCCTCCCATTTCAAAATATTTTCCGGCGTGATGCTGTTGAAATGTTTTTCCACCACAGCCAGGGCGGCCGGTTCCTTGCCGGAAATCTGGTCGAGGCTGAGGGCCGCGCCAATGTAAAAGTCATCTTTGAAAGCATCTTTCAAGGTTCCCGGCCCCGTGGATTCGACATCGCCCGCTGCCGCGCTTTTATCTGTTGGTTTCATGCCTTGATGGTATCCGACCAGCGCCGGGAGAGAAACGATTGTTCGAGCTGTGAACTAATCTTTCCTGCCATTGCCGCCTTGCCGGATTTTGCGAGCGGCTGTTCTACCGAATGCCGCGGTCGAGGACAAGGTAAATATGTCTGTCATTAATTCTCATTACAGCGCGCCAGTTGTAGAATTCTCCATGCAATTGCAATTGAAAAGAACGCCGTCATTTCACAACGTGTAGGATATAATAAAGCAATTGCTCATGAAGAAACAGGCCATCGCCAGGTCCCCGGCTAATAACCATCGGAGTTTGTCCGCCGGAAAGCGCCTCCGCGATTCGCTGAAAGTGGTTTGGAGGCCGCAAAATAACCAATAAACCTATGGACGTTTCCACCGAGAAATTGCCGGGTGCTGAACCGAAAGGCCCCGGCGCCGTGGAGGGGAAACTGTCTTTCATCGAGAAGGCGGGTTACAGCACCGGGGATGCCGCCGCGAATTTCGTCTTCATGACGATGGTTCTTTTCCAGACGAACTTTTACACAGACGCGTTTGGACTTTCGGCGGGCGCGGCGGCGGCAATCCTGCTTTGGCCGCGATTGTGGGATGCCGTGGTTGACCCGATTGTCGGCGTCCTTGCCGACCGCACCAATACCCGCTGGGGCAAATTCCGTCCCTGGGTCCTGCTCACCTCGGTGCCGTGGTGCGTCGTCATGGTTCTGGCTTACACCACGCCGCATGGCTGGAGCATGGGCGCGCTCATCGCCTACGCCGCCATCACCAACACCCTGTTGATGTCCATCTATTCGATGAACAACATGCCTTACTCGGCCTTGGGCGGCGTCATGACGGGAAATCTCAACGAACGCGCGAAATTGAATTCCTACCGTTTCATCTCGGCGAATGCGGCGCAATTCATCGTCGGGGCATTCACCCTGCCGTTGGTCGCCAAATTCGCCGCCCGGCACGCGGCGGGCGGAACCATCGGCATTGCGGACAAACAATACGGCTGGAGCATGATCATGACCATTTGGGCGGTGCTCAGCCTCTTTTTGTTTTTTATCACGTTTGCGACCACGCGCGAACGCATCCAACCCGTCAAAACGGAAAAATCATCGCCGCTCCAGGATTTTAGCGACCTTCTCAAAAACAATCCGTGGAAGATCATGTGGTGCTGGACGCTGGTGCATTTTGGCATTCTCGTATTCCGCGGCGGCGCCATGTATAATTATTATCATCACTACACCGACAAAACGGCGATGTACAATTGGCTGAAAGGCTTCGGCCTGGTTGCGCCGCCCAACTCGCCGCCCAGCCATGGATTTTTGGAATTCGTGGGCTACATCGTCCATGGCGACTCATCCAACCTGGCGAACTCGAATGTGGCCGATGTTTTCAACAGCATCATCAATGATGTCGGGATCGGCATCACTATCTTCGTGATCTTCCTTTCCGCGTCCCTGGCGAAACGATTTGGCAAGAAAGCCGTTTCAGCCTCCTGCTTCGCCTTGTCGGCCATCGGTTCCTTCGCCTATTCTTTCCTCGCGCCGACCAACGTCTGGGGCATGATTGGCGTCACGCTTTTCGTCTCCGTCGCCTACGCGCCTTCGATTCCCCTGAACTGGGCCATCTTCGCCGATCTTGCGGATTATTCTGAATGGAAAGTGGGCCGCCGCTTTACGGGAATGGTGTTTGCCACGATTGGTTTCGCCTTGAAAACAGGCCTGGCGCTTGGATCGGCTTCGTTCCTCTGGATCATGGCCGGCTTCTTTAACTATAACACCAACCTGCCGGACGATCCGTCAGCCATCCAGGGATACCGCGTTTGCAGCGGTATCATTGTGGGACTGCTGTTCGGCATTTGCACCATTTTGCTGGTCAGCTATCCCTTGAACAAACGGCGGACGATTCAAATGGCCGATGAACTGGCGGAACGCAGGAGATTGGCGGCGGCGTAGATACTATGATTAACCGATTGAAAGCAGGAGTAGTTTTGAATTATCCTATGAGTTTGCATCGGCATTAATGACAACTGATTTATGAGTAAAAATATTATCATCAAAAACAAACGCGGTAAAAATGGCCTTGGCGCCGGAGTGTGGAATCTGGGGGCCGGTCGCGACCCCTTTGGCGGGCCGACCCGCGAGGAAATTCCCGTCCTGGACCGCATCGAGCTTCTGGCCAACGCGGGCATCACTTATATCGAGGCGCACGACGTGGAAATTCCCGCCGGTGACGTGCCGAAAGCCAGGGCGTTGATGAAAAAACATGGCGTCAAAATGGGGATGTACACGCCGTCGTTCTTCGCCGATCCCGTTTTCAAAGACGGGGCCATGACCAGCAACGACCCGGCCGTCCGCAAACTCGCGCTGGCCAATGCGTTGCGCGCGGTGGATGTCACCGTGGCCCTGGGCGCGGAAGTCATGGTCTTCTGGAATGGTCGCGAGGGTTTTGATTTCATGCTCGGCAAAAACGGCCAGGACTCGTTCCGCCGCCTGGTGGAGGGATTCAATGCCGTTGGCCGGTACGCGCTCAAAAAGTATGGCCGGCGGTCGCCGAAGTTTGCGCTCGAGCCCAAGCCCAACGAACCGCGCGCCAACATGTATCTTGGAAACGTCGGCGAAGCGCTTTATCTCGCCAGCCGCCTGGATCCGAAAGTTCAGCATCTGTTCGGCGTCAATCCGGAAATCGCGCACAGCCGCATGGCCGGTTTGGATTACCTCTGGGACGTGGAAATGTGCCTGGAAGCGGGAAAGCTGTTCCACATCCACCTCAATTCGCAGGACACCACGCGTTACGACCAGGATTTGCCGTTCGGCTACACCGAGCCGTTGAAAGATTTGGCGCTCTGTGTGGTGTTGCAGGATGCCCAATGGCCGGGTATCCTTGCCTTCGACGTGAAAGCGCCGCGCACTGACCGGCAGGAAGACATTGCGGATATTTTGCACACCAGCGCGGCCAACTTGCAGCGGTTATGGAACCGCGCGTTGAAGGTGAATCGCAAGAAAATTTTGGAGTTTCGCAAAACCCAGCGGTACACGGCTTTGGCCGGTTATCTGGCCGAATGCCTCTATTAAATCGATGATTTATCTCGGCATAGATTGCGGCACGCAAGGCACCAAAACCGTGGCGCTCGACGGCGGCACCGGCAAGTTCATCGCCTCGGCCGCAAAAAGCTACGATGTCCTGCCCGGCTTGCCACCCGGCGCCATGGAACAGCATCCCGCCACCTGGACCGAAGCGGTCGATGCCACCATCAGCCAGGTCCTGGAGAAGCTGGGTCCCCGCCGCAAAGAAGTCCGCGGCATCGGCGTTTCCGGCCAGCAACACGGGTTTGTTCCCCTGGACAAACAAGGACAGGTCATCCGCCCCGCCAAATTGTGGTGCGATACTTCCACCGCCGAGGAATGCAATCTGATGCGGAAACATTTTGGCGGCCACAAATTTTTCATCGACCGCGTCGGCCTGGACATGCTGCCGGGATTCACCGCGCCAAAGATCTATTGGCTCAAGCGCAACGAGCCGGAAAATTTCGCGAAGCTGGCCACGGTGCTCCTGCCGCACGATTATCTAAATTATTACCTCACGGGAAAATGCCAGATGGAGTATGGCGACGCCTCGGGCACGGCGCTGTTGAACGTCCATCTGCGGACCTGGGAACAGGGCATTTTGGAATTTATCGATCCCGCGCTGCCGGAAAAAATGCCGCCGCTGCAATCCTCCCGCAAGCCCGTCGGCACGTTGAAGGCGGACCTGGCGGCGCGCTGGAATCTGTCCCCCGATGTCATCGTCAGCGCGGGCGGCGGCGATAATATGATGGGCGCGATCGGCACGGCCAATGTGGTTCCGGGGCGCGTCACGGCGAGCATCGGCACATCGGGCACCATTTACGCGTACAGTGCGCAACCGGTGATCGATCCGTTCGGCGAGATCGCCGGCTTTTGCGACAGCACCGACGCCTGGCTGCCGCTGCTTTGCACCATGAATGTGACGGTCGCCACCGAGACTTTTCGTAATCTGTTCGGCTGGTCGGTCGCCCAACTCGACCAGGCCATCGCCAGTGCCCCCCCCGGCGCGGGGGGAATTCTTTTCCTGCCCTATCTGACCGGTGAACGCACGCCGAATCTGCCGCTGGCCACGGGCGTTTTTCACGGACTGACCCCGCGCAATATGAAACCGGAGTTGATGGCGCGCGCGGTGATGGAAGGCGTCACCCTGGGGCTGGCCTATGGACTGGAACGGATGCGGGAATTGGGGATCGCGCCGAAAGAAATCCGCCTCACCGGCGGGGGCAGCAAGAGCGCCATCTGGCGTCAGATTTGCGCCGATATCTTCAATTGCCGCGTCGTCACTCTCGCTGAAGCGGAGGGCGCGGCCCTCGGCGCGGCCATCCAGGCTTTCGCCGCGGTCGAGACGGAAAAATCGGTGATTGACCTCGCGATGAACTGCGCCACGGTCAAGGCCGATGAAGCCGCCGAACCGGACCCGCAGCGGGCGCATGATTATATCGTCGTCCGGAAAAAATACGTCGCGCTCACCCAAATCCTGGCGCGAAATAAATTTTTGTAAGTGGTCCGCGTGTCCAGTAGCCGTGGCAGTCTGTTAAAAGTAGGAGACGACGTAAGGAGTCTCTAAATAAGTTTTGAAAACACGAAGGAATTTGAGACTCCTTACGTCGTCTCCTGCAAACAAATGGACTAAAGCTCGTTCACTGAAATAATAAACGGTTGGAGAAAATTATGCGATTGATTTGCTATGCCGCGGTCGGACTGCTTTGTCTGCTCTCGAACTTCGCCGCATTGGCCGACGAGACCTGCGTGTCCTGCGATAAAAAAGTCCTCGTCACCGGCCAATTCGAGCACCGCCGGGCCTGGGGCGTCACCACCATCCAGGGCGAGACTTCGCGCTATGGCGATGCGTTTCGCGAGGAAATCTTCGGGACAAATTTCACCGTGTCCGTCTCCGGCCTGCCCGCCGGTCGCTACACGGCGGTCATCGGGTTGGCGGAAGTGGATTATACCAATGCCGGGCAGCGGGTCTTTGATATCACTTGCGGCAGCCAAATCCTGGCAAGCAACCTGGATATTTTTGCCGCAGCGGGCGGGGCCGGCAAGGTTTTGCTCATTAGCAACATCGTCGATCACGCGGACGATTCGACTGGCGGTCCCCTTGCGTTCAATTTCATCGGGCGCATTGATGACGCCAAAATGAATTCATTTGATCTTCGCGATGCCAACAAGCAAACCCTCGTGTCCATCCGCGCGGCGGACCTGCTGGACGTCGGCGACACCAATGCGTTGACGCCGCCGGTCGTCACGGGGCCGGTGATCTGGAAAGACCCTTCGCAACCGCTGGACTCGCGGGTGCGCGATCTGATCAGCCGGATGTCGCTCGCGGAAAAAGTGCAGCAGATGCGCAACAACGCTCCGGGGGTTCCGCGGCTCGGCCTGCCGTCGTATAATTATTGGAGCGAATGCCTGCATGGCGTGGCGCGTTCGGGGATCGCCACGGTTTTTCCCCAGGCCATCGGCATGGCCGCCACGTGGGACACCCCGCTGGTACATAACGAGGCGCACGTCATCGCCGTGGAAGCGCGCGCCAAGAATAACGAATACCGCCAGGCCCACGACGGTGACAGCGCCCAATACTACGGCCTGCATTTCTGGACTCCGAACATCAACATCTTTCGCGACCCGCGCTGGGGTCGCGGCCAGGAAACCTACGGCGAAGACCCCTTCCTGACCGGGCAATTGGGGGTCTCGTTCATCCAGGGTCTCCAGGGCGATGATCCCAAATATCTCGAAGCCTATGCGTGCGCGAAACATTATGCCGTTCACAGCGGGCCGGAACCGTTGCGCCATTCCTTTGATGTTTATCCTTCCGGGCGCGACCTTTACGAAACCTACCTTCCGCAATTTGAAGCGGCCGTGCGCCAGGGCCACGTCGGCGGCGTGATGGGCGCTTACAACAGCGTCTTTGGCAAGCCCGCCTGCGCCAATCCATTTTTGTTGACCGATTTGTTGCGCCACCAATGGGGATTTGATGGTTACATCACGTCGGATTGCGGGGCCATCTTTGATATTTGGGCCAATCATCAATTCGTGAATTCACCGGAAGAAGCCGCCGCCGTGGCCGTCAAAGCGGGCGACGACCTTTGCTGCGGAACGGATTACGACGCTTTGGCGCGCGCGGTGCAGGAAGGGCTGATCACGCAGCCGGAAATCGATAATGCCCTCGCCTTGTTGCTCAAAACGCGCTTCCGCCTGGGACTATTTGATCCGCCCTCGATGGTCGCGTACGAACAGATTCCGCCATCGGAAAACAACACCCCGGCGCACGAAGCGCTGGCCTTGCAGGTGGCGCGCGAATCAATGGTGTTGCTAAAAAACGACGGTATCCTGCCGCTCGACCGCGCAAAAATCAAGCGCATCGCCGTCATCGGCGCCAACGCGAATTCCGTGGGCATGTTGCTGGGCAATTACAACGGCACACCGTCGAATCCGGTCACCATTCTTGACGGCATCCGCACTTTGGCCGGGCAGAATATAGAGGTGGATTATGAGCGCGGCTGTTCCCTGGCGTCCCAAACCAATGATCTGTTGGCGCCAGACGACGACTTCACCAATGCCGTCAACGCCGCCGCCCAGGCCGACGTGGTCATCTATGTCGGCGGCATCGATGCGCATCTCGAAGGCGAAGAAATGCGCGTGTATCTGGATGGATTCGACGGCGGCGACCGGACACGCATCGAGTTGCCCGTCATCCAGGAAAATTTGTTGAAAGCGTTGCAGGCGACGGGCAAACCGGTGGTGTATGTGAATTGCAGCGGCAGTGCCATCGCCATGCCGTGGGAGAATGACCACCTCAATGCCATCCTGCAGGCGTGGTATCCCGGCGAACAAGGCGGGCGCGCCGTGGCCGAAACATTGTTCGGCGACAATGACCCCGCGGGCCGTTTGCCCATCACCTTTTATCGGTCCACAGCCGATCTGCCGGATTTTGAAAATTATTCCATGAGCAACCGCACGTACCGTTATTTCAGCGGCAAACCGCTCTTCGCCTTCGGCCACGGATTGAGCTATTCGAAATTTGATTACCGCCATGCGAAATTGGCGTCCAAAAAGATCACCGCCGGCCAGGACATCACCGTGTCCTTTGAACTGAAGAACACCGGCGACCGCGACGGCGACGAAGTGGCGCAGGTCTATTTCCGCCACGTGAATTCGGCAGTGCCGCAGCCGCAAGAGGCGCTGTGCGGGTTTGTGCGCGTCCATCTGGCCACGGGCGAAAGCAGTCAGGTCACAATCGAAATTCCCGCGGAACGATTGCGTTACTGGGACACCACGACGAAACAATATGTGGTGGAACCTGGCAAATACCAATTGCTGGTGGCTTCGGCATCCGATGATATCCGCGCCAAATTGCCGTTCACGATCTCAGGGCAATCGTTCACCATTTCGGCAAAGTAAATCGTTATCGCATCGAGATCATCACCATCCTCGTGATGCGGGGAGCGTACGCGCCTCGCGTGCCGTTTTCAGCGCCTCGCTGAAAACATCCCCTCTGTCTTGTTCGGGAGCACACCTTGGTAGGCACTATCGACAACCGCCATTTGCGAAGCCGCGCGCCTGTCCGCCATAGTACTGCGAAGCAGCACGACGGCGGAAAGCGCGCATCTTGTCTGCGGCCATAGTTTTTATTGATATGGTATAGCGGCTATTTCCGAGAAAACGGCTCGCCCAACGTACTCCCGTCTCCGGTGCGGAAGAGCCATTGGTCCTGGGCAAGGGGATCATAGGTGAAACTGTATAAAAAAAGAAAACAGCTGGAAACAGGCAATTCCAGCTGTTGGGGGAGACCAACGCTTGTTGAAGGCGCTGGTTTAATAACAGTCGAGATTCATTTAGCAATAGGTGTGCCGCAAATTAAAACCTGGAAAATCAGAACAAATAAAGGGAATTCATATCGGTCACACGCAGGAGCACTTGCATCATGCACATTTTGATGCAAAAGAAATTGCAGGATGCATGGGAACCAAAATAGTTGAGAGAGGACACAATCCATCAATCCATCAATCCACCAATCCATCAATCCACCAATCCATCAATCCACCAATCCATTATTGGAGCAGATGCGGTTCCGCCGGGGCTTTATCGGCCTCCAAATCAAGCGGGTACAAATGTTCCCCGTCCATTTCGGGTCCGGCCAGGCAACCCCGGATCGTTTCCAACAAGACGGGTATATCCAGCGGCTTTTCCATGAGGAGAAGACCAAGGCCGGCAGCGCGACTTTGCTGCTGCGATAAGGCGGTGATGATGATGATCGGCACGGAAGGGTGGGCGCGATGCAGCAGGTCGAAAACCTCCCAGCCATTACGGTCCGGCATGTTCAAATCGAGCAGAACCAAATCCGGCGCTTCGGCGAGAAACAGGGCGGAGGTTTCGCGTCCATTCCGGGCGCGCACCACCCGGTACTGCTCCAGTTCCAAAACATTTCCGAGCATTTGGCTTACCCCGGCGTCATCATCTGCAAGTAAAATCTTTTTCATAAGAACAGATCGTCATCTCCTTCCATTTCTGCCGGCGACAGCCTTGGGACGAGGTTGCAACTTGGGTTTGGATTCCGTCTTTGCAACGGGAGATTGGACTTTTGGCTCGTTTTTTGCGACGGACGGCTGGACGGTCCCCGCAGCCTCCGGCGCCGGCGCCTGTTTTTTAACGACTAAAACGATGAAAAGGCCGAGCAACAGTAACCCTATGCCAAGCGCGATGACGCTGACATAAAGCAATCCGACCGGCGGTTCAAATTTGAATTCGACCTGATGGGTTCCCGGAAGGAGATAGACACCGCGCATCAAAAAGTTACAGCGAAACAATTGCCCCAACTGGCCGTCCACGAAAACCTTCCAATTCGGATCGAAATGGTCGTTCAGCAACAGCACCGAGGGAGCCGTGGCGTCGGCTTTAAGCACGATGTCCTTGGGCGCATAATGGACGAAATCCACGGTCCCGGCGGTTGAGTTGGTTGGATTCCCCGCTTGGGCCATCGAGGCCGGCGGGGAGCTATCCACGTACACCAGGGAATGCGGGTCAAACGCCGGGTCGGAAAGGTGGTCCAGCACTTCCGGACCGTTGGTATCAACCTGCCACCTGGAATAAAGGCTGGCGCGCGGCAAGGCGCTGTCATTTTCAAACAGGGCAAAGGACCCTTGTGCCGAAGGAACGGCGGTAACCTGGTCGGGGCTGGTGATCGTTGATACTCCCGGCTTGGCCACCATATCAAACTGCATCACCATCTGGAGCGGGGTTTGCCCGAGAGGATCCGACAAGTTCCAATAAGTGATAAAATTCGCCGGCCCCAGGATATACCGGGTGTTCTCCAACACCCACATGCGCTTGACCTTGGCGATATTCAATCCGTTGGTCCCGGTGAATTGTTGTCTAAATGCCAGATAATCTTCCGGAATTCGCGGCATATCCACCACGTCATACGTTTGGATGTTATAATAAGGAAATTGTTGCTGCATCCATCCCACCCGATAAATCTGGGAAAAGGTCGCAAATGGCCCTTTCGACATAACGATCGGGGCGATGGCAACACGATGCTCGTAAGGTTTGTCTTTCAGCACGTCAACAACCGCATTCGACGCATATTTGTCCCGGTAATTCCAGAAGGTGATCCAGGGCTGGTTCGCCAGACCCAGGTCCGCCACCAGCAACAACGCCAGCAGGATGCCGCCGGACTTTTTGCCGGCAAAAACACCGCTAAAAATCAAAATCAAAATGCCGGCCGCCAGAAAAAACGACGCCACGAACCAGCCGGCTTGATGGATGCTAAAGCTGGCAACCGTGTCCAAATTGCCGCCCACGCGGTTAAATTGCATATATTGGACCAACTGGTCATGGTGCTGCGAATAGATGTACCAGCCGGCCAGGCTCGCGACCCACACCAGGGCGCAGCCGTAAACCCAGTACTTCTCGAATCCACTGGCGCGTTTCCACCAACTGTCAAAACCGGGCCACCGCCCGATCACGCCTTTTTTCGGCGGCTCCAGGTAACGGCGCTGCAAACCATCGATCCCAAATGCGAAAAGCGCCACCATCCCCGCGCCAAACGGATAGAGAAATTTTGTCGGGTTGCGGATGGTGGAGAAATAAGGCAACGAATAAACCAGGCGGTAAAAAGGCGCGTAATGTCCCAAAGCGAGCAATAAGGAGAGGAGGGCAATCGCCGACCAAAACCAAACCCAATGACGCTGCCCATTATTGAACACGAGATTTTTTCGCAACAGAGATTGCCCCGCGGCCCAGAGGGCGATGAGGACAACCAGCGTTCCCACATAATTTCCTCCCCCGGTATATCGCATGAATCCGTGCGGCGGCGTGCCCTGGCCGCCCGCATCCAGAAATTTTTGCAACATCGCATCACGCCCCATCTCGCCCCAGTAGTTGCCGCCATCCGGTGTATCGAGGCGGTCGCCAAAGAGTCCCGGCACCACCAGGCTGAGAATCTCTTTTTTGGGCAGACTCCACTGGGTGGCCCAATCCCACCTTTTTTGCGGCGTGTTCGTGTTGACATTTTGCTGCGACGTCACGGCCACTCCCTCGACCGTCGTCACCAATCCGTAGATGGATTGGGAGGCGAGAAAGAGCGCGCAAACCGCCACGATGGCCAGCCGGCCGACACCGGCGGCCAGGTTTTTTATCCGCGACCCCTCGGCAATCCATCCCTGGTAAATGATAAACGCTCCGAGATAGAGGCTGAAAATTGCGCCCACGTCGGCGCCTTCGGTGACGCCCATGCCCACCGCGAATCCCGCCAAAACCAGCCGCAGCCAGCGCAGCGGTGACGAAGTGTCCATCAAGGCTGCCAGCGCCAGAAAGAACATGGCGAGGGTCAGGACGTGCGCGGAAATTCCCCAGCAGGCCACGGAAAAAATAGTTGAATTCAAGATGGCGGCCAGCGCTCCCAGGGTGCAGGCCAGCGGAGCCAGGCGCGATTGCCGGAAAAAAAGCCACGCTGCCAGTCCTAAAATGAATAGAGAAATCAGCGCGTAAAATTTCGAGAACAAAACCGGCCCCAATAACCATTGCAAACCAAAACTGATGTCCGGCGTGGCGGAACCGCCATTGAAACCGATGTTGTTGAGGTTCTGCCAGCAGCCGGTAAACCTTTCGGGCAGGCGATGACTTTGCGTCACCAATTCGCTCAAAGGACCGTCATTCGAAAACAGGGTGTGTCCTGGAATGAAAACGCCATAAAACAATCCGGACAGCAACACCAGCAACAGTAAACACGTGGCCCCCAATCCTCCTGTCAATAATCTGGCGATGGCGGACGACCATTTCATAGCATTCAGGCGGCGGCCCCGACGTGACTCGAATCTTCCGTACGAAGTCCTTGCCAGGCCGTGGATTTTGCTTCAGAACCGCTCCAGTGTGTCAGGTCCCGTCCCAGGAGAGCGCTCAGGCGCTCGATTTCCTCCGCAAAATCGCGGCGCAGTGACAATTCCAATTCCCTGGCCAGGGGCAGCCGCTTTTCCCGGCTGCTGATGAAATTGAGCGCGTTGAGGCGCAGCCCGGCCATTTGTACCCATGAAAAAACCGGCCGCGGCAGCCAGGCGCGCATGGTGATGGCCGTGCCGCGCACCAACGGATCATTCAAAATGTCCCGCACCACCGAACTTCGCACGGACTGGTTGCCGTTGACGTTGGCATTCACCGGATCAAAGGCCGGCCCCGGCCCATCAGGCGCAGCCCCCAGAAACTCAAGGGTCTTGCGATAAACACCCGCGGTGTCCGCTTGAAAATCGTCGAAGATTATGACCTGCACACGGTCGCGGCCAAAAACGCTAAAGTAGCGCTGGACCTGTTCGGTAAAACGGGCCGTTGAATGATAGACCAACGCCTGGGGCAAATAGGTCCGCCGCCCGATGCCCACTCCCAATTGCCGTTCGTTCTCTGCCTCCAACGCTTCCTGGAAGGTCGGAAGGTTTTCATTGCCATCGGCGCGAAATGCGCAATACATCGCGTGAAGCATGGACGCCGGATTGCGCAACATGATGATGATGCGCGCCTCCGGGTTGAACGCCTTGATCTCATCCGCCGCATACCGGGAAAAAAGATACCACACCGATGATTCGCCGATGAACGATTGGCCCTGACAAGACTCGAATTCCGCCAGATAAGATTTGCGGTTGCGGCGATAAAACTGAGGTCCTAACTTCAGGTCCGAACCGAAGAAATGCATCTCCTTTCTGGCCATGAAAATGTCCGGATGCGCGCCCAGGTATTGATCCAAAGCGGTCGTGCCGCACTTGGGAGCGCCCACGATAAAGAAATTCGGCTTTTTAAGCATGTTCCTGATTTGCCGCCTGCGTCAAAGCTTTCCCTAAATAATCAAAACTTTAGATGCCCAAGCGCAAAGGATTGAGATGCTTAAGCACGAATTGCGCCACCATCAAATTCCTGCTGATTGGTTGAATTTAAACACATCCCCAGTCCCTTAAAGTCGAATAGTTGTAAAGAGAATATGCTGACCTGCAAATAAACTTTGCATGGCATCTTTGTAGCGGTTCTTGTGGAAAACCGTCTATATTTTCAGTTAATCTTTTCATCGAAATGAATTTCGGCATAAAATTGCGTTTGATTGCTCTGGGCCTGGCCATGGCCTTAATGGGCGGATCGATCGCCCTGGTCTCCGTCAGGTCCCAACAACAGGCCGCCCAAATTCGCACACGCCTGGATCAGGTCCATTCAGAAACCTATGGTATCTCGGAAAAATTCAGGGACACCTTTCGCGAAGTGAGCGACCAACTGCTCCGCTACCAAATGGACCCCACGGAAACGAATTGGAATGAATTCCTGAATGCCGGACGGCAAATGAAAGCGTGGATTGTGATCGAAAAAGACAAATTGAGCACGTCCAGGGAAAGGGAAATTCTGCAACAGACTGATGCCACCTACGACGACTTTCTGCAAAATGTCAAGGCCATGCATGCCACCCTGCCATCGGGCCAAACCAATGGCTTGACGCTGGCGCAGTGGGATTCTCTGACGCCTTTGCGCCGGCATCTTTTTGACATGGGAGAGGATTTGGCCCAGGCCCATTCAGATTTGCGGGAAGGCCTGTTGGCACAGATAAACGAGTCGCTCGTGGAACTTCGCGGCTCGGTATTGGGTTTGCTCGGGCTGCTCTTCCTCTGCGGCATCGCCCTGGCGATCATGGTTTACCGGGAAATGATCATGCCCATGCGGATCAAACTGGTGGAAAGCGTCGCCCTGGCCGAACGCCGCGAGAAACTGGCCTCGCTCGGATTGCTTGCGGCCGGCGTGGCCCACGAAATCCGCAATCCCCTGACCGCCGTCAAAGCCGCGCTCTTCATCCAAAAGAAAAATCTCCGGCCCGGTTCGACGGAACTCGAAAACGTCGAAGTCGTCGAGCGCGAAATCCAGCGCCTCGAACGCATCGTCAACGATTTCCTCCTGTTCGCCCGCCCGGCTGAACCGAAATTCACGACCATTTCGTCCGATTTACTCCTCCTGGAATCGCGCACGTTTTTTTCTCATCAACTGAAAAAGAACGACATCCAGGTGATCTTGGAACCCTCCGAGCCTTTGTGGGTGCGGGTGGACCCCGCCCAATGCCGCCAGGTGCTCAACAATCTCATCCAGAATGCCGCCGACAGCATCGGACAGCATGGCAAAATCATTTTGCGCGCCCGCCCGGACCGCAAGCGGCTGGTCAATGGAGAAGTGCCGGTGGTCATCCTGGAAGTCGCGGACAACGGCAAAGGAATTCCGCCGGACGTGGAAACGCGCCTCTTTGATCCATTCTTCACCACCAAAGAAAACGGCACCGGCCTCGGTCTTTCCATCGCCGCGCGGATCGTCCAACAACACGGCGGCGAATTGCAGTATCAAACCCAGGTGAACCGCGGCACCACCTTTGGTATCATCCTTCCCCAATTGGCCGAATGAACACGAGAATCTTGCTCATCGAGGACGACGCCGGTATTCGCGATACCGTGCGGCGGGCCTTGGCCGGCGAAGGCTATGAAGTAGTGGTGGAAAGCCACGGCGACGATGGGCTGGCCCGCGCCACCCGGGAACCGTTCAATGTGGTGATCACCGACCTGAAATTGCCGGGCCTCAACGGGTTGGAATTGGTGCGCCAATTGCATGCGCTCCAGCCTCATTTGCCCATCATCCTCGCCACCGCCTACGGGACTACTCAAACCGCCATCGAAGCCACCAAACTCGGCGCTTATGATTATCTGCTCAAGCCGTTCGACATGCCGCAATTGTTCGAACTCATCGGCAAAGCGGCGGACAGCAATCGGCTCATGTCCGAACCCGTGGCGCTCGGCGAGGCGAATATCGGACGGGACGCCTTGATCGGCGAGAGCGCGGCCATGCAAAATATTTACAAGGAAATCGGACGCATCGCCGCCAAACCGGTGAACGTCCTCATCCGCGGTGAAACCGGCACCGGCAAGGAACTGATCGCCCGGGCCATCTTCCAGAACAGCGACCGCTCGAATGCGCCGTTCATCGATATCAATTGCGCCGCCATCCCCGAAACCCTGCTCGAAAGCGAATTGTTCGGCCACGAGCGCGGCGCCTTCACCGGGGCGCAACGGCAGCGCATTGGCCGTTTTGAACAGGCCAATGGCGGAACGGTCTTCCTCGATGAAATCGGGGACATTACCCCCGGCACCCAGGCCAAGCTCTTGCGCGTGCTCCAGGAAAAATCCTTCCAGCGGCTCGGCGGACGCGAATTGATCCGGGTGGACGTCCGCGTCCTGGCGGCGACCCATCACGATTTGGAAGCCGCGCTCCAAAATAAATCGTTTCGCGAGGACTTGTACTATCGGCTCAATGTGGTGACGCTCACCCTCCCTCCGCTCCGCCAGCGCAAAGAAGACGTCCCCAAACTGGTCCATTACTTCCTGGGAAAATATGGAGCGGAACTCGGCATCGTTGCCCCCTCGATCCGTCCCGACGCCCTGGAAATTCTCCAGTCCCATTCCTGGCCGGGAAACGTGCGTGAATTGGAAAATGTCATCCGCAAAGCGCTGCTGCAGGCGCAGGATTATGCCATCAACACGGGCCACGTGCGCGCCGCCTTGAACAACGATGCCGCTTTGGGTGACTTGGCCAAGCGGCCTTTGGGAGAATATATCGGCGATCTGCTGGCTTCGGCCCAGCGCGGCCAATCAACTGACGTCCATGCGCGGCTGATGGAATTCACCGAGCGCGAACTCTTCAAACGGGCCATCGATCTGGCCCACGGCAACCAGGCCAAGGCCGCCCGTTGGCTGGGCATCTCACGCATCACCATGAAAGCCAAACTGGTCCAGTTCGGCCTCCACCCCAAAATGGATAACGAGCCGGAAGCTTGACCTCAGCACTGGATCGACGGATTTCCTCTCCCCGCGGGGGGGAGGCAAATTCTCAACCTTCGATGTTCGGTGTTGAATGTTGAATGTTTCCTTTGCGCTCTTTGTGTTCTTTCGTGGCAACAGTTTATTTGTTTTGTCTTAGGCTGAGGGGGCAACTCCAATCAAAATTCAGTTTCAAACTAAAGTTGGTAAAAACTTAAAATTAACAATTTAAAATTCGTATTCCGCCCTCTTCTTTCCCCATCTGTGGGTGACATATCAATGCTGACTACTAAAAGGGTCCTAGAATTATGACAGTCATGAACGTGACGACTCAGGACTGATGACTCGGTGGACTTTGGACTGTGGACTGTGGACTTCGGACTTAAGATTGTCCCGGCGCAGTGAGCGGTTTGCCGTTATCGGCGGCGGAAATTTTCAACAGAAACGGCACAGCGCTCTTCGCCCATTTCTCCGGAGCGGGATATCCCGAGGCCGAACCGCCAAAGCACCTTTTCAGCATGTCGGTGGCGATGATGCCCGGATTCAGCGGCACCGCCGCCATGCCAGAGGGCAACTCCTGCGCCAATGCCTGTGTCAATCCCTCAATCGCCCATTTGGTGGCGCAATACGGGGCCACGCCCGAATCCGTTGACCGCCCCCAGCCGGAACTGAAATTCACAATGACACCCCGACGGCGTTTAATCATGGCCGGCACGAAATGGCGGATGACATTGGTCACGCCTTTGACGTTCACATCGATCACGTCGGAAAATTCTTGCGCGGGCACTTCCCAGAGCGGCGCGGTGCGGTTGATGAGGGCGGCGTTGTTCAGCAGCAGGTCCGGCGCGCCATGACTCGCCAAAACGTCATGTGCCCAGGCGGCGACGGCCTGATTGTCCGCAACGTCCACGATGGCGAAATCGTGCGGAGGCTGGAATTGAGTTTCCAGTTCGACGATTGCTTTTTCAGAACGTCCGCAGCCGATGATGGTATGGCCGAGGCGGATGAATTCCTCCGCCATCGCCCGGCCCAATCCGCGCGAGACGCCGGTGATCAAAACGTTTTGTTTAACGATAGGCATACTCAATGCCTGTCAATGCCCGGGTTTGAATTTGGAATCGCGTTTAAGCTGCTCCCACAATTTTTGTTCGGCGGCGGTAATTTTGGTGGGAACGGCGATCTTGGTGACCACAAACAGATCCCCCTTGGTGCCGTCCCGCTTGGGAAGGCCACGATTGCGTACGCGCAACTTTTGTCCGCCTGAAGTGCCGGGGGGAATCTTGATGTTCACGCGCCCGTCAAGCGTGGGAACGGAAATCTCCGCGCCGAGCACCGCGTCCCAGGGCGCGATCTCCGCTTCATAAATCAAATCGTGGCCATCGACGTCGAAGTCGGGGTGGCGGGCAAACCGAACGCGGAGATACAGATCGCCGGAGACGCCGCCGCCGGAGCCGTGTTCGCCGCGGCCCGCCAGGCGCAGGCGTTGTCCCTCGCCGACGCCGGCAGGAATTTTGACCTGGTGCGTCTCGGCGCGCGATTCATGCCGCACCGTAACCGTGCGCACCGCGCCGTGCGCCGCTTCCTCGAGGGTAACGAGAATATCGCCCTCGACGTCACGCCCGCGCTCGGCGGACTCCATCTCGTCGGCATTGGAAAAACCGGAAAATCCGCCGCGCCGGCCGCGAGCGGCACCAAACATTTGCTCGAAGAAATCACTGAAACCGGTGCCGCCAAAATGAAATTCAAAGTCTTCGGCATTCGGACCTCCAGGCCGCCCGCCGCGGAACGTTTGCTGGTGGCCGGGATTCTCCCAGCCCGGCGGCGGGCGAAATTCCGCGCCGGATTTCCAATTGGCGCCCAGCTCGTCATATTTTTTCCGTTTGCCCGGATCGCTCAAAACTTCGTACGCCTCGTTGATCTCCTTGAATTTTTCCTCGGCCCGCTTTTTGTCCTTGGCGACGTCGGGATGATATTCGCGGGCGAGCTTGCGAAAGGATTTCTTGATGTCCGCGTCGCCGGCATTACGCGGCACGCCGAGGGTTTCGTAATAATCTTTGTATTGAACAGCCATCGGAAAAGACATTAACCGGAGATGGCGGACATTTCATCTTAAAAAATCAAGGCGCAACCGCATCGCCTGGAAACGTCGCATGTGTCATCAGCCAGGCGGTATCGTCATTGTCAGGGGTGGATTGGCCGCCTTCATATTCGAGGGCGTACGTGTCGCTGTCCTTCCAATGGTGCATCTCCGAGTGGCCGTCCGCGAAGGAAAACGCGCTGCACTGGTTGCGATAGATGGCCGGTAAATCGCATATTTCGAGGTTATCCATGTCAACGGTGCCATCGCTGTTATAACCGCTGGTCATGACCCAGAGCCAGCCGTCGTTGATGCTGTCGGCGCGCTCGTCAAGAAACACAAAAAAATCGGAAGTCGCTTTGCCGTGAAAGTCGGACGAGGACGTGAATTTCTGGAATGGTTCGGACCATACACCTGAGTCGGCGCTGTTGGTCTTGCCCGGATTGACCCAACCATTCATGGAGATGGAGCGGACGCGCGGCTGCCCGCCGTCAAAATCCGAACTGGTATCGCCGGGACAGTGATAGACGACGGAATTTTTGACATATTGACCGATTGAGCCGAACTCTGCGTAGGCCGCGCCGGTCAATTTGGCCGAATTTGTATTATCGTCAACCCCATCATAATTATTACCCGAAACGGTGAGGACTCCAGCTACCCAGGAGGGGTTGCCATTATCCTCACCGACTGGGGGATGATTATGCCCCATGGCGGCATTGGGCGGATAATGGTCATGGTTCTCATCGGTATAAAGCTGCCAGCCTAACGTGACCTGCTTCAAGTTGCTCAGGCATTGGATGCCTTGCGCACGTTTTTTGGCGGAATTCAATGCGGGAAATAACAGAGCCGCCAAAATGCCGATGATGGCAACGACCACCAGAAGCTCGATAAGAGTAAACCCGGCCCGGTGCCCGGATAGCGGATGTGACATTTCCGGACAGCATAATAAATTGCGGTTCTTCCGATTCATTCGAACCAGTGTGTTACGCCCGACAAATACAGTATCCCGATAAACCAGCAAGCTGATTCAGCTTACTGCTGATTCTGGTTTTGATTTCGGTCCTGGCTCTGATCCTGATGCTTGGTATTGTCCACCGAGATAAACGTGGTCATGGCCTGGTCGCCTGCGCGCCGCCAGATTTGCAACAGGATATGATCGCCTTTGGCATCAGTGCAAAGCTTCACGGCGTCGTCGGCGCTGGCAACGGGATGCTGGTTGATCTGCAGAATGATGTCGTTTGCCTGCAACCCGGCCTCGGCGGCATTCGAATCCTGGTCCACACTCACCACGACCGCGCCGTGAATGTGTTCGGGAACTTGCAACTGTTCACGCACATCGGCCGTCAGATTATCCACCGTGACACCATCCAGCGCGTCGGGAACGGTCGCCGGGCTGTTGCTCGATCCACCGCTGGTTGAACTGAAGCTGCCGGGCAATTGGCCCAGGGTCACCGTGACCGTCTGAGTGGCGCTCTTGCGGATCAACTGAATGCTCGCGCTGGTGCCGGGCGCGCATTGGGAAACCATCAATTGCAAGCTATGGGTATCAGGAACGGGTTTGCCGTTAAAGCCGATGATCACGTCGCCGGCCTGGATGCCGGCCTTCCCGGCGGGCGAATTATCAGAGACATCGTCCACGAGGGCGCCGTTTTGGTTGGGCAGATTCAGTTCCGTGGCAAAATCAGGCGTGATGTCTTTAAGATGGATCCCGAGATAACCATGCTCAATTTTGCCGCCGTTGCGGATGAGGCTCTCCATGACGTAGCGCGCCATGTTGACCGGCACGGCAAAGCCAATGCCTTCATTGCCTTCGCTGCTGCTCTCGATGGCGGTGTTGATGCCGATCAGGCGGCCTTCGGCATCCACAAGGGCCCCGCCGGAATTGCCGGGATTAATCGCGGCATCGGTCTGGATAAAATCCTGGATATGCACACGCTGGTCTTCGCCGAGGTCGGGAATATTGCGGCCCAGGGCGCTGATGATGCCCATGGTCACCGTCTGGCCGACATTAAAGGGATTGCCAATGGCCAGGGCGATGTCGCCCACTTCCAATTGGTCGCTGTCGCCCAGCGTGATGGCGGGCAGGCCGGTCGCTTCAATTTTCAAGACCGCCACATCCGTCGGCGGATCGGTGCCAATGACCTTGGCCGTGTACTCCTTTTTATCGTCGGCAATGCCGACTTTGATCTCATCGGCGCCTTCCACGACGTGGTTGGCGGTGAGGATATAGCCATCGGGCGAAACGATGACGCCCGAGCCGAGGCTCTCCTCCTTGCGGGTGATTTCCCGACCACCCCCATTAGGCATCTGGCCGCCAAAGAATTGGCGGAAGAGGGGGTCGCCATAGAACGGATTGCGATAAAGGCGCTGGTGAATTAAATGAGTGGAGTAAATGTTGACGACGCTGGGGGCGACTTTTTTGACGATGGGCGCAAAGCTGGTGATGCCGCTGGTATTGCGCGCGATGGGCGTGTTGTCCACGGTGATGGGCGGCATGACATCCTTGGCCCAGGCATTGAAATAAACCAAAGTGAGGATCGCCAAAGTGCCAAGTGCGCCGGCAAAAAAACCTGTCAATGATCTGGAAACTAATTTCATAATATTCGTGTCAGTCAATCTTCAGCTAAAGGGCAAAACCATTCAGCTTGCTTGGATTTCAGGAAGCACCATGCTCGCGAAAATGCCCCGTCTTTCACTAATAACGGACATCGGAGCGGAGAAAATGTTCAAACCGGCTGGGTTAAACCCGCCTTATTTCATCCGGTTGGTTTGGGACTGCAACTGCATTTGCCGGACCTGCTCGGGCGTGAGCGTATAAGGTTTTGCCCCGTTTTTGATGTCCTGCGCGGAAGGCACGGCAATGATGTCGCTGGTCAACGGCGCGGGCGCCGGCGCCGGCGCCGGAGGCGGGGTGTTGCTGCCGATGCCCAGAAGTTGGAGATGGAACTTCAACGCGGAATCCGGCGGGATCGGTCCCCGGCCCTGCGAGCCGTAGGCCAGCGCCGACGGTATCCATACGTCCCAAACGGAGCCAACCGGCATGTTGGTCAGCACCTCCCGCATTCCCGGGATCATCATCGACGAGCCTAAGGCCAACGGGACGCCGCCCGGCGGCGTGCTTTGAATGGATGTTCCATCCAATAGGGTCAATTGATAATTCACCGTGAGGGTGTCCGTCGTCGCGGGAAGTTGGCCCGGACCGGCCGTGATGATTTTATATTGCAGTCCATCCGGCAGGGCCACCACCCCGGGGGATTTGCCATTGAAGGCAAAAAAGGCGGCGCTGGCAGCCTGGTTTTTTGCGGCAAGCTGCTTTTGCATTTTCGTCTGGTTGGCGGCCAGCGCTTGTTGATTGTCCTTTTGAAAATCCCGCAAGACCTCGCCCATCTCCTGGGGAGTAAGCAACGTCGGCCCGCCGGATAGCGAATCATTCAGGCCGCGGATCACCGCGTCGGGATCAATCACGGATGAATCCATGCCGCGCTGTTGCAAAAAATGCCCGTAATACATGCCCATGGCATAGCTGGCCCGTTCGCGCTCATTGGGGAGAGCATTGGTGCTCTGCATCGAATCATCCGCCAGCAACGGCAGTGCGTTCAGTGACAAGGCTAACATTAAAAACGTTTTTTTCATAAGATTTTCAGGACGGATATTTTGTGAGTTTCACAGCAAATTGCAATCAGGTTTTTTTTGATCGCCAATGGTAGGGACATCGCATTCACCCTCCGCAGTGCCGCTACGGAGGACGGGCTGCGATGTCCCTGCCCGTAAAGCGGGCGGTACGAATGACGCGAGCATTGCTCAAGAGTGCCTGCCTGAAAGGCCGAAAATAACCTTTTGAGACGCAAAAAGTTTTCTTTGGTGAACAAATGAGGTAAGATTAGGTCAAATTGTGCTCATGCGAATATCGTTGAAGTTAAAGATTTGCGGCGTCCTCGCCGTCCTGGCCACCGCCATCCTGTTTACGGCAATCAGCCGCGCCGCAACCAAAGATTCCGCGTCCAGCCCTGAAAGCGCGGCGCCGGACGCCGGCTCTGCCACCATCGCCCCCCTGCTGCCAGGCCCCAATGATTCGCGGATCGCCTATCTCACCGCGCGCTCCCTGGAAGACAATCATTATTTGCAGGAAGACCTCGATGCAAAAATTTCGGCAAGGTTTTTCGACCAATATCTCGAGATGCTCGACCCCCGCCGGGAAAACTTTTTGCAATCGGACATGGATGAATTCGCCCAATACCGCACCCGGCTGGGAGACTACACGATCGCCGGGCGCGGACGCTCCGACCTGACGCCGGCTTACGTGATTTTTGAGCGATTCCAGGAACGGCTCCAGCAACACACGCAATATGACATCGCTTTATTGAAGCGGGACCATTTCAGTTTTGACACCGACGAGCGCGTCTTGATCGACCGTCGCCACGCGCCCTGGCCCAAAAACCTCGCTGACGCGCAAAATTTGTGGCGGCAGGAATTGTCCTTCGATTTTTTGCAGGAACGGCTCGCGCTCGAGATCTCGAGCACCAACGCCACGGAGATCCTGCCCCTGCCCAAAAACACGGATGCCGGGATCGCCGACAAGTTAATTCGACATTACGACTGGATCTTGCACATGATCGCCAATTCGGACAGCGACAATATCCTCGAGGACTATCTGGACTCGCTGGCCCACGCCTACGATCCGCATTCGGATTATATGAACTTTGATAACGCCCAAAGCTTCATGATCCAAATGAGCCTGGGGCTGTTTGGCATCGGGGCGCAATTGAAAGAAGACGAAGGCTACTGCACGGTCGATTCGCTGGTCGCCGGCGGCCCGGCCAAGCGAAGCGGACTCATCCACCAGGGCGACCGCATTGTGGCCGTGGCCCAAAGCAACCAGCCCCCCGTCAACGTCGTGGACATGGACCTGCCCAAAGTCGTGGAATTGATCCGCGGGCCGAAAGGAACGCAGGTGCGCTTGACCTTGACCTCGGCAGACCATCCCACCATGCAACGCATCGTGGTTTTGACCCGCGACGAAATCAAACTGGCGGACGAGCACGCCCATGCGGAAATCATCCAAAGGCCCGATGATCATGGCCGAACGAACCGCATCGGAATCATTGACCTGCCATCCTTTTACGCTTCCATGGACGTGGCCGGCGGTCCCCAGCAATTGTCGCCCAGCTATACAACGGTGGACGTGAGGAAATTGATTAAAAAACTAAAACAGGAAAATGTTTCGGGAATCATTTTGGACCTGCGGAGCAACCCGGGCGGCTCATTGGAGGAAGCCGTGAGCTTTACCGGCCTCTTCACCGGAGGAGGTCCGGTGGTGCTGGCCAGGGACCCCGTCGGGCAGGTCAACGTCTATTCGGACAACACCTCGAACCAACTGTACTCCGGGCCTCTGGTGGTGCTGGTCAATCGCCTGAGCGCCTCCGCGGCGGAAATCGCCGCCGCCGCCTTGCAGGATTATGGCCGCGCGGTCGTCGTGGGTGATAGCAGCACTTTCGGCAAAGGCACGGTCCAGGACATCGAGCGTCTCCGGGAAATTTTGGTCCCTGCCTCGCTCACGGCCACCAATGATCCGGGTGATGTCAAAATCACCATCCGCAAATTTTATCGCGTCACCGGCGCTTCCACCCAGTTTAAGGGCGTCGTCCCGGACATCGTCCTGCCGGACGTGCTGAATTATTCCACCGAGATCGGCGAGACGAACCTGGAAAATGCCCTGCCCTGGGACACGATTTCCAGCGTGCCTTTTGATAAGAATGACCGCGTGACGGCCTATCTTCCGCAACTGCGCCAGGATTCCGAGGCCCGCATCGCCACCAACGTGGATTTCAGCTACGTGCGGCAGGACATCGATGAATTTAAAAAAATGCAGGCCGACAAAACCACGACCCTCAACGAGAAGCAGGCCTTGCGTGAACGGCAGAAAATCGCCGAGACCGAAAATGCGCGCGATGCCGAACGCGCCCTGCGCCCGGTCCCGGCGGAAACAAAATATGAAATCACCCTGGAGAATGCGGCGACCAACGGCCTGCCTGCCCCGGAGCCGCGCTTGATGACCAATTTCGATGCCACCGTGATCGAAACCAACGCCAACGGAACCGTGATGGCCATGACCACAAACCAGGACATCATTATGGGCCTCCAGGCAGCAGGAACGAATCCGTCCAAAGCCACCGTCGTCACCAGGGCCGGAACCGACGCGGCACTCGCCGAGACGGAGCGTATCCTTGAAGATTACATTTCCATGTCATCGTCAAACACACCCTTGATCGCCAATCCATGAATGAACGCCGTAAAGAGACGGCCTGTCCAATGTGTCAGAAAAGAGGGGAGTGGTTGAAGGGCGAATTTGCGCCCTTTTGCTCGAAGCGATGCAAGTTGATCGACCTGGGTAAATGGCTCGGCGGCGAGCATGTGATTTCCGAGCCGTTGCGGCCGGAGCATTTTGAAAAGTTTGCCGGCTTGCCGCCCGGCGGGGATTTGGACAGCCCGGAAGAATAAATGAAACTGAACCATATCTTATGGGTTGCGCTGGCGCTGAGTTTTTCGGCGGCAGCGCAACCAGCCCTGTTTATGAACGTCACGAATAAAACTGGAGCCGCCGTCCCAAAAACCGAAACCGCTGACCTGGGCGGCGGTTGTTTTTGGTGCATGGAAGCGGTCTTTGAACGGTTGCCCGGCGTCATTTCCGTGACCAGCGGTTTTGCCGGCGGCCATACGGAAAATCCCACCTACCCGGAGGTTTGCACCGAAACGACCGGCCATGCCGAAGTCACCGAGATCGTTTTTGACCCGTCGAAAATTTCCTACAACCAGTTGCTGGACGTATTCTGGCAGGCGCACGACCCCACCACCTTGAACCGCCAGGGCGCCGACGTGGGCACGTCTTATCGCTCCATCATTTTGTATCGGGATGAGAAACAAAAACTCGAGGCCCAAAAATCCATGCTCGAAGCGCAGAAAAATTTCAGCAACCCGATCGTCACCCAGATCGTTCCGTTAAAAAAATTCAATCCGGCCGAGGATTATCACCAGGAGTATTACGACAATAATTCCAATGCGGCTTATTGCCAAATCGTTATCGCGCCCAAACTCAATAAACTGGAAAAGGAAAAGGTCATCCAGCAAACGCCGGTGACTGGGAAGTAACCGGGGAAATGACTGATTTCTAAATCCGAATGACTAAAGAATGACCAATTTCGAATGATAAATTTCACCCATGTTGTTATCATTATGGTTTAGTCATTCATTCGTCATTATGGCTTAGTAATTAGTCATTCCAGAATGGCACTATCGCCTTTCACGGTAGGGTTTATTGGCCCGGTAAAGCTGCAGAAATTGTTCATCAGCGGAAACCATCTGGGTGTTCCCGGCGGCGGTGGCCGCGTGGATGGCCATTTGGACAGTCGCGACGGCATTGGAAAAATCGCCTGCATCGGCCTGGGCCGCTGCCAGGGCGCTCAGCATCTCCGGGCGTTTGTACGACGTCAGGCGGCAGGCCTTTTGAGCATCCGCCACGGCTTCCGGACTATTGCGCAGCGAATCATCCGGCGACGTCGCCAAAATCCACGCCAGGTCATTCAATGCCTCCGGATCATCCCGCTCCGATTCCAATACGCGCCTGAATTCATTCACCGCCCGCCGTAAATCGCCATCGGCATATAACCAGGAGGCCAATTCCATTTCGGATTGCGGGTCCGGCTGCAAAACGGTGGCCCATTGTAATTGATGGCATGCCTCGGTTTTCTTTCCCTGGAGATACAAAGCTTCCGCATAGGCTTTGTGAAGCGCGGCCGCGCCCGGATCAATCATCAGGGCGGTTTGAAATTGTGCGTCCGCCGCGCCGTATTGCCCGATCAACGAGAGGGCGTGGCCAAG
Organism: uncultured Verrucomicrobiae bacterium; assembly: GCA_963797825.1. Classification (GTDB taxonomy): domain Bacteria; phylum Verrucomicrobiota; class Verrucomicrobiia; order Limisphaerales; family UBA11358; genus UBA11358. The sequence goes on from CAWCRR010000033.1 coordinate 179,413, forward strand.
ATTCATCAACCCGTCCACATTGTTGGGATGATCCTGGAGAGAGAGAACGAATTCCTGGATGGCCCCCCCATAGTCGCTTTTCTCGGCCAGGATGGTGCCCAGGTCGTTGTCCGCCGCCCAGGCGGCGGGATTTTTTTTAAGCGTGTCCCGCACCAGATTTTCTTCCGACGTGAAAATCTGCGCGCGTTGGAAACTTAAAATTAAAAGCACCGTCAAAAGCACTGCCACGACCATTGGAAGAACCAATTCTTTCACCCATACCGCCAGCGCAGCCGCGGCCAGCGCCACCACGGCCGGCAGGGAACCGTATTGCAAGTGGTCGGACACGTTCCACATCGTCTGATATTGGGCGTTGAAGAACCCGAGGGCGGGAAATAAAGTGATGGCAAAACATCCCAGCGAGAAGAGCGCGTGCCGTCCCCAGGCGCGGCGGAATTTCCAGCATGTCAAAACAGTGATGCCGATCGCCAGATCGGGCAAATAAGAGGCCCAGGCGCCGGCTTCCATTTGTATCGGCGGATACGCCACGCTTAAATTGACCGGCACAAATGCTTTGCCGAGGTAAAACCAGAATACCACTCCCGACGTGGCCAATCTTTGCCAGAAAGTCTCGGGGGCCAGGGCCAGGGGCGTGGTTGGCAATGCCTGGTGTTTCTGGAACCAGATCGACATCAGGCCAAAGGCCAGGGAAAGAATGAAGTACGGAATCGTATGGAACACGTCCTGGCGCGTGAGCCGCTTTCGTTGCCACGCGGCGCAAAGAAGCAGGACCCCCGGCAGGGTGACCGCGGTCGATTTGGCCAGCAATGCCAGAACGAACGTGAGCAGCGATATCGTGAGCCACAGCGGGCCGGACCATGGATGTCGCGGTTTGTCTGCCGCGCTGTTTTCACCCGGATACAAAGCGGCAGCTTCATATCGCAGGTAGGTTAAAAAGCTAAGCAGAAAGAAGGGCAGGGAGAGTGTGTTCTTCAACTCGGCAATTCGCGCCACCGAATTGACGCAAACGGGATGGACGGCAAACAAGGCCCCGGCCAGCCACGCGCCGGGAATCTTCAATCGCGCCAGCAAACGCCAAAGCAGAAGGCAGCTCGCCGCATGCAGCAATAAATCCACGACGTGGTAACCCGCGGGGTTGCTCCCGAATGCCATCCTCTCCAGCCACCAGCCGAAGGTCGCCAGCGTAAAATCCGTTCCGAACCACAGGGTGCCCGGCGTAAGATTTCCATTTACGAGGGGATTATCGCCGCCGGTCAACCGCTCATCGTCCATCACAAAAGTTCCCGGGAGAATGGGCGAATAGACGATGAAGATCAGCGCAACAATGGCGAGCGCGCCCGCGATGACGCGAATTCGCCCCGGCTGATTCTCTGTTTCCGGTTTCATGGAATGCAACAAGAGACAGGCCGCGGGAAAATCAGTCAAATAAAAAGGCGGCCCGTCGCCGGGCCGCCTCGAGATCCTTGGCGATTTTCAATCGCAATTCACAGGCCTTTGCCGATCATGAATTTCAGCAGGTCGGCCACGCGGCAGCTATAACCCCACTCGTTGTCGTACCAGCTCACCAGTTTGAAGAAGCGCTTGTTCAATTCAATCCCCGAGCCGGCGTCAAAGATCGAGGACAACTTGCAATGGATGAAATCGCTGCTGACCACTTCGTCGTCGGTCCAACCGAGAATCCCCTTGAGATAGGTCTCGCTGGCTTTCTTCATGGCCGCGGAAATCTCGGCATAGCTGGTTTCTTTCACCGTGCGTACGGTAAGGTCAACGACGGAAACCGTCGGGGTCGGGACACGGATTGACATCCCCGTCAGCTTCCCTTTGACCTCGGGACAAACGAGGGCCACAGCCTTGGCCGCGCCGGTGGTCGAAGGAATCAGGTTAATCGCCGCGCTGCGGCCGCCCTTCCAGTCTTTCTTGCTGGGACCGTCCACGGTTTTTTGCGTGGCGGTATAGCTGTGAATGGTGGTCATCAAGCCTTCCTCGATGCCGAAACCTTCCTTGAGCAACACGTGAACGACCGGCGCCAGGCAATTCGTCGTGCAGCTCGCGTTCGAAATGACGTTGTGCTTTTGGGGATCATACTTTCCCTCGTTGACACCGAGTACCACGGTGACGTCTTCGTTCTTGGCCGGGGCGGAGATGACGACCTTCTTTGCGCCCGCGGTGATATGGCCGTAAGATGATTTCGGATTGTCTTTGGCAGCGTCGGTGAAGAGGCCGGTGCATTCGATAACGAGTTCGACGCCGAGCGCCTTCCATGGCAATTCGGCAGGGGTCTTGGCGCTGACAACTTTGATCTCTTTGCCGTTGACGATCAGAACATCGTCGTCGGTCTTGTCGGCGGCGGATTTTTTGGAACCAACTTCGCCCTGAAAACGGCCCTGGATGGAATCGTATTTGAGGAGGTAGGCGAGGTTATCCGCCGGCACGATATCTCCGACGGCGACGATTTCCACATCTTTGCCGATCATGCCCTGCTCCGCGATGGCGCGAAAGACGAGGCGACCGATGCGACCAAACCCATTTATTGCAACTTTGACTGCCATAATTTTTTCTGTTTTTGGTTAAATTGTTTAGTAAACCGAGAAGATAACGTAACACATGGGGAAAGAGCCGCGCAATGAAGATTTCAAAGACAATATTGCCGAATCCTCATCATTTTTTGCCAGCCCTCAGGCGTGTCGTAGCGCGCGCTTCCAAACCTGTCCACCCTCCGCAGTACTGTCCACCCTCCGCAGAAATGCTTCGGAGGACGGGCTGGCTCGCCTCCCGCTTTGCGCCGCAGTCAACCAGCCAAAACCAGCCACGTTTTGACATTGTTGAACTTAAATGCTGAAATTAATTAAATGTCGCCAGTTGAATGCCCTGCCGCACGGTGAAATCGGCGATGACAGCGAAAATGGAACAAAAACGCAATTGGATCGCCGGGATGACGTTATTCGCAGTGACCATGGCTTTGTATTGGCCGGCCACCGGTTTCCCGTTTGTCAATTACGACGACCAGTTGTACGTCTATCAAAACCCCGAAGTGTTTAACGGCCTTTCCTGGAACGGAATCAAATGGGCGCTGACGGCGGTGGTGGCGGCCAACTGGCATCCGCTGACGATGGTATCACACATGGTTGATGGCTCGCTGTATCACCTCTTTGCTGGAGGCCATCATCTCACAAATATCTTGTTGCATTCGGCCAATGTGGTGCTGCTATGGCTCCTCTTCAGCCGTATGACCGGCCGTTTCTGGCCCAGCGTGTTGGGCGCGCTCTTATTTGCCTGGCACCCCTTGAACGTGGAATCGGTCGCCTGGGTCGCCGAGCGCAAAAATGTGTTAAGCACGCTCTTTTTCCTTCTCACCTTGCTGGCCTATTTGCGTTATGCGGAAAATCCCGGACCCGCGAGATACCTGCTCACGCTGATTTTATTTGTTCTCGGGCTTGGCCGCCAAACCGATGCTCGTGACACTCCCGTTCGTGTTGTTCCTCCTGGATTACTGGCCGTTGCAACGGATTTTTCCCTCGCCAGACGCATTGAACACCGGGAAAACCCGGAGGAATCCACTTGTCCTTTGGGAAAAAATTCCCTTTTTTATCCTGGGCGCTGCCGCCTGCGTCATCACGTATCTGGTCCATAACCAGGCCGGCGACGTGGTGCCAGTGGCTGGCGTGCCGATGACCTCGAGGTTGCTCAATATCCCGCTGGCCTACGTGACCTATCTCGAAAAAGCCATTTGCCCGACCGGGCTTTGCGTCTTTTACGAATTTCCCCGGCGCATGCCGGTGGCTCCCACAGTGTTCTGTCTCATCCTCCTCATGGGGGGCACGTTGGCCGCCTGGCATTGGAGGTTCAGATACCGTTGGTTTCCCGTTGGCTGGTTTTGGTTTCTAGGCACTCTGGTCCCGGTGATCGGTTTTGTCCAAATCGGGCTTCAAGCCTGGGCCGACCGCCATGCTTATGTGCCTTTGATCGGCATCTTCCTGATCATCGCCTGTGCCCTGGATGAGTTATGGGCCGCCAGACAATCGTCGCATCGCTTTATTATTTCGGGGACGGGCATCTTTCTGTGCCTATGCCTGGTGTTGGCCCGGCAACAACTCTATTGCTGGCGAAGCAGTGTCGCTTTGTTCAGCCAGGCCATTGCCGTAAACCCGAATAGTCCCGTTGCCCAGAATTTGCTCGGGACGGCCTATAATGGCGAGGGCCGGTTAACCGATGCCATCGGGCATTTTTCCGACGCCGTCCGGCTTCAACCGCTCAATGGCGAATACCAATACAATCTCGGACGGGATTTGATTAACGCCGGGAAATTTGCCGGCGCGGAGGACCATTTAACCGCGGCATTAAAGCAAATGCCGGAGGATCCGGTTCTGCACAACACTTTGGGAGTGGCGCTGATGCAGGCGGGCCGGCCCCTCGAGGCGGAATCCGAATTTTCACGCGCGATTGCCCTTCAACCCGATTATTCCAAACCCTATCTCAACCTTGGGAAAACACTGTTGAAAGAAGGGCACGCGCCATCGGCCATCACCAATCTGGTTGTCGCCATCAGGCTGGAACCCGATTGGCCCGAAGCATTGGAAAACCTGGCCGGCGCTTATGCCGCGGTCGGAAATTTCTCCAACGCCATCTCCACGGCGTCGCTTGCCCGGGAATTGGCCCAATCGAATCATCAGGCGTCTTTGGCGGATCAAATCACCAAAGAATTGACCGCTTACAAAGCAAAACCATCTCCACTGCCGAACTAAGAGCGTCTAATTATTGCAAGACCAGCTTGTAATATAATTGCGGATCGATGCTGATGAGATTCGAGACCGTGATCGGGCTGGTATTGGTAATGTAAATCGGCGGGCCCGCGTCAACCCAGTTTGCCGGAGAAAGATTGGTGGTGTCCTCGATCTGATAGGTCTGGCCGGGTATCCCCGTAAAGCTGAACGAGAACGTGCCGTTTTGCACGCCCGGGGCCGAGCTTACTTGCGGCGGATTCACCGTGACGATGCTCAGGACACTTGCCCCTGCCACATAATTGTTGGTCCAAACAAATCCCGACGGCAGATTGAAATTGGTGAACGCCCCCGATTCCGCACTGTATGTGACCACCGGAAACGAATTGCTGACACTTGGGGCAAAGAGGTTGTTGAGATTGGCGCTGAGCGTCCCGCCCAAAGTCACGGCCCCCGAAAAGTGCAGGTTGCCAAAGTTAGTCGCACTGTTGATCCCAAAATTTACCGTGCCGCCCCCCGGAGCAAAGTTGGCAACCATCGCCACCTCGCCGGTTTGCACATCGAACAGGCCCGGGTTATTGAATTGAAATGATGTCAACGACGTGCTGCCGCCGAGGCTGCCCGTCTTGCGGAACGTCCCCAGATTATCGAACGTCGTGCTCCCGCCCGAGACGCGGCCGTTGAAAGTCCCATCGCCTTCAGCCAGCCACAACCCGGAGTTGACAATCGTCGGGCTGTTGTCGCCGGTAATGTTCCCGGTGGCCCACGTCACTGTTCCATAATTTGTAATCGTCGTTGCGTTGGGGAACCCGTTGAAAATCACTCCCCCTCCAATGTTCAAGCCGCAGTCGCTTTCAAGCGTGAAATTGCCAGACAACGTCGAGTTGGCCACGTCCAGGGTCCCCTCGAAAATCGCATTCGTCGCCTCTAACAATCCTGAAACGGTCCCCGTATTCGTAAACACCGAATCAGCCATAAAATTAAACTTCGTGAGTTGCAACAGCGAGTTGCTCGCGGTATCAAATGTTCCATAGCCGTTCCCGTTCTGGATTCCAATCGTGCCGCTGGCGGTCCGCACCGTGCCTCCCAAATTATTGAAGACGGTATTCGCATCCATCGTGGTAGTACCCGCAGTGCCAAGTTTCTCGAACGTCCCGTAATTGTTGAAGGTGGTGGGGCCGTCAACCTGCCTTCCAAACAGGGTATCGTCGCCCTGCGCAACCCATAAACCATAGTTGTCGATGGTTGGGAGGTTATCGTCATTGATGTCATTCGTGCTCCAGAGGACTGTTCCGTTGTTCGTGAACAGACAGGGAGTAAAATGGCCATCCACATAACCGTCGAAGGCGGCGCCTGACAAAATTTGCAGTTCGGCCCCGCTATCAATCGTCAGGGTGCCTCCAATCGTCAACGGCGAGGCGCCAGCCAGGGTCCCTTCCATGACGGCATTGGTGCCTTCCAGCGTGCTGTTGGTCAATATGCCGCCGCCGGTGAATAAGTTCGTTCCAGCCAAAATGAAATTCGCAAAAGTTAATAAAGTATTATTGGAGGTGTTGATCCAGCCGCTGTCCTGGCCGCTTTGGACAGTGAGCGAGCCGGTCTGGATGTCCACTTCGCCGTAATTATTGAGTGTGCCGTTGCCGTCAAATAGAGTGGTGTTGGTGCCGCCCGATTTGCGGAAAGTGCCGTAATTTTCGAAAGCCCCGTTCCCCGACTCCAAACGGCCGCTAATCGTGCCATCCGTTTGCGCCAGCCATAATCCATAATTGTAAATCACCCCACTGTTGTCCTCATAGACTTGCGTCGCGTTCCAATTGACCGTTCCGTAATTGGTCATCACTTGCTGGTCAGGAAATCCATTGAAGATCATCCCCGGCGGATTGATGTTTAACACGCTGTTGCTGAGAATCGTGAACGTGCCTGAAACGGTGGCCGCATTGCCGTTGAACGTGCCGTCCAGAATCGCATTGGTGCCAATCATCACGCCGCTGTACAAATTGAATTGGCCGTTGGTGGTCACGGTGGCCGTTCCGTTGAGGATGAAATTGTTCCCGGTCGTTAGCTGAAAAGCCTGGATGTTTGTGCTGCCCGCGTCCGAGGTGCCCAGGACCATGTTCCCGGCATTGGCGGTGCCGTCAACGTTCACGGTATAACTGGCATCGTTCGTGACCTCCACGGTGTCGCTGGAGCCGGGAATGACGTTGGGCGACCAGTTGGCCGCCGTATTCCAGTTGCCGCCGGCGGTGTTGGTCCAGACTATCGTATCAGCATGTGCGGTGGTGAATGCGGTGAATATTGCCAATACAATTATAGAGTTCTTTATGCGTGTGTTCATAGTTTCTGACAACCTTACTTGTTTTTATCATCACAGATTGATCCTAGTAGTGTCAATACTTATAAGGCAAAACTTATGGGTATTATCGCGATTTTTCTTTGCAAATTGCACTAAAGAAGACTGGCAGTGCGCTTAGCAATGATGTGATTGTTTAATAATCGCAATTCTAAGAGAGTCCGCATACCGGCATGGTTATAGCTGAAAAAGTTTCAATTACTATCAACGATATGAAACGAATCTTTTTGCCAGTCTTAATGGCCATCCTCTCATTCGTCGCATTGACCGGATGTGTCGCGGTGGTCCATGACGATCACGGCCATGACCATGATCACGACTGGCATCACCATGATGATGATTGGGACCATCACTGATCCGATGGGCTAATGCACCAGGGCCATCCACCCCAGCAACCCGCATAAAATCGCCGCGGTCACCGGAATTCCCAGGCGCGCAAAGTCCCAAAAGGAAATCTTGATTCCCATCTCGCGCGCCTGTTGCACGACGATCAGGTTGGAAACGCTGCCGATGATCAGAAGACTGCCGCCAAAACTGTTCGCCAACGCCAATGCATAGGGCGCAGGCTGCGCCAGATTGACGATCTTGACCAACAGCATCACCGCCGCCGAATTGCCGATCAGGTTGGAGAGCGCCGCGGTGGTCAGCACCAGGCTGGCGGGAGAATTAAGATTGAACCCGCTTTGCGATAACCAATGGACCGCTTGATCGCCGCAGCCGGTGGATTGGAAGGCGCCGGCCACCACGAAAAGTCCCATGAATAAAATCAGGATCGGCCAGTCCACCAGGCCAAGCAAATCGTCGGTGCGAAATTTGGTGCTGGCCAGATGGATGCCGGCGGCGGCCAACGCGATGATTTCCTTGGGCAATGACGTGAAAAACAGGCCGATGGCGATGGCCAGGATTACGATCCCTTTGAGGGTGTGGTATCGGTTGAACGGATACGCCTGTTGCGGCGGCGCGCCGGCAGTGGCGGGGAGCGATTGCAGATTCTTTTTGGACAATGTCCAGATGATGCCGTAAGCCGCGGCCATGGCAAAAGCCACCGGCGCGATGCTCCACTGCAGGTAATTGCCAAAGCTCAGATGCGCCACCTGGCCGATCATCATGTTTTGCGGATTGCCGATGAGCGTGGCCGCCGCGCCGATGTTGCTGGCGATCGTCAGGGCGATCAAAAACGGGATGGGATTGATTTGTTTGCGCAGGAGAGCCACGCCGACGATTGGCGTAAACACAAAACAAACGATATCGTGGTTGAGGAAGGCCGAGAGGCCCCCAGCGGTCAACATCAGGACCAGCAAAAACTTCGCGGGATGGCTAAGTTGGCGGGCGATGCCCTCGGCGACTTTGTCATAGAACCCGGAGAGGCGGAGCTGCGCCGAAATGACGAAGAATCCGAACAGCAGGGATATCGTGGGCCAATTGATGTAATGGACCGCCTCATCGGTCGTGACCCCGCAGATCATCATGGCGATGGCGCCGAGCAGGGCAATGCCGGGCCGGTTCAGTTTCAAGCCCGGAACGTGACCCAGGGCGATACAGAAATAGGTGACGGCAAAAATACCAAGAATGGCGTCCCTCTGATCAGTCTCAACCGGGACAGTGGCAAACAGGGCGGTCATGCGCTCTTAGTTTGCCAAGGCTTCGGACAATGTAAATTTTAGAAAGAATGGAAAATTGGACCGTGGAGACGCGGAGGGCTGTAAGCCCGAAAGAAAATAGCCCACGGTTTCAACCGTGGGAAAACGTCCCGCAAAATAATTCTCAAGCCCCGGAGGGGCGACAGACTTTTTTAAATTATTGTACGGTAAGCTTGACACTCAGCTACCAATGCAAGTGCGCCCATGCGGCATCCTCCGCGGTGCGATTCTAGTCCTGTCAAATGATCTCTTTGCGCCTTTGCACCTTGGCGTCTTTGCGTAAAAAAATTCCCCCGCCCTTGCATCAAATAATAAACGGTACCAATGCTCTCACCTCTTTGCGATAGGCCGGATATTGATCGGGAAAATGCCGCATCATCAGCCGCTCCTCCTGCTTGAGCTTTATCCAAAAACCGATGAACATCAGCGCCAAACCGGCCAGGGCGCGGAGTCTGTCGATTTCGATGGCGGTGCCCAGGCACATCATCAAGAGGCCGGTATAAATCGGATGCCGCACGAAACGATACGGGCCTGACCTGATCAGTTCATGCCCTTGCTTGAAGGTGACGTCGGCGCTCCAGTTTCCCGCAAGCGTCCGCCGCGCCCAAATGGTGACGAACAATCCGAGAACGCAAATGACAACGCCGGCCACCAGCACCCAGCCGATGCGGGGAATCAACGCCAAATTCATCGGATAACCCAGTTTCCAATCCACCAGCATGAACCAGCTCAACACAACAGGAATGCGATGGGCCAATGCGGACCCGAGGCTTTGCATTTCGGCGGTGGCCTTGACGCGCCGCGCCGTGATCCACCAATACAGGATGAAAATCAACCAGCAGCATGGGGTGATGGAATAAAAAGGTGACAGCCTGTCGGCAATAATGAAATAAACCATGAACAACACCCAAAACAGCCAAATCATTGTCGTCAAAATGCGGCGCGTCATACTTGTCTCATGCATACCGTATATTGTCCCAAATTCAAACGCGAGTGTCCCTTTCGTCTTTTCCGTCCTTTTATTCCGTTTTTTCAAAATGCAAAATCGCGACCTTTCATCGGTGAGTTCACGATTCAAATCCGACGGAGTCCCATAAGGGATGTTGAATGTTGAATGTTGAATGTTGGGCGTCGATACGGCCTCCCTCTCCCCCATGGGGGAGAGGGATTGAGGGTGAGGGGGCGGCGTTAATAACGGCATGGCCAACGTACTTGCGAGCCGTCCGTCATTTCCGGCTTCCCCCTTTTTTCATTCCCCCTTCTTTGGATGTTGGATGGATGTTTCCGTGACAGGTGACAGCTTCTGCGTCTGCTGTTACAATGATAACACCATGACCGGCCAGGCTGATTCACCACAGACAAGCTCCCGCGAAACGGAGTTGAATGCGCTTTTGCGGGAGTTGTTGCAACAATTCCATTCCGAAACCGCGACGATCCATGTGTTGGACAACGAAAAACAATTGCTTTACCTGGCCGCACAGATCGGATTGCCGCCGCAACTTCTGGACGTGGTCAAAACCATCCCGGTGGGCAAGGGGATTGCCGGCCAGGTGGTGGCGCAGGATAAACCAGTGACGATCTGCAATCTTCAGACCGACACCGGCGGCGTCGCCAGGCCAGGCGCAAAACAAACCGGCGTGGGTGGCGCGCTCTGTGTGCCCATCCGCGACGGTGGAAAAATCATCGGCGCGCTTGGAATCGGGACCGTTCGCCAATATGAATTCACGGCGGAGGAAACAAATCAGTTGGAAAAAAAAAGTCGCCGCGCCGCGGAAATTTTGAAAGGATAAAACTATGGCCCTCGTCATCCAACAACCTGAACGGAAGCCACAGGTCATTTTGCCGCCGGTCATGCCGCCGAAAGGGGTGTCCCCCGCGGAAGTGTCCGTGTTGGCGCAGCAGATCATCGCCAATATCGAGAAGGTCATCGTCGGCAAGCATGAGCAAGTGGTGCTCGCGGTCGCTGTCTGGATGGCCGAAGGGCATTTGCTCATCGAAGACGTTCCCGGCGTGGCCAAGACCATGCTGGCGCGCGCCATGGCGTTGAGCGCCGCTGCCACCTTCAAACGCATCCAATGTACCCCCGATTTGCAGCCCGAAGACGTCCTGGGCGAAATGCGATTGGACCCGGTGTCCGGCCGCACGGAATTTTATTTCGGCCCGCTCTTTTCGCAGTTCGTGCTGGTGGACGAAATTAATCGCGCCAGCCCGCGCACGCAATCCGCGCTGTTGGAAGCCATGGGGGAATCGTCCGTCACCGCGGGCAACGTGACGTACCGGCTGCAAAAGCCGTTCATGGTCATCGCCACGCAAAATCCCATCGAACAGGAAGGCACCTTTCTGCTGCCGGAAGCGCAGAAAGACCGGTTCCTCATCCGCATGTCCCTCGGTTACCCGCTGCTCGCCGATGAAAAACAAATGATGGAACGGTTCCAGTTGCAGCACCCGATCGAAACTCTCACGCCGGTGACCACGCCCTTCGGAATCACCAAATGCCAGCAGACCGTGCGCGAGATCAAAGTATCTTCCGGGTTGAACGATGCCATCCTGAAAATCGTCCGTGCCACGCGCGAACATCCGGCATTGCTCCTCGGCGCCAGCCCGCGCGCCTCACTGGGATTATATCGCGCCGCGCAGGCCCTGGCGGCGATCGAGGGGAAAGACGCCGTTTCCATCGAACATATCCGATCTCTCGCGCAAAAAGTTCTCGCCCACCGTCTCATCGTCCGCCGCGATGAGAAATTCAAAGACATCACAGTGGCGGGTGTCGTCGGTGAAATTCTCCAAACTCTTAATTAGCCCTGATGATGGCTTCCTGTCAGATTCCGCTGAACTTTTTTCAAACAAAAGCGCCGAGCGTTTCTCCCTCTCCCCCGCCGTGCTCGCGCACCGTCGCGGCAGGTCGGAGGAGAGGGCCGGGGTGAGGAGGTCGTTAACTGAATTATTTTTTAGCTCCAAATCATCCTGGGCCGCAGTAAAGATAAATATCATCACTTAGTCGAAGGAAGGTGGTTGAAGAATCAACAGGCGTTGCTCCTTTGGTAAATCCGAAATGTCTCCGTGATTGATCCATCCTGATTTCAGAATGCCAGTTCGATCCACATCCGATGCGAAATGACGCAGATCATCAAGCGTATAATCATGGACAAGTCGATCATGAAGCCCGCGCAAAACAAGAGATGGAAATGTACCGCAGATTGACTGCGATAAGAGATCTGTGCAATTCATCACTGCCAATAAACTGGCCGTCATCAGGCATGCAACGCAGGCTATCTTCAATACCATGCTGGTTATCTTCATGATTTGATGGTATGAGAAGGATTGAACCATGCCCAAACGGTGTCAACCGCAAATACGAAACACCTTTGCGACCGTCGCGACCTTGGCGTGAGGTTTTTGAATGTTTTAGATTTCTATCAAATATGCTATGATAACTGATGAAATGGGACCAGGGCAACACGCGGGACAGATTTTTGCATTGGGCATTTGAAATCGGCATCTGGTTCAAAGGTGTGGACGGCGCGCTGGAATTGATCGGCGGTATTTTATTTTTGATCGCCAGCCCCCACGCTCTAAATCACCTGGTCACCATTCTCACCCAGCATGAATTGAACGAGGACCCCGGCGATTGGATCGCCAATGCCCTGCGCCACGCCGGAGATCACTTGTCTGGCCGGTCAAAAATAATCGGCGGCGCTTATTTGCTCGGACACGGCGCGGTTAAATTATTCCTGGCCGTCGGAATCTTGCGCGGAAAACTCTGGTGCTATCCCACCGGCATGGCAGTTATCACCCTCTTTGTCCTTTTAGAGAGCTGCCGGGTGGCACTCCACTTTAGTTTTCTAATGTTGTTTTTGATTCTGGTTGATGTCGCCATTGTTCTCTTGATCTGGCGGGAATATCGCGGCTTCAAACGCCAACAAAATTTGCCTGCAAAATAATTTTTCCCCGCCATAATCCGGCTCGTGGAGCGGAAAAATTCATTGGCCAAAACAGCGTTGCGCTTCGTCCTGGTCATCGGCGTCGTTCAATTGTTCGCCGACATGACTTACGAAGGCGCGCGCGGCATCGTCGGGCCGTTTCTGGGTTCACTCGGCGCCAGCGCCGCGGTCGTCGGCTTTACGGCGGGATTCGGCGAGTTGATGGGTTATGCCTTCCGTTCCGTCACCGGATATTTTGCCGATAAAACCCACAAATATTGGGCCTTCATTTTCACCGGCTATCTCGTCAACATGCTGGCCGTCCCCGCGCTGGCGCTGGCGGGAAATTGGCCGCTGGCCGCCGCGCTTGTGGTGGCCGAGCGCACGGGCCGCGCCATCCGTAAACCCTCCACGGACGCGATGCTATCGCACGCCGGCAGCCAGATCGGACACGGCTGGGCCTTCGGCCTCAACGAATTTCTGGACCAGACCGGCGCAACCATCGGGCCGCTCATGATGGCGCTGGTTCTGTACCGGCATGGCGGCTACCATCACGCCTTCGCTCTCCTGCTGGTTCCCGCGCTCTTATGCCTGGCGATGGTCGGCATCGCGCGGACATTTTATCCACGCCCGCATGAACTGGAAGAACGCGCCCCGGTGATCTTAAAAACGAAAGGGTTTTCGAAGTCCTACTGGCTGTATGCCGTCGCCGGAATGCTGGTCGCGGCGGGCTTTGCGGATTTTTCCCTGGTGGCCTTCCATTTTCAAAAAATGAACATAGTGCCGCCGGCCGATGTGCCTGTCTTTTATTCCGCGGCCATGGTCACTGCGGCGGTGGCCGCGCTGGTTTTTGGAAGCTTATTGGACAAGTTCGGGCTGCCGGTGGTGCTGTGCGCCTTTTTTATTGGCGCGTTATTTGCCCCCTGCGTTTTTTTGGGCGGGTTCGCCCTCGCGCTCACCGGAATGATTTTATGGGGCGTGGGTATGGGCGCGCAGGACTCCCTGCTCAAGGCGACCCTGTCACGGGTCATTCCGCGGGAAAAGCGCAGCACCGCTTTCGGCATTTTCGACACCGCGTTTGGCATCGCCTGGTTTGCGGGCAGCGCGGCGATGGGACTGCTCTACGACCGATCGATTTTGGCGGTCGTTATTTTTTCCGTCGTCTTGCAACTGGCCGCGTTGCCGTTTTTTGTGCTTGCGCGTTCCAGGGCGTGAAGACGTATGAATCAGGAAAACGTCGGGCTTGGGCCGATTTCCTCAAGCGGTCTGCCCGGTTTGCCGGCTTTAGGTTTAAGTCCCAGAAAGGAGAGGATTTTGCCAACGAGTAGCGTGGTCATCGAGGTTTTTTCAGACGCCCTTGACGTGATGTTGGCACGGGCGGCGGCCTCGGAGTTGCGCAGTTTGCGATTGGTCACCGTCGTGGCGATCATTTCCGCCAATTCGGGCCGCCACCAGTGGCAACCACAACTCTTTAAACAATGGCCCAACCTGCTTCAAAGCCTGAATCCTCCGCAAGCCGGCGCAAATTGTCTCGGGATTAATTGTAACCTCATTTGCGAAATTCTCCCGATGGAGAGTCGGATGTCAAGAATGGCAAGGTTACATTCTTGGCAATTATTATTTTAATCGCTGATTCGAGGAATTGCCCCGTTTTAATTTTCCCCCGTGGTCTTGAGGGATGATGATCAACATAAGGGTTTGATTAAAAAGGGTATAGGAATATAACAGGACTTGCAATTTAAGGAATTATGTATTATATCATAATCAGTAATAAAGAAGAGGCATTGGCACAGGTGGATTTAAAGATAATTCTTTATGAATCAAAGGTTTATGAATCAGTTAACTAAGGGCATTGCGATGTCTGGGATGGGTTATTGCCTAATCATCAACCGTTTCCGGCGTCTCTTATTCCCCAACCTTCACCTCACTCCAGTTTTCTTGTATGGGCATCGACACGCTTAATCATCCCGTGCATATCCTCCATCTGGAGGATGATGAGAATGATCGGATTCTCGTCCGGGAAATGGTCGAGGCGGACGGCTTGCACTGCGACTTTTTTGACGCGCAGACACGGTCGGATTTGGAGAGGGCCTTAAGGCATAAACGGTTTGACATCATCATCTCCGATTACAGCATGCCTTCTTTCAACGGGATGAGCGGGCTGATGACGGCGCGCGAGCTGGCGCCGGAAACGCCTTTCCTGTTCTTTTCCGGAACCATCGGTGAAGAGTCCGCGGTGGAGAGCCTGCGGAATGGAGCGGTGGATTATGTCATCAAGAGCCGCCCGCAACGATTGGTGCCGGCCATCCGGCGGGCTTTGCGAAATTCGGAGGAGAAGACCCTCCTGCAGCAGACCGAACAGAAAAACCGCGAACAGGCCGAGCTTCTGGATAAAGCCACCGATGCCATCCTCGTCTGCGATTTGGTGAACCGGATCACGTATTGGAATGGGAGCGCGGAAAGAATTTATGGCTGGAGGGCCGGAGAAGTGATTGAAAAAGATTATTTGAATGTGCTCTTTCAGGGAGAACCGCCCGCCGAAATCCTCGAAATGAAGTGCAGCCTCGGGGAGAAGGGTGAGTGGTCTGGCGAACTCCAACAACTCACTCGCGAAGGCAAAACGATCAGGGTCCATTGCCGCGCCACCGTAATCCGAAATACCTACGGCCAGCCCAAATCCTTGTTGCTGATCAACACCGACATCACCGAGCGCAAACAGCTTGAGGAACAATTCCTGCGCTCCCAGCGCCTGGAGAGTTTGGGCGTGCTCATCAGCGGCATCGCCCACGATCTCAATAACGCCCTGGCCCCGATCCTCATCGGCGTGGAAATTTTACGCAAAAGGCCGGACAAAGAGAATGTCCTCAAAACCATCGAAAGCAGCGCCAGGCGCGGCGCCGAAATGGTCAAGCAGGTGCTCGCCTTTGCCCGCGGCACGGATTCGAATAAAACGTTGATCCACATGGAATCGCTCGTGAAGGAAATGGGCAAAATTGTGAAGGACACTTTTCCCCAAAATATCCGTGGTGAGGTGAAAACCAACGGAGAAACCTGGCCCGTCATGGGGTCGGCCACGCCGCTCTACCAGGTGTTGTTGAATCTGTGCGTCAATGCGCGCGACGCCATGCCCGAGGGCGGCACTCTCACTCTCATGGCCGCCAATCTCCGCATGGACCCCCGCCTGGCCGCTCAATATCCTGACGCCAAGGCTGGAAATTATGTCTGTGTCAGCGTCACCGACACCGGCACCGGCATTTCTCCCGCCGAGATGGAGAAAATATTTCGCCCGTTCTATACCACCAAAGCTCCCGACAAAGGCACCGGCCTCGGATTGTCCACTTCCTTGAACATCATCAAAAATCACGGAGGCTTCCTGGCGGTCAACAGCGAGGTGGGACGCGGGGCCGAATTTAAATTCTATTTGCCGGCCGTCCTCGAACCCTCGCCCCCGCCCCCCTCCGGCTCCGCGCTGCCGATGGGCAATGGCGAAGGGATTTTGGTGGTGGATGATGAAGCGATCGTCCTCGTGATCGCCCGGACCGCCTTGGAGAATTACGGCTATCGGGTTTTGACCGCCACCAACGGCCTCGAGGCGATCTCTTGTTTGAACGAGAAATCGAAATCCATTGACCTCGTCATCACCGATTGGGTCATGCCATTGATGGGCGGTTCCGCTACCGCCACGGCTTTGCGCCGCATCAAGCCGGACGTTAAGATCATCGCCGCCGGGGAGTCCGGTGCGGAGGCGGCCGAAATGATCGGGCAAATGGAAATCGACGCGTTTCTGGCCAAGCCGTTCACCGTGGAAAACCTTTTGAAAACGGTGCAGTCGGCGCTGAAGAAAAAACCGGCAGCGCCTTAATGCAAAATGAGGGTGTATATTTTCCGGGGAATTAGCCCGTTTTACCCAAGCCCCGGTTGCATCCTTCCATTCGGGGCATTTGGATGTTCCCCGGGTTCATGGGGAGTTTCGACCTCCAAGAACGGACGCGCATCGGGACCATGAACCGTTTTATAAAAGGCACACTCGCCAGCTTCCTCCCTCTCCCCTCAACGGGGAGAGGGATCGAGGGTGAGGGGTGAGAAAACAGAAAGGCCCACTTCCCGTCAGCCGGTTCATGGAGAGCCTCCTTTCTTTTTTAAGCATGCATTGGGACGATGAACCTGTCGTATGCCATCTGGCCTTCAAATGACGGTGATCGTCCTCTCGCTGCCTGCCGCGCCATAGCGTAGCGACGGCGGGTTCCCTCTCCACGGGGGAGAGGGCCAGGGTGAGGGGAGGTCGGGGTAAACTTATATAGGAGATTCCCCTCTCTTTCCCCTGGTTCATTGAAAGCGCAAATGGGAAACAGATGGAAAACATCGAACATCCAACGCCCAACATCCAACGGCTTCCATTCGGGGCATTCATTCGATGTTGGGCGTTGGACGTTGGATGTTCCCCGGTTCATGGAAAGTTTCGACGATTCTCAAATCGCGCATCGTGACCTTGAACCCAACGCTGGTAGGGCGCGCAGTCCTCTGCGCGCCGGCGTGGACCAGAGGTTCCTTCCTCGGGAAAGCCCGGCAGGGCGTAAGACCATAGCCCACCGATTCATCGGTGGGTTTGCGATTCATTTCAGACGGAGTCCCGGTAGGGAAGGCAGAATTCCCCGCGTCCTATCCGTCCCCTCATCCCCGGTTCATGGGGAGAGGGTCAGGTCCTCATCCTCATCCTCATCCTCGGTTGGATGTTCCCCAAGTTCATGGAGATCAAAAGATGGACTACTTCCTTTGAGGCCGCGAAAGCCGCATCGTGTCGCCCTTTTGCAGATACGCATGAAAGAGCGGCTCGAATTCCTTGACGTTATCTTCAATGCCCGAAAAGGCCGCCGCGGAGGCGAAGCAATCCAGGCCCACCAGCGCGTTCAAGCTGGCGTCGCGCGGATTGATGCTCAGGAGGCGTTTGGTGAAACTTTCATTCACCGTCGCGATGTCCTCATAAATTTTTGTGAAATCTTCCAGCTTCCAATCCGGGGTTTTGCCTTCCTGTTGGCGAAAATATTGCGCGAACAGATACATGGACGCGGCGCGATAAAGAGTTTCCTCCAACGACGAGAACGGCAGATGCGTGTAAACCATCGGACGCAATTTGTCCATGATCGGACAGCCGCTGGTGACCATGTACAGGCCCATCAGCGATCCGATCCCGTATTGCACCGTGGACCGCTTGTGATAGGTCCTTGACTCGCTGCGGATGGTGATGTCCGCCTCCTCGATGGACAATGAATCCTTGAACGATTCGATGATATCCACGAGATTTGCAGCGATCGGGCAGTCAGTATGTGTGTCGGTAGAGAGAGGGCAGTTGGCGCATTGATGGTGCGTCAGCTTGGTCCACGGGCGGATCGTCGTCGTGTGTTCGGCAATGAGTTGCAACGACGGCTTTTCCAGCCGAACGGAAAAATTCTTGGTTCTTCCGTCGCGCAGCTTGAACTCGTATTCGATCGTGAAAACTTCTGCGTGCATGGCAACAGCGGCTGTCGAGTAAACAGCAAATGTTGCTGAATGCAATGCTAATTTTAGGCAGTTATCAGACATGCTTGCTTTCCCTCCGAATGAATTCATACTCGGCTCATGGCCAACCCTTCCCTCGCCATCGACCATTTGCGGGTGGATTTTCCCGAAGTCGTCGCCGTCAATGACCTTTCCCTCACGGTCGAACCCGGCGATGTCTGCGGGCTGATCGGCCCGAATGGCGCCGGCAAGACGACAACCATGCGGGCCGTTTCCGGCCTGCAGGAATGCACCCGCGGTTCCGTAAAAGTAAACGGACACGAACTGGCGCGCGAGCCGGATGAATTAAAAAGGCAGCTTGGTTTCATGCCCGATTTTTGCCCCACCTACGACCAGCTCACCGCCTCGGAATTTCTCGACCATTACGCCCGCGCCTACGATGTCCCCAACCGCGCCAAACGCATCGACGAATGCCTTGCGATCACCTGGCTCACGGAGAAACGCAATGCGCTCTGCGAAGAATTGTCGCGCGGTATGAAACAACGGCTTGTCCTCGCGAAAACGCTATTGCCCAATCCGCAGGTGCTGTTGCTCGACGAGCCGGCCAGCGGCCTCGACCCGCTGGGACGGATCGAGTTGCGGAAAATCCTCCTGCAACTGCGGGATGCCGGAAAGGCTGTTTTGATCTCGTCCCACATCCTCACGGAACTTTCCGGTTTCTGCAACAAGGCGGCCATTATGGAACGCGGAAAACTAGTCATGGCCGGCATGATCTCCGACCTGGGCCGGACGATGGCCTCGCGCAAAATGTCCGTCCGCTGGCGCGCTGAGGGTGACAAAGCGCTGGAAATCTTGCGAGGCGCCAATCTGAAAAATCTCGACGTGGCCGGCAATGGTGCGACCTTCGATTTTGAAGGCAGCACGGACGCGCTCGATGAATTGTTGAAGGCGCTCGTCCTCCAGGGCGTCCGCATTTCCGAGTGGCGTGGCATCGGTGACGATTTGGAGCAGATCTTTTTGCAATCCGGCGCCAAGGAGTTGATGTGAACCTGAACGACAACCCCATTTTCCTGACGCAAAAGCGTCTGGTGCATCGCGGCGGCGTGCTCGCGGCCATCCTGATCGCCGCGCTCATCGGTTTCAGCCTGCTTTCCGGCTTGATCGCGTATTCGGCCGAGCCACGGAATTTCGATTTCCACTCATCGCAGGAGGCCGGCAAAACATTTTATGCATGGGTTCTGGCCATCGAGATATTGATCCTCACTTTTGGCGGGTTCGCACGGATATCGCAGACCCTCGCGAATGAGCGCAAGGCCGGGCTGTGGGACAGCAACCGGCTCACCCCACTCAAGCCGGGGCAACTCATCATGGGCTACTGGTTTGGTTCGCCCTTGCGTGAATTCTACATGGGGGCCGTATTGGGGGCCATCGGGCTGGTGATTGTGCTGGGTGCCGGCCTGCCCATCACGCTTTGGTTCGGAACTCAAATATTGGTGGCCAGCAGCGCATTGCTCTTTGGGCTGCTCGGTGTGCTGATGGGATTGGCCTTTTCACGGCCGCAGGGGATGCTAGTACTGTTGGCCGCCTTCTTTCTCCTTCCGTTCTCGTTTGCTGCGCCCGCCTATCTGCTGACGAATTTCCTTCTGCCGTTTTTTGGGATCATCCATTTGTTTTATGTCGGTATCAATCCAGTAAACGATTATCCGGAGCAACAATGGGAGAGCATGCCTCATGTTTTTGGAGTCCCTGTTCCGGCCATCCTCTTAACCTTGGCGTTGCAATCCGCTGTCGGCCTTTTTTTCTGGCGCGCGGCCTGGCGAAAAGCAGCCAATCCCTTTCAATCTCCGCTGTTTCGCTGGGAAGCCGTGACCTTGTTCGCCATCCTGGTCATTACGCAACATGGCTTGCTTTGGGGATTATGGAGCGGAAATTTTCGGACGGCAGCACAATCGTTTAACGATTCTGTTAATTATGGTTTTATGCTTCCGATAGTGCATTGCGGGACGATGCTTTTGGGCGTTATTATTCTTGTCTTTGCCAGTCCGAACCCTGAGCACGTCCGGGTGGAAGCCATGCGATTTGGATTTAAGAATCCAAGCGCTATTTTTCGGCGCAGCGCGGTTCCGCTCGCCCTGATCCTGGCCGCCGTGGGAATGGTTGGTCTGCTCACCGAATGTATTTTTTCAATCGCTGATTCCTGGAAACCACTCGCGCTGGCCTTCGGCAATCTGCTCAGTTGTTTCCTGATCTTTTCGTTGCTGTTGGAATTCTGCCGCCTGCGCTTCAAACGCCGGGCCCTCGGTTTTGTCGCCCTTTGGTTGTTCGTTATTTGCATCCTGCCGTTCATCCTTGCCGGGGTTTTCAGTAATACGGCGATTGGCTGGTTTTCACTCTTTTCTCCTGGGTTCATGGCGCTTGCTGAAACGTATAGCGAAAGATTGAATTATAGTGATCAATTGATTTACCTGCCTGGTGCGGTCGCGGTCCATTTTGGAATCGTTGTTCTCCTGTTCCTCTTGTGGCGGCGCGAATGGCTAAAGCTCCTCGCCAAAACCTCCGCCAGTCAAAAATAAATTGTCCGGTCTCCATTCCCCCGGTAAGCTGTGCGCTCTTATGCAGCAGGTCAACCTTGGCATGATCGGTGGCGGCACTGTGGGAAGCGGTGTGTTTCACGCGTTTCAACGCAACGGCAGCCTTTTGTCCTCGCGTATCGGCGCCCAGGTCGTCATCCGCCGCGTCGCCGTCAAAGCGTTCGACGAACCCCGTCCCTACGAAATTACCCGCAAACTCATGACCACCGACTGGCGTGATGTGGTCAATGACCCGGACGTCCACATCGTTGCGGAACTGGTCGGTGGAACAACTTTGGCGAAGGAAATCATTTTGTCCGCGCTCAAACTCGGCAAGCCGGTCATCACCGCCAACAAGGCGCTCTTGTCCAAGCATGGCGAGGAATTGTTTGCCGCGTCGAAAAAATCCGGCGCAAATCTTTATTACGAAGCCAGCGTGTGCGGGGGCATTCCCATCATCAAATCGCTGCGCGAAGGTTTCGTGGGCAACCGCATCCAGGCGCTCTATGGCATCGTCAACGGCACCTGCAATTACATCCTCACCCGGATGAAGCTCGAGGGCGCGGATTTTTCTGGAGTCCTGGCCGATGCCCAAAAACTCGGGTATGCCGAAACGCCGCCCGACCTGGACATCGATGGCTTTGATTCCCAGCACAAGATCGGCATCCTCGCTTCGCTGGCGCATGGCTTCTGGGTGCAACCGGATGAAATTTATGTCGAAGGCATCCGCCACATCAGCGCGCTGGACATCAAATTTGCCGGCGAGCTTGGCTATACCATCAAATTGCTCGGCATCGTCAAAAAGATGGAGGGCCAATGCCGCGTGCAGGCATCGGTTTATCCCACGCTCATTCCCAACGCGCACGTGCTGGCCAGCGTGAACCAGGTTTTCAACGCCGTCTTCGTCCGCGGTGACGTGGTGGGAGATACGTTGTTCTATGGCCGCGGCGCGGGCAAGGATGCCACCGCCAGCGCGGTCTTGAGCGACCTTGCCGATGCCGCCCTCGACCTGAAATTCGGCACGCCCAGCCGCGTGCCGCCATTCGTCTCCCATGAATGCAAAGGCGCGGTCGCGCCGATCGGGGAAGTGGTCTCGCCATATTTCGTGCGGCTCAATGTCGTG
Organism: uncultured Verrucomicrobiae bacterium; assembly: GCA_963797825.1. Lineage (GTDB taxonomy): Bacteria > Verrucomicrobiota > Verrucomicrobiia > Limisphaerales > UBA11358 > UBA11358. The sequence goes on from CAWCRR010000033.1 coordinate 201,230, forward strand.
GACAAGCCTGGCGTGCTCGCCCGCATCGCGGCCATCTTTGGCCAGTCCGGCATCGGAATTTCCTCGGTCATCCAGCCCGAAGGCCACGAAGGCGCCAGCGTGCCGCTGATCTTCATGCTCCACTACGCGACCAACGGCGCGGTCAATCGTGCGTTGAAAAAAATCGCCAAATTGCCGGTCATCAAAAGTAAACCCGTGATGATCCGCGTCGAAAACTTCGAGTAAAGTAGTCGCGCGACAATTACCCATGTCTTTGCTTCTTCACAGCACCAATGGCCAGTCCCCCGCAGTCGATCTGCGTGAAGCAATCCTGCGCGGCCTGGCCCCTGACCGCGGACTCTATGTCCCAGATAAATATCCGAAACTTTCGCCCGATGAAATCGCCGCGTTCGCTGAATTGCCCTATCACGAGATCGCTTTTCGGGTGCTGTCGAAATTCACCAGCGGAATCATTTCCGATCACGACCTCGAGCGGATCTGCCGGGAGGCTTATGATTTTCGGGTTCCACTCGAGGAGGTTTTTGACCGCGTCCATGTCATGCGCCTCGACCAGGGGCCGACGGCGGCGTTTAAGGATTTTGCCGCCCAATTCATGGCGCGGATCATGGGAAAATTTTTGCAGGATGATCAGCGCCAGCTCACCGTCCTCACCGCCACCAGCGGCGATACCGGCGCGGCCGTGGCCCACGCCTTTCATAACGTCCCCGGCATCCGCGTCATCGTCCTCTTTCCCCTCGCCGAAGTCAGCTTGTCGCAGCGCAAATTGATGACCACGCTGCGCGAAAATGTCCGGACGGTTGCCGTCAGGGGAAAATTTGACGATTGCCAGGCCATGGTCAAACAAGCTTTCGCCGACCCGGACCTGAAGGGACTCCCGCTTTCCTCCGCCAACTCCATCAATATCGGGCGTTTGTTGCCGCAGAGCGTTTACTATTTCTACGCGGCCTCGCGCCTGGCCAAATCAGGCGAACCGATCGTCTTCTCCGTGCCCAGCGGAAATTTCGGGGACATGATGGGCGGCATCGTGGCGCGCGAAATGGGATTGCCGGTCAGGAAAATGGTCGTGCCGGTGAATGCCAATGACGCCTTCCCCAAATTTCTTGCCGGCGGCGTGTACGAAAAGATTTCGCCCTCGCGCAATTCGGTTTCCAACGCCATGAACGTCGGCCACCCGAGCAACCTCGCGCGGCTTGTCGCCGTTTACGGCGGCCAGATGGATGAGACGGGACACATCAACCGGATGCCCGACCTGGCGGTGATGCGGCGCGATCTGTTTTCCAGTTCCATTTCGGACGAACGCACCCGCGTGACCATCAAGGAGGTTTGGGACAAATACCGGTTGCTGCTCGAGCCGCACGGGGCGGTCGCCTGGCGCGGATTTGAAGATTGGCTGCAAACCGAATCGTTGGACAATCTGCCGGCGGTGATTTTGGAAACGGCCAATCCCGCGAAATTTCCCGAAGAAATCGAAAAGATGATGGGCTGGTCGCCGGACATCCCGCCCGCGATGGAAGCCGCGTTGAAATTGCCGGAGGACTTTGACCGGATGGACGCCGATTACGAAAAGTTCAAGGCCTACCTGATTCAGAAATATTTGTGATTCGGTGGGGACATCGCGCCCTGTCGCGCCGTAGCGAAGCGAAGGCGGATGCGATGTCCCCGCCCGCATGCTACATCAATGGACACCTTTCTCCGGCGAGAAGCTTAACTGATATGAGACCTCGCTGCCCACTGCTTTGCACGGCAGCGAGGCTCTGTTTTCAATCCCAGAATTCGACCTGGTTCGGAACTTTCGGATTTTTGGCCAGGTTGCCTTGTTCATAATTCGGCCCAATCACCGTCACACTTTTCAGCCATTGCTCTTCTGTGATATAAAACAGCCGCACGTTGCCTGCTTCCGGCACCAGCTTTTGAACCACACCAATGTGCTTGCTCAATTGTTCAAAGTTCACGCAAGGCCTCGCATAAACCGAAAATTGAATCATCAAAAAACCTTGGTCGAGCAAATCGTTCCTGAACCGCGAGCAACATTTCGCTCGTTTTTTGTCATCACCGGCAAATCAAACATGGCCATGAGCCAACCCATACTGAACGGCGAGTTATTCATTCACCCCGGTGTTCGTAGCAGCCGACGTGAGGAGGCTCCGTTTAATTTTCATGGAAGTTCAATCAGAGCCTCGCTAGCTCGGCAACCCGTCTCATCGCGAAGAGATCCGCGCGCCGCCCCCCGTTTTGCCGCATGACCACCCCCGTTTTCCATCCCAACATTGACCCCCAAAAAATCTGCATCGGCGATCATTGGAGCGCGGGACAATCCCTGGCGCAAATGATTGTGCATATCGCCCAGATGATCTGTTACCAGAGCTACAACCTGAAAAGCCCGCTCAACGCCACGGCCGCTGCGTGGGCGGAGCAAAACATTGCCTCTCTGCCCCTCCAGCAAGTTGACCTTTCCGTCGGCCTATGATCGTCTATCATCGGCTGCATGAAACCCCGGAGCGCCTTCACCTTGATTGAGCTGCTCGTGGTCATTGCCATCATCGGAATCCTGGCGGCGCTGCTCTTCCCGGCGCTGGCCGGCGCAAAACGCAGGGGATTGCAAATCCAATGTCTCTCGAATTATCGCCAGGCCGGGGTCGCGTTCCATATGTATCTGGATGATCACAGCGAATGGCTTCCACCCGGCCCGTCGCATAACCCGGACGCGCCCGCCCAACTCGACCTGACCGAGATCCCCGCCTACAATTCCACGACGACAAATTTTTTGCCCTATTATCTGGCCACGTACCTGGCGCTTCCGTTGCCCACCCAGTTTGGAAGCGGGACATTTAATCTCGCCAAAGTTTTGTTTTGTCCGGCCTACGGCAATACCTACGCCAATTATTCGCCGGAATCCGACCACTTCGCGCACGCCTATTGTTTTTCACTCACGCGCATGGGCGACCCGCTGTTTCCAAATCTGACCAGTTACCCCTTCGGCAAACAAAACCAGGGACAACAACCCCTCCAACTTTCCCAGGTCGCCGCCGCTGCGCCATTGAGCGATATCTGGGTATTGGCGGACTTGGACTGGGAAGCGGTTGGCGGCGATCTCAACGATTTGCCAATCGGTTTGGGCGATGACAAGTATCCATACGTGCCGATGCAGCCAGTCCATAAAACCGTCCGCAATTTTCTCTATTTTGACATGCATGCCGGCGTAAAAAAAGTCACCGGAGATGCGGACTATTAAAACGATCCATCGCGATTCAATGAATCTGTAGCCGCCAGGCTGATTGAGGTTCACCCATTCGCGAAGCGTCTTCCGGAGATTCCCATTTGCGCATTATGGTTTTTTGAACGGTTAACATTCCCGTTGACGGCCTCGCCTCCTCAAAAAATAAAGTTTCCGACACCACCAGCATCCGTTTAATGCCTTTGGGCAACGCCTGAAAATCCGGATAATTTGTTACAATTGATTTCATCTTCTCTGCTCTTTATTGGACGTTGCCTCCGCACCGCAGGATACAAAATCAAAAGAAATTTGCTGCGCAAAGTTTTGCCCGATGACCCTGCAAAATTTGCGCACGCGTCGTCTGTCATTCGTGCTTCGTCATTATTTAGTCATTATGGTTTAGGAATTAGTCATTCCACATCATCCTGCCGCGTCGTAGCTGCGCGAAGACGGGTAGCTTCAGCGAAGGTGGTCCATGTGGCTAAAAATCAGCCCATTGCCAAAAACTCCACCGACAGGCAAAATCCCCGCCATGAATTTTCCCAAATGGAAATATTGTTTCGCTGCGCTTTGTTGTCTCAGCATCACTGTCGGATGCGTGTCCAACCAGGACCGTGCCAAAGATTCCGCCGGCATCTCCAATCCTGAAATCCGCGAGATTGTCCTCCGGGTTGCCCATCACCAAATCCGCCCCCTGAGTGATGGCGATTATCCCACCAATCTGGCCTCTGCCGAAACGGCCAAAGCGCCCGAGGGAATCGGTTGGACCTATCCCTGGGGCGTCACACTTTTGGGAATGGAACGCACCGCCGAAGTCCTGGGCGACCCGGAGGCGGACCAATTCGTCGTCCAACATAATTTGATCTGCGGACGCTATTACCATTGGCTGGCGGGACTGGAAATGCAGTACGGCGCCGAGGCCACCAATTTTACATACAACACAAAGCTTGGGGAGTTGATGCACCTCGGCAAGCTCGACTTTTGCGGGGCGATGGGAACCGAAATGATTGAAAGCATCATGGATCATCCGAATGAAATTTCGCCAGACGAACAAGAGGTGCTCGCGCGCGCGTCCGATTGGGTGTTGCATCAACAAAGCCGGTTGCCGGATGGAGTGTTATGGCGCCCGGAAGTCATGGGCGGAACGGTCTGGCCCGACGACCTCTATATGGGCGGGGTCTTCCAGGTTCATGACGGGATGTACACTCATGACCAAAAGTTGATCGATGATACCGCCGAACAAATCATTCATCAGGCCGCGCTCGAACAGGACAGTGACGGCCTTTGGTATCACGGTTATTTCATGGCACAGAAACAACACGCGCCCTTCAAATGGGGGCGCGGCGCATCGCCGGATTTTTGGTTTCCCGTTCGGTGGCCGATAAGGAACGTGAGATTCTAAACATCGCCGTTCATCCCGATTTTCGGCGCCTGCACATCGCCAGCCGAATTGCTCCGAGCCGAGATTTCCCGCTAGCCCGGCGCCCATTTTCTGGAGGTGCGTGAGTCCAACGCCGCCGCCCGGCGCCTGTACGAAGGTCTGGGTTTTCAAGCCATTGGACAACGGCCCGCGTACTATGACAACCCCTCCGAAACAGGGATTGTCGTGAGAATTCTTTCATGATACTGTCACATATGCGGGGGCCATCGGTGACCTCCGCACGGACGAATGCTATTAGTCATTCATTTACCCACCGAGCAAGTCAACCCTACCGACTCGGCGTGGCAACCTCACAAGGAGATAGAAGCCTGATGGAGAACACGCAAGAAGAATTGAAGACGCACCTGATGCAGTCGGACGACGAGTTTCGTCATCTGGCTGAGCAGCACCATCTTTATCATGAGCAGTTGGAGG
>CAWCRR010000034.1:0-30107 GCA_963797825.1 uncultured Verrucomicrobiae bacterium
AAAGCCAAGCTGGTGGAGCTGAGGAGACTCGAACTCCTGACATTCTGCTTGCAAAGCAGACGCTCTACCAACTGAGCTACAGCCCCACACGAATAAATTCATTTTCGGCGCTGGTCAGCGTTCGATTCTTTACACTTGTTTGTTCAAAGAGCACTGCCCTTGAAGATTGAATTGTGCGATTAGCTTAAGCCAAATCCGAATAGTTTGAAATTTGACTCTCAAACCTTCGTCCGACCTCGGAAGTCCGATTGTTACCTCGGACCCGTGGTTTCTCCTTAGAAAGGAGGTGATCCAGCCGCAGGTTCCCCTACGGCTACCTTGTTACGACTTCATCCCAATCACCAGTCATACCTTCGGCACCTTTTAAGGGGCGACTTCGGGTGCAACCGGCTTTCATGATGTGACGGGCGGTGTGTACAAGGCCTGGGAACGTATTCACGGCGCCGTAGCTGATGCGCCATTACTAGCGATTCCAGCTTCATGTCGTCGAGTTGCAGACGACAATCTGAACTGGGCCCGGTTTTGGGGGATTGGCTCCACTTTACGGTCTTGCTTCCCTTTGTACCGGGCATTGTAGTACGTGTGCAGCCCTGGCCGTAAGGGCCATACTGACTTGACGTCATCCCCACCTTCCTCCTCGTTGAAGCGAGGCAGTCTGTCCAGAGTGCTCCCATTTAAGGGGTGGCAACAGGACACAGGGGTTGCGCTCGTTGCGGGACTTAACCCAACATCTCACGACACGAGCTGACGACAGCCATGCAGCACCTGTGCAAGCTATCCTTGCGGATTCGTCACCCTTTCAGGCTTCTACTACTTGCATGTCAAGGCCAGGTAAGGTTCTTCGCGTTGCATCGAATTAAGCCACATACTCCACCGCTTGTGCAGGCCCCCGTCAATTTCTTTGAGTTTTAACCTTGCGGCCGTACTTCCCAGGCGGCGCGTTTAATGTGTTAACTTCGCCACGAGCGGGGTCGATTCCGCTCACAGCAAACGCGCACCGTTTAGGGCCAGGACTACCGGGGTATCTAATCCCGTTTGCTCCCCTGGCTTTCGTGCCTCAGCGTCAGGAAATGTCCAGAGACTCGCCTTCGCCACTGGTGTTCCACTTGATATCTACGCATTTCACTGCTACACCAAGTATTCCAGTCTCCCCTCCATTCCTCTAGTCAGACAGTTTCCAATGCAGTTCCGCAGTTAAGCTGCGGGATTTCACATCAGACTTGTCAAACCGCCTACGCACCCTTTACGCCCAGTGAATCCGAACAACGCTTGGGACCTCTGTATTACCGCGGCTGCTGGCACAGAGTTAGCCGTCCCTTCCTCTTCCGTTACAATCAATAATCCACGTGTTGGGTAGATTAATTTGTTCACAAATGACAGGGGTTTACGGGCCGAAGCCATTCATCCCCCACGCGGCGTCGCTCCTTCAGGCTTTCGCCCATTGAGAAAAATTCTCGACTGCTGCCACCCGTAGGTGTCTGGACCGTGTCTCAGTTCCAGTGAGGCTGGTCGTCCTCTCAGACCAGCTACCCGTCTTAGCCTTGGTGAGCCGTTACCTCACCAACTAGCTGATAGGCCGCGGGCTTATCGTAAAGCGTCAGGCCTTGCGGTCCCCAACTTTGAATTTCCGAAGATGCCTTCAAGAATTCACATCCGGTATTAGCTCGCCTTTCAGCAAGTTATCCCAAACTTTACGGCAAATTACCCACGTGTTACGCACCCTTGCGCCACTCCGACATCCAAATATTGCTACCTGAATGTCAGCGTTCGACTTGCATGTCTTATCCACGCCGCCAGCGTTCGTTCTGAGCCAGAATCAAACTCTCCGTATAAAACGTTAGTTGATTCCTGCCTGATCGTGAGACCAGGCAGCTTTCTACTTAATTGTTAAAACTCTCCAAAACCAACTACTAACAGTTGATCTTGAAGGGGCTCTTACTAATCGCACAATTCAATTTTCAAAGAGCAGGGGTGTCTAAACACCCAAAAATCTCGCTCAAAACCCGACCGGCTTTATTTCCCGTTTAGGGGACAAAAAAACCCGAGTGCCGAACATCACTTTCTACTCGGCGTCTCAGATTCGAGTTTCGGGGGCGCGAAATGTATCAACATCGCACCGATTGTCAACGGCTTTTCAGCCAACCCTTCGCATTCACCGCATCGCGCAGGGCAGACAAATCTATCAGCATCGAAACATCACATGCAAGAGTTTTTTTAATTATTTTTTGATGGCTCGAAACAATCGGCCAAAAGCCCATGAAATCAGGCTTATTCCAATCCTCGCTCGGTCAAATCATCCTCGTCCAAACCCAAATAATGACCCAGCTCGTGCAAAAAAGTCGTCCGCACCTCTTCACGAAAAAGTTTCTCGTTCGTTTCCGCAACGTCCCAAATGTTCGCTAAAAACAAGATAATCTGCGGCGGCAGCGGCACATCATTTTCTTCAACAAACTCCGCGCCCGTGAATAAACCCAGCGTGTCCGCTTCGATTCCATCCGCCTGCAAATCCGCATTCGGCTGACGCTCAAACGTCACCGGCAGTTTCTCCGCCCGCTCGCGCAGCGGCATCGGCAACGCCGCCAAAGTTTTTTCAACTTCCGCCGAAGCCGTCGCGCACAATTTTTCCCAATCCAAATTCATGGCACAAAGCATCCGCAGATTTCACGGATTAACACAGATTAAAATCCAGAAAAATCAATCTGCGAAAATCTGCGAAATCTGCGGACAAAAAAATCCGTGTTTCATCCGGGTTCAATCTGTGGCTAAATTAACCCACCTGAACGGTTCCCGTTTATCATTGTCTCAAATCATAATTTTATGACTGTCAAAAACCAAAAGCTGCGGTTTGCTTCCGTTCTCATTTTTTCCGTCGCGTTGACGACTCTGGTTGCGCACGCGCAGAACGTCTTGCGCGCCACGCTGACGAACGGACTTCAAGTCATCATCGTCCGCAACACCATCGCGCCCGTCGTCACGACGATGGTCAATTACCGCGTCGGCTCCGACGAAGCGCCCGCCGGATTTCCCGGCACGGCGCACGCCACCGAGCACATGATGTTTCGCGGCAGCCCCGGCTTGAGCGCCGATCAACTCGCCGCCATTTCCGCCGCATTCGGCGGCGATGACAACGCCGACACGCAGCAGGCCGTCACGCAGTATTTTTTTACCACTCCGGCGGAAAATCTGGAAGTCGCTTTGCGCGTCGAGGCGACGCGAATGAGAGATTTATTGCCCGACGAATCGCTTTGGACAAAAGAACGCGGCGCGATTGAACAGGAAGTCGCGCAGGATTTGTCGAATCCCGAATACGTTTTTTACGAGCAACTTCTCGCCGCCGTTTTCAAAGGCACGCCTTACGAACACAGCCCGCTCGGCACGCGCCCGTCGTTCGACAAAACCACCGACGCCGATTTGCGGAAATTTTCACAACACCTGGTATGCGCCGAACAACGCCGTCCTCGTCGTCGTCGGCAATGTCGAGCCGCAAACTGTTTTGGCAGCAGGTGAAAAATGTTTTCGGCGAAATTCCGTCGAAGCAATTGCCCGCGCGTCCCGAATTTAATTTTCAGCCCGTCAAACCCGACCATGCTGAAGCTCGACACCGATTTGCCTTACGGCATGACCGCGATCACGTTTCGTTTTCCCGGCGCGGAAAATCCCGACTTCGCCGCCGCGCAAATTCTCTCCGACGTTTTGAGCAGCCAGCGCGGAAAACTTTACGGCCTCGTGCCCGCAAGGCAAGGCGCTCTTCGCCGAATTTGCCTACGAACGTTGCAAAAATCCGGCCTCGGTTACGCGATTGCCGGATTTCCCGCCGGCGGCGGATTCGACAAATCTTTTGAACAACGTGAAAGAAATTCTGCTCGCCGAAATCACCAACGGCGTCACCGCCGATCTGGTCGAAGCCGCCAAGCGCCGCGAAATCATCAGCGCCGAATTGCAAAAAAATTCCATTGACGGCCTCGCGAACGCGTGGTCAACCGCCGTCGCCATCGAAAACCGCAATTCGCCGGACGACGACATCAATTTGTTTCGCGCCGTCACCGTTGACGACGTGAATCGCGTCGCCAAAAAATATCTGGATTTCGACCACGCGATTTCCGCGATCCTCACGCCGACGCCGTCGGACAAACCGATTTCCGGGAAAAGTTTTGGCGGCGGCGAATCGCTCGTCGTCGTCGGCCAGCGCGGACGTGAAACTGCCGGATTGGGCGCAAAAAATCACCGAAGGATTGCCGGTGCCGGCCACGACGCTCAATCCGTTCGTCACGAATTTGCCCAATGGAATCAAGCTGATCGTGCAGCCGGAAACCGTCAGCGACAGCGTGAGCGTTTATGGCCGCGTGAAAAATAATGCGAAAGTGCAAATGCCCGACGGCAAGGACGGCGTGGACGAGGCGCTCGACAAATTATTTTCCTACGGCACAAAATCGCTCGACCGGCTCGCGTTTCAAAAGGCGCTCGACGACATCGGCGCGAACGAATCGGCCGGCGCGGATTTTTCGCTGCAAGTGTTGCCGGAGCAATTTTGAGCGCGGCGTGCAATTGCTCGCGGACAACGAACTTTCTCCCGCGCTGCCGGAAGACGATTTCAAAATCATTCAAACGCAACTTGCCGCGAGCGTCGCCGGCGAATTGAAAAGTCCAAACCACATCGCCGAACACGCCTTGACGACCGCGCTGTTTCCGCAAGGCGATCCGGCGCGGCGGCAGACGACGCCCGCGCAGCGTCAGCGCGCTCACGATTGACGACGTGAAAAATTATTACGCGGGCGCGTTCCGTCCCGATTTGACGACGATTGTCGTCATCGGAAAAATTTCGCCGGAAAAAGCCGAGGCCGTCGTCGAAAAATATTTTGGCGATTGGAAATCTTCCGGCGAAAAACCGAACACGCTGTTTCCGCCCGCGCCGGACAATTCCGCTTCCGTCACGCACGTTCCCGACGCCAGCCGCGTGCAGGACAAAATCACTTTGGCCGAAACGCTGCAATTGACGCGGACGAATTCTGATTATTACGCGCTGCAACTCGGCAATCACGTTCTCGGCGGCGGATTTTACGCGACGCGATTGTATCGCGATTTGCGCGAGAAAAGCGGGCTGGTTTATTTTGTGGATTCGTCGTTCGACATCGGGCTAGACGCGCGGCGTTTATCAAGTCGAATACGCCTGCGACCCGCAAAATGTTTTCAAGGCGCGCGCCGTGATCTTGAACGACTTGCAGCAAATCCAGACGCAGCCGGTTTCCGACCACGAATTGTTTCAGGCGAAGTTGATGCTGCTGCGCGACATTCCGCTGTTTGAGTCGAGCGTGGATTACATCGCGCAAGTCTGGCTGAAATATCCGCGACTCGACATGCCGCTGGACGAGCCGATCCACGCCGGAAAAATTTACGCGCAACTCACGACGAACGACGTGCAAAACGCCTTTGCAAAATGGATCCGCCCGGACGACCTCGTGCAAGTGACGCAAGGCCCAGTGCCGCAATAAATCATTTTGAAAGGGCAAAACACGTTTATCGAAGAAATACACCGCCGGCGAAAAAACACATTCAGAAAACTCACCTTGCCATGAAGCGGCTTGGCAAAAAATCGAGAGCGGGTATGCTGTCGAAAATTGCGCTCCCGTAGCTCAAATGGATAGAGCAGCGGTTTCCTAAATCCAACGCAAGCATTTTTTCCGAATTTTTGTTTTGATTGGTTCTCGTATTTTCCATTGATTCTATTGACTGGTTTTCATTTCCGTCGGTAGTTTTCAAAGTCCGACCTTTTGTTGTTTTTGGTTCTAATTTGATCTAAAAACTCAATATGGTATCAAATGCGGTATCAGATTTTGGACTCGGAATTCGATGGGAAACACAAACTCATCATAGCTACTTTACCAACAACTTTTGGATGGATTTCAATTCTCGCCGACGTTTCGCTGTAGTTTTTGGGTAAGCCTTTTAAGTTCGTTTAGCGCATTAAGGAGAATTCGGGAAACAATCAGCCGGGCATTCTCCTTTCTTCGTGTCGTTCGATTATTCGTCGGACGCGTTGCAGGAGATTGAATCGTTTTTCAAGCGCAGCCACAAAGTCATCGTCGCCCTGACCGTGCAGGAAATCCTCGACGAGCACATTGCGAAGAAATTGATGTAACGAAAAAGTTCGACGGGCTGGAATTTGGTTTTACGGCAGCAGGCGCACCCGATAGAAACGGGCCGAGGCGTTGGTGACGGCCCCGACGTCCAGATAATTGGTGATGCTGTCACCGTCGCCAGCAAGGATGATGTTCGGGCTGACGTTGAACCAGCTTCCGCCGAGGTTCGTCGTGGTTTGCAAGACATTCGTCCGGCCACCGCCGCACATCCAGCTTACCAGCTCGTCATTGCCCTGATGCGTGGTGGAGAGAATGTGGAAGTAGGAGGCGGTGTTGGTCGGATTCATGCCCGCCAGAAATTTCGAGTAATTGTCCTCGCCATCGCCGCTGGGGTCGGCGGTGGGCGCGGCGTCAGGATCGTTGATGCAGCCAAAATACTGGCCCTGCCACGAGGCGAAGGTTTCATCTGTTTGGTTGATTTGAGCCAACATTGCATCGTAGGTGGCCTGCGTCAGCGCGGAGGTGGAGAAGTTGGAGGCGTCGAACACGATGGTGGCCGGAGCGTCCACGATGTTAGTCACACCGGTCGTTTGTGGCGTGATCGCCAACTCGCCTTGAATCAGATACACCACCTCATTCGACGAACATGGATCGAGCTGCTCGATAAATTCGGTTCCGCGGATGCCAGTGTAACCATATACTGTATTGACTTGGCAACCGTTGCCGATCTGCCCGTCTTTGCACCAGATTGAACCTTTATCAATTTGAATCAGGAAGTTTGCAGTTTCGGGATTCGGATCATAAACGTATTCGTCAATCTTGATTTTGGCGTTGTGAGATATGTTAAAGTCCGTGTTGTTAATAAAACCAATACTAACTGCACCAGTCTTGTCGGTCTCAATCACATCGCCTTCTTGAATCGGATCGTTCAGATTGAGTGGCTGAGGCTGTCCGCCCATATGCGTCACCTTGACTTTGCCATGAATGCTCGCCACGCTGCCGATGGCGCTGCTGACGACATTCGACATCGTTGGCCAGCCGTCAAACAATGCGCCCCAGCCCGTGGTGGACGGCAGGTAATAGATGATCCCGGGGGTGTCACCGTAGAAAACAGATAAATCATTGGTTGGCGTCGGCGAGTTCCCCTGAAAATAGACTCTCTTTCAGGCTGGTGCAGTATGCGAAAGCCTGTGACCCGATGCTGGTGACGTTGGTGGGGATGGTAACACTGGTCAGACTGACGCAATCTTCGAACGCAAGGAACCCGATGCTGGTGATGCCGCTGCCAAACGTGACGTTGGTCAGGTTTAAGCAGCCAGGGAACGGTTCTTGCCCGAGGTTGGTAACGCTGTTGAGGATGGTAACGCTGGTCAGGCTTTCGCAGTCCTCGAACGCATAGTCCCCGAGACTGGTGGCGCTGCTGGGGATGGTGTAGCTTCCAACTTTGCCACCTGGGCATGTGATGAGCGTAGATTGATTCTCGTCGAACAAAACCCCATCCACGCTGCTGTAATCCGCATTGTCTTCGTCCACAGTGATCGCCATCAGGCTGGTGCAATAACCGAACGCAGTGTCCTCGATGTTGGTGACGCTGGCGGGGATGGTAACACTGGTCAGACTGTTGCAGCCATAGAACGCATAATCTCCGATGCTGTTGACGCTGCCGCCAATCGTCACGCTGGTCAGGCTGCTGCAATAATTAAACGTATCGTCCCCGATGCTGTTGACGCTGCTGCCAATCGTCACGCTGGTCAGGCTGCTACAGTAATCGAATGCTTCTTGCCCGAGGTTGGTGACGGTGTCGGGGATGGTAACGCTGGTCAGGCTGCTGCAGAAACTGAAGGCATCGTCCCCGAGGCTGGTGACGCTGCTGCCAATCGTGACGCTGGCCAGACTGGTGCAGTCACCGAACGCATCGTCCCCGAGGCTGGTGACGCTGTCGGGGATGGTAACGCTGGTCAGGCTGCTACAGCCACCGAACGCATCGGCTCCGAGGCTGGTGACGCTGCTACCAATCGTGACGCTGGTCAAGCTGGTGCAGTCACCGAACGCATCGTCCCCGATGCTGGTAGCGCTGTCGGGTATGGTAACGCTGGTCAGGCTGCTACAGTTGGCGAACGTAGCGGGCCCGATGCTGGTGACGCTTGTGCCAATCGTCACGCTGGTCAGGTTGCTACAGTCAGCGAACGCTCCGGCCCCGAGGATGATGACGCTGTCGGGGATGGTAAAACTGGTCAGACTGGTGCAGTCACCAAACGCACCATTATCAATGCTCGTGACGCCGTAGGGGATGGTAACGCTGGTCAGGCTCGTGTTGTCAGCAAACGTATCACCCCAGATTTCGGTAACTGGCAAGTTAGTGATCGTGGAAGGGATGCTCAACGTAGTGTCGGAACCGATATATCCATCTATGATGATTGCGCCGTTGTAGGCGAAATAATAGACCGTGCCTGCGCTGGTCGGGTAATGTTGTTCTTGGGCCTGCGCCACGACGGGCAGCGCCAACAGCAACAGCAGCGGCAGCAACTCGGTTGCGACGAGTATTTTTAAGGCACGAGATTTCATAGTTCCTTTGTTTTTACTGAACCAGTTGCACCCGATAGAAACGGGCCGGGGCGTTGGTGAAGCCCCCGACGTCCAGATAATTGGTGATGCTGTCGCCGTCGCCCGCAAGGACGATGTTCGGGCTGACGTTGGACCAGCTTCCGCCGAGGTTCGTCGTGGTTTGCAAGACATTCGTCCGGCCACCGCCGCACATCCAACTTACCAGCTCGTCATTGCCCTGGTGCGTGGCGGAGAGAATGTGGAAGTAGGAGGCGGGGTTGGTCGGATTCATGCCGGCCAGAAATTTCGTGTAATTATCCTGACCGTCGCCGCTGGGGTCGGCGTTGGGCGCGGCGTCGGGATCGTTGGTGCAGTCAAAATACTGCTCCAGCCACGACCCGAACGTCACGGTGCCCGTCACCTGAAATACCTGATTGCTGACGGAATCATACGTCGCCTGATCCAGCGGGGCGGTGGTGACGCTGGAGGCGGTGATGGAAATCGTGACCGGGGCGTCGCAGATGTTCGTCACGCCGGGCGTATCCAGCGGCGTGATGCCAAGTTCGCCTTGAATGAGATAGACCATTTCAGTGGAGGAACAGGGATCCTGCTGGACGATAAATTCCGTTCCCCGAATGCCAAGATACGCCGTAGGCGGTCTGGATAACTTCGTCGGACCTTGATGTCCGATATATCCCGAGACGGACTCAAATACGCCTCGTAAAAAACTAACATGCGAGCTGCCAGCATTGCTGTTCGGATCAAAAACGTATTCATCTATTGCGAGTTTGGCCGCATTTTGACCCACCGATGAAATCCGAGTTATCTATGAATTGAATGGTGACCTTGGTGTCGGCTGGTGTATTCGATAATGTCACCCATCCATGATTGAATCACCTGGTTGGAGAGTGGATTGTCGAGCCGTCGGGGTGTATCACCGTGACAAACCCTTGCCTTCAATATCAGCCACGCTGCCGACGGCGCTGCTGACGACATTCGACATGGTTGGCCAGCCGTCAAACAACGCGCCCCAGCCCGTGGTGGCGGGCTGGTAATAGACAGTCCCGGTTGTGTCGTCTTGAAACACACTCAAATCATTGGTTGGCGTCGGTGAGTTTCCCTGAAAATAGACCGTCGCCAGACTGGGGCAGTCGGCAAACGCGTCAGACCCGATGCTGGTGACCCCGCTGCCGATGGTGACGCTCGGTCAGGCTGTCACAATAATCGAACGCATTCTGCTCCGATGCTGGTGACGCCGTTGCCGACGTAACGTTCGTCAGGCTGTCACAATAAGCGAACGTAGATTCTCCGATGCTGGTAACGCTGTTGGGGACGGTAACCTTCGTCAGAAGATAACATTCGTTGAACGCCTCAATATCGATGGTGGTAACGCTCGGGGGGATGGCGTAGTCCCCATCTTTGCTGCATGGACATTGGATAAGTGTATCCTGGTTCTTATCGAATAGAACCCCGTCCACGCTGCTGTAATTCTCGTTGGCTGCGTCCACGTCAATGGCCGTCAGGTAGAAGCACTCAAAGAAGGCACCGTCCCCGATGCTCGTCACGCCGGCCGGGATGAACACATTGGTCAGGTAGTCACAATAAATGAACGCTTCCTGCCCGATGTTGGTGACGCTGTCGGGAATGGTGATGCTGCTCAAGCTGTCGCAGAGGAAGAACGCATCGTCTCCGATGCTGGTGACACTGCTGCCGATGGTCACGTTGGTCAGGCTAAAGCACTCGTAGAACGCACTATCTCCGAGGCTGGTAACGCCGTTGCCGATGGTGGCGGTGGTCAGGCTGGTGCAGTCATCGAACGCAATTTCTCCGATGCTGGTCACGCTGTCGGGAATGGCAATGCTAGTCAGGCTGCTGCACTGATAAAACGCTCCTTCCCCGATGCTCGTCACGCCGTTGCCCATGGTAACGCCGGTCAGGCTGCTGCAGCCGGCGAACGCATATTTCCCGATGCTGGTCATGCCGTTGCCGATGGTAACGCCGGTCAGATTGGTGCAGTAATAGAACGCCTCGTCCCCGATGCTGGTCACGCTGTCGGGAATGGCGATGCTGGTCAGGCTGGTGCAGCCGTCGAACGCATATTCTCCGAGGCTGGTGACGCTATTGCCGATGGTAACGCCTGTCAGACTGGTACAGCCGCCGAACGCCTCGTCTCCGAGGCTGGTCACGCTGTCGGGAATGGCGATGCTGGTCAGGCTGCTACAGTCGGCGAACGCACTTGCCCCGATGCTGGTCACACTGTTGCCAATGGTAACGCCGGTCAGATTGGTGCACTCCTCGAACGCAACATCTCCGATGCTGGTCACGCTGTCGGGAATGGTAAGGCTGGTCAGGCTGGTGCAGCCAGCGAACACAAAGACTCCGAGACTGGTAACGCCGTTGCCGAGGGAAAGGCTGCTCAGGCTGGAGCAGTATTCGAACGCATAGTCTCCGATGCTGGTCACACTGTCGGGAATGGTAATGCTGGTCAGGCTGGTGTTGGCATAGAACGCAGTGAATCCGATGCCGGTGACCGGGTAGCCATTGATGGTGCCGGGGATGACAAGAGCAACGCCGGGACCCCTGTAGCCGGTGATGGTCACCGGGCCGGCGTTGGGTGAGTAAGACCAAATGTCGAATCCGTTCGTGTAGTAATATTGGGCCTGCGCCACGGCGGGCAGCACCAACAGCAACAGCAACGGCAGCAACTTCGTTGCACGAAGAATTTTTAAGGCGCGAGCGTTCATGCTTCCTTTCTGTTTGCAGCGATTTCGTTTCAGCAGAGAATTGCTGCTTTGACTGAATCAAGCTCGCCCAGAAACCTTGGCCTCCACCCAAGAATGGTGAGATAAACCTGACGGAGGAAGTATTACAAAATAGAAATGATAATGTCAAGAGAAACTGTTAAGCGTTTTCCAGCTTTGAATGATCGAAATGCCGCTCGTTTGCATGTGGCAGGAGGAGAAGCGGAAGAATCATTCGCTGTCCTCTTGAAAATTCGCGTGCCGGGATTTGGCGGACGATCTGCCGATAAACCAGAAACATGTCCAGTTTCTTGTAACGTAGCCACCGGCAAATTGCTCATGCCCTTTCCATCGCGGCGGAGTATTCGCCACGGCGCGCGGCGCGGTTGCACTTGGCGCGATGAAGCAGGGCTTGCTGCGCGGCTTTCACGTTGGCTTCTTTGCCTTGCCAGATTTCCAAAGCCGGTTGCTGAATGGCGCGGGAAAATGAGAAGGTCAACGCCCACGGCATTTGCGACTTGAACCGGACATTCATCGCATTCAAACGCGCCGAGGCCAGTTCGCTTGGCTGGCCGCCGGACAAAAATGCAATTCCCGGCACGGCGGCGGGAACGGTTCGCAAAAGAGTTTTCACCGTGGCGTCGGCGACTTCGTCCACGGATTCTTGCTTGGGGCAATCCAAACCCGGCAGCACCATGTTGGGTTTGAGAATCATGCCTTCGAGCAGCACGCGCTGGCAATTGAGCTGGATGAAAACATTTCGCAGAGTTTCCTCCGTGACTTTGCGGCATTGCTCCAAAGTATGCGCGCCGTCCATCAGCACTTCCGGCTCGACGATGGGGACGAGTCCGGCTTCCTGGCACAACGCGGCGTAGCGCGCGAGCGTGTGCGCGTTGGCTTCGAGGCAACTGCGGCTGGGAATGTTTTCGCCGATGGCGATCACCGCGCGCCACTTGGCGAAACGCGCGCCCATTTGAAAATATTCCTGAAGGCGTTCGCGCAATCCGTCCAGACCTTCGGTGATTTTTTCGCCGGGATGCGCGGCCATGTCCTTCGCGCCAGCGTCCACTTTGATGCCGGGAATGATTCCCGCAGCGACGAGGGCTTTGGCGAAGGGCGTGCCGTTTTTCAATTGCTGGCGAATGGTTTCGTCAAAAAGAATCGCGCCGCTGATGCTCTCGCCGAGACCGGGCGCGGTCACGATCAATTCCCGATACGCGCGCCGCGCATCGGCGGTTTGCGGAATGCCCAGCTTGGCGAATCGTTTGTTGCAGGTGGGATCGCTTTCATCCATCGCGAGCAAACCTTTGTGGTCGGCGACGAGCTGGCTTGCGGTATCAATTAAAATTTTTGAATTCATAACGATACTTTCTCGGTGTGCAAATCAGCGGTCAAATTATTAGTTGCCTGCCGGGACGGAAATCGGTTGCGACGGTTGCGGCGATTGGCCGCTAATCCGCCATCTAAAACCGCCGGTCGCCATATAGACCAACATGGCAAATAGCATGACAATCACGCAAAACCAAATTCGCCAGTCCCGATGCGCGCGTCTCCAATAAGGCGGAGCCGCAAGCAACCGCCAGCCGCCGATGCCCAGCAGCATTTCCTGCTTGAGTCGCAACTCCGGTCCGCCGCCATACAATTCACTGGTGATTCCGCGATGAGCCGGAAAATTCGCTGCGTCATTGCTGTCCAGCAGATAAAGTTTTACTCGACCCACTTGCACCTGCCACGCACGTAGCCACATCGAGTAACCAGGCAACGCGATTTCCAACCGCAACCACTCACCATTCGGTTGGCGCAACGGTGTGATCGGCAATTGTCCGGGATCGTTATACGGGTAAAGAGCCTGTTGCGCTCCGTCCTTGTCAATCACTTGACGAAAATAACCCTGCTGGTAGAGCAATCCCACGCCGACCACCGGCACGCCCAAGTCGCTGGCGGCTTTGAGTTGATCTCCGGCCACATTGCCCAGACCGCCGGAGTAAATCGGCAGCGCTTCACTCAACATATATTCCATGCTGAAATACGCGACGCACTTCAAAGGAGACTGCGGATGATTTTTCTGAAACCATGCGGGCGTCTCCGCCGCCTGACGCTTGGCTTGCAGCAACTCATCAATTTTTTTCCGGAAGGTGGAATCGGCCAGCACGCTTTTGAGTTTGTCTTTGGAGACGGTCTGCAGAACCACCCAGGGGTTTTGCGTGAGTTCCCACAGCGCAGCATCAAGTCGTCGCCATACTTCGTCGGTGGCGTGATTCCACGACCAGCGCAAATCCAGGGCCAGTTTTGCCAGGGAATCGAAGCCTTCAACGTCCGTGGGTAAATTGCAGTAGCCCGGCTTGGTGACAGTTGTTTGTTCGTTCATGATTTTTTGTCTCGTTTCTAAATTATATTTTACGTTGCCAGACGGGGATACAATCGGGCTCCTGTCAAAATCAGAAAGATCGTCGTCATGAGGATGACCGCATTGTCGAGACCTAGGCCGAATGCGCTCGTGTTTCTAATTTCCAGAACAACGTCGCGCATGATCCACTTGGAAAGTGTCCTTTTTGGTTGCCACAAACAATGGGGGTGAACACCCCATGTGCGATGAAGTAAATGGAATTTAAATAGTTAGTTCCATTTTATGTCATGGAACCTTGAGGCGAAGGAACGATTTCTTCGGGAGTTATTTTTAACCATGGTCATCGAACATTGGAGCACCAACCATTTGCTCAATGCGATGAGTAATTTTAATCAAGACGAAATGCGGTCAAAAGTTTTTGAATTGTCTCTGAAGTAAATCGGAATCCAAACGGTATCAAATGGGTGTCAGATAAAGCCCATAAAAAGGTTCATTAAACCCGCAAGACAATTAGTTCAAGAAACGAGTGGTGCTCCCGCCCGGAATTGAACCGGGATCGGCCGCTTAGGAGGCGGCAGCTCTATCCATTTGAGCTACGGGGGCAAATAACGTGGCGAAAAACAAGGTTTCACCTTTGTTTGTCAACTTTTTCAGCCTATCCTTAACAGGATTACCAGTTGAAAAAAACAGTGTCAAATGAAGTATCAGATTTTACCAACGTATGCCTGCTTTTGCTATCGTTGGCTCTGATTGGCTTTCGTTTCCTAAATGGCAAATCACGGTTCGATTCCGTGCGGGAGCGCCACTTTCTTCTCATTAAAAACTACAGGAACCAGGGGATTGATAACTCTAGTTGTAAATCACCCGATAAACGCCGCGTGAACCGCCTTCGTCGCCGCTTCGCCTTTGGCCAGATCAATGACGACGGAAATTTTTATTTCGCTCGTCGAGATCATGTCAATGTTCACGCCGGCCTGCGCGAGCGTTTCAAATAGTTTTCCCGCCACGCCCGTGTGCGATTTCATGCCGACGCCGACGATGGACAATTTGCCGATTTTTTCGGCGGTGATCACGTCGCGCAGGCCGATTTCTTTTTTCAATGCGCCAATGACTTTTTGCGCCTTGAGCAAATCCGCCTTTTCGACGGTGAACGAAATGTCCGTCTGCGGCGTGCCGGTGCCGTGGCTGATGTTCTGGACGATCATGTCCACGTTCACGGTCGCGTCGCCGAGCGCCTTGAAAATTTTTGCGGCCACGCCCGGTTTGTCCGGCACGCCGACGAGCGTGACCTTGGCCTGATTTTTGTCGAGCGCGACGCCGCGCACTACGACGCCTTCCATGCTTTTGGTTTCTTCTTTCACAATCGTTCCTGGGTTTTCGTTTAAGCTGCTGCGGACTTCAAACACGACGCCAAATTTTTTGGCAAATTCAACCGAACGGCTCTGCATCACCTTTGCGCCGAGGCTCGCAAGTTCGAGCATTTCATCGTAGGAAATTTCCGAAAGTTTTTTTGCGCCCAGAACAATTCTCGGATCAGCGGTGTAAACGCCGTCAACGTCCGTGTAAATTTGGCAAAGGTCGGCCTTCAACGCGGCGGCAAGCGCGATTGCCGTCAAATCCGAACCGCCGCGGCCGAGCGTGGTGATTTGTCCTTCCGGCGTTTCGCCTTGAAAACCGGCGACGATGACGACGTTACCTTGATTCAAAAGTTCGTGAACTTTTTTCGGCGTGATGTTGTGGATTTTCGCTTTGGTGTGAACCACGTCGGTGACGATGCCCGCCTGTGCGCCGGTCATTGAAACCGCCGGAATACCCAGCGCGTGCAGGGCGATGGCCGTGAGCGCGATGGTCTGCTGCTCGCCCGTCGCGAGGAGCATATCCATTTCGCGTTCGCTCGGCAGCGGCGCGATGTCCTTGGCGAGCTTGATGAGGCCGTCGGTCACGCCGCTCATCGCCGAGACGACGACGACGATCTTGTCGCCTTGCGCGTGATATTTCGCCACGCGCGCCGCGACATTCTTGATGCGGTCGGTGTTGCCCACCGAAGTGCCGCCATATTTTTGAACAATCAGAGCCATGCTTTTGAATTTACGGGACGGGAAAAATAACAAATGCGGGCGCGAAAGCAATCCGTCAACACAGTGGAAGCATTTTCTGCTGCGCGCTTGCGTTCGCTTCGGCGCAAATTAAACTCCGCACCCGATGGTAATTATGCTACTTTACTTAATAAATAAGCTGTTTATGTGTTTTATGATAGCATGGTGCAAGCAGGCTTCGGCTACTATGCACTATTGTTCAAATGTGAGTGACGATTTGCTCAATGGCTTTGATTTGCGCTCATTCTCGCGAACAACCGCCCTTTGCCAAATTAGCCGTCCCGCAACAGCCCCCTCCTTTTGTGTCATAAGCTATTGAGAGAGGCTCAACGTCTCTTTCAAGTCCCCGGTGCAATTCCGCACCGGGGATTTTTCATTTCCACCCCCAACACAAAAGGATTCATCATGTCCCCTCAAGCAGGCTGGATATTGCAGGAAGAAGTCGTCCCCCGTTTGCGTTCCGCCATTCCACGCTCCGTCAAATGCGTTGGTGCCGAAGATGCCGAAGAACTGATCCAGGACGGCACCGCCATCGCCGCCCGGATGCTTCACAGTGCCGAAGCAGCCGGCAAAACCGTCACGGCTGGCAACCTCGCCCATTATGCCCTCCAACACGTCAAATCCGGCCGGCGCTCCAACGGCTCGTCCGTCGTTGACGTGATGGCACCCGGCACCCAGTTGAACGGCCACACCCGGCTCAATTCACTGGATGAACCGGTGGCTGACGATTCCGGCGGCGAGAGCTTCACGTTCAATGACGTGCTCGCCTCCGAACAGGAGGATCCGGCCACGATTGCCGGGCGCAACCTCGACTGGCAGGCATTGCTGACACGGCTGACCGCCCGGGAAAAGGCGATTGTGATGCATCTGCTGGACGGGCTGACGGTTTCGGACGCGGCCAAGGCGTTCCGGGTGAGCAGGTCGGCTATGCAGCAGTGCAAGAACAGGCTGGTGCGGTTGATCCGGGAATTCATGGGTGTGGACATCCTGATCGAGGTGCTGCGGCTTCCGGGCTGGAAGGACAATCTCAATGCGAGCCGGGAACGCTTGGCGTGCCGGTTTGAGCGGAGGAATTGTTGACCGGAAAATTCAATGTCTGCAATTGCAGACAAAATTGTCTCCTCCCGGAGACAAGGCCGCCAGTCATCTTGCAACGGTGGCTGGCGGCAATTCAACCATCAACCAAAGGATGCCCATGCACAATACCAACCGGACGATTGGCCTGTGCCTTCTCGCCCTGGTCGCCATCGTCGTCCTATATTACATCTGGCCGTATTTGGTCGGCTTTCTGGCCGTCGTCGGGGCCGCCCAACTGTATCGGGTCTGGCGTGATCACTTCGGACGCAGGAATTAAACTGACGGTGGTAAATTGAACATTGTCGTCCCCGCATCTGCTCCCGGCTTTCATCAGGATTGTCCGGGGTGGGTGCGGGGAATCGGGTGGCAGGCGGGTTTGCATCTTTTAGCTATCAGCTGTCAACGCAGTTGCAGCACCACATTGGTTTGCACCTGCTCGGTTGAGTTAGCCGGCAAACAATTGTGCGCCCAATCGATCCACGGTATTGGAAAGAGTGAGTAAATCGCCTTGATGCGCCGCCTTAAAAAAGTCTTTTACTTCCGCAGGCAACGGCACATGCAATTCTCTGGCCAATTGTGATTCTTGTTGTTCTTTCGCGGCGGAGAACGCGGCTAACTCCGGCGGATAGGCATTGGTTGGCGCGCCGGCCATCGTCAACGCACCAGCAACCAGCAGTCCTAACGAAACAGGAAGGAATTTAATTTTTATATTCACTTTGACCATAGAGGATTTTTCATCCTTAAATCGGTTTACTTCAAGAAAAAAACTAACCTTGAACCAATTTTGTCGGGCCGTTCGCGCCCCACAACTTTGTAATCATTTCTCGCGTCGGCGTGAAGGGACATTTCGCTTTCGGCTGCTTTTGCGATTTGTCAATGTGCTGGAGCGCGAATTGCGCGCCGGTCATCAGCGCGGTTTTGCCAAGCTGCTCATTCAGCTTGTGCGCCACGTCATCCACCGCGCCCCAGCGTTCTTCATGCGTCCGCCCCCACAGCGTCGGATGCGTGTCCAGTTTTTCAAGGTTGAACATCGCAATCCGAATCTGTCGCACCGGCAACCACTGGCCGGCCATGATGCCGCGAAACATCTGCTCCATCATTTCATTGATGACGGAATTGAGAAACTGCGGATGCTTGAAACGGTGGCTGGTGCCGACTTCAGTAAAATTCGTGAACCGGACGGCCACGCTAAATTCCCGCGCCTGCATTTTTTCCCGGCGCAACTGGCCGGTCAGCCGTGTGGACTCGCTTAACATGAAGGTCAACGCCGCCTCGTAATCGTGTTCCTCCTGGGGGAGCGTCGTGCTGCTTGAAATCGTCGTGCGGTCTTTGATTTCCAGCACGAGCGGTTCATTCCATTGCCCGTTTGAAAACAGCCAAAGTTGTTGCCCCCAAATGCCGAACTTCTGCTTGAGCAGCATGGACGGCAATTTTGCCACATGGCCGAATGTCAGCGCGCCGAGCGCGGCAAGCGACCGCTGCCGGTTTTTGGCAATGCCGGACAATTCCTGCACCGGACGGTCATTCAGAAAATCCTTTTCCCGACCGGGAGGCACTTCCAGAAACCCGACACCCTTGGCGGCGTCAGTCGCAAGTTTGGCGAGTTTGGCGGAGTTTGCCAGGCCCGCCGTGACCGGCAACCGCACTTCCTTTTTGATGCGTTGCCGGATGCCCTGGACGTAATCTGCCGGCGTGGTATTGCGCCAGACATGGGCATCCATCGTGGAGAAATCCAGAAAACCTTCATCAATGGAATACGGCACCAGCGTTGGCGCGTATTGTTCCAAGATCAAAAACATCTGGCGGGACAGTTCGCGGTAGGCGTCGTAATGCGGGCGGCACAAGACACCGTTCGGACAAAGCCGCTTGGCCTCGAAACAGGCCGTGCCGGTTTTGATGCCGTATTTCTTGGCCTGCCGGTTGGCGGCTATGACAATGCCGTCTCCGCGCCGCCCTCCGCCAACCCACACGGGACGCCCCTCCAATTTCGGATCGAGCGCGATTTCGCAACTGGCGAAGAAAGAATCTCCGTCAATGTGCAAAATGCGGTTGTTGCGGGCGCTCATCGGCAGCAGACACGCTACCGCATCGTCCGCCGCCGTCCATTCCGAGTTGTTCACAGCGCGGGCTGGAGCCGGGGCGCAAACGATGGCTTGCGCGGGCGGCTGCGGGCGTGATCCTCGCGGTGAAAATGCGTGAACACGATTTCATGCGCGAAGAGCGACGACCATTCAAAGGCGTTGGCGCGGTCTGTGTCGGTGCCGCCGACAAGCTCGTGCTGGCCGTTCGACTGGCGAATCAATTTGGCGTCGCCGAACTGGCGGACGACGTGGCTACGGTAGCGTTGGGGAATGATGTTTTTCAGTTTCATACCCCGCCACGTTACGCGAGGCGGTAGGACAAGGGCTGTCTAGGCGAAATATGATTTCGGCTATCATTCTTTTTTCCACAATGTCCCGCTCATGCTATCCCACAATGGCTGCAAATCAGGATCATCAATGGCTTCACGCTTTACCGTTCGTTCGTCAATCGCCATCGCTTTCTTAAAACACTTCTCTGCTTCTTCCAAACGATTAAGCTGGGCGCAATAGCAGGCGAGGTTGTAGGGAATCGACCAGTTCTTTGGGAATTTGTCTTTGACGGGTAACAACAAATCATAGGCTTCTTCAGTCCGCTTCAGTTCGTGCAAAGCAAACGATCGTCCAACCCAACCGTCAGGATTATCCGGGCATAATTTTACAATCGCTCCGGCAATCTCAATACAGGCATCCCACTTTTTTGCGGTCCAATAAATTTCCAATCTCACGAGCAGCACTTTTGGATTCGCTCTTAATTCTGGTGTGATTTGTTCCAGTTCCTCATTGGCGGACAAATGATCACCAAGCCCCAACCACCCCTCAGCGGCATCCAGGAACCTTTGGTCATGTGGCGGTAATTCTTTCATCTTGCTACAATGTTTTCGCCCAGATTTACATGAATGTAAAGGCGCTGCTGACAAGCGCTGGAAATTATTTTATTGTTCGGCCATAATCTCTGGTTGAAATGTGATGAGCGATGCCGATTATCTGAAATGTGAATGTCAAAAATGCGGCGGCTCCATCGAGTTTCCTGCCAACGGCGTCGGTGAACTGGTTGATTGTCCTCATTGTGGCGGGCAGACGAAGCTGATTCCCAGCCCAGCCAGGTCCGGCCAAAAGATAGCATTCATTACCGGCGCAATTTTTATCGTCCTGATTCTGGTCACTGCCGGTGCGATGCTTTACTGGCCAAGGACACCAAAGCCGGTTCTTCCTCCAATCACGGCGGTGCAGACCGTGACGAATGTTCCGGTCCCAGAAGAATTCACTGAATTGAATGGATTCAAAATCGGCAAGATCACCTTGAAAAAAGCCGAAGGAAGTGGTTTAGTATATGCTGTAGGAACCGTGAAAAATGACACCGGCCAGCAAAGGTTCGGCGTCAGGATTGAATTGGATTTGCTCGATGCATCGGATGCTAAAATCGGCAGCGCCAGCGATTATCTTGAGGTGTTGCAACCGCGCAAGGAATGGCAATTCCATGCGCTGCTCACAGAACCCAAGACCATCAGGGCAAAGCTGGCAAACATCGAGGAACAAAAATGAATATAAATATGCCGGGCAGAGTCTGAATAACTGAAGCAACATCCACCCGGTCAACTCATAAGAATTATGTTTGAAACCTGCCAGGACCATGATTTCAGGCCGGAAAAATATTTCCAGACACGCCGCCAGTTTCTCAACCGTTTTGGCATGGGCATCGGTGCGCTCGGCCTGGCCAGCCTGCTGGGGCCGGAACTGATTTTACGGCAAGACGCCCAAGCTGAAGGAACTTTAGCTTCACTGGCACCGAAAGCTCCACCCTTCCCGGCAAAAGCCAGACACGTTGTCCATATCTTTGCCCAGGGCGCGCCCTCGCACATCGACACGTTCGATCCCAAACCCGAACTGGCCAAATACGACGGTCAGCCTCTTCCGGGCATGAGCGGAGTAGCCATGCAATCGCCATTTACTTTCACAAAGAAAGGCAAGTCGGGCATTGATGTCAGCGAAGTGTTCCCGAACATCGGCGACCATGTGGATGAAATGGCCGTCATCCGGTCGATGTGGACGGACATCCCGGCGCATGAAGTGGCCACGGTGATGATGAACACCGGTTCGTTGCGGATCGAAAAGCCATGCCTAGGCTCGTGGGTCGTGTACGGGTTGGGCACTGAAAACCAAAACATGCCCGGATTTATTTCCCTGCGTCCTGGAGGCGGCCTGCCTCCCGGCGGATCACAAAACTGGCAGTCGGCCTTCCTTCCGGGCGTCTACCAGGGAACCAGTATCAACACCCAGGCACCCGCCGTCGAGGTGATGATCCAGAACATCAAGAATCCCGTACATCCCGCTTGCAGAACAACGACGGCAGTTGGATTTGATCCACCAGCTCAACGAACTTCATGCTCAAAATTTGCAAAAGGACGCGTTGCTGGAAGCACGGATCGAGTCTTCTGAAATCGCCTTCAAGATGCAGACCTCGGCTTCGGACGCCTTTAACATCAACCAGGAACCGGAAGCCATCCGGCTGATGTATGGCAATACGCCGCAGGGTCGCCAGATGTTGATCGCCCGCCGGTTAATTGAACGAGGCGTGCGGGTGGTCCAGGTCTGGGCAGGCGGCTGGGATCACCACAGGACATCGAGGACAAGCTGAAAAAGAGCGCCTGGGAAATTGACCAGCCGGTGGGGGCGTTTTTGACGGATTTGAAACAACGCGGTCTGCTCGACGAAACGCTGGTCGTCTGGGGCGGCGAATTCGGCCGCAAGCCGACCAAGGATCGCAACGGCGATGACTGATCCGGGCCGTGACCACAACAGCAAGGGCTTCAGCACCTGGCTCGCCGGCGGCGGTGTCAAGGGCGGCACCATATATGGTGCGACGGATCGAATTCGGTGCGGCGGCGGTGGATAACCGGTTCACGTGCATGATTTGCACGCGACCATTCTTGCGTTGCTCGGCTTCGACCACACGAAGCTCACATATCGTTACAATGGCCGGGATTTCCGTCTGACAGACGTGGCCGGTGAAGTCGTCAAAGGGATAATCGCCTAAAATATCCACGCCATGAGCGCCCTGCAACCCATCACAACGTTTGCAATGCGCGCCGCATTCCTTCTCTGCCTGATGGTTGGTTTTTCGTCCCACGCCCAGCCATTGACCCCGGCGCAAGACGATTACTTTGAAAGCAGAATCCGCCCCATCTTGGTGAATGACTGTTACCGCTGCCATAGTCAGCGGGCGCCAAAAATCAAGGGCGGTCTGACCTTGGACACCCGTGACGGCTTGTTGAAGGGCGGTGATACGGGTCCGGCGATAGTGCCGGGCAGCCCGGAAAAAAGTTTGCTCATTGAGGCGGTGCGCTACACCAATCAAGACCTGCAAATGCCGCCCAACAATAAGAAGCTCACCGACGCGGAAATCGCCAGTCTGGTGGGCTGGGTGAAGATGGGAGCACCTGATCCACGGGTTGCCAGCGCCAGCGGCACCAATTCGTATGCGACTGCACTGGCAAATGATCACTGGTCCTTCAAACCGATCCAGAATCCGCCGGTGCCCGATGTCCATGACACCAACTGGATAAAATCACCGGTTGACGCCTTTATCCTGTCCAAACTGGAGGACCAGATGATGAAGCCCAACCCTGCCACCGACAAGCGCACGCTGATCCGGCGCGCAACATTTGATTTGATCGGATTGCCGCCGACCCAGCAGGAGATCAAGGATTTTCTGGATGATGGATCACCCGACGCCTTTGCCAGGGTGGTTGACCGCCTGCTTGCCTCACCCCATTACGGCGAACGTTGGGGAAGATTCTGGCTCGATACGGCACGCTATGCCGACACGAAGGGAAAGGTGAACAACAACAAGGAGGATTCCCGTTACCCCTTTGCCTGGTGCTATCGCGATTACGTCATCCGCGCATTCAATGATGACATGCCTTATGACCGGTTCATCATGGAACAGATCGCCGCCGACAAAATGAGCCTTGCCGGTAAAAATCTTGTTGATATGGCGGCGATGGGATTCCTTACCCTGGGTGAACGGTTCGACGGAAACAACAACGACATCATCAATGACCGGATTGACGTGGTGACGAAAGGTTTTCTCGGCTTGACCGTGACCTGCGCCCGGTGCCACGACCACAAATTCGATCCGATTCCGACGCGAGATTATTATTCCCTGCGCGGCGTGTTCAACAGCAGCATCGAAGTAGCCCCGGTGGTCATCGGCAAGGTCAATTACGGTTCGACCAACTACATCAATTATACCAGGACAAATGCGCTTCTAGTAAATCAATTGTCGCTGCTGGAACTCCAGAGAAAAGCCAACCGAACCAACAACCAGGTGTTGAAAACCATTGACAACCAGGAACAGAAAATTCGGACGGATTTGACGGATTTGGAGTTGAACAACCCCGACGCACCGTCCCGCGCCATGATCATGGAGGACAGTCCCAAGCCAAAGGATTCCCCCATCTTCATTCATGGCGAAGCCGAAAACCGGGGGGACATTGCCCCGCGCGAATTTTTACAGATTCTTTCACCACCAAATCGCACCCCTTTCCAATACGGCAGCGGACGTTTGGAACTGGCCTTCGGCATCGCCAGCAAGTCCAATCCTTTGACCGCCCGGGTGATCGTCAACCGGATCTGGATGCATCACTTCGACGAGGGCATCGTCACTACGCCGGATGATTTGGGAAACCAGTCGGCCCCGCCCAGCCATCCTGAACTGCTGGATTATCTGGCAACCCGGCTCATGGCCGAAGGCTGGTCAATCAAAAAACTGCACCGCCTGATCATGCTTTCCAGCGTCTATCAGGAGAGCAGCGAGGATAATCCACGTTACGCACAGATTGACCCGGAAAACCGCCTCTTGTGGCGGGCCAACATCCGGCGCATGGATTTTGAAGAGGTGCGGGATTCAATGCTGGCGATTGGAGGGAAACTGGATGAAACCATGTTTGGCCGGCCGGTGAACCTCGGCTCCTATCCTTACTCCACGCGGAGGACGATTTACGGTTACATTGACCGGCTCAACATGCCGGAGGTCTACAATCAATTTGATTTTGCAAATCCTGAAATCACGACGGGGAAACGCTATGAGACCATCGTGCCGCAACAATCGCTCTTTTTGATGAACAGCCCGCTGGTGATTGAACAGGCCAGGAATCTGGTTGACCGTCCTGATTTCAAATCCCTGACCAACGACGAGGACCGCGTGACGCTTTTGTATGAACTGGCCTATCAACGTGAACCGACGCCGGTGGAAATCAAACTGGGGTTGAACTTTGTCACCAATTCGCCGGAGTATGAAAGTGTGCCGAAGATGTTCATCCCCAAACAGGCCAGACCGAAGATTGATCAAAAACTGGAGGCTTCGTTCGCCAGCCTGCCCACCGGCGAACGCAAACCGCTGACGCCTTGGGAGAAATATGCCCATGCCCTGCTGCAAGCCAATGAAGCGATGTTTGTTAATTGATCGCCACACAATCGTGAAGCCGTCTACCATTATTTATGCAACCCGGCGAAAATCAGGAGACGGAATTCCTGAAGCGAAAAGGATTCTGGCCGAAGCCGAGGTTAAATTTCCCGGTGAATATCTGATCCGATACAATCTGGCCTGTTACGAATGTCAGGCGGGGAATTTGAAGAAGGCGATGGGATGGCTGGGAAAAGCGATTGATATGGCCGGTAAAAAAGACATCCGGCTCATGGCTTTGGACGACCCGGATCTGGAACCGTTGTGGACGCAGATTTCGGAGATTTGAGGCTGGCGTGGGCGTATCTACCAACTGCTGGGTTGAAACAAACCCGCGAAACCATGCCCTTGTGTTGACCGGGACAGCGCCCCGAGGCGGGCAAGGCGTTTGGCGGTTCAGTCTGATGTAGGCGAGCTTTCTCATTGGTTCGTAGCCGAGAAGCCAGTCCAGCGTTTATTTTCTCTGGCATCTCGCGTGCTATGGTTGGCGTGTCGAGTTCAATTATTGCATAGTCAGACCCCAAGGAACTATGGAATCCCCAACAAAAAGATACGGCAAATTTCATCTCAAAGAATTCCTCCAGCGACGGAAGCCGAGAAGCAATGCTCCAAGCGCACCCAAAGCAAACTCGCTTGGTTCGGGAACTGAATTTGGTGAAAATTGGATGTTGTCTATAGTCCAATTGTTATTTCCGTTATAACCTTCCGGCGCAGAAAATTCAAGCTGTGCCGTCTGACCTGCAAAGGCTGAAACATCTCCACCAAATAATGTGTAGTTTGGCCCCGTGCCTAATGTTAAAACAGGAATATTTTGCCCGCCGAGCGAGAGAAACAGCGGGCCGGCTCCAGCTAGAGCCTCGAATTGAATTGATTCCGTGCCAGCCGGCACAAGACCAGCTTGGCTGATGGAAGCATCCGGTGCATCAACGCCTCCTTGCAACAACACGCTATACTGGCCACTGATGCTGGAAAAGCCATAGATTGAATTGGTGTTCAGCAAAGAAACAAAGGTTGCACCGAACGAGATGAGTTGATAGCCCATCTGTGTTTGTTGGTTGGTTCCTAAATAAACAGTCCAATCAGGAAGAAGTGTTGTTACCGGATACTGCCCAGACGGTGATGAAGGCTGGATATTGGGGTATGCTGATTCAAAATCAAGGTTTTGGAAAGTTCCCTGTGCATAAACTGACAACGCACAAAAATGAACTTCTAAAAAAAGAATGTAAATTAGTTTCATAGAATTCATATTTCCTATTTTGTTACAAATGGGTCTCCCACAGTTTGGATTTCGCTGGTTAATCCCGCATTCCATGCTGAAATTGCGAAATTCTTCCCCAACGCCCATAAGCCATAATATATTTGTAAATTCGGCGCGCCGAATGGTTCATCTACATGAGATATACACCCTATTGGTGTGTTTGAATAATTTGTGCCTCCAAAAGCGTTTGGGTAAAACCACATGAGAAAGGAACTCTGATATTGATCATAAAAATACCGCCTGCCATTATATGATTCTAAAGTTGTCATTTGATACCAACTACTACTGCCATAAAACACCATTTGTGTGTCTAAAGGAAAAGTATAAGGAGCCAAATGTCCATGTGTGCCTTTACTCCAATAAGCCACAACATTCGTGGCATTGGTAATGATAATAGTGCTTGTATCTGGAGGGCCATAATAGATATTCGTCAATGCAACCCCTTCATTAGTCAAAGTTTGCACAGTAGAATAGCTCGGGGTGCCAAAACCAGCGCCGCCGTCATCCAGGCAATAGGTTATATTGTTGTATCCACCAGCACTAGCACTCAAGATTGGACTGTTTCTTGAGATGAGGGTTCCAAGAGAAGCAAGCTTGTTAATATAGGCCATGCAATCGTTCGTTCCAAACATATTTATGTGCATAACGAAAGGACTCCATGAAGAAACAAAGCTAGATAGCTGATAACTAACGGATGGCCATTGATCGGATGAACCTTCATAAAATGGAGAGCTTATCGCGTTTGTGGCTAGTTCGTGAACTCTTGATGGAACATCCAAGAAAAGTATCACATATTGCGGCCGCTTGGTCGGGTTTAAGGTCAGCCAATTGATGATGGGGTTCACGATTTGGTTTGTGAAGTTGTTTGGCGAAATTGTTTCAAAATTTGTCGCGTTGGTAACATAAAATCCACTCGATGTGAAAACAGTGGCATTGGTGACATAAAACCCTGAAAATCCGATACCCAAAACATTGGCGTTTGATACCCTTGGCCGGTTGGCAAGGTAGTAGGCGCAGACGTTGGAGCTGTCCAGCGAGTTTGTGTTGTAAATCAGAAGCAAATCCTGTGGCACATTCACCGGATAGGAAACCGTTGTCGAGAATTGCACCGCCAGCGAGAAATCACCGCCGCCCGCAATCAATTTCACATCATTCAGTCCGGCCAGGACGTTGGTTTGCTCCGGAAGCATCATTGCCCCACGCCACAACCTTGCCGGTGTTCAGCAAAACGAGGCAATGTCCCCGTCACCCGCGGCAACGGCCATTGCGTTGGTCAGATTGGCAGGCACATTCGTTTCTCCGTAAGTGTTGTCACCCCATGAAACTATCGTTCCATTTTGCAACAATGCAAGCGCATGAGAGCCGCCAGCGGCAACGGCAACGGCATTCGTCACATTGGCGGGCACGTTCGTTTCGCCATAAGTGTTGTCGCCCCAAGCCATAACGGTTGCATTGCTCAAAAGGGCAAGACAGAAGTTTGTCCCCGCCGCAATCGCCGTCACATTCGTCAGTCCAGCCGGAATCGGCGCGTTGGTTTGTCCCCATTGCAAAACCGTCCCGTTTTTCAGCAACGCCAGACTTTCTTGCCCGCCCGCTGCAATCGCAATGACATTGGTAGCATTGGCTGGCACGTTCGTTTGTCCAAAATCATTCAAGCCCCATGCAACAATCGTGCCGTCCATTTTCAACGCAAGGTCATGCCGCGAACCGGCGGCAACCGCAAGCGCATTTGTAGAAGCGGCGGAGCCACGACGGAAACAAAATTTGTGCCCGTCCAATACGAACCCCAATTCGTCACGCTGCCGCTGTCCAGCGCGACAACACCATGAGCGGTGCCTGCCGCAAACGCAATGACATTGGTAAGCACTGTCGAAGCATTTAGTTGGCCGTTGGAATTTGACCCCCACCGATAACGCTGCCCGGATAAACCACGTTCACCTGCCATGAAACGGTGGTGACGCCTGCTGCGTTGGACACAATGATGGAATATGTTCCCGAATTGACAGCTGTAAATGTGTAGTTCGATGAAGTCTGCCCGGCAATGTTCGTGCCGTTGAACTGCCATTGATAGGAAAGCGGGAAGCCGTCATAAACCCCGGTGCAGTGGCCGAAACGCTCAAAGTCAGACTATTTCTATAGATAACAAATTGGTTCGTCGGAAGCGTTTCCGAAGTGATGACCGGCACTGTCACCAAAGTCAAACTCGCATTTGAACTAACGATGCCATCAAAGCTATTGCTCACGGTCACGCTGTAAAAACCTTGCTGCGTGATTTGCACGTTGGTCAAAGTCAAGGTTGAATCGGTTGCCCCTGAAAGCGCGTTTGTTCCGTTGAAATACCATTGATAATTAATCGGTTGGGTGCCTGTGGCGGCAACGCCAAATGTTGCCGTGCCGCTCGCTTCTATAATCTGGCTTTGTGGTTGTTCAGTAATGGATAGTGGCAAATGGCCGAGCGCCAGACTATGGATGCCACCTGCGGCAATCGCCACTACGTTCGTTAAACCAAACGGCACGTCAGCTTCGCCATAAGCGTCATAGCCCCAGCTAATTACAGTGCCATCACTTTTGAGTGCCAGACTATGTTCCCCAAGCGCAGAAACACTGATTGACACCACGTTCGTTAGGTCAGACGGAACATTGGTCGAGTCATAACCGGGTTCACCACCCCACGCTACAACTGTTCCATCGCTCTTGAGCACCAAGCTGAATGCGTCGCCGGCAGCAACCGCCACCACGTTTGTCAAGCCTGATGGAACATTGGTCTGGCCAAAATGGCCATAGCCCCAAGCCACCACTGTGCCGTCGTTCTTGAGAGCTAGACTATGATCCCCGCCTGCGGAAATCGCCACTACGTTTGTCAGATTAGACGGCACATTGGTCTCGCCATATTCATCATCGCCCCAAGCCGCCACCGTGCCATCGTTCTTGAGCGCCAGACTAAAATAACCACCTCCGGCAATCGCCACCACGTTTGTCAGATTAGCTGGCACATTGGTCTCGCCATATTCATCATCGCCCCAAGCTGCCACCGTGCCGTCGCCTTTCAAAGCGAGACTGTGATAACCGCCACCGGCAATCGCCACTACGTTTGACAGATTGGAAGGAACATTGGTCTCACCAGAATACGAATAAATATCCCCGCCCCAAGCCACTACCGTGCCGTCGCTCTTGAGTGCCAATGTGTGATAGCCACCTCCAGCAATTGCAACCATATTCGTGAGACTTGGAACCCAGTCGATCTGGCCAAACTCATCATCACCCCAACCAACCAAACCGATATTGGTCTTATTCGAGTCCAAACTGTTAACGCAGCATAGGAACTACTGACTGCGCCTACGATGTTGCTCACCATGACCGTGTATATTCCAGCGTCCGATGGACTAACGTTTGTCACCTTCAGCGTGCTGGAGTTGGCACCGGACACTTTGCCGCCGTTTATCAGGTTGAACCCGTTCTTCAACCATTGGTAGGACAACGGGCTTGTTCCTGTCGCTACCACACTGAAGGTCGCGCTACCGCCCATGTTGACCGTCATGTTGGTCGGCTGCTGCGTGATCACTGGCGGCACGCAACCAGCGCAAGGCTATAAATGCACCGAGCTTATCACCACCACATTCGTCAGCCCGGTTGGAATATCTCTCTCGCCGTAGTAATAGTCTCCCCATGCATTCACGACTCCATCGTTTTTAAGCGCCACCGCAAATTCTGAACCTGCGCTGATCGCCACCACATTTGTAGCATACCATGGGACATCATTCACGCCATATCAGGTTCGCTTCCCCAGCCAACTACCATGCCGCCGTTTTTAAGCGCCAGGCCAAAATATCTCCACCGGCAATCGCAACCGCATTTGTCAGGCCTGTCGGAACGTTTGTTGTCGATATTCGTTACTTCCCCAAACAACCACGGTGCCATTACTTTTAAGCGCAAGACTGTCTATCTGGCTCGCAGCAATCGCCAGCACTTTGCCTAAACCGGCAGGAACGTTTGTTTGACCATAACCATTCGAACCCCATGCAACTACCGTTCCGTCACTCAGAGCTAGATTGTGTTCGTCTCCAGCGGCAATCGCAACCACATTGCTTAATCCTGCGGGAGGGTTGGTCAGAGAATAACCATTCCAACCCCAACCAACTACCGTGCCGTCGCTTTTGAGCGCCAGACTGTGTGATTCACCCGCTGCAACTGCAACCACGTTCGTAAGACCTGAGGGAACATCTGTCTCGCCATAATAATCAGAACCCCAGCCAACTACCGTGCCATCGCTCTTGAGCGCCAGACAGTGATAAGCCCCGGTGGCTATCGCCACCGCGTTCGTCAAATCTGATGGCACATCGGATTGACCTTCATCATCGTATCCCCAGAAAACGACACTCAAGGGATGGAGTTAAACTATTAACACGGCATAGAAACTGATCG
>CAWCRR010000035.1:0-248190 GCA_963797825.1 uncultured Verrucomicrobiae bacterium
CACTAGATCACCTTGGCCGCCATCGTCGATTACGCCAACAAAAGCCGCAAAGACCATATCATCACCGTCGAAGACCCGATCGAATTTGTCCACGAAAGCAAGAGCTGCCTGATCAACCATCGCGAAGTGGGCGTCCACACCAAATCCTTCGCCAGCGCGTTGCGCGGCGCCTTGCGCGAAGACCCCGACATCATTCTCGTCGGCGAAATGCGCGACCTGGAAACCATCGAACTGGCCTTGACCGCCGCCAGCACCGGCCACCTGGTTTTCGGCACCTTGCACACCCAAAGCGCCGCCAAAACCGTGGACCGTATCATCGACGTCTTCCCCGCCGATCAGCAAAACAAAATCCGCGCCACCCTTTCCGAATCGCTCAAAGGCGTCATCGCCCAGAACCTCTTCAAGCGCATGGACAAAAAGGGCCGCGTCGCCGCCCTGGAGATTCTGGTCTTCAACACCGCCGTCGCCAACCTCGTGCGCGAAGGCAAGACGCACCAGATCCCCGGCATGATCCAGGTCGGCAAGAAAATACGGCAACCAGCCCCTGGACGACTCACATCATGGACCATCTGCGGATGAAGCGCATTTCGCCCGGAAGAAGCCTACGAAAAAGCGCTCGACAAGAAAAAATTCCGCCCGTTCCTGGCCGCATCCCGCCGGAAGACGATGACGTCGACTCTGACTTATGCGCCGCCGCGAACTGGATAAATTCTGGCGATGATGCTGGACTGTCACAGCCGGAGTCTCCGATCTGCTTTTCACCGTGGACAGCCGTTGCAAGTTGAACCGCCGGCGAACTGAAGCCGGTCAGCTTCGATCCTCCCATCGAAAAACTCACTCCGTACCAGACCGAAATGATCGCGCTCAATCTGATCGCGACAACCCTGGCGCATCTGAGGATTTGCTCCGCCAGCGGCTCCTGCGATTCCGCCTATGCCTGGCCAACGAGGCCCGTTTCCGCGTCAACATTTTCTCCCAGCGCGGCAACTTTTCCATCGTGCTGCGCAAACTGAACACCGACATCCCCACCCTGGCACAGCTGAAGCTTCCCCGATATCTTTCAAGCAGATCGCAAGGAAAAAACCGGCCTGGTCCTGGTCACCGGCGCGACCGGCTCCGGCAAATCCACCACCCTGGCCGCGCTCCTCAACGAAATCAACGAAACCAAGGCCGTCCACGTCATCACGCTGGAAGACCCGGTCGAATTCGTCCATCCCCAGAAAAAGGCCACCTTCAACCAGCGCGAACTGGGCATCGACTTCAACAACTTCTGCCACCGGCCTGCGCGCCGCCTTGCGCCAGGCCCCCAAGGTCATCCTCGTCGGCGAAATGCGCGACCGCGAGACCGTCGAGATCGCCCTGAGCGCCGCGGAAACCGGCCACCTCGTCCTGAGCACGCTCCACACCGTCGACGCCGGCCAAACCATCAACCGTATCCTCGGCATGTTCGAGCCCGAGGAGCAGGAGCAAATCCGCATTCGCCTGGCCGACACCCTGCGCTGGATCGTCAGCCAGCGGCTCGCCCCCAAAATCGGCGGCGGCCGCTACGCCCTGCTCGAAATCATGGGCGCACAACCTCCGCACCAAGGAAGCCATCCTCCTCGGCGAAAGCGAAGGCAAGAGCTTCTACGAAATCATCGAGGCCAGCCACACCTTCGGCTGGCGCAACTTCGACCACGCCTGCCTCGAAGGCTTCGAAAAAGACATCATCACCGAGGAAACCGCCCTCCTCTATTGCACCAAACGCGGCGTCGTCTCGCGCTCCATCGATAATGTCAAAAAAGAACGCGGCGAAGTCACCTCCTCCGTCGGCTCCCTGAAAATGAAACCAGGCGCCGCCGGCCAGCATTCCGACGGCCCCACTCCCACCATCAAATTTAAGTAACTTTAACGATATAGTCCGCACGCCATGCCGCAACTAATTTCATTTGAATTCCAACATATTCCAATGAATTCCAATCAAGACAAAATCCAATTTTATGGCCGAATCATTTGATTTTATCAGCGCCACCGACCGACCGGCCCTCGTTGCCAGCTCGCGCCCCGCGTGGTCCGAAGTCGCCAAAACAACCCTCCAGGAAATCGGCTACAAAGTCCACACCGTCGTCGCGCATGAAGAATTCATGACCCGCTTCAGCCAGATCGCTTATCAGGTTGTCGTCATCGAAGAATTATTCGCCGCCAACAAACCGGAGGAAAACCTTTCGTTGAAGGCCCTTCAGTCCATGCCGATGGGACGCCGCCGCCACACCGCGATCGTTTTGTTGGGTGACAACTTTCAAACGCTCGATCCCATGCAGGCCTTTCAACTGAGCGTCCACGCCGTTGTGAATGGATCCGAAATCGCCATGCTCCGGCCCCTCGTGGAAAAAGCCGTCGCCGATAACGAAATGTTTCTCCACAGCTACCGCGAAGTCCAAAATCGCGTGGCCCGCATGTAGCCTGTCATCAGTTCCGGGAAGCTGGTGGATGGTGGAATTTTGCGCCAGCCACCACTTCTCCGCTGCGTGATTTCTTGACTCCGTCGCGAAGCGACAATGGAAATTAGCCAGCCACAAGGTGGCTGGTGTAATCGCAAAAGCCGAACAACAATTTAAGCATTGCGCAATCGCCCAAAACGACCCAAAATCGGACA
Source organism: uncultured Verrucomicrobiae bacterium (assembly GCA_963797825.1). Taxonomy (GTDB): domain Bacteria; phylum Verrucomicrobiota; class Verrucomicrobiia; order Limisphaerales; family UBA11358; genus UBA11358. Next base: position 2,636 of record CAWCRR010000035.1, read on the forward strand.
GGGATTTCGTAAAAATGAATAAAGGCAAACATAATCACAATGTGAACCATCGGCTTTGGTGCTGGATGTCCGGTCTTGTTTTCGCGGCGATCGCCGCGCAGGCCGTCAATTATGATGAATCCAAAGCCGGTTCCTACATGCTGCCCGATCCCCTCGTCATGAAAAGCGGCGACCCCGTGATCGCGACCAATAGCTGGATGAATTTGCGCCGTCCGGAAATCTTGCAGGGCTTCACCGGCTATATTTTTGGCGACGGCCCGCACTGGAGAAACATGCTGGATCACAAACGGGAAATGGACCCGCAGGCGCTGATGGGAACCGCCGTTCGCAAACAGGTGGACTTGGAGTTTTACAACTACGGCCCCCGCACCAATGATCAAACGGTGACCAACCTGACTTTCCACTTTCTGCTTTACACCCCGGCCAACACCCGCAACCCCGTGCCGATTTTTCTTTGCCTCTCTTCCCTCCCCAATTATCGCGACGTGGATGACACCAACGTCCTGGTTTATCCGGTTTGGAACCATCAGACCGATGTGCCGGCGATGCCGGCGAAGATAGTGCGCGGCGATGACATGCAGGAATGGCCGGTCGCGAAGATTCTGGCGCGCGGCTATGGCATTGCCTTCATCAACAATGATGACATTGAGCCGGATCTTGCCGATGGCTCCGGATGGCAATACGGTGTTCGCTCGCTTTATTTGCCGCCGGGCGTGACGAACTTTGAGCCAAACGCCTGGGGCGCTATTTCAGCGTGGGCCTGGGGTGCCAGCCGCGTGATGGATTATCTGCAGACGGACACTCAAGTCGATGCGAACCGGGTCATCCTGGTCGGCAAATCCACTATGGGGCGCGCCGCCCTTTGGGCGGCTGCGGAAGATACCCGGTTCGCCGGAGTCATCGCGTGTTCCTCGGGAAAAACCGGCGCCTCTCTGGCGCGGCGTGATTTCGGGCAACCCATCTCGAATCTCTGCGCAAAAGTTCCCTACCAATACTGCGCTAATTTTCTCGATTACAGCAACGACGTCAGTGACCTGCCGGTGGATGCGCATATGCTCCTGGCGTTAATCGCGCCCCGCCCCGCATTCCTGAGCACCGGCAGCGACGACCGCTGGGACGATCCCCGGGGTGAATTTGAAGCCGCTGTGGCTGCTTCACCAGCTTATCGTTTGTTCGGTGAACAAGGGGTGATCACCAATTACCCGCCCGATGTGGCCACGAATTACAGCAGCAGCGGCACCCTGCTCAGTTCCAAGGTGCTTGAGTCTTACGCCCCGCCACCGCTCAATCAGCCAATCCTGCGCAACCTGGGGTTTCAAATGCACACGGGCGGCTCCGAGATCTCGTCGTCGGACTGGGACGCGTTTTTGACTTTTGAGGACAAATATCTGCCGGTACAGTAATCTGCCTTGCCGGGAAATGCCTCCTTTAGAGCAGTTTAAAATTTCTGCAACCGCCTCAAAAATGACTAATTTCTAAATCCGAATGACTAAAGAATGACGAAGCCCGAATGATAAAATTTCCCGCACCTTTGGAATTTATCATTGAGAATTTTCTTAGTCATTATGGTTTAGTCATTAGTCATTTCGAAAACCTACGGACTTTCGATCCACATTTATAATCGCAGCCACAGTTTTCATCAAACTGCTATTGAACCTGCCAATGCCTACAGCTTCCCCATTAAACTCTTCGCCTTGCCGATCCATACCCGGTCGCGTTTGCGCTGGAAGACCGGCGCATGAATGTCATCGCTCAAAGCATCCTTCAATTCAGTGCGCGCCAGATCTTTTTGGCCCTTCGCAAGGTACAATTCCGCCAATTGCACCTTGGCGCGCGGATAAGAATGGTTCGCCGTGACCTGCTGCCAGATGCGCATCGCATTATCGGTGTCCCCCAAGGCAGTGAGTGTCTCGGCCAAAGCCATCTGCGTGTAGCCGTATTCGTGTCCCGGTTTTTCAGCGATGACTCCTTCCAACAATGGCCGCGCCTCGGCAGCGCGCTTTTGCCGCAACAGGCATTGGCCGAGATGCGCCCGGGTGTCAATGTCCTGCGCGTCACGCTCCATCGCCGACCGGTAACATTTCTCCGCCTCTTCCAATTTGCCCTGCTGGAAATAGATGTCGCCCAGTTGCGAATAATGGTGGGCCTTGTCCAGATGATGGATTTGCGCCTGCAACTCCTTGATGCGCTTGCGGTCATGCGCCCCCGGCAGTTCGAACCCACGCGTCGAAGACGGCGTCGCGCGATAGACCATGAAATAATACAAAAGGGCGGTAAGGACCCAGAACAACAGGATAAAAACCGCCCAAATCCATTCACGGTTGCGGATGGCGTGGACGAGCATCCAGATTTGAAAAACCGTGATGATCAGCGTCAACGGATTCGTCAGGACCGCCTGCAAATGAGCCAGATTGAAAATCATCGCTCCAAATTAGGCGTCTGGCGCAAGGGAGGCAATCAAACTTCAACTTGTTTCGCCCGGAGTTCTCATTAACAATTTGCGCTTCGCGTGAACGACACACTGATTATTGTGCCGACCTATGATGAACGGGAGAACCTCCCGCGCATCGCCCAAAAGCTTTTGTCGCTGCCGGTCAAGGTGGACCTGCTCGTGGTGGATGACAATTCGCCTGATGGCACCGGCCAGGTTGCGGATGAATTGGCCGCAAAACATCCGGAAATCCACGTCCTCCATCGCTCCGAAAAGAACGGCCTGGGCCGCGCTTATATCGCGGGCTTCCAATGGGCGTTGGAACGCGGTTACGAATTCATCTTCGAGATGGACTGCGATTTGTCGCACGACCCCGCGGAAATCCCCAATTTTTTGGTTGCCGCAAAAAATCAAAATGCCGGCCTCGTGCTCGGCTCGCGTTATTCCGGCGGAGTGCGTGTCATCAACTGGCCGCTCAAACGGTTGATGTTGAGCCGCTGCGCCGGCATTTACGTCAGCGTCATCACCGGGATGCCCTTCAGCGATCCGACCGGGGGTTACAAATGCTTTCGCCGGCGCGCGCTTCAATCGATCCAACTCGATGACGTGCGCTCAAACGGATACAGCTTCCAGATCGAGATGACCCACCGGCTCTGGCGCACGGGGTTCAAAATCGTGGAAGTGCCGATCATTTTCACCGACCGCGTGGAGGGCCAATCCAAAATCTCCCGCCACATCGTGCGCGAGGCGCTCATCATGGTCTGGCGCCTCTGGTTCCAAAACGGCCTGCGGCGCCGGCCGAAAAACAGGAAGGATTCCTGAAGTCAAATTTTAGGATTCGTCGAAAAGCGTTCCGATTTCAACAAAGAACGAAACTTTAATTTGCCGCTTCACAATTAAAGGATAAGCCGCTATCTTTTAATTCGTCCGGCGGGAATTAAAACTTGTTTAAGAGTGCATTTTTCGATGAATCGTGGATTGACAGGCCATTACGTTCCACTCCCTTTAACACAATTATCTAAAAATCCTTAACGAAGGCACCGAACCGCTCGAATAATCCCGGCTCCGGTTAAAGACGGCCTGCGGCGCCGGCCGAAAAAGAAAAAATAGACAGTTGCCAGGGGAACCAATCCGTTGGATAATCCTCCCAGTAACAAAGAGATTATGAAAACCTTCATCACATCATCGCTGATCGCCTTATCCATTCTTATTTCCACCTCTGCGTTTGCCGCCAGGCCCCAGGCCGGGGACACCGCCCCGACCTTCGTCGGCAAAGACCAGGACGGGAAAGATTTCAACCTCAGCAACCTCATCGGCAAAAAAATCGTGCTGCTGTATTTTTACCCCAAGGATTTTACCGGCGGTTGCACCAAGGAAGCCTGCGGATTCCGCGATCGCGTGGCCGATTTGCAGAAAGACAACGTACAGGTCATCGGCGTCAGCTTTGATACCCAGGACAGCCACCAAAAGTTCATCTCTGCTAACAAATTGAACTTCCCCCTGCTCGCCGACCCGGATGGGAAGATCGCCGACATCTATGGCGTGCGGATGCAAGGCCGGAACCTGGACAATCGCGTGAGCTTTCTCATCGGCCTGAACGGCAAGATTGTCCATGTCACCAGCTCAGGGAATCCCGACACCCATTTCACTGAAATGAAAGCAGCCATCGACGGCCTCAAGGCAAGTTAAGTCTGCGGAGCGCAGGTCTGAGGGATGCGTGCCAACGTTCGGTGTCCACCCTTCAGGGTGACAGGTGCCGCGACACGCTAAAGCGTGGACACCAAACGGCTTACCTGCTGTTTTCTTCATTCTGCCTTCTTCCTTCCGCCTTTTCTTTCGCAAACCGCGATTTTGCGTTAAATTCCCCATGTGAAACCGTGGATGCAAAACCCGGTCATCGCCCGCGCGGGCCTTTTCTTTCGAAGCCACTGGCAACGGGCCGTGCATTGGCGCGAAAAACTGGTTCCCAAAGAAGAACTCGTTAACTTTCTGCTTGCCGCCATTATCGGCATCATCGGGGGGTTGGTGAACGTCTTCTTTTTTTACGCCGGCGAAATGGTCCAGCGCATTTTTATGATGCAACCTGGCGATCCGGTCAGCGAGGAGCAATCCTTTGCGCCGTGGCAGCGCCTGCTGGTTCCAACCGTAGGGGGTCTCGTTGCCGGTTTGATTTTGCAATGGGGACTTCGCCTCGTGGGCCGCCAGGGCACCAGCGATATGCTCGAAGCGGTCGTCGCCGGCGATGGCCGGTTGCCCCTGCGAACACAAGTCGTCAAAACCGCATCCGCCCTGGTAAGTATTGTTTCCGGCGCTTCGATTGGGCGCGAAGGCGGTATCGTGCAACTGGCCGCGACGATCGCCTCCAAACTTGGCCAAGTAGCCAAGTGGCCGCCATACCGGCTGCGCCTCCTGGTCGGCTGCGGTGCCTCCGCGGGCATTGCTTCCGTCTATAACGCGCCAATTACCGGCGCCGTCTTTGCCTCACTGATCGTGCTCGGTAATTTTTCCATGAACCTGTTCGCCCCCCTCGTCTGCGCGTCAGTCATGGCCACGATGACCTCCCGCACTTTTTTCGGCATTGAACCGTGGTATGAGGTGCCGAAATTTCCGCCCATCACCCCCGCACAATTGCCGTGGTTCCTCTTGATGGGTTTCCTCTGCGGCGGCGTGGCCGCGCTCTTCCTGAAATCGCTCCGCTCCAGCACTGCGCGATTTGACAAACTCCGCCTGCCGCTCTATGTCAAAGTCACCCTCGCCGGCCTGGTCGTTGGAATCATCGCCATCAAATTCCCGGGCATTTGCGGCAACGGATACTACGTCACCAACGATATTCTAAAAGGCGCCTTCGATAATAACACCGACGCGCTTCCCCAACTGGGGGGGCTTTTTGTCCTCAAACTGGTCGCCACGGCCATCGCCGTTGGCGCCGGGACTGTCGGCGGCGTGTTTACGCCCACCCTATTTCTGGGCGCGGTGGTTGGCGCGCTGTTTGGGCTGGGCGTTCACGGACTTCATAGCGCCGTGGATTTGCCGGTGGGCGCCTTCGCGCTCGCGGGGATGGCGGCCACCCTGTCCGGCACCACAAAATCACCGCTGCTGGCCATCATCCTGGCATTTGAAATTTCGCTCGATTATTCGTTCATGCCTGCGTTGATGCTGGCATCCGTCATCGCCGTGATCATTACGCGCCAATTGCACCCGGACTCAATTTATACCGAGCATATGCGGCTCAGGGGGCTTGTCTTCGACACCGAAAACGAGCAGACCGGCACGGCCATGGAACGCACCGTGGGTGATTTGATGCATGCGCCCGTCCCGCCGCTGGGCGAAACGGCGTCGCTCCGCGAGATTGCCGGGCGTTTTCTCACCTCTTCCAATAATTTCGTGCCCATCCTTGACCAGCAAAAACGGCTGGTGGGGATCGTCGCGCTGCATGACTTGAAGGAATATCTCAATTCAACCCAGGACCTTAACGGAATCATCGCCTATGATCTGATGCGGCCGCCTCCGAAAACCCTCACCCCCGGCCAGCGGTTGCTCGACGCGCTTCCCATCGTGTTGCAAAGCGAATTACGCAACGTCCCTGTCGTTAATAACCCCGCCGAAAACCGGCTCGTCGGCTCCGTTTCGCGCGCCGAAGTCCTGGCCATTTTCTCCGAAGCCATCGCCGAAAAATCCAAGCCCACCGGTTAGCAAAGAAGTGGATCAACCTGTTGCCTGCTTCGGGCTTCATCCATCGCTCCCTCGTCCCGGAGGGACACCGGGAAATTAGCCCGGCACAACGTGCCGGGAAGCTCGTCCAATACCGGATTCGTCCTGAAGGGACGGCGGACCAGTCGCGCCGGCTTGTCTCGCCATCACGTCCGTCGTAGCTTTAGCGAAGATGGAAGCTTCAGCGACGGCGGAAGCTGAGCGAAGGCGGGCCTGCCTCGCCGTAGCGAAGCGAAGACGGATGGGGAGAGGGTTAGGGTGGGCGCGCCGCCATTGTGTGTTGGATGTTGGATGTTGAACCTGAGAAATGCGTAGAGTCGATGTTTAAATCGACGAGAAGCATTGGAAACATTGATTGATTCTTGTTTTTTGGGTTCTGGCAATAAGCTCACTGGCAGTGAGGTTATTGCCAGAGGGCCCCGAGGCGGTTTTGATACCTTCGGGGAATGAAAAAAGGTCTGCAAACATTGGAGTTTTCCTTCGAGGCGGATGGTCTTACTCACTATGGCGGATTGTTCCTGATCCAGCGATTTTGTCATCGGCTGGATTTGCATCAACGACTGCAACGGCATTGGTACGCCAGCCCTGCTTGGTCTGAATTCAATCCGGTGGACATGCTGGGACTACTGCTGTTCCTGCTGATCGCCGGCGTTCAGCGCCTCAGCAAATCCGACAAGTTGCAATATGATGACTTCTTTCTAAACTTGCTGGGGCTGGATCAGTTGCCCGACCCATCCAGCTTGCGCCGGTTTCTCCAGCGGCTCTCGCCAGATGCCATCCGGCAATTGGTGCGCGCCCACGATCAACTCCGGCAAGACCTCTTTGCCCGGCCACAGTCCAGAACCTCTCTGGTCTTCCACATGGATTCGGTGGTGCTGACCCTTTACGGCAAACAGCAAGGCGCCCGCATTGGCTACAACCCCAAAGCCAAAGGGCGTCCCTCCTATCATCCCATCCTCTGTTTTGAAGGTCATGGACAAGAGTTTTGGCACGGGTCACTGCGTCCCGGTGATGCCGGATCCAATACCGGCGCCCGCCACTTCGTCCGGCGCTGTCTGGACAAAGTCCCTTCCGCCATTCCCTATTCCCGGATTCGATTTCTGGCCGACGCCGGCTTCTTTTCTGGAGCCCTCATTGAGGATTTGGACCAATGGGGATGCGGCTATACCATCGTTTGCCGCAGTTATGAATACTACCAACAGCTCGCCGATAAAGCGGGCTTCCAGGAACTCAAAATGGGCTGGGGGTTTGCCCAGTTCAAGCACCGCCCGCAAAAATGGAAACAAGCCCATCGCTTTGTCGCCATCCGCCGACCGCTGCCCGTGGATCCGGAGCAGGCCGCCCAATTGACCTTGTTCAAAGACAAACGTTACAGCTATTCAGTTCACCGACCAAGTGGTATGAAGCGGTCCGTTCAATCCACAATGCACCCTGGTTGAACAGTCCATGGGTTGATGATATTGTTCGCCGTGAAATATGCATTCGACTTCAATCGGTTAAGGGTAATTTGGAGCGAGGGGCAGAATGGATGCGTCCTTCGCGCCGGGATATCCACTTGAATCTCAAATGGTTCATCGACTTTCGACTTGGCGGCGTGTGCAACCATGCAACCCGCTCTCACATCCGTGCAGACCTGCATCGCTATTTCTTCGTTTCAGCGTTCGCTCGTGTTCATGGCCGTTCGCCCTTGCTTGAGGATTTTCCACCAGAACTGCTGCCAAATCACAAAAATGTTGCCGCCGCACTCGAGCATACCAAATTCAATGACAGATTCCGTGTGCAGGTAGCCAGCCGTCCCGCCACCACAATCACATCTCATATATCAAAAGATGGTCATTACTTTATCCATCCCGACCCTGCACAATGTCGCAGTTTGACTGTCCGCGAAGCGGCGCGCTTACAGACGTTCCCGGACAATTATTTTTTTGAAGGGCCGCGCACCGCGCAATACCACCAAGTCGGCAACGCCGTGCCGCCGCTGCTGGCGCACCAGGTCGCCAGTATCGTCGCCGGCCTTTTTGTCTGATGGCTGACGTTTTCTCCAAGGCAAAACGCTCCGATGTAATGTCCCGGATTCGCGGACGTGGAAATAAAGAAACGGAAGTCGTACTCGCCCGGCTGCTGCGGCGGAACAAAATTATCGGCTGGCGACGCCACTATCACATTTTCGGGAGGCCGGATTTCGCTTTTCCGAACCAAAAAATAGCGGTGTTTGTTGATGGCTGTTTCTGGCACGGCTGCCCAAAGCATTCCAACATGCCGGTCAATAATCGGACATTTTGGAAAGAGAAACTTGCCGCTAATAAACGGCGCGACCGGCTTGTCGTACAAACACTCCATGCCAAAGATTGGCGGGTGCTGAGGATTTGGGAACACGACCTGGTAAAACGGGGCGAGCTATGCATTGAGAGGATTAAGGCAGCGTTAAACCCATCCCGATCCTCTGCAGTGTAATCGCGACTACATGGTTGCGCGCGCCAGTTCCTGGCGCCTGACTGTCTCGTCCGACGTGTGAATTTTCATACGGTCGTAAAGCCCGGCCCATTGCGCATCGCTCGGATACAATTCTTCGTCCTCAAGTTCACCGGCCTCCGCCCGACGCCACGCTTCCACGGCAAATCTCTTGAGCGCGCGCGGCCAGCCGCTTTCCGAATCATCATAGCCGTCCGGGTGCAGCCCCGGATAAAGGTAGGCCACCGCCGACCATGCGCGGACAAAATCAGCTTTCGATAGACGGGCGGGTGGGCTTCCCCAGCCGGCGCGCAGATGTTTCGCCGCCTCACGCTGCGACGACGGAATAAAAATATAGGCACTCAATGCAGCTCCTTTTTACGTGGAACAAATTCGTCCAGCTCAGCCTCGACATAGCCCGCCACCGCAAAGCGTTTTACAATTTTGCGGAAACGCGGGTCCGGGCTGTCCACAGCATCCCGAAAAATCCAACGGTCGTCCGTGCCGGTAGCCACCACGTCCCTGCCATTCAAATCTTTCACTGTCGTCGGATATTTCAGAAAACCAAAGATGGTTTCCCGCTTTTTGGCGTCAGTTACCACAAGAAAGACCCCGCGTTCGGGAATGACACGGCAACTGCCATGCCCGGGGTCGTGGCTCCAAACTTGTCCCTCCCGCAGGGCCACCACTCCTTTGAGTTTTTCACTTTCCACCCGCAATCCTGTTGTCAGTTGCCTTGCGAACTTCTGCCGCTCAGGAGTATCGAATGCGGCATCCAAAACCATCGTTGGATCAAACCCCATTGCCTTTGCGTCCTTCTCAACGCTTTTGAGGAACGTGACCAATGTGCCGGCATCCACGGCAGCCGGAGCTGAAAAATCAAAATGATAGCTCAATCCCATAATCCATCCTCCACTTCGCTCCAGCACCGTGGCCCGGTGCAAAACTGTACCGCGTACGGAAATGGAATATCGCATTTGTCGAGTTGCATGGTCGTATTATGCGTGACCGCTCGCGCATGTTCAAGAAGAATCTAAGAGTTTTTTTGCCTTTTTGACCATCGCGCCAGTGCAGCTTTACGTGCGCTGGCTTTTCGTTGCGCAGGCGTCATCTTCGCTGCCAGCGCCGGGCCTCCCTTCAATCCCCCCAGTCGCCCCAACATAACTGCCGCTGGATTTTTATTTTTGTTCGCCACACCCCATTGATGTCATAAATGGCAGTCCAAGGGAAGTCACTTTCATTGGAATTCCGACGCGCCGGTGATCCCGGCAGCCGCCCGGATGATATGTTCAAGCTGTTGCCGGTGCATGGCGGAAGCGGGCTTTGACTTCCCAGACTTCTGTTGGGGAAAGCACGCCTGCGAATGGCGAATTTTGCCGTAACCGCTGGGCATTGTCCGATTCAGAGCAAAGCAACTTGCAAATCTCTTCCACCGGACGGGAAAGGATTTGTTGCCACTCGGCATAGCAACGCAGTAGCGAAGGAACCGATGCGTTTTGTTGTGACCAGCGCACGAGGTTGGCGCGGGCAAAATCCACCACCTCCGGTTGCCAGCGCAGCCGTTCCGCAACGCGCCGGCCCAGTTCCAGACTCACTTGATCTGTTTCAATGTGGTTCATGCCGCTTCGTTTCTTTTCACTTTTTAAGACTATGCATCGCTTTTCCGGTGGAGGCAAGCCTGGAGCAGGTATTCGGCACGTGTCTCGGCTTCGTTCCCAAGTCAACGCTTCACCCCAACCGGCGCTTTCTCATAAAACACCACACCCACTCGCTGGATATGCTCGATGAGATCGGCGTGGGTGATGTCGGAAAAAATGGAAAGGTCAATCGTGTAAGGCAGCAACAAGTCGTCGAGTTCACCCATGATTTTCAGCAAATCCCGATGGACCAGCCCATGGCCGGAAATCGTGAGATCAATGTCCGAACCGTTTTTATAGTTCCCCTTGGCCCGCGAACCATATAACACGGCCTTCTCCACCCCAGGATGGCGCGCGAAGACGCCGCTGATTTTTTCGACCGTCCGCGTTGTAAGGCCGAATGGCTTGGAGTTCATCTGCGTTCCTTGCTTAATGCTTCCAGACGCCTTTGCAACTGCACGAATTCCCCAAAATAGACGGTACGGATTGCTTTGACCATCGCCCCGGCCACCGACTCGTTGTAGGTGTGGCTGGTGAGACTCCGGCTCTTGATCATCTCCATCCAAATTTCTCCGTTTTGAAACAGGCCGCGCTGGAAGGCCAGCCGGAAGGCGTCGCGGCTTCCCATGATATTACTCTCGCCCTGCTGCTCGAATAGGTCCTTGAGTGTGTTCCAGGCCAGTTCGTAGGTATATTCAAAACTCTGGATCATTCCTTGCTCTTCAAGTTCGTTGAGTTCGCTCTTCTCGATGAACTTCGTAAGCTGCTTTACCGCCTTGGTGTAGTTCTCAAAGCGTTGAATCCACCGAATGTCTTTGTTGTTCTGCGCGTCTGACATGATTCAGAGTTTTCCAGCGAAAGCTTCATTCAGCAACGACTTTTATTTTGAATTCTTCAGCGCCAGATACTGGGTGGCCCTGGCCATCGCGGATGGCTTTTCGTGTTTCTCGTGTCTTTCGCGGTCAAACCCGTCTTTTCGTAAATCGTAATCCGCATTCCGATTTTGTTTCCGGGCAACATGACACTTTTCCCTTTTTATGCTTTAATCACCCCATGAGCAGTGCGACATGCGATAAATCCGACCCAGTCCAACCAAATCCAACCATCCAACCATCCAACAATCCAACAATCCAACCATCCAATCCGCTTGTTACGCGAATTGACGCAAATTGACGTGAATTGACGCGATTTGACGCGAACGTTTTGAAGCGAATTGAAGCGAATTGAAGTTTATGCCCTCTTCTCTAAACTAATCCTATGTCTCTTAATATTGGCGACAAGCTCTCACTGAACATTCATGACATCGCTTTCGGCGGCGAAGGCGTCGGACGAGTGGATGAATTCGTGATTTTCGTTCCCTTCGTCCTTGTCGGCGAAACCGTCGAGGCCGAAATCACCGAAGTAAAAAAGAATTTCGCGCGGGCAAAATTATTGCGCGTGGAAAAAACTTCCGCCCATCGCGTGACGCCGCCTTGCGCTTACTTCGGCAGATGCGGCGGATGCCAGTATCAACACGTGGATTATCCGGAGCAGTTAAGGATCAAACACAAGCAGATCGCCGATTTGTTCGAACGCGTTGGGAAAATTTCCCCGGACAAAATAGCGCCGGTCATCCCCTGCCCATCGCCCTACGGCTACCGCAACCGCATCATGATCCGCAGCCAATGGAACAAGCCGGAACAAAAACTGAATATCGGCTTTATCCGCTGCGATTGCGGACTCGTCGAAGACATCGAAGAATGCAAAATCGCCGAGCCGGCCCTCAACGCACAAATCCTGCAGGTCCGGAAAAACCCACCGCCGAAAGGCGGCATCAAAGTCGTGCTGCGCGTTCAACCTGAAAATTGGGACGTGCCCCAGGACTCTTTTTTCCAGAACAATTTCTTCCTGTTGCCAAAGTTGGTCGAGACGGTCCGCGAATTTTTACAGTCCAGCGGAGCGAAATACCTGGCGGACCTGTATTGTGGTGTCGGTTTTTTTGGGATTGAACTGGCCGGCGTCGTGGAAGGTTTCATCGGCGTCGAATATGACCAGCGGGCGATCCAGTCGGCGCGGAAGAACGCGGCCGGCAGAAATATTTCCAATGGCGAATTCATTTCCGCAAAAGTCGAAGAGGCCCTGCCGCAATTGCTTCAAAAATTTTCACCGGACAAAACCTCTGTGCTCGTTGATCCGCCGCGCAAAGGCTGCCAACCCGAAATCCTTCATATGTTCCGTGAAATGAGGCCTTCGCAAGTCCTTTATGTATCGTGCCATCCCGCGACCATGGCCCGGGATTTGAACATTTTATGCAGTGACGGTGTCTTTGAATTGGTGCGCGTACAGCCGTTGGACATGTTTCCGCAAACGCAGCACGTCGAATGCGTGGCGGATTTACGCGCAGGACAAAATCTTGCCAAGCCGCCCGAAATGGTTTCAACTGAATAAATCCAATGCCGAGTGAAAATCGAATCGACCCACGGAAGGGTTTCGTCCCGCGATATCTGCCGTGGTTGCTGGCCCTGGCGGCATTCTGCGTTTACTGCCTGACATTGAATCGCTGGGTCTCGCTTTATAACGTGGCCACCGTCGCCAAAATCTCCGGATGGGACTGGAGACCGCAACTCGTGATGCCGCTCACCTTCCTCGTCACGCTGCCGTTTCACTGCCTGCCCGCGTCCGCCGTGCCGATCGCGCTGAATTTATTTTCCGCCGTTTGCGCGGCGTTGACTCTCGCGTTGCTGGCGCGATCGGTTGCATTATTGCCGCAAGATCGGACCGAGGCGCAGCGCAAACGCGAAAAGAGCGATTATTCATTTCTGACGCTTCCCACGGCATGGTTGCCGCCGGTATTGGCGGTGGCGGTTTGCGCCCTGCAACTCACTTTCTGGGAGCATGCTACAAACTTTTCCGGTGAAATGTTTGATTTGTTGATCTTTGCATTTGTGATTTGCTCCCTCCTGGAATATCGGCTGGACGAACGGGAAGGCCGATTGTTTTTGGCGGCCTTCGTTTACGGGGCCGGCATGGCGGAAAATTGGGCGATGGTCGGATTTTTCCCTTTGTTTTTCATCACGATCATTTGGATTCGGGGAATCACAATTTTTAATATGCGTTTCGTTCTCCGAATGCTGCTCTGCGGCATAGTGGGGTTGCTGCTTTATTTGTTATTGCCTCTGTGGGTGATCCTCTCGGGCAAAGTGCCCATTACTTTCTGGGAGGCGTTAAAAATCAATCTGACCGCGGCGCACATGGTTTTGGAAAGCATTGGAAAGTGTATTCTCAATCCGGCGCAATATCAGCAATACGCCGCCCTCGTACTTGCATATCTGGTGCCGGTTTTGGTGATGGCCATCCGTTGGAGCGCCACCTTCGGAGACAACAGCCGTATCGGTTCGGGATTTGCGAGTTTTTTCCTTCACCTTGTGCAGGCTTTTTTTCTGATGGTCTTCATTTGGATGGCGTTTGACCCGCAGTTCAGCCCACGCAGCCTGGGCAGCGGTGTGCCGCTCCTCACCTTCTATTATCTCGGGGCTTTGGCCATCGGCTATTTTACCGGTTATTTTTTGCTGATCTTCGGCAAGGATGAAGTCCTCAAACGTCCGCCGCGCAATACGCCGCCATTCCAGAAGCTCAACAAGCCTGTTCTCGTTTGTGTGTGGCTATTGGCCGCCGTCACCGTGACCGGCTTGATTTATCGGAATGTCCCTCTGATCCGCATCTCCAATGACGACACGCTCCATCAATTTGGAAAATTGACTGAAAAAAATCTGCCCCGCGCCGGCGGATACTTGTTGAGCGATGATCCCACCCGCCTTTTTTTGATACGCTCGGCGCTGGCGCAGGATGGCCGCGAAAATGAGTATGTCCCGCTCGATACCTCTTCGTTGACCGTACCGGCTTATCATGCCTTTCTTCACGAACATTTCCCGAAAAAATGGCCGGACCTGGTTTCAGCAAAAAAAATTGGCGCGATAAACCCTCTCGGCCTGATTCGGATGCTGGCGATGCTGTCCCGGACGAATGACCTGTATTACCTGCACCCCAGCTTTGGCTATTATTTTGAAGTATTTTATCTCGAGCCTCACGGTTTGATTTACAAAATGAAGATACTTCCGGCGGACACCTTGCTCCCGCCACAACTGGATAAGAGTTTGCTTTCGGAAAATGAGAATTTTTGGGACCGCGATGCCGCCCCGTCATTGGCAAAGATTGCGAACGCCATCGCTCCATCCAATCCAAGTGCGCCGCCAGGCATGGGTGAATATATTTTGATGCGGCTTCATATCCCACGCCAGCCGAACCTGAAAAGCACTGCCCTGGCAGCCGGATATTATTCGCGCAGCCTGGATTATTGGGGGGTTCAGCTTCAGCGCGCCGGCGAATTGAAACTCGCGGCAACAAATCTTGAAATGGCCCTGCTGCTCAACCCGGACAACGTCGTAGCCAAAATCAATCTGGCCTTTAATAAAAAACTCCAGGCCGGCACGCCGGTGACGATGGATTTATCGCAGGCCACCGTCGATCAATTCGGAGAGTATACCACCTGGAACGAGGTCTTGAACGCCAACGGCCCGTTTGACGATCCCAATTTCTGCTTTGTGTACGGACTTGGTTTGTTCCGGGATAACAGATACTACCGCCAATCGATCAGCCCATTCGAACGTGTACGTGAATTGGCGCCGGATTATTTGCCGGCACGCATGCTCCTGGCGCAGGATTATCTGATCAACCGTTTACCCCAACGAGCGATGGATGCTCTGCGTGCGCCGCTCGAAAATCCGGGGAAGTTTTCACTCAATGAAACCAACGAAACGCCGATCAACACTTTGGCGGCCGCCGTTTATTTTCAGGAGACCAATTCCGCGCGCGGCATAAAGTTGATCGATACTGAAATTGCCCGCCATCCTGGCAACACTAACGTGCTCGCCACGGCGGCGCAGATTTTTATGGTCCGCGGGTTGTACACCAATGCGATGGCCGTGATCAACCAGGCATTGAAATCTCACCCGGACGATTCCGCATGGGTTTACAATAAAGGCGTTGTGGCGATCCAATTGAAAGATTATCCGCTCGCGATTTCGGCCCTGGACCGTGTCCTGGAAATCCAAACCAATAATGGAAATGCCCTGTTTTATCGCGCCCTCGCAAATCTCGACAGCGGAAGACTGGATGCCGCGCAAGCGGACTATTTGCGGTTGCAGCAATCGGCAAGCAATGCCCCCCCGATTGTCTATGGTCTCGGTGAAATTGCGCGGCTCAAAAATCAAACCAACGACGCGGTCCGGTACTATGAAATTTATCTTTCCGAGGTCAACACCAACACCGGTGAGGCCAAAACTGTTGCCGCGCGCTTAAATGCATTGAAGTAATCATCGTTTAAAGCCTAATATCCCTCCGCGGTTCGCACGTCGTACTTCAAAAAATGCGTGTCATTCACGTTATCACCCGGCTGGTCATCGGCGGGGCGCAGGAAAATACCGTCGCCACGGTGCTGGGTCTCCGTGAAAAGCCCGGCGTCGAGGTCCGGTTGATTTCCGGTCCCACCCTCGGCCCCGAAGGTTCCCTGGAACCGGATATCAAGAAGGTCCCAGGTTTATTGACGGTTATTCCCGATCTCGTCCGCCCGATCCAGCCGCTCAAGGATTTTTCCGCATCCAAAAGACTTGAAAACGTTTTTCGCGAACAGAAACCGGACATCGTTCACACCCACAGCGGCAAGGCTGGAATTCTCGGGCGGCTTGCCGCCCGGCGCGCCGGTGTCCCGGTGATTGTTCATACTGTCCATGGCCCATCTTTCGGAAGTTTTCAGAATGGGTTGAGCAATTTAATCTTTTGCGCCGCCGAAAAAAGGGCCGCCCGCGCAACCACGCATTTTGTAGTGGTCGCCGAAGCGATGAAAAACCAATATCTCGCCGCGGGCATTGGGAGGCCGGAGCAGTACACAAAAATCTTCAGCGGTTTTGCATTGGAACCGTTCGTGGCGGCAAATAATGACGTGGAGCTGAGGAAAAAGCTCGGATTTGCGCCGGATGATTTCGTGGTGGGCAAAATTGCGCGGTTGTTCAAACTCAAAGGCCATGATGATTTGCTGGCGGTGGCTCCGGATTTGATTCGTCAAAACCCACGGATCAAATTTCTCTTTGTGGGCGATGGAGAATGGCGCCGGCGGCTTGAAGGCCTGGCAAAAAACTCCGGCGCTGGAAAACACTTTGTCTTTGCCGGCCTGGTCCCTCCAGCCGCGGTCCCAAAATATGTCGGCGTCATGGATGCGCTGGCGCATTTGTCTTTGCGTGAAGGCCTGCCGCGCGCTTTGCCACAAGCCCTCGCCGCCGGAAAACCTGTCATCGCCTGCGATTGCGATGGCGCCCGGGAAGTTTGTTTTGACGGTCGTACCGGCTTTTTAGTTGCTCCGGGAGATTTGCCGGCGCTCAAGTCCCGGCTGTTGCAATTGGCGGGCGACGATGCACTCTGCCAAAAATTTGGACGGGCTGGATCGGTTTTCGTCCGCGAAAATTTTGCCGTCGAAAAAATGGTGGACGCCATTTACAATCTCTATCAGAAACTTGCCGCCGCGAGCGGCTCCCGGCCGTGACTTTTCCATTTAATTTTTTTCTGGGCGCCTTCGGCTGCGCCTTCCTTGCGTCGTTCCTGGCGTTGCCGCTGTGGCGCAAATGGTCGTTGCGGATAAATCTGGTCGATGATCCCGGCCAACGCAAAATTCACGATACGCCGGTCCCGCTCGCCGGCGGATTTGCAGTATTGACGGGCATATTGCTTCCCATTGTTTTGGGCGCCGCCGGCATCAGATTTGGAATCGTAAAAATTTCCACTTCCTCATTGCTGGCCTACGGATTGGAAAAACGCGGCCTCGAACTCGCCGCCATCGCTGGTGGGGCGGTGGCCATCACCTTTCTCGGCTGGCTGGACGATAAATACGAATTGAAGCCGCTCCCGAAATTTGCCGGGCAATTTCTGGTCGCCGCGCTGGTTGCCGTTGCGTCCAAACGCATCACGCTATTTGTTCCCAATGAAATTTTCAGTTACGCCATCACGATTTTATGGGTCCTGACGGTCATCAACGCCTTCAATTTCATGGACAACATGAATGGCCTCTGCGCGGGCATCGGCGCCATCGGCGCATTCTTCTTCGGCCTCATCGCCGGAGCCGATGGCGAATACTTTGTCGCGACTGTTGAATTTTTAATGTGTGGCGCGCTGCTGGGTTTTTTGCCGTGGAATTTTCCAAAAGCCCGGGCGTTTCTGGGCGATGCCGGCAGCCATTTGGTCGGCTACCTCCTCGCGGTTATGGCAATCCTGCCGCATTTTTTCTCAAAACAAAATCCGCATCCGCTCGCCGTGCTCTCTCCCCTGCTCGTGCTGGCCGTTCCCCTGGCCGACCTGGCGCAGGTGGTCATCACCCGAACGCTCAATCGCAAACCATTTTGGATTGGCGACACCAATCACCTCTCGCATTGGCTGGTGCGGCAGGGATTGACCCGTTCCCAGGCCGTCCTTTTTATCTGGCTGGTGGCGGTGATGGTCGGCACTCTCGCCTGCCTTTGAAATGGGGAGCTTTGGCAGGGACATCGCGCTGCGATGTCCCCGTCGCCCAGCGTAGCGCAGGGGCGATGGAACGGCGTGTCCATGCGCGCGTCCATCTGCGCACGTTGCGCCCTCGACTTCGCTCGGGCGCGGACGGCGCAGCGCGCCGTCCCTACCTTTGACACAATCGCGTTTCTTTTTCGTCGGCGAACGGTTAATCTTTTTTCGTGAAGCTTCTTTTCATCGGCGACATCGTCGGGCAACCGGGACGCAACGCGGTCAAGGCCCTTTTGCCAAAATTACGCGAACAACATCGGCTGGATTTCGTCATCGCCAACGGTGAAAATTCCGCCGGCGGCTCTGGCATAACTCCCAAGACTGCCGAAGAGATTTTTTCGGCCGGGGTGGACGTCATCACGAGCGGCGACCATTTGTGGGACCAGAAAGAAGTCATGGAACTGCTCGCCAATGAAAAAAGGTTCCTCCGCCCGTTGAATTATCCGGCCGATGTCCCCGGACGCGGAAGTGGAATCTTTGCGGCTGGAGAATTTTCAATTGCCGTCTTAAACGTACAGGGCCGCACATTCATGCAGCCGCCATTGGAAAATCCGTTCACGCTTGCCCTCGACGAAGTGAAAAAATTGCGCCAGGAAACAAAGATCATCTTTGTGGATTTCCATGCGGAGGCCACTTCCGAGAAAATCGCTTTCGGACGGATGCTGGATGGCCAGGTCAGCGCGGTCGTGGGCACTCACACCCATGTGCAAACGGCGGACGAGCAAATTTTTCCGGGTGGCACCGCGTATTTGAGCGATGCGGGCTTCACCGGTCCGCAGGAGAGTGTGCTGGGCCGGGAAATTGAACCCGTCATCCGACGCTTCCTTACCTCCATGCCCCAACGATTTGAAGTCGCCAAAGAGCGCGTGGTCTTGCATGGCGCATTGATTGAAATCGACGAGACCAGCGGCAAGGCGGTCAAAATATCACGGATTATGGAAAGATAGGGGGCACATTTTTTCTTTGCTTTCGACGCGGTTTCTCATATTTGTGGTTCCATGCATTCCAAGGCGGACATTCAACATTAACCAAACGAAAGTTGGAGGCAATATGAAGAAAATCACATCCATCCTTATGATCACCGCTATCGCTCTGGCCGCGCTGCCGGGCATGGCACAGCAAAAACGGCTTAGCCCGCACGAAACCATCAGCGCGAACTTTGGCGGCGACCGGATCACCCTCACCTATGGCCGGCCCTACACCACCAAACCCGGCACGTCCGAGGCCCGCAAAATCTGGGGCAGTCTGGTGCCCTATGGCCAGCCCTGGCGCATGGGCGCGGACGAAGCCACCCTGCTCATCGTACAAAAACCGATCGAGTTGGGCGGCAAGACCATTCCCGCCGGCGCTTACACTCTTTACATGATCCCGCAAGAGACCGGCGCATCCCAATTGGCCGTCAGCACCCGCATCGGTGGCTGGGGAATTCCAGTCGATACGGCGGATGATTTGGCGCGAGTGGATTTGACCAAGACGACGCTCGACAAACCGGTGGACGAGTTCACGATGGCGATTGCAAAGAATTCTTCCGGAGGCGAATTGAAATTGATGTGGGAGGACACCCAATTTTCCGTGCCATTCACCATCGTGAAATAGCCGGCGCAACAGGGTATCGGCGTTGATTTTTTGAAACGTCGTCAGATACATGAACAGCAGCGTTTCATTCCAACTTTCCCGCCGATGCGCAGGCGGACGCATCCTGCTTTCGGTGGTGTGTGCATGCTTTCTCGCTTCGTTTTATGCCTTAGGCCAGTCCGCCCCGCCGTCTTCGATACAGCGTGACCTGGAAAATTTTCGGGAAATGGGCAGCGTGCTCTACGTGGCGGCCCATCCCGACGATGAAAATAACGAACTGATTGCCTATCTCGCGCAAGGACGCCATTACCGCACCGCCTACCTTTCGCTCACGCGCGGCGACGGGGGCCAAAACGTGCTCGGTCCGGTATTCGGCGATGAATTGGGAGTGGTCCGCACCGAAGAATTGCTTGCCGCCGCACGGTTCGACGGCGCCCGGCAGTATTTTTCCCGCGCGGTGGACTTTGGTTTTTCCAAAGATTACCGGCAAACTCTTCGCATTTGGGACGCACAAGGGGTTTTGGCCGATGAAGTGCGCGTCATCCGCGAATTCCGGCCAGACGTGGTCATCACCCGGTTTTCCCCCATCCCGGGCGGTACGCACGGGCATCATACGGCCTCGACCGTTTTGGAATTGCAGGCCTTCAAGCTTGCGGGCGACCCAAATGCGTTCCCAGAGCAAATCGATGAAGGGCTGACGCCCTGGCAACCCAAGCGCCTCTTCTGGAACGTGGGCGGATTCCAGGGCCGCGAAACGAATGGAACCCCAATCATCCGGATCAATGATGGAGGAATCGATCCGCTGTCCGGCGAACGGTTCACAGAAATTGCCGCGCACAGCCGTTCGATGCACAAGACCCAGGGCCTGGGAAATTTTTCGGGCTTTGGCGGCAATTCGGGCACACGCTATGACTCCTTCGAACTTCTCGGGGGCGAGCCGGCTACCAACGACATTTTGGACGGCGTAAACACGATGTGGTCAAGGGTTCCCAACGGCGCGGGCATCGGAAAACTGGCCAATGCCGTCATCGCAATGTTTGATCCGCAGAATCCGGCAGCCAGCGTGCCCATGTTGCTGGAAACCAAAAAACTTCTTGCTGACCTCGCCCCCAACGACCCTGTGGTGAATGAAAAACGCAAGCTGCTTGATCATATCATTCAGGAATGCCTGGGATTGAATGTACAAACCGTGATTCCCCAGGCTGAAGTCGTCCCGGGCGAGTCGCTCCAAATGCGGCTGACTGCCACGATCAAATCCTCCGTGGTTCCAGTTCACTGGGTGGCGGCGCGGTATCCGTCAATCAAGGCTGAATTCGCAGTGGACGCGGACCTCTCCACCAATGCCGCGGTCACTCGCGATTCGATTGAAACACTTCCCGGGGATACACCCGTGAGCCAGCCGTATTGGTTGCGGGAACCGCACACCGCCGGCATGTTCCGTGTGGATGATCCGAACCTGATCGGCCAGCCGGAAAGCCCGCCGTCTTTCCCAGTGGACCAGATTTTCGACGTGGACGGACAGACCCTGATTGTTCCGGAGCAGCCGGTGCAAATGACGGTTGCCCGGGCGGGGAGCGATACCAGCCCTCTGGAAGTGATTCCGCCGGTCACGCTGAACATGGTATCCAGCGTCGAATTGTTCGCTCCCGGAGCAACACGGCCGATGACGGTGACCGTCACCTCCTCGCGTTCGGACGTCTCGGGCGTTCTGCGGCTGTTGTCGCCTTCCGATTGGTCAATTTCCCCCGCCGCGCAATCCTTCCACCTGACGGACGCGGGAAACCAGGCACAATTGACTTTTAACGTCACCGCGCCTTCGGCACCCGCCAAGGCGGGCATCGTGGCTGCGGCGGAAGTGGGCGGCAGGCGCTACGACAACGATCGTGTGGTGATTGACTATTCGCATCTCCCGCTGATCCTGTTGCAACCGCGCGCCGAATGCAAAGCCGTCTGTCTGAATCTCGCCATCCGAGGCAGTCGCGTCGGTTACCTGCCCGGCGCCGGTGATGATGTGGCGCAGTGCCTGGCGGACATGGGCTACCAGGTCACCACCCTCACCGGGGCGGACCTGACGCCGGAGAAGTTGAATGGATTGGACGCGGTAGTTGTCGGTGTCCGCGCATTCAATGTCCGAACGGATTTGGTTCCCAATTTGCCGGCGCTATTCGCTTATGTTCACGCCGGCGGCAACGTCATCGAACAATACAACCGTCCCGGCGGCGATCTGACCACAGACCAGTTGACGCCTTATAGTCTCGAGCTTTCGACCAGCGACCGCGTGACCGACCCGGCTGCGCCGGTAACGTTTCTCGCGCCTGATAATCCGGTGCTGAATACACCCAATAAAATCACCAGCGCCGACTTCGACGGATGGGTCCAGGAACGGGGGACCTATTATCCCCGCCAATGGGACCCGCATTTTACACCGATCCTCGCGTGCAGCGATCCGGGCGAAGCGCCGCTTAAGGGCGGCCTGCTTGTTGCGCAATATGGCCAGGGGCATTTCGTCTATTCCGGCCTGACATTTTTCCGGCAACTGCCGGCGGGCGTGCCCGGCGCCTACCGGCTGTTTGCCAACCTGATTTCCCTCGGAAAATGAAATCACCTGACGCCGATATCCCACCAGCCGCGCCTGTGGAAGATCGGGATGAAGCAACCGGCCTGCCCGGCCTGGCGACCTGGCGCGGTGTTTATCTTTTTGTCTTTGGCAGTTTCATCTTGTGGGTGCTGTTGCTGCTCGCGCTGACGATGAGCTATTCATGAATCTCCTCGATTTCGTCGTCCTCATCGGCTGCCTGCTGGCCATTGCCGCCTATGGCACATGGCACACCCGCCACCACCGGAATCTGAGTCACTATTTGCGCGGTGACGAAAACGTCGGGTGGATGACCATCGGCATTTCGGTCGCCGCCACGCAGGCGAGTGCCATCACGTTCATTTCCACACCCGGCCAGGGCTATGAGAGCGGGCTGGATTTTGTGCAGAATTATTTTGGCATGCCGCTGGCGCTGATTCTGATCGCCGCGGTGTTCCTGCCCATCTATCGGCGTCTAAACGTATATACAGCCTACGAATACCTGGGCCGCCGGTTTGATACCAAAACACGCCTGCTCGGCGCATTCCTGTTCCTCGTTCAACGCGGCCTGGCGGCGGGCATCACCATTTATGCGCCGGCAATTATTCTCTCTACTGTGCTCGGCTGGCGGCTGGACCTCACCATCATCTTGAGCGGGTTGCTGGTGATCGTTTACACCGTCAGTGGTGGCAGCCGGGCAGTGACCCTCACCCAGAAATACCAGATGGCTGTCATCTTTGGCGGCATGGCGGCGGCTTTTGTCATCCTGTTGCTGAAGCTGCCGACAGGTCTTGGCGATGCCTTTACCGTGGCGGGCGGTTTCAAAAAACTGAATGCCGTAAGTTTCTCACCCGATCCCGACCGCCGTTACACGTTTTGGACCGGCGTGCTCGGCGGGTTTTTCCTGTCGTTGTCCTACTTCGGTTGCGACCAATCCATGGTGCAGCGTTACCTTTCCGGTTCGTCCCTGCGCGAGAGCCGGATGGGACTGATGTTCAACGCCGTGCTCAAGATTCCCATGCAGTTTTTTATCCTGCTGCTCGGCGTCATGCTGTTTGTTTTTTACCAATTCGAACAGCCGCCGGTGTTTTTCAACCAGGCCGCCTGGCGGGACGCCGTACAACATGATCCGGAACGGAAAGCTCCAGGCGCTTCAACAGCAATTTAACGCGGCATACGCGCAAAAAGAGCAGGACATCCATCAATGGCTCGACGCCAGGCACGCCGGCGACCGCGCCACGGAATCAATAGCGCGTGCGCAGGCCGTGGCGGCGCTGGACCGCGTCAACGCCCTTCGCGACCAGGCCAAAACCGTGATGGAGGCCAATGACCCCGGTGTGAAAAGCAACGATTCTGATTATGTGTTCGTTACGTTCATCCTCGGCCACCTGCCGCACGGTTTGATCGGGCTTCTGATTGCGGCATTCTTTGCCGCCGCGCTCCAATCCAAGGCTGCCGAATTGAACGCGCTGGGTTCAACCACCACGGTGGATTTTTACCGGCATCTGATCAAACGCGACGCCAGCGATGCGCACTACGTCGCCGCCACAAAATGGTTCACTTTGTTCTGGGGCCTGGTCGCACTCGCCTTCGCGCTGTTTGCAAATCTGGTGGAAAATTTGATTCAGGCCGTCAACATCGTCGGCTCGGTCTTCTATGGCGTGATGCTCGCCCTCTTTGTGGTCGCCTTTTTCCTGAAACGCATCGGCGGCACCGCTGTCTTCTGGGCGGCGCTGGCTGCACAGATGTTGGTCTTCGTGCTCTACTTTTCTCTAAGCATCAGTTACCTCTGGTATAACTTTATCGGGTGCGCCGCCTGCGTGCTGTTGAGTTTGGCGATCCAGGCTGCGGTGGATTCAACCCGCAAACCAGCGGTCGGCTCATCCGTTCCATGAAGTGGTGGAATCTGCGCTGGAATGACTAGTGACTAAACCATAATGACGAAGGAATCCCGAAGTCCCAATGGCCTTCTCCCAGGGCCGGAACGGTGCGGTACCAATGCACGTGAAACATTGGAAGGAGACTTTCCATGAGCGGCCCTGTCATTTGCTTCGGCCAGCAGCCGTGCGGTTTTTTTCCGAAACGATTTCTCGTGGCCAAAATCCTGACGGCCCGGCGGCTTCAAAAAGAGATTGGCGGTGAAATGATCTTCTTCTGTCACGACAGCGATCATGACCCGCGCGAGACCCGGACGCTGCTGCGCCATCGCAGGACTCAAGAACCGGCGCAATTGAATTTTGCTTTTGCCAACCGTCTCCAGCGAAAATTTTCACCGTTGTTCCTCAAACGTATTCCGTCCGGCTGGCAGGAGAAAACGCTCCTCCAGTTGCCGAATTATGTAGATCGCCCGGTAATTGAAATTTTCCAAAAAATTTCCGCATCCAACGCCGCCGATTTCTGCCTGGAAATGTATCGCGCCCTGGGATGGCTCGACGGAATCCGCATCGTAAGATCGGGCGATCCGCTCGTCCGTCGCGCAGCCTGCGATGTGCCGGAATTTTTCGTGGACGTGCCGTTTGAAGGCGAAACCGTTCGCGCCCGGTTTCTGGATGGCCTCCTTCAACTCCATGAAGGAGGCGATTCCCACGTCACCGTGCTGGCGACGCCCTTTCGCAAGGAGCAGGTCAGTCCCACGCGGGACAGCCGATTGCGGTGGATGCAATCGGTCGTCCATTGCACGCATTACATTGCCGGGCAGGGCGAAAGAGCCTATCTTCACCCGGAAGAAACACCGGAGATTACTTTTGTGAATCGCGATATGATTGAACGATCCGATGAAGCCTGCACCGAAATCCCGTCCTGAGCCTGCGTCGCTGTTGGCCTTCGGCGCGCATCCCGACGACATCGAGTTCGGGTGCGGCGGCGTCATCGCCAAAGAAACACGCGCCGGCCGCGCCGCGCACTTTGTGATCTGCTCGCGCGGGGAATCGGCAACGCACGGCACTCCAGGAAAGCGCGTTGCCGAGGCGAAAACTTCCGCCCGGCTCCTGGGCGCCAGCCTTGAGGTCATCGAATTGGATGGCGATGCACATCTCGAAGTCCGCGCCAATCATGCGATCAAATTAGCCGCTATCATCCGTCACCTGCGCCCCGGCGTTGTCCTCACGCCGAGCCTGGTGGAAGATCAGCATCCCGATCATTCGCGGCTGGGTCAACTCGTGCGGGACGCCTGCCGGCTCGCCCGTTACGGCGGCGTGAAGGAACTTCGCCGCTGGCCGCCCCACGCCATCGGGCATTTGTTTTATTACGCAGTGACGGCTGAAGCCGAGCCGACGGGCATTACGCCAGTGTTGATTGATGTGTCTGCGCCGGAAATTCTTGCTGCCTGGACATCGGCCATGGAAGCACACGCCACGCAAGTAGCCGCCCGCAATTATGTAGAATTGCAACTCACCCGCGCGCGATTGCGCGGTCTGCGCGCGGGCGTGGGTCATGCCGTTGCTTTATTTCCGACTGCCCCCATCGTCCTCGACTCGCTGGCGCAGGCGGGCCACGGCGCGCGGCGATTTTAATTTTTAGCGAGATGAAAATCGGCATTGCTTGTTATCCCAGCGTCGGCGGCAGCGGTATCCTCGCCACTGCGCTGGGAGAGGAACTGGCGCGGCGCGGTCACGATGTCCATTTTTTCAGTTATGAACGCCCCTTCCGTCTTCCGGAAAAGAAGCCCGGCTGCATTTCCACCCGGTAGCCATCAACGATTATTCACTTTTCAAATATCCGGATTATACGCTGCCGCTTTCGGTAAGAATGTCGGAGGTGAGCCGCGAGCACGGATTGGATGTGCTTCATGTCCACTACGCCGTTCCGCACGCCACCGCGGCGATCCTTGCGCGGGCAATGCTGCCGCCGGAACGGCAACCGCGCGTGGTCACCACCTTGCATGGGACCGATACCACCTTGTTGGGTTCCGATCCAGGCTACGGCCCGGCCATCCATCACGCGCTGGCTTGTTCGGATGCCGTGACCGTCGTTTCCGAGTTTCTTAAGCTGGAAACACAGCGCGTCCTGTCCTTCAATGGACCGCTGGAAGTCATCCACAATTTTTTTTCGCCTCGGTCGCCACACGGGTCGCGCGAAGAAGTGCGCCGTGAACTCGGCATAGCCGGCAACGAGGCGATGATTCTTCACTCCTCAAATCTTCGTCCTTTGAAACGGATTGATCTCCTGCTGGAGACCGTCGCCCGGGTCCGGTCGCCATCCAAGCTAGTTGTGCTGGCCGGCGGAAGCTTTGAGCCGTTCCTCCCGGATGTACGGCGGCTGAATTTGGAAGACCGCGTTATCGTTCGCGAAAAGGTCATCGATATCGAAGATTACTTGCAAGCTGCGGATGTCGGATTTTTCACTTCAGAGACGGAAAGCTTCGGCTTGAGCATTTTGGAAGCGATGTGTTTTAGTTGCCCAAGCGTCGCCCGCCGCGTTGGGGGAATTCCGGAGGTGGTCGAAAACGGCGTGAGTGGCCTATTGATCCCGTCTGACAGCCCCGAGGCATTGGCCCAGGCTCTCGAAGGTTTAATCCGCGAACCCGAGCGGCGGAAAGCGATGGGTCTGGCCGCGCAACGTCGGGCGCGCGAACGATTTTCCGCTGAAGCCATTGTTCCAAAGTATGAAGCGCTTTACCGGCGGGTTTGTAATGTCCCCTCCTAATCTTAATCTTAATCCTAATCTTTATGAACCGTCTTTTCGACCACGAAAAACTGGAAGTCTATCAAGCCTCATTGGCCTTTCTCGTCTGGCTTGACCGCTATTACAGAAATTGCCCAAATCCATAAAGCCAACTCAAGTTATCGGCTTCATGAAGGAGCGGGGGGAGATTAGGATTACGATTAAGATTAGGAGTAGGATGAGGACGAACAATTTATTTGACCGCCGCCACTGGTTTCATTACCTTACTCTCGTGAATCGCAATTTGAATCTG
Source organism: uncultured Verrucomicrobiae bacterium (assembly GCA_963797825.1). Lineage (GTDB taxonomy): Bacteria > Verrucomicrobiota > Verrucomicrobiia > Limisphaerales > UBA11358 > UBA11358. The sequence goes on from CAWCRR010000035.1 coordinate 29,512, forward strand.
AACCTGCTAAACGCGCTGCTGCTGTGCCGCTCGGCGGTCGGGTTCTGATTGTATTCAGTAATTTATCGAACCCCATCGCCAACCGGCGGTGGGGTTTTTGTTTTGCCAAATCGAAGCCCCGCTGCCACAACTAAAAGACAACATGCAAAAAAATTCGTTGAAAAAATATCGTCCTTTTCCGCCGGTGCCATTGCCCGACCGGCAGTGGCCCGGCCGTGTGCTCACGCATGCCCCGATCTGGTGCAGCGTCGATTTGCGCGACGGCAACCAGGCCCTCGCCGTGCCCATGAACGTTTCGCAAAAATTGGAATTGTTCCAGACCCTTGTGAAGACCGGGTTCAAGGAGATCGAAGTCGGCTTTCCGTCGGCCTCCAACACCGAATTCACTTTCAACCGGCGGTTGATCGAGGAAAACCGCGCGCCCGCTGACGTCTGGCTCCAGGTCCTCGTTCAGGCGCGCGAAGATTTGATCGAGCGCACCGTCGAGTCTTTGGTCGGGGCGAAGAAAGCGATCATCCACATGTACAATTCCACTTCGCCGGCGCAACGCCGCGTTGTGTTTGGAAAATCAAAGAAGGAGATCGTCGAAGTCGCCGTGCGCGGCGCCACCTGGATCAAAGACCGTTTATCGCGACTCAAAGGCACCGAGATCATGCTCCAATATTCGCCGGAAAGCTTTTCGGCGACCGAGGTGGAGTTTGCGAAGGAGATTTCCGAAGCCGTCATGGATGTCTGGCAGCCCACGCCGAAACACAAGATGATCTTGAACCTCCCGGACACGGTCGAGGTTGCCATGCCTAATGTCTATGCCGACCAAATCGAGTGGATGTGCAGCAATATTAGAAATCGCGATTCGCTCATCATCAGCCTCCATACCCATAACGACCGCTGCACCGGCGTGGCCGCGACGGAACTCGGATTGCTTGCGGGCGCCGACCGGGTCGAGGGCACGCTCTTCGGAAACGGCGAGCGCACGGGCAATTTGGACATCGTGACCGTGGCCTTGAATCTTTACATGCATGGCATCAATCCGAAATTGGATTTCTCCAACCTCAATTCCATCATCGATGTTTATGAGCGTTGCACCGGCATGACCGTGCCGCCGCGCCAGCCTTATGCGGGCGAATTGGTCTTTACCGCCTTCAGCGGTTCCCACCAGGACGCCATCCGCAAAGGGTTGAACGAAAGGAAGGAAAACACGCGCGAGCATTGGGACGTGCCCTACCTCACGATTGATCCGGCAGATATCGGCCGGGAATACCGCGAAGTCATCCGCGTAAATTCGCAATCCGGCAAAGGCGGCGTCGCGTATTTGCTCGAAAGTGAATTTGGCATCATCTTGCCCAAGGACATGCAGCGCGAGTTTGGCCCCATCGCGAATGACGCGGTGGACAAGCTCGGTCGCGAAGTCAGCGGCAAGGAATTGAAACAGATGTTCTGGGGCGAATACGTCGAACGCAAATCGCCCTGGCAGCTCAAAAAATTTGAGACGGAAAGCAATAATGGCGTCGTCAAATGCCGCGCCAAATTATTGCGCGATGGCAAACCCGTCGAATTCAACGGGCAAGGCAATGGCCCTCTCGCCGCGTTGGTCCACGGTTTTGGAACCATCAATATCCGCTTCGAGATCTCGAACTATAGCGAGCACGCCATGAGCAGCGGCGAGACGGCCGCCGCCATCGCCTACATCCAGGTCAAAAATGCCGACGGTCACTCGCGCTGGGGCGCAGGGGTGGACACGAACATTGAGTTGGCCTCCGTCCGCGCCGTTTTGAGCGCTTTGAACCGTTTGTGATGGATTTTCCAAATCTGCTCGCCAATTCCGCCATGAACGGATATTTTTGACAGACATGAAACCGTCACGGGCAATTGTCTCGATCGCCATTCTCGCTCTATTGATTCCTGTGGCGATGCTCATCGCGCATGCGTCCAATGTCGCAGTCTCTACCGCGCCGGTGTATGTGCCGGATGTCACGCATGAAAACGACCCGCTGCCCGACGGCGTCCTGGCGTGGAATAGCCTGGAACTGGCCACCAATTTGCCGGCGGATGCCGCGCAGGCCCATTTTCTTTTCACGTTCACGAATGTGGATGTGGAAATCAGCAAGACACTGGTGACGAACATCGTCCGCAATCTGGCCTCTCCGCGATATCAATCCGCTTCGCCACTCACGCGGTCCATCAGCCGCACGAATATCGTCTGGGTCACCAATTCAATCGCGCCCGCTCCCGTCGCAGTTTTGGATGTCCACCCTTCCTGCGGCTGCACCACGGCGCAATTGCCATCGCTGCCCTGGATAATTCCCGGTGGCGGTAGCGGACAGATTCCCATCACCGTCAATGTCGAGGGCAAGAACGGAACGTTTTTCAAGACTGTCCGGTTCGCGACCGATAAAGGAATGAAACAATTGCTGCTGCAGATCACGGTCGAGCCGCCCGTGGTGCCGACGATGACCGACGCTGACCGCGCGCGCGGCATTGCGGCATCAAAAATTGATCGCCAGGCGGTTTTTCACAACGATTGCGCCACCTGCCACGTCAAGAACGGCGAGGGCAAATACGGCAAGGCCCTCTTTGATGCCGATTGCGCCATTTGTCATGAAGCCCAGCGCCGCGCCTCCTTTGTCGCCGATTTGCATAATCTGAAAGTCCCCACCAATATCGATTTCTGGCAGACCTGGATCTCCCATGGCAAACCCGGCTCGTTCATGCCCGCTTTTTCGCAAACCGATGGTGGCCCCTTGTCGGATATGCAGATCGCCTCGCTCGCCGTTTACCTCAATCAGGCGATTCCATCAAAAGTGCCGCAGGCGCCGCAATAACATCACTTGCCAAAACGCGCCCGGGCGTTACTCTGTCAACCATGGTAGCCAACAAGGTTGACGCAACAAATCATCACGGGATTTCCACGCTCGGCGAACGCGTTCTCGCCGGCGGCCAGATTTCCCGCGAGGAAGCCTTGTTCCTTTTCAATCTCGAAAGTTCCGCCGACATCCTGGACCTGCTCTCGTGGGCCAACCGCGTCCGCGAATATTTCAAAGGCAATAAGATCCATCTCTGCTCCATCGTCAACGCCAAGGCTGGCGCCTGCTCGGAAAATTGCAGCTTTTGCGCGCAATCGTCCTTTTATCAGACCGGCTCGCCGCGCTATGGGTTTGTGGACCCCGAACCGGTCAGCGAAGCCGCCGAGGAAGCGAAGAAAAATGGCGTCACCGCCGTTGGCCTCGTCGCCGCCTGGAAAGGCCTGAACGAAGGGCCGATGCTCGATGAAGTCTGCGCCCGCGTTCGGGAACTAAAGGCCGGCGGCAAAACGCGGCCTGACGTTTCGCTCGGCATCATCAAATCACAAAACGTGGCCGATCGATTGAAGGAAGCCGGAGTGGAATGTTACGGCCATAATCTGGAAAGCTCGCGCCGCTTTTTCCCGCAGACCTGCACCACGCACACTTTCGACGACCGCCTTGAGACCATCGGTTACCTGAAAAAGGCCGGCATCAAGATATGTTCCGGCGGCATCATCGGCATGGGCGAGACCCGCGAAGACCGTTGCGACCTTGCTTTTGAATTGAAGGCCATCGGCGCCAACGTCGTGCCCGTCAATATCCTCAACCCCATCGCCGGCACGCCCTTCGAGAAAAATCCACCGCTGTCCGTGATGGAGATCTTGAAGACCATCGCCTGTTTCCGTCTCATCCTGCCGCGAAAAGAGATCATGATCGCCGGCGGACGCACCGTGAACCTCCGCGACGCGCAGAGCATGATTTTCATGGCCGGCGCGAGCGCTTTAATGGTCGGCAACTATCTCACCACCCTCAACCAGCCGGTCGAAAAAGATTTGCAGATGCTCAAAGACCTCGGCCTCGACCCGAGCTGGGACAGCCACGGCTTCACCGACCAGGAAGAAGCCAGTTGTGGGAGTGCGGAGATTTACAACCACGCTTAAATCTGCTATCCAATTCCCATGATTCAGCCGGAGCAATTGGTGGAAGGCGAATGGGCCGAATGGTATCGGCTCACGCCGGTGCAACGCTGGCTGGAAAGCGAGAAACTTTGGCAGACTTATCTCGCGCTTGGAGGCTCGCTTGATCCCGAACCCGATACGCAAAGTCCTTTCTTCGATGCGCGCGCGCCGCGTCCGCGCCCTGCTCATGGGCGGACAGGCGTGCGTGTTTTACGGCGCGGCAGAATTTAGCCGCGATACCGATCTGGCCATTCTTGCCGACGCCGTAAATCTGGCGCGACTCCGGCAAGCGCTCCATGATTTACAAGCTGCCCCAATTGCCGTGCCGCCGTTTGAGGCAAAATATCTCCGCCGGGGCCACGCCATTCATTTCCGCTCCCGCCATCCTGAAGCTTTCGGAATGCGCATCGATGTCATGTCTAAAATGCGCGGTGTCGAACCGTTCGCCAAACTATGGCGGCGGCGCACTGTTATTGAATTGCCGGATAAAACAATTTGCGATCTCCTCTCATTGACTGACCTGGTGCAGGCCAAGAAAACCCAGCGCGACAAGGACTGGCCGATGATCCGCCGCCTCGTGGAGGCACATTATTTTCAGCACCATAAAACCCCAAATTCAGCCCAGGTGAAATTCTGGCTGTGCGAACTCCGCACTTCGCAACTGCTGACAGAATTGGCACACACCCAGGCGCGGCTTTGCCGGAAACTCATTCCCAAACGTCCGCTGCTGGAACTTGCCGTTTTGGGCAAACCCGCTGAATTGGAACAAGCATTGATTGTGGAAGAAATCGCCGAACGGAAGCAGGACAAACTTTACTGGCTGCCTCTCCGTCAGCAATTGGAAAAATTGCGCCATGCCAAATGATTATCTTTGGCGATGAAGGCGACGATCTCTTTCAAATCGTCCAACGATTGCGGTGTGAGGATTACTTTGAAGCCCACGCGTCCACGAGCTTGGCAATTATCCTTCGTTCCAAAACAATTGCAAGTTGAACCATTTTTTGCAGTGATTTAAAATTAGAGGAGTTCTGAAAGCTCGAAGATGTTTCACGCGAGGGCGCGTGAAACTGCACGCGGGGCGCGTGCGCTCCCTTGCACAATTTCCCCCGCGCGGCTAATTTCATAGCGATGCCGGACATCGTCCTTTCCACGCTCAACGCGAAATTCATCCATGCCGCGTTCGGCCTGCGCTATCTCTTTGCGAATCTCGGCACATTGCAGTCGCGCGCTCGCATTGTGGAATTCGACATCAACCAGCGCCCGGTGGACATCGCAGAAATCTTACTCGCGCAGAATCCAAAAATCATCGGCCTGGGCGTCTACATCTGGAACGTTGCCGAAGTCACGGAAGTTGTCGCGGCCATCAAACGCGTACGCCCGGGCGTGACCATCATCCTCGGCGGGCCCGAAGTCAGTTACGAGACCGAATTGCAATCCATCGTCCAACTTGCCGACCATGTCATCACCGGCGAAGGAGACTTGAAATTTGCGGAAGTGTGTTGCGAATTGCTTTCGGCAGGGACTGAGAACATGCCTGAAAAAACGCGTTCGGTGTCCACCCTTCAGGGTGCCACGCTGCCGCAACACGCTAAAGCGTGGACACCAAACGATTGCATCCCTGCTGGAAGTGATGGTCAAACGATTTCTCAGACGCGCTCTGACCTGCCCAAGATCATCCCCGCGCCGCTGCCGGAATTTTCGCAGCTCAAACTGCCCTATGAGTTTTACGATGACCGCGATATCGCTCATCGCATCATCTACGTCGAAGCCTCGCGCGGTTGCCCGTTCACTTGCGAATTTTGCCTGTCGTCCCTGGACATCCCCGTCCGCGCCGTGCCGGTGGAACAATTCCTGGGCGAGATGCAAAAACTGCTCGACCGTGGTGTGCGGCACTTCAAATTCGTTGACCGCACCTTCAACCTGAACATCACCACCAGCAGCGCGATCCTGGAATTTTTTCTCGAGCGCCATCACCCGGGCAATTTTTATCATTTCGAAATGATTCCCGATCGATTGCCGGATGCCCTCCGCGAAATCATTGCCCGCTTTCCCGCCGGTTCCCTGCAATTCGAGGTCGGCGTCCAGACGTTCAACCCGCAGGTCGGCCACCTCATCAGCCGCAAACAAAATTATGAACGGCTCGAGGAAAACCTTCGCTTTCTCCGAAACGAAACCAGGGTTCATGTCCACGCGGATTTAATCGTCGGCCTCCCCGGCGAAACTGTGGAAAGCTTTGCCGCCGGCTTCGACAAACTCGTCGCCATGCGCCCACAAGAGATCCAGATCGGCATCCTGAAACGCCTTCGCGGCACGCCCATCGTCCGCCACGATGCCGAATGGCAGATGGCTTACAATCCCCATCCGCCTTACGAAATCCTCCAGAACAAGCTGATTGATTTCCCGACCATGCAGAAGCTCCGTCGCTTCGCGCGCTACTGGGATTTGGTCGGCAACAGCGGCAATTTCGTTAATTCCACCCCTTTGCTCTGGCATTCGTCGGGACAGCCCACTTCCCCATTCCATTCCTTCATGCGCTTTAGCGAATGGTTACATACCCGCGCCGGGCGCACAGACGGCATCGCTCTGGCGCGCCTGATGGAATGGCTTTTTGAATTCCTGACTACCGAAAACAAACTCGATGCCCACCAAGTCGCCCAGGCCTTGTGGAGCGATTACCAACGCGGCGGCCGTCATGACAAACCGGGTTTCCTCCGCGACTTCCTTACGGATACCAGGACCGAAATGATGCCCCGCTCCCCGGCATTTCCCAAACGCCAGAGGCGGCATTTAGTTTAGTAAAAAAGGGGGGGACAATTTGTCCCCCTCCTTGGATTGAATTTGAGACGGCAAGAGAGGTGTGATTTCTGGTGATCTCATGATAGTCAGCCTTTCTCTTCTCTCACCCCTCACCCTCAATCCCTCTCCCCGTTGAGGGGAGAGGGAAGACGCTATCGGGCGAGTCATTGAATTATGAACAGATCCGTGTTTATTTGTGATTAAATTTTCCTTTGCGTCTTTGCGCCTTTGCGTGAGATTTGTCGCGTGCAGAAACTCGGCAAAAATCTTGGCGGCTATCTGGGTGAAACCATCGATGTCCATGCCATCCAGCAGGAAGTTGAAAAGGCCGCGCAGCAGCATGGCTGGTCAACGGAAACGTTCTTCGAAATCAGTCAAACTAAATTATTAGCGCTGCATCGGGATGCGCCGGGCACACTGAATGCGAGGAGAATTTATATTTCCACCGGCATCCATGGCGATGAACCTGCCGGCCCTCTCGCCGCGCTTAGGTTATTGCAGGAAAACGATTGGCCACAGAACCTGGGACTGTGGCTATGCCCGTGCCTGAATCCGATCGGCTTCAAAATGAACACCCGCGCCAATCTCAAAGGCCTCGACCTCAATCGCGGCTATTTGAATCCTGTCGCCGGCGAAATCATTGCGCACATCGCCTGGCTGGAGAAACAGCCGTCCTTCGACCTGTGCCTGATGTTGCACGAGGATTGGGAATCCCAGGGCTTTTATCTCTATGAACAAAATCCCGAACGGCGTCCGTCGTTCGCGGAAACGATGATTCAGGCGGTCGAAAAAGTTTGCCCCATTGACCGCTCGGAAATGATTGAGGGACGCCCGGCGAATAACGGAATTGTGCGGCCAAATATTTCGCCCAACGACAGGCCCGATTGGCCGGAAGCATTTTATTTGATCACCCACAAGACGCGGCAGACCTATACCCTGGAAGCGCCGTCGGATTTTCCGCTGCCAACACGCGTCAATGCACTAGCTGCAGCAGTGAAGGCTGCTCTTCAACAAGTTGGTGGGCAGTCGTCTGCGCGTTGACCATCTCGCGGCGTCTCAGCCATTGGTCGCCCAGGTCCGAAAGTGTTTTGCTTTTGAGCAACCCTTCCGCCAGCGGAAAAATAACCCGCTCTTCCTTGTCGAAATGCTCGCGCAAATGTTGTATCGCCTGCAACAGAAGCAACCGCGCCGGCTTGAATTCCCGCGCATTTTGCACTGCGGCGAGCATCGTGTCGATCTCTTCATGCTCGTCATGAAACGTTTCGCTCTGGCCGATCTGCGCCAGGGCGTGTTCGAGCGGACCCATCAACAATTCGTCCTCTGTGTGCGCATGCGGCCGGGTGATCGCATCCAATAAAGCGCTTAAAGATTTGATTTCCCCAAGCGTTTTGACGCGTGGAGCGGTCTTTTCAAGGTGATCGAAGAGGTTGTGGAAAACCGCGTGTTCTGCCAAAAGAATGTCTGTGATTTTCATGTTCACGGCCGACTGGCCTGAATAAGGATGGCGCACCCGTCCAGACCCCGCTAACCATCTATTGCCATTTTTTTAACCGGTATAATTCTCCATCCCCACGCAGGAACACACCGGATTGCGATCACCGAACACATTGTCCACCCGCGAAACATGAGGCCAGAATTTGTATTCGTGCAGATCTTTCGCCGGAAATGCCGCCTGTTCGCGCGAATACGGCCGGTTCCAGGCGTCACTGGCGACCTGGTCCGCTGTATGGGGCGCATTCTTGAGCAGATTGTTTTTCGCATCCATGGCGCCGGTCTCCACCGCCGTCATCTCGGCATGGATGGAGATCATCGCATCGCAAAAACGGTCCAGCTCATATTTCGATTCGCTCTCCGTCGGCTCCACCATCAACGTGCCGGCGACTGGAAAAGAAAGCGTCGGCGCGTGAAAGCCATAATCCATCAGCCGTTTCGCCACGTCTTCGGCAGTGACCAAGTGAAAGGCGCGCAGGTCCAGGATACATTCGTGTGCTATCAGGCCGTTGCTGCGATAAAGTGTCGGAAAATAATTTTCCAGTCGCTTGGAGATGTAATTGGCGTTGAGGATGGCGTATTGCGTCGCTTCCGTCAGCCCGTCTTCGCCCATCATGGCAATATACATCCAGGAGATTGGCAGGATGCCCGCGCTGCCCCACGGCGCGGCGGCAATGGGGCCGATGTGATGTTTGGAATTATCTTCCCCAAGTCTTGAGGTGAAAAACGGATGGCTCGGCAAAAACGGGACCAGATGTTTCGCCACGCCGATCGGCCCCACCCCGGGACCGCCACCGCCGTGGGGAATGCAAAATGTCTTGTGCAAGTTCAAATGGCAGACGTCTGCGCCAATAAACCCCGGCGAGGTCAAGCCGAGTTGCGCGTTCATGTTCGCGCCGTCCATGTAAACCTGCCCGCCGTTGGCGTGGATGATGTCGCAAATTTCCCGGATGGTTTCCTCAAACACCCCGTGCGTGCTCGGATAAGTGACCATCAGGCAGGACAATTCGTTTTTGTGCGCCTCGGCTTTGGCGCGAAGGTCCGCGACGTCGATGTTTCCGTTAGTATCGCAGGCCACGGCCACAATGTGCATTCCGGCCATCGCCGCGCTGGCAGGGTTCGTGCCATGCGCCGAAGTCGGTATCAGGCAGACCTTTCGATGCGCCTCGCCGCGCGATTCATGATAAGAGCGGATGACGAGCAAGCCGGTATATTCGCCCTGCGAACCAGCGTTCGGTTGCAGGGAAATGCCCGCGAACCCTGTGCATTCGGCGAGCCAATCCTCCAGGTTTTGAAAAAGGATCTGGTAGCCGCGCGCCTGCGATAACGGCGCGTAAGGATGGACTTTTGCAAACTCAGGCCATGAGATTGGAAACATCTCCGCCGCCGCGTTCAGCTTCATCGTGCATGAACCCAGCGGAATCATCGAAGCTGTCAGCGATAGATCGCGCGATTCGAGCCGTTTGATGTAGCGAAGCATCTCGGTCTCGGAATGATATGAATTGAAAACTTTGTGCGTGAGAAATTTCGAATTCCGGGCATGGTTTTGAACTAAAGCCGTAGTTGTGTCGGCTGATCCAAAAATTTGGATGATTTCCTCAACATCCTCGACGCTCGTCGTTTCATCCAACGAGATGCCAATGGTTTTATCGTCAATGATCCGAAAATTCATCCGGCGCTCTGCAGCAGCTTTGAAAAAGTCGGACACAGACTGATTGACCAACTCAACGCGAATCGTATCGAAATAATTTTTTGTTAGTATGCGTTGGCCGGTCGATTCCAGCCCACCGGCCAGATAGTGGGCCCAAAAATTAACTCGCTCTGCAATCTTCTTCAGTCCCTCTGGTCCATGATAACATGCATAGAGCGAGGCCATGTTCGCCAGCAATGCCTGCGCGGTGCAAATGTTACTCGTGGCTTTTTCGCGGCGGATATGTTGTTCCCGCGTGCCCAGCGCCAGGCGCAAAGCCGGTCTGCCGCGCGTATCTTTGGAAACACCGACAATGCGGCCGGGCATCTGGCGCTTGAATTCATCGCGCGTCGCGAAGAACGCCGCGTGCGGCCCGCCGTAACCCAACGGCACACCGAATCGTTGCGTGCTGCCCACGGCGATATCCGCGCCAAATTCGCCCGGCGGTTTGATTAGCGTGAGCGCCAGCAGGTCCGTCGCCATCGTCAACATTCCGCCCGCGACATGGACCTTCTCCGCCAGGCCGGAAAGGTCATGGATTGCTCCATAGGTGTCGGGATATTGCGCCAGCGCGCCAAAGACCTTTTCGCTGAATGAAAATGTTTCGTGGTTGCCCACAACGATCTCGATGCCGAGCGCCACACCGCGAGTTCGGACGACCTCGATGTTCTGGGGATGGCAATTTTCCGAGATGAAGAAGACATTTCGTGCGTCATCGCCCTTCAGCCGATGACTCATCATCATCGCTTCGGCGCAGGCCGTGGCTTCGTCAAGCAGCGAGGCGTTGGCGATGTCCATTGCCGTCAGGTCTGTCACCATCGTCTGGAAATTCAGCAGCGCTTCGAGTCGGCCCTGGGAAATTTCCGCCTGGTAGGGCGTGTATTGCGTGTACCAGCCGGGGTTTTCCAGGACGTTGCGCTGGATCACCGGCGGCGTGATGCAATCGTAGTAGCCCTGCCCGATGAACGAGCGGAATACTTTGTTCTCTGAGGCGACGCGCCTGAGTTCCGCCAATGCTTCAAATTCGCTCTTGGCCGGCGGCAGTTTTAATTTTTTGTCGAGGCGGATTTTTTTGGGGACGGCGGCATCCACCAACTCATCCAAATTTTTGAAACCGAGCAGTTTGAGCATTTCCCGGGTTTCATCGGCGTTTGGCCCGATATGACGGCGGACAAACCGGTCGGGATGGGCCAAAAAATTCTGGGTCAAAGACATTTGGAAAAAATAGGGTTCATGGATTAAAAAAGCGAGTGGATTTGGAATGAGCGGTTGGCTTGATTCACCTTGATTCACCTTGATTCACCTTGATTCACTTTAATTTGGTAGATTTTAGTTGGATGATCGGACTGGCAGTTTGGAGGTCTGAAGCCGGCTGATTGCATTCCGCACGATAGATGTTGAGGAAGCCAGTTTTTTAGAAAAAGTGATTTGACCAGGTCGGATTGGGTCGGACTGGCTTGGATTTGATTGGATTGGACAGAGGATGGATTGCGTTTAAGTAAACGCAAGATTACGCAATTTCGCGCAAGATGACGCAACGGGCATCCGTTTATTTCACGGCAACCGGTGCCGAGCACGGAGTTTGCAGCCTGTCCCAGGCTGGCGGGACCTGATTGACGTTCGCGATTTAATAACTTTTTCATCGTCAATGCGATTTAATCATAAAGGGGCGAAATCGTAATGTTGCCGGGAAACAAAATCGTCAATGCGAATTCACGCGAATAAACGCTAATTGGAGCCTTAGGTGAAATGACGAATTCCTAAACCATAATGACTAAATAATGACGAAGCACGAATGACCGAAAATTTCCGGAGATTGGGGCAGTTCAACCGCGAAATCGCAAAATACACGAACACGGATTTTTTAACCACAAAGAACACAGAGATCGCAAAGCCGCCATTCAACATTCAAGGAAATCGGAGATTGGGGAGTCTAACCGCGAAAAACACGAAATACGCGAACACGGATTTTTTCAGCCGCAAAAAGACGCTAAAAGCGCAATCAATCGTATGATGAAACGGCGCTTGATTGAGTCCTGCCGTCCCTGCGGGACTCCGTCGGATTGGAATCGTGAACCCACCGATAAATCGGTGGGCTAGGGTCTTTCGGCCTTTGGCCTTTGGCCAGCGCCATAGGCGCGAAAGTTTGAGTTCTGCCGTCCCTGACGGGACTTTGCCGGGTTTGGATTGTGAACCCACCGATGAATCGGTGGGCTAGGGTCTTTCGCCCTAACGGGCTTGCATTGCGGCGCGGACGATGCGGCATTGGCCGTAGCCGTATTTGCCGCCCAGCGCTTCGACCACGGGGCCGAGGCCGCCGAAACCGTGCTTCTCGAAAACGGCGGAAATCTCGCGGTGCGCTTCAGCGGAAACCAGGGTGCTCACGTCAATCGCCTCGCCGGCGAGGATGGCCTCTTCCAGGTGGGAGTAGATGGTGCCGTCTTTCACGCCGCGCAGGCCGGCAATCTCCGGCACGGTCCGGCCTTGCCGGAAAAAATGCAGCGTCTCGCGCACGGTGTCGGTGAGCCGGGAACGGCGCGGCATCGGCGAGTAAGGGTCGGTAAACGAATCGTCGGCGAAAATCTGGCGCGCATCGGTCTGCAAATGCAGGACGATTTCGCGCATAAATTGCGCGCCGAATTCCTGGAGTTTTTTCTCGCCCATGCCGCTAATGCGCGAAAAATCCCGCGGGTCCACCGGGTAAAACCGCGCCATTTGCCGCAAGGACACGTCCGAAAAAATGATGTAGGGCGGCACCGCGCGTTCATCGGCCAGCCGTTTTCGCAATGCCCGCAGTTTTTCAAACAATGCCTCGTCGCAGGCGATTTCCCCGATGCTGTGTTTCGCCGGCCCGGTCGCGGCGACGGGTTTGGTGAGGGTGATTTTCCGGCGCGACTTCAACGCGTCGCGGCCGGCATCGGTCAACTCAACGACGTTGAATTTCTCCGGGTCTTGAAACAGGAAGCCCAGCCTGGCCAGTTCGCGGCCAATCGCGCCCCATTCAGCGCGCGATTGCCCGGCGCCAATGTTGTAGGTGGACAATTTGTCGTGGCCGAATTTGCGGACTTTTTCAGTGTCGGCGCCGCACAGCACTTCCACCACGTGCTGGATGCCCATCCCAAATCCGCTTTTCTCACGAATGCGATAGACGCAGGAGAGAAACTTCTGCGCCGCGAGCGTGCCATCCCAGGTCGCGCGCGGCGAAAGGCAATTGTCGCAGGCGGAGCAATTTACCCCGTTCGTAGCAGCCGACGTGAGGAGGCTCTGATCAGTTTTTGCTTTTTCAGTTTGGGACGGCTTTCCATGAACCGGTTGAAACGGAGAAGTGAGCCTGTCCATGTTCTCACCCCTCACCCTCGGTCCCTCTCCCCGTTGAGGGGAGAGGGAGGAAGAGGGCGGATGGGCCTTTCCATAAAACGGTTCCTGGCCCTGATGCGTGGGCGAATCTTTCGGGGAATTCTCATGCTGGTTGCCGGAAAATTTCTCACCGAAATAGCCCAACAAAAACTCACGGCGGCAGGTTGCGATTTCCGCGTAGTGAATCATCTGCTCCAGTTGCGCCCGGGCGGTTTCGCGCTCCCGCGGATTCGGTTTTTCGTCAATGAACCGCATCTGTTTGACGCGGTCGCCGGGACTGAACAGCAGGAGACATTCGGCCGGCAATCCGTCACGCCCGGCGCGGCCCGTCTCCTGGTAATAGCCCTCGATGTTCTTCGGCAGATCATGGTGAATCACGAAGCGAACGTTCGGCTTGTTGATGCCCATGCCGAAAGCAATGGTCGCGCAAATCACCCGTGCCTCGTCGCGGAGAAACCCCTCCTGGTTTTTCGTCCGGTCGCCGGCGTCCATCCCCGCGTGATAGGGCAATGCTTTCACGCCGTCGAGGGAAAGTTTGGCCGCCATGCCGTCGGCGGTCTTGCGCGCCTGGACGTAAACAATACCGCTTTCCTTTGGGCGCGCGCGAATGAAGGAAAGGACCTGCTCGTAAGCGCCGGCCTTGGCGGCGACCCGGTAGGTCAAATTTGGCCGGTTGAAACTCGCGACGTAGTTCGCGGGATTTTTCAGGTGAAGCTGGCGAACGATGTCGCCGCGCACGCGTTCGGTGGCGGTGGCCGTGAGCGCCATCAGCGGCGCGCCGGGGAAAATCTCCCGCAGCGACGACAACTTGCGGTATTCCGGGCGGAAGTCGTGCCCCCATTCGCTGATGCAGTGCGCCTCGTCAATCGCGAACAGGTTCACGTTCCATTTTTTCAAATCTTCAAGAAAGCCGGACAGCATCAAACGTTCCGGCGCGACGTAAAGGAGGCGGAATTCGCCGCCATGCAGGCCGCGCAGCCGCGGGCGCGATTCGCCGGCCGCGAGCGATGAGTTCAAAAACGTGGCCGCCACTCCGGCCGCGTGCAGGGCGTCCACCTGGTCTTTCATCAGCGCGATCAGCGGCGAGACCACGACGGTGAGTCCGGGCCTGAGCAACGCGGGAAGTTGAAAGCAGAGCGATTTCCCGCCGCCGGTCGGCAGGACGGCAAAAACGTCCCGTCCGGCGAGCGAATCGCGGATGATTTCCTCCTGCAATGGGCGAAAGGAGCGGAAGCCGAAAAACTGTTTCAGTGGCGCGAAAAGGTGCTCGCGGGAGGGAGTCACAGGTGAAGGATATGACACCACAACCTATTTGGCCGTCAAGCGAAATCCGCACAACTAATGGTGTTTTTTTGCCAAAAAATCGTCAAATAAACATTGTGCAAAAGGGACATTTTTTTTACAATTTTTGTCATCGTCTGATGTCGAAAAATTGCAATATTTTGGCTCTGGATGGGGCATGATATCCGGTGGCAAACCGGGTAGAAATTTTGCAAAACCCCGGGGTAATCCGGGCGAAAATTGACGGTGAAATTTGATTCATTTTAACAGTTTTTAAGACCGATTTTTATGGCAACGAATTCCGATGCATCCGAAGAAAAAAGCGTTTCTGCTGGCGCGGTAAAAGGAAGTTATGGCTCGGCGCAATTGGGCAAACTTGAGGGCCTGGAAGCTGTCCGAAAAAAGCCCGGCATGTATATCGGCGGCACGGACGAGCGGGCGCTGCATCATTGTGTCAGTGAAGTGCTGGACAATTCCGTGGATGAACACCTGGCGGGGCATTGCGATAAGATCGAGGTGACCATCCACGTGGACGGATCGATCTCGATCCGTGACAACGGCCGCGGCATCCCGGTGGACATCCATCCGCAATATAAAATTCCCGGCGTTGAACTGGTCCTGACCACCTTGCACTCCGGCGGAAAATACGGCCAGGGCGGTTATAAATTCTCCGGCGGCACGCATGGCGTCGGCGCAAAATGCGTGAATGCGGTCAGCGAATGGTTTGAAGTGGAAGTGTCGCGCGACGGCGAAGTGCATCACATGGAGTTCGAACGCGGGAAAACGATCCAGAAGCTTCATGTCATTGGCAAAGCCAAGCACACCGGCACATTGATTACGTTCAAACCCGACCCGGAAATTTTCCGTGAGACGGTCGAATTCAAGGCGGACATCATTGCGCAGAGATTGCGGGAACTGGCTTTTTTGAACTCGGGACTGGAAATTGTTTTCACGGATGAGCGGCAGGATGACAAAAAACCGGAGAGCTTTTTCTACCGGGACGGCATCGAACAATTCGTCAAGCAGCTCAACAAGAACAAGGAAGCGCTGCATCCGAAACCGATTTCGTTCTCAAAGGAGACCGAGGACAAACTGGATGACAAGGCGATCGAGGTGCAGGTCGAGGTCGTGTTGCAATACAACGACAGCTACAACGACCAGGTGCTTTGCTACACGAACACGGTGTATAACCCGGACGGGGGGGCGCACTTGAGCGGCTTTCGCTCCGCGTTGACGCGCGCGATCAACCAGTACGCGAAATCAAATGAATTGCTGAAGGAAAAAGACCCGCAGATCACCGGGGACGACGTGCGCGAAGGTTTGACGGCGGTCATCTCGGTGAAACATAGCGACCCGAAATTTGAATCGCAGACGAAGGTGAAATTACTTTCGCCGGAAGTCGAAAAAATTGTTGGTTCGGTGACTTATGAAGGGTTGATGAGTTTTTTTGATGCCAATCCGCCCATCGCGAAAAGGATCATCGATAAGGGATTGAATGCCGCCCGCGCCCGCGAGGCCGCGCGCAAAGCGCGCGAAGCCGTCCGCAAATCGGCGCTCTCCGGCGGCGGATTGCCCGGAAAGCTGGCGGATTGCTCGGATCGCGATCCGGTGAACACCGAGCTTTACATCGTCGAGGGCGATTCCGCCGGCGGGTCGGCCAAGCAGGGCCGCGACCGGAAATTCCAGGCGATACTCCCGATCCGCGGCAAATTGATCAACGTCGAGAAGGCCCGGCTCGACAAGGTCCTGCAAAACAATGAAATTCGCACGATGATCACGGCCATCGGCACCGGCATCGGCGACGGCGAGGGCGAGGGAGCATTCGATCTGACCAAATTGCGATATCATAAGATCATCATCATGACGGATGCCGACGTGGATGGTTCGCACATCCGGACACTGCTGCTCACTTTTTTCTACCGGCAGATGCCCAAGTTGGTGAAGGATGGGTACGTCTATATCGCCCAGCCGCCGCTTTATTCGGTGACGCGCAAGAAGAAAACGGATTACGTGGATGACGACGCGCAACTCAACCGCATCCTCCTGCAAAACGGGACGGAAGAAGTGAAATTGAAGAATCTCGCGGATGGACGAGAATTTGCGCCCAAGCAATTGGAAGAAATGCTGGCGCTGCTGGAATCGCTCGACAAATACGCGACGTTCATCCGGCGCCAGGGCGGCGACTTCGGCGATTACGTCGAGAAACGCAGCCAAAAGGGCACGTTCCCGGTCTATCTCATCAAAGTGCGCGAAGGCAATGACGAAACGGTAAATTATTTTGAAGACCTGGAGGAGGTGCAAAAATTCAAGGACAAGAACGCCGACATGTTCGGTGAAAACGGCGAGAAATCCGAGAAGCCCAAAGGCCAGATCCGGCGCGCGGTGGAGGCGGACCTGCATCTGGAAAGCAAAGCCATCGCGGAGCTGCTCGGCAAACTTTCCAAAAAGGGGTTGTCGGTCGAACATTATGAGGCGCAGGACAAGCCGCTGTTTGAATTGATTGAAGGTGAAGGCGAGCGGGCAACGATCACGCCGTTGTTCTCCATTCCCGAAATCCTTGCGGGGGTGAAAACCGTCGGCAAAAAAGGGATGCAGATCACCCGGTTCAAAGGCCTTGGCGAAATGGATGCCAAAGAGCTTTTTGAAACGACGATGAATCCGACCGTGCGCAAGCTGTTGCGGATCGATTTGACGGATGCCGTTGAAGCCGAAGACATGTTTTCCAAATTGATGGGCGAGGAAGTGGAACCACGCCGCCAATTCATTGAGGACAACGCCCTGAATGTCAGGAATTTGGACGTTTAATAAATTTAAAATGTCATCCGTCGGTGGCACTGAGGACATTGGACGCAATTCACGTGGCGACGGCGGAATTACACGGAGGCGAAGAAATGTGCAGCAACGATGAACGCGTCCAAAAGGCGTCGGATCTCATCGGCCTGACACTGACGCCATCGCCCAAGAAAGACTGATTTTAAAATGCCTGACGAAAACAAGAAAGACCCGAATAACCTGCCGGTGAGCAACACGCCGTTGTTCGCCGCCGGAGAAAAAATCGCCAAGATCAACGTCGCGGACGAAATCAAAAATTCGTTCCTCGACTATTCCATGTCGGTGATCATTTCGCGGGCGCTGCCGGACGCGCGCGACGGGTTGAAGCCTTCACAACGCCGCATCCTTTACGCGATGCACGAGCTGTCGCTGTTCCCGGCCGCAAGCCGTACAAATGCGCCAAAATCTGCGGCGACACTTCCGGCAATTACCATCCGCACGGCGAAGCGGTGATCTATCCCACGCTCGTCCACATGGCGCAGCCGTGGGCGATGCGCGAAAAGCTGGTGGACGGCAAGGGAAATTTCGGCTCGGTCGAGGACGATCCGCCGGCGGCCATGCGTTATACCGAGGCGCGCCTGACGCATCTCGGCGCGGCGCTGATGGAGGACATGGACAAGGACACGGTGGATTTTGTTCCGAACTACGACGAGCGCATGACCGAGCCGACTGTCTTTCCGTCGGCCTTCCCCAACCTGCTCGTCAACGGCGGCACCGGCATCGCCGTCGGCATGGCCACCAACATGGCGCCCCACAACCTGGGCGAAGTGATTGACGGCATCTGCGCGCAGATCGACGACCCGAACATCACGATCAAGCAGTTGATGCAATTTATCAAAGGCCCGGACTTTCCCACCGGCGGCATGATTTGCGGTGTTGAAGGCATTAAAAATTATTTTGAGACCGGGCGGGGCAGCATAAAATTGCGCGGGCGCGTGGGTTCCGAAGAATTAAGGGGAAACCGCGAGCAGCTGGTCATCACCGAGATTCCGTTCAACGTCAACCGCGCCGCGCTCGAATCGCAGATCGCGGACCTGGTGAATGAAAAAGTCATCA
The DNA here is from genome assembly GCA_963797825.1 of uncultured Verrucomicrobiae bacterium. Lineage (GTDB taxonomy): Bacteria > Verrucomicrobiota > Verrucomicrobiia > Limisphaerales > UBA11358 > UBA11358. The sequence continues at coordinate 47,976 of CAWCRR010000035.1, forward strand.
CGGAAATATCCGCGATGCGCAACGAATCCGACGAGAACTGCCGCATCGTGATGGAACTCAAGCGGGATGGAAACCCGAAGGTGGTCATCGCGAATCTTTACAAGCACACGCAGCTGGAGGTCTCGTTCAGCGTGAATTCCCTGGCGATCGACCACGGCAAACCCAAGACGCTGAACCTCAAGGAGATCATCCAGTGCTATATCGAACATCGCCGCGAGGTCGTCCTGCGCCGCACACGGTTTGAATTGAGAAAGGCCGAGGAACGCGCCGAGTTGCTCGAAGGCTATTTGATCGCGCTGGCGAACCTCGACGAGTTCATCGCCATCATCCGGAAATCGAAGACGCGCGACGAAGCGCGGGTAAAACTGCTCGCCTTTGAATGGACGCAAAAACAGGTCGAACGCTGGGGCATTCTCATCCGAAGCGAAGAGCGTCTGGATAAGGGGCGCTATGCCTTGACCGAGCGGCAGGTGGATGCCGTTCTCGAACTACGCCTGTATCAACTGACGGCGCTGGAAATCGACAAGGTCGAGGCCGAGTACAAGCAACTGCTCGAACGCATCAAAGATTTGATCGACATCCTGGCCAAGGAATCGCGCGTGATGACCATCATCAAAAATGAATTGAAGGCCATCAAGGAAAAGCACGCCACGCCGCGCATGTCGCAGATCGTCCCCGACGAGGGCGAAGTCGCGATCGAAGATTTGATCGTCAATGAAGGCGTCATCATCACGCTGACACATAACGGCCTGATCAAGCGCACGAATGTTTCCAGCTACCGCTCGCAACGGCGCGGCGGCAAGGGCGTCATCGGAATGACGACCCGTGAAGCCGCGACGGATGAGGACAAGGATTTTATCGAGCATTTATTCACGGCCAGCACGCACGATTACCTGATGTTCTTTACAAACACCGGGCGTGTCTATGTGGAACGCGTCCACGAGATCCCCGACATGGGCCGCGCCGCCAAAGGCCGGAGCATCGCCAATCTCCTGGAACTGAAACAAGGCGAGACCATCGCCGCGCTCATCCGGGTCATCTCCAAGACCGATGCCACCAAGGAAGATGTCACCTGGCTGCAAGAGGGCTATGTCCTCTTTGCCACCCAGCAAGGCACGGTGAAAAAAACCGCGCTGGCAGAATTCGCCAATGTACGCAAAGGCGGGATCATCGCCATCGGTATCGAACAGGGTGATGTGTTGATCGACGTAAAATTGACCACCGGCAAAAACGAAGTCGTTCTCATCACGCGGGATGGAATGAGCATCCGCTTTAACGAAGAGAATGCGCGCCCCATGGGCCGGCGCGGCGGCGTGCGCGGCATTGACCTTTATAAGGGCGACGAAGTGGTCGCCCTGGCCATCGTCGTCTCTGACGCGAAACTTTTGGTCGCAGGCGAAAATGGCATCGGCAAACGCACGGACTTCGAGGAATACCGCGTCCAATCACGCGGAGGCAAGGGCATCATTACGATGAAAACCAATGAGAAGACCGGCGCCGTCATCGGCGCACTGACGGTGCGGGACAACGATGAAATGATGCTCATCACCTTCAAAGGCCAGATGGTCCGCATATCAGTGAACGGCATCCGCGAAGCCGGACGCAACACGCAAGGAGTGAAACTCATCAACCTGGAGGCCGGCGATAAACTGCAAGCCATCGCGCCGGTCATCGGCGAGGACAAGGAAGATGCCGCCGGCGACGAAGGCGAAAAATAATTTCCAGCTTAGAGCGTGTCTGAAAATTGTAGCGTCGGCCATCTTGGCTGACGTAGAGCCGTGGCTTTCCGCCTTTGCGGCGCGCCAAAGCGCCGCTACGGCGCGACGGCGGCCAGCCCGGAGGCATCGCATTTTAAGAGAGAAAACGACCGTTATCATTGAGCATTTCACAATGCGGGCGTATTTTCCGGGCGGCAAGATGCCGCCCTCTACGGCAGGCAAGGATGCCTGCCGCCACATTTCAGGCTCTTAGAAGAAATACGAGAGCGAGATCACTGGCCCATCGGCATTGATGCCGACGTTGGGATAGGACGTTCCGGCATTGGAGATATGTTGATAGCGGTATTCCAGATTGGCAGACCATTTGGGAGAGAGAAAACAACGCACTCCGGCGCCCAAGCCGAGATTAAAATTAAAATTCCGGTGCTCAATCCGGCGGTCCAAGTCAGTTTCAGTGACACCACCGCCGAGTTGGACATAGGGAACAAATCGTCCAACGGACGGCACGAAATTGTAGCGCAACCAGAACGTCGCGCCCGAGATATAATCGCCCCGCCCGCGGAAAATGTCGTCACCAAACACGGCTCCCGCGCATTCCAAATTTCCACGGAGGACGGCTGGACCGCCCGCATCGGTGAGCATGTAGCCCAATTGCAATTCGGTCGTCGTATAATCGATCGTTGGGCGCTTGACGGTGTTGATAAAAGGAGAGACGAAAAAACCGCTGCCTAGCGAGGCTTCGAACCGTCCGCTTTGAAAAGTGTCACCCAAAGGCGGCAGGCCGGCCTCAAGTTTGCCGAGGTTCAGCAAACTGAAAATCAATACCGGAAGGAAAATGCAACGTCCCTTCTGCATCAGCCGACAGACTATTACAGCCTCATTAAAAAGCAAGCGTAAGAGTACTGGGGTAGTGGTACGTTTTCAACTCAAGGAAGCAAACGGTAGTGTCCTAATTTGGCCAAATCCTACGAAAAGGCTTGGGGCTGGACTTCAAACCTCAAAACAACTTCCATTATGACATCAAACCACCAAAACCACAACGTTCCACTCTGGCAAAGCAGATTTCCAAATGCCTTAAGGAAGATTGGTATAAAGCACTGGAATTGTGCGAATTTGGCCGCGAGCTTACGGCTGCTGAAACAATCCTCAATCTTTACTACGAATCACAGGATTCGATGGAGGTTGCAATGAAAGGTCGCATAATTTCAGCTCCACTTTTCCGTGGTGAATACGTGTCGGATATTTCCCAGGAGCAGATAGAAAAAATGAAACAAACTTTGGCCTACCGAAGGGAGAAAATCGTTGAGCTTTTTCTCGCGGCAGTTGATAGACATGACGGAAAGACTATTATTCAGCTTGCGGAAGCGTGTTGGTTTTTAAAAGGAAAACGAATCCGTGAGCGTGTCCCGGCAGACTTTGAACGAGGAAAATTGATTGAATTAAAAAAGCTTTTAGAAAAGGCGGGCGGAAAACTTCCAATAAGAGTGGTCGCCGAACTTCTTGCGACAGAAGCCAAGATTAAAGGGCATAAATTTGAACCGTCCCACGATGGTTATTCCGCGCTTCGTCGAAAGTGCCGTGAGCTTAATTTCCCATTGGATGAAAAAAGAAAAATAAAGCGCAAAAAGTCTTTATGAGTCTTTGGTAGGCATTGGCGGCTCGTGGCATAAATAGGGCATGAAGATATTGCGCGGGGATTCGTGACGCCGAAACGAGTCGCCAAGAAAACAAAACCGGCTGCGGAGGGAATTAAGGGAACGCGCCGCAAGCCGGTAGGCAACTGAAGTTGCGTTGAAAATATAATACATTTGAAAATTATGGCAAACAATCTTTTAACAGGGCAAAAGGTGCTGGTAGTTTCCATGCTTCCGCCGGTTGTGGACGCAGTTACAGCCGTAAGGGTTAATGTTGTTAAAGATATAAAGGAAAGGAAAATTAAATGAACCTTTTCTTGCGATTTATTTTCAGATTTGGATTGGCAACTTTTGTTGCAGGTGCCGTTTCGGTTATAACCTTTATGGCTTTAGTCGTTTTCACGTCAATCATTGTTCCTATCATTCCTGATGGCTCGGCTAATGTTAAAGCTATAAATATTGCCGGATGGTTTATTTGTATAGCGGTGGTTGGCTTCGCAGGTGTTTTTTCAGGAACTTTCTTGTTGCAGAGAACCAATCGTCGTTATGGTTCTATTTTACTGCTTGGCATGGGCCTTGATTTTTATATTTGGCTTTGTTCGACAACCATTGGTTCAAGTGAAGTATTATGTCCGATGTTATGTGGTGTCTCTGAAATAAAACCATCCTCACCAAGCGTTATAGTGCGCTTGGTGAGGAGAGTCTTGTTGCGGCGTGAAATCATACTGACAACGGTAAAAAAGGCGAAAACCGCTACCAAAAACCCGAACGCGACAGCTTCAAGAAAAAAGAAAACAATAACTTCTACAGCAATGTCAGCGTCCTTTGGCAGTGACTGGAAAATGATGAATGAGAGCAGTGCAAATGTAATCCCGTAAGAACAAACAACAACGGGCGATCTTGGATAGTGATAAAAGCAAAAAGCCAGAATGTCGCGGAACGTATTTTGGTAGCGAATTGTCATTGCATAGTCGACGTTCCAAAGCTGTGCCATGGCACAAAAAATGGCAAGCGCGATTAATTCAGCAATTCCTCAATTTCCTCCAATGACTATGGGGCGAGCCGTTCCAATTTCCAGGAATTATCCGTCTGTTTGGTGTACTGAAAACGATCGTGCAAACGATTCGGGCGGCCCTGCCAGAATTCGATCCGCTCCGGTTTCAAGATGAATCCGCCCCAATTCGGCGGCAACGGCACTTCGGCGGGAAACTTCTTTTCCATTTCATTCCATCTCGCCTCCAGCGCGGCGCGGTCGGCAACAACGTCGCTTTGGTTGGACGCCCAGGCAGCGAGCCGGTTCCCGCGCGGGCGCGACCTGAAATATTTTTCCGAATCAGCCTGCGGGATTTTTTCGACGCGACCGGCCACGCAGATCTGCCGTTCCAATTCCGGCCAATAGAAAGTCAGCGCGGCGTTAGGGTTGTCCAAAAGTTCGCGGCCTTTGCGGCTGTCATAGTTGGTAAAAAAAGTAAAACCGGTCTCATCCGCGCCCTTGAGCAATACTGTGCGCGCCGACGGCATTCCGTTTTTGTCCACGGTGGCCAGGACCATGGCGTTCACGTCCGGGGGCGCGTGGCCGAGAAAGGCGTGCCACAGTTTGAAGAGAGCGATGCCAATCCGCCGCCCATACGATTGCGATTTTTCACCGCCGGCCTGCGCAAACCAATCTTGAAATTGCGCGAGGGGATTAGCATCCAAATCCGCGCGCTGCAAATCACCCTGCGAGTAATCTCTTCGGATGTCGGAGATTTTCATGTCGGATCACATCGCCCGAAATGCCGTCAAGCCAAGATAAATAACGAAGAGCGCAAAGGCCAGCCGGAGAAAACAGCCGACGCGGACGCGCACTTTGGTTTCGGTGGCCCAATTCACAAAGTCCCGCAAGCGCCAGGGAGTGATGGTGAACCAGATTCCCATCACCACTAAAAGGTAAGCCCAAGATTGGATCAACAATACCCACGGCGATTGCCCTAAATGCGGCCGGCCGGTATCCACCATCAATTTCGCCAGCAGCAAAGCGACAACGGCCAGTCCGCGGACCGCCAGAAAATCGCGCACATAAATGCACGCAAAAAGCCCGACGGCGACAAACGCGGCGATCATATACGGCTTGAATACGGAAAAATCAGCGACCGGCTCGACCAAAACATTCCAGGCGAACCATGCCGTGCCGAGGAGCATGAGAAAAATACCCACGGACAGATTCCGCGGAAATCGCCGTACGGCTTTCGCAAATTTCTCCGGACTGGCAAGCCCATAGACCTGGGGCACGCTCAGGCCCGCGCCGAGCAAAACGGCCAAAAGTGATAAACTCATTCTATTAATTTAACCATGAATAGACAGGGAAGGACATGAAAAATTCAAAGGAAAGCGCCCGAACCGGCAAGCGCTAACGGAGCGCAGCTCTGTGAGCCGCAGCAACGCCGGGGTTTTCCATAACGCCCCCTGGTTGCTGCAAAAGCCTTGTGTTTGACGAAGCTGCTGCGGGTCACAGGACCCGCGCTCCGGAATGTATTTCCGCCACTTCACCGTTTTGGCGATACCGCTTTCAAGAGCAACTTGGGATGGCAGATTTGAACTGGAGGGAGGTCCAACTTGCGGTTTGACATGCGAAAAGGCGCTGTCTAGGGTTCCTTGAACGTCATCGCTGGCCCGGATCAGCGGATGCTGGTCGGAAAAGGCGAAGCACATCAACCAAAAAATATCCCATCCTCGGTTTTGGCGAAGCCCAATACCAGGTTGCAAAATAGTCATCGGCCGCCTCACTTGCGGTGTCGGCCGCCATCCGGCGGTGAACAAATTTGGGCTTTGAAAAAAGCGCCTTGACGATTTTTTTGCCCTTTTTAACTGTACAGAGTTTCTTATACTCGAACCATGAACGTTTTTGTCACCGGCGGCGCGGGTTATATCGGCTCGGTTTGCACGGAGGAGTTGCTCAATGCCGGGCATCAGGTCACGGTCTATGATAATCTGACCGAAGGCCATCGTTCGGCGGTGGACCCGCGGGCAAAATTCATTTTTGCCAGACCCGAGGTCGAGGGCGACATCCTGAACTCCGTCAAATCCACCAAACCGGAGGCTATCCTGCACTTTGCCGCCAACGCGCTGGTGGGCGAATCCATGACCAATCCGAAAAAGTATTTTCACAATAATTTTGTCAACGCCCTCAAGCTGGCCGATGCGGCCGTGGAATGCGGCGTGAAAAAGTTTGTGTTCAGCTCGACCTGCGCCACTTACGGGCCGCCCGACAAAATCCCGATGACCGAGGACCTGCCGCAGCGTCCGATCAATCCCTACGGCGAATCGAAATTGATGTTCGAGAAAGCGCTGGTCTGGTACCAGCAGATCTATAAATTGGAAGTCATCGCCTTCCGCTATTTCAATGCCGCCGGCGCGAGTGAAAAATTCGGGGAACATCATCGCATCGAAACGCATCTAATCCCGAATGTCCTTTTTGTCGCGCTGGGACGCGCGCCCCAGAGCGAAATCTATGGCACCGATTATCCGACGCCGGACGGCACGTGCATTCGCGACTATATCCATATCAAGGACCTGGCCGGCGCCCATATTTTGGGGCTGGCGCCTGGCAAAACGGGTTTTTACAACCTCGGAAATGGCGACGGCTATTCTGTGAAACAGGTCATCTCCGTATGCGAAAAGATCACCGGCAAAAAAATCCCGACGGTTGTGAAACCGCGCCGCCCGGGCGATCCGCCAAAACTCGTCGCCTCCGCGGAAAAAGCCATCCGGGAACTGGGCTGGCGGCCGCAATTCCCGAAACTTGAAGACATTGTCGCGACCGCGTGGGCGTGGCACAAAAAAAATCCAACCGGTTATCCTGATTGAATTATGAAAAAGATTTTGATCGTCGATGACAATCCCATCATCTGTAAAATCTACCGCGAAAGATTTTTACAGGCGGGCTTCCAGGTTGAGGTGGCGGAAAATGGTTTTTTAGCGATGAAAACACTCATGGCGATGCGTCCCGACATTGTCCTGCTTGACCTGATGATGCCGATCATGCATGGCGTGGATGTTTTACGGTATGTCCGCGCCAAGCCGGAATTGAAGGCCACCCCGGTCATCATCCTTTCGGAGGCGTACAACAGCGACCTGGCGCTGGAAGCCGCCAAGATCGGCGTTGAGCTGACTTTGCTTAAGTCAGGTTGCACGCCGGTAATTCTGATCGACGCGGTCAATAAAATCCTTTCCGGCGCTCCACTGGAGATGGACGCCTCGCAAATGCTGGCGGTAGGCGCGAAAAAAGCGGAAGGGGCCTAAAAGATTTTTCTTGCCAAGCACGGCGGCCATTCTCCATTTTCTGACATGGCAGCGACGCGCAACCCTGATTTCGACAATCCGTTTTACCAGTCCGCGGACAGCTTCTTTCCTGCGAACAACAGCATCGGCCTGACCTTTGACGATATCACCCTGGCCACGCTCTATTCCGAGGTCCTGCCGCGCGACACGCATTTGGAAACGGCCCTCGCGGAGCATTTGCGCCTGAATATCCCGGTCATTTCCTCGGACATGGATACCGTGACAGAATCCCGCATGGCCATCGCCATGGCGTTGAACGGCGGGCTGGGCCTCATCCATTATAATTTGCCCGAACGCCAGCAGCTTTCCGAGGTCAGCCGCGTCAAAAACCACGTTCATGGGCTGATCCAGGAACCCATCAAGGTTTCACCCGACCAATTCATCGGCGACGTGTTGGCGGTCATCGAACAAAAAAAATTCGGCTTCAGCACCTTTCCGGTTGTGGACGAAAAGGGAAAATTAGTCGGCCTGCTGCCCGGTCATGTCGTCAAACCGCGTTATGCCAAAAGGAAAATTTCCGAAGCATTGACCCCGCGCGGGCAGGTCCACACCATCAACCGGAAAGAACTCGGCAAAGACCCCATCGCGCGCGCGGACAAGTTTTTCACCGAACACCTCGGCATCCATAAATTGCTGGTCGTGGATGACAAGGACAATCTGTGCGGACTGATCACGCTCGGTGACGTTGAGCGCATCACCCAGGAGCGCCTGGCCCAATTCAAGCCGGCGCGCGATGCGCATTTCCACCTGATTTGCGGCGCGGCCGTATCGGCCACCCGCAACGCCTTCGGCGAATTGGACCGGGAACGGATATTGAACCATGCCGGCGCCCTCGTCGAACGGGGTGTGGATGCGGTCGCCGTCTCGACGGCCCACGGCCATACCAAAGGCGTCGGTGACACCGTCAAAGTATTGCGCGACGCCTTTCCGAAACTGCCGATCATCGCCGGCAACGTGACCAGCGCCGCGGGGGTGGAATTTCTGGCGGATTGCGGCGCCAACGCCATCAAGGTGGGCCAGGGTCCCGGCTCGATCTGCACCACGCGGATTGTAGCCGGCGTCGGCATTCCGCAGATGACGGCGCTCTATGTCTGTTCCAGCGCGGCGGCGAAAAAGCGCGTCGCCATCCTGGCCGACGGCGGCATCACCAAATCAGGCGACATCGTGAAAGCTTTGACGCTTTCACAGGCGGTGATCTGCGGCGGCATTTTTGCCGGATGCAATGAAGCGCCGGGCGAAGTAGTTGAGATCAGCGGAAAATTCTACAAGCAATACCGCGGGATGGGCAGTCTGGCGGCGATGAAGTCCGGCAGCGCGGCGCGTTATGGCCATGAGAAGAATCCCACGCAAAAGGTTGCGGCAGAAGGCATTGAAGCGCTCAAGGAAAGTTGCGGTTCGGTGGACCGCGTGCTGGCGCAACTCATCGGCGGCATCCAAAGCGGCATGGGTTATCTCGGCGCAAAAAATCTTGAACAACTCCGGCAAAAGGCGCGTTACATCCGGGTCAGCCCTGCCGGGATGCGCGAAGCGGCGCCGCATGATGTCGTGGAATTGAAGACGGGGAATTAAGCCTAAAACTCGATCGGCTCGTTTAACTTTCCGCATTGGGTGCAACGCGAACGGTCCACGTCCGGGTCATCGGTATAGACGTAACCGCAGCTTTTGCAGCGGAAAATGCGGTCTTCGGTGTGGGTGGGGCCAAAACGCCGCCGGCGCATCTCGGAAAAAATCCATAGCCCAATCAATCCCCCCAGGGCGAGGGTCACATAGATCGTGATGAGTGATTGAGTACTCATGGCGTCACAGCAGGCGGATTCGTCTCGGGAGCGGGCACTGTCCGCCAATTAAAAATCATTTCGCCAAACGTCGAATCCGAAGCGTGTGTGAAATGCAGGCCACGAGCGACCTCAAGCGCTTTTTGATCGGCAACATCGAGGCCGCTGCCGGGAGGCAACAACACATCGGAGACAACGTCACCTTCTGAATTCACGAGCACCTGCACTATTGATGGCAGCAATACATCGTTGTCGATCCATAACGGCAACCGCGGCGCGGTAATCCATTGTCTGCCTGCCAGATCGCTGTCGAGGCGCACGGTCGAGGCCTGCGCGAATTCGGGGCCGAATTGTGTCGCGGGCACATCCAATGTTGTCGGCGGCTTGAGGTCAAGGCGCGTCATGGCGAATTGATTAGTTTGCGCCAGATCGCTTAACGTCACCGCCCTAATGTCAGTCAAGGACAACCAATAAGGCGCGCTCGACCAACGAAAGGAATTGGTCACATGATAAGGAGCAGTAAAGGGATCAGCATGTGGCAGGGCAAAAAGCGCGGGATCGTCCAGGGCCAGCCACTCATTTTGCGCGGCGGCGATCTCTAATTGGGGGACATCTTTGACCTCGCGCACGGTGATCGGCTTTCGCGCGCCAAAAATATAAATCAGCACGACATGCGCGATAAACACGACCGCCACCATGCGGAGCAAACGCGCCCGCGACCATCCTTTGTCCGGCTGCGGTTGGCCATTTTCCGCCGAATCAGGCGCGGCGGCGTTCATGGCGGGCCGGATTCTTCCGGACGCGGCATCGTCGCCAAAAGCGCGCTTTGAATCCCCGCCCCGCGCGCTAACAGGGTCAAATGCACCAATTGCCCGTAAGTCACGGATTTATCCGCATGAATCACCAGGATGAGCGGCGATCCCGTGGTTTTAACCGCAGTCATCAGGTGGGATTGCAGTTGTGAATCGTTGACCAATTGGTTCGCGTAAAAATATCTTCCGGACGCATCCACGGCCACGCCCACGGATGGCTTGTCAACGCCCGGGAGATCGACGGCAACCGGCAATTGCAGCGGTATTCCCGGGGTGGGCATCAACTCGGCAAACATCAAAAACATCGCGAACAGGAAAAAAACCGCCGCGAATGGCGCAACCTCGAACGGGCTGCGGAGCAGGCGCGTGTTGCGCGGAAATTTCATGAGGACGATTTTTCGGTGACAATGTTGATGATTTCCGCCGCCGCACGTTCCATATCGAGTACGATCTTGTTCACGCGGCTGATGAGATAATTATAACCGGCATGGGCGGGAATCGCGACGGCGATGCCCGCCGCCGCGCAAACGAGCGCTTCCCACATTCCACCGGCCAGGGAATTATCGCCGCTGAATCGGGCATAAAGCCCCTCGGCCTGTAATAAAGAAAAAATTTTAATGAACCCGATGACCGTCCCCAGCAGGCCCAGCAGCGGCGCGATTTGCGCGATGGTTGCCAGGAGATTCAACCGTTCTTCGAGCAGCGGCACTTCGGTGAGGCCGGCCTCTTCAATCGCTTCGCGCACGCGCTCACGGCCTTTGTCGCGGTTGAGGATCGCCGCCTTCACCAGCCGCGCCACCGGCCCGGGAGTCGCGTCACAGATGGAAATCGCTTCCACCACATTGTCGCGCTTGAGCACATTGCGCACGCCGTTGAGAAATTCGATCGAATTGATCTGCGAGCGGTGGCAATGCAGCGCGCGCTCGATGAACACGACAATGGCTATGGCCGCGGCGATCAGGATCAACCAAATCACCGGGCCGCCGCTGGCTAGAAGCGTTGGCATGACTTTTTTATAGGCTTTTGTCCCCACACTGTAAAGTTAGGAGATGGGAGAGTTTCGAGCGAACTACAGGGAAAAATCAGCGATGGGAAAGGCCAGAGGCCGATAGAACATAGCCCACCGATTTATCGGTGGGTTCACAATTCAAATCAAAACGAGTCCCGCAGGGACGGCAGAACTCAATCAACATTATTTCACCATAATATCGGTTGCACTTTTTCGAAAACGGCCCTTTCGCGATAATCGAAGGAAGCCATTCTGCCGTCCCGGACGGGACTTGTTCCCTTTTGACGCCAGCCGGCGCTAAACAAAATTGAATTTTGAGAATGCGCCTTAGTCATTTTGGTTTCGTCTTTGGCATTTTCGACCACGCTAAATCCTCGCTTCCCCTCTTCGTTCTTTGTAGTTTTGGCGCATGGCAAAATCAGGCAATGATCCGGCGGCAGACGCCGCAAAGTCCGCGCGAAAGAAAGCCACGCTGATGTCACTGCCCTTCGCGGCGATGGGTTTTCTTGCCTTCATGATGTTCGTGCATGATGGGGTGCTGGGCGGATTGACCCGGGATAAGGCGATCAAGCTCGGAAGTGTCATCGTGGTCGCCGCGGGATTTGTCGTGCTCATCTTTGGGATTGTCGCCAAGAGGACTTCGCTGGCCGAGCAACTCAAAGAGTCGCTTTCAGAAGAGTCCGCAAAGCCCTGGCTCAAGCGCCCGGACTGGGCCGCGGGCCGCATCCCGTCCTCCGGCATCCCGGATGCGAAGTCCCACCTGACCATGGCCATCTTGTTTTGTGTGATGGGTGTGATTATCGCCGGCTTCATGGTCCCCCTGGCGATCCGCACTAAAAATTTTACCGATCTCGTGGGATTGTTTTTTCCCATGGTCGGAATCATTATATTGACGCGGGTGATCCAGAAAATGCGCGCCAGCAAGCGTTTCGGCGATTGTTTTTTTGAAATGCCATCGGCGCCGGCGTCCCCCGGCGGCGCTCTCCAGGGAACCCTCCGGACCGCTTTGCCGCTTGTTCCGGGACAAAAAATGGCGCTGGCCATTTCCTGCCTCCAACGGACCATCTCAGGCGTCGGTCAACACCGGCGCGCCAATGAAAAAATTCTTTGGAATGAAGAGGTCAGCGTCAAAACTCCCGCCGGTTCCAGTCCTGATCGCAGGACGATTCCCGTCCTCTTTGACCTTCCTCCCAACCAACCGCAATGTTCCCTCATCGGAAATGAAACGATCTCCTGGCGTCTTGAGGCAAAAATGCCCCAGGTAAATTTTCATGCGACGTTTGACGTGCCGGTCTTTAATGTCGCAACCGAACCCACGCACAATAAATGATTCCACTTAAAACTTGTGCCTAAACCCAAAACTCAAAATCCAAAACTCAAAACTTCCGCAAATTGGCGCATGGAGGTCGAGCGCGTCCTCATCACGGAAGATGAGATCGCGCGCCGCATCAAAACTCTTGCCCGGCAAATCGAGCGTGACTTTCACGGACGCGAAATGGTGGTCGTCTCCCTCCTGAACGGCACCGTGATGTTCCTGGCGGATTTGATCCGGCATTTGAATCTCCCGTTGCGCCTCGATTTCATGGGCGTCTCCAGCTACGGCCTCGGCACCGAGTCGGGCGACCTCGTCTTCACCAAGGAATTGCGCCTGGATGTTCGCGGACGCGATTTGCTGCTGATTGACGATATCTTGGACACGGGCAGGACGATGAGCCGGGTGCTGCCCAAAATCCGCGCGCTCAAGCCGCGCCGTATTAAAATTTGCGTCCTGCTCGATAAACCGTCCCGCCGCATCGAAAAAATTCGGGCCGATTATGTCGGGTTCGAGATCCCCGATTATTTTGTCGTCGGCTATGGGCTTGATTTTGCCGAGCGTTATCGCAATCTACCGTTCGTGGGTGTCCTGCATCCGCACATTTATAAGAAGGCCTGTAAACAGATCGTCCAAAAATAATGGAACTTAGACTCATCAGTCTGGTCGGTTGGCTGACGATGATTGCCGCCGCCTGGGCGATTTCATACAACCGCAAACTTTTCCCCTGGCGCACCGTCGCGTGGGGGCTTGGGCTTCAATTCACCCTGGCGCTGTTGATCTTGAAAACGCCGTGGGGCGCCGACCTGTTCAGTTTCGCGGAAAAAATCGTCGTCAAACTCCTGGAATTCGCGAACGACGGCTCCTCCTTCGTCTTCGGCCCGCTGGCCGATGAAGGTCTGCTCTCCAAAGCTTTTGGCCCGGATAACAACGTCATCTTTGCCATCCTCGTCATGGGAACCATCGTCCTCGTCGCGAGCATTTCCTCGCTGCTTTATCACTGGGGTGTTTTACAAAAAGTCGTCCATGCCGCCGCCTGGGTGATGCGCAAAATCATGCGCACCAGCGGCAGCGAAACGCTCTCCGCCTGCGCGAATATTTTCATGGGCCAAACGGAGGCGCCGTTGATGATCCGTCCTTATGTCCCCCGCATGACCCGGAGCGAAATCATGACCATCATGGTCTGCGGCATGGCGCATATCGCCGGGGGAGTCGCCGCCGTCTATGCGGCCATGGGGATGCGCGCCGGCTATCCGCACACCGCCGGGCATCTGTTGACCGCGTCCGTCCTCAATTGCCCCGCCGCGCTGATGATCGCCAAAATCCTTCTCCCGGAAACCCAAAAGAGCGAAACCGCCGCCGCCATGCCCGCGACCATTCCGCGCACGACTGCCAATTCGATCGACGCCATCTGCGCCGGCGCTCGCGACGGCTTTCAATTGGCGCTGAACGTCATCGCCATGCTGATCGCGTTCATCGCCATGATTGCGCTGGCGAATTTTTTGTATGCGTATGCTCAAAAAGAATTGGCTTATCTTTTCCTGCGTATTGATTGTGGCAAACAGGTTGCCAATTCAATGATTTATGCTCCGGTTACGTTTCAAAACTTTTTCGGTTGGATCAATGCGCCGTTCGCGTTCCTGATGGGGGTGCCGCATCAAGACTGCCTGAGCATCGGCCAAATCCTGGGCGAGCGCGTCGTGCTCAATGAATTTGTCGGGTACCTCGATTTGACGAACCCTGCCACGGCGCACGCGCTCGACCCGCGCAGTTTCACGATCGCGACCTATGCGCTCTGCGGCTTCGCGAATTTTTCGAGCATCGCCATCCAGGTCGGCGGCATCGGCTCACTGGCGCCCGAGCGCCGCAGTGAGATGGCCAAAGTCGGTTTCCGCGCCATGCTCGGCGGATTGCTGGCAGCGTATATGACGGCGTCCCTGGCGGGGTTTTTGCTTTGATTTAAACGCGATCTTAAATGGAAGCCTCACACACAAAACTCTGTCATCTCATTAACACCGTGACTTTAGCCCGGTGAAAAACACATCGCGGTGGTAGAACCGTTTCAACGGTTTCTCGAAATGTGAAAGCCGTTGAAACGGCTGATGCTCGACGGTGCATGCAAACACCGGGCTAAAGCCACGGTGTTAATGAGATGCAAGTCCATCTGCGCTTTCGTGTCCGCTCTTTTGCGGTTCCGCCTTCCCACTTCCAAACGGGTTTTACATCCGCGTCAATCCGTGTTTATCTATTGTCGGAATATGGCATTTCTTAACGACAATTACCTGAAACTGAAAGCCGGCTACCTTTTTCCCGAGATTGGCCGGCGTGTGAAAGCATTTTGCGACTCCAATCCCGAAGCGGCCAAGCGCCTCATCCGTTGCGGCATCGGCGACGTGACCGAACCCCTGCCCCCCGCGGCGGTTGCCGCCATGCACAAAGCCGTGGATGAAATGGCCGTGCGCGAAACTTTCAAGGGTTATGGCCCGGAGCAGGGTTACGATTGGCTGCGCGCCGCCATCGCGCAAAACGATTTCCGCAGCCGCGGCTGTGAGGTCGCGGATGACGAGATTTTTGTCAGCGACGGCTCGAAATGCGATACCGGCAACATCCTCGACATCCTCGGCTCAAAAAACAAGATCGCCATCAGCGACCCGGTGTATCCGGTTTATGTCGATACCAACGTCATGGCCGGCCATACCGGCGAGGCGAATGAGGCCGGCGCTTATGCGAAGCTCGTTTATCTCCCCTGCCGGCCCGCGAATGGGTTCATTCCCGAGCCGCCAAAAAAGCACGTGGACGTGGTCTATCTTTGCTCGCCCAATAATCCGACCGGCGCGGCGGCCTCGCGCGAGCAGCTTGAGGCATGGATCAAATATGCGTTGGAACACAAATCCGTCATTCTGTTCGACGCCGCCTACGAGGCTTATATTACGGAGCCGGGGATTCCGCATTCCATCTATGAGATTCCGGGCGCGCGCGAATGCGCCATCGAATTCCGCAGTTGCTCGAAAAACGGCGGGTTCACCGGTGTGCGCTGCGCCTATACGGTCGTGCCCAAATCCCTGAACGCTCAGACAAAATCCGGCGAATTCAAACCGCTGCACCCGCTGTGGAATCGCCGGATGACTACCAAATTCAACGGCGTGAGTTACATCGTCCAACGCGGCGCGGAAGCGTTGTATTCGACGGATGGCCAAGCCCAGGTCCATGCGCTCATCCGGCATTATCTCGGCAATGCCGAAGTGTTGCGCAAAGGCGCAAAAAAAGCCGGACTGAAAGTTTTCGGCGGCGTCAATGCGCCGTACATCTGGGTGCGCGCGCCCAAAGGCGTCACGAGCTGGCAGGTGTTTGACAAAATCCTGAACGAAGCCAACGTCGTCATCACGCCCGGTTCGGGCTTTGGCTCCAAAGGCGAAGGCTACTTCCGCATCAGCGCTTTCAACAGCCGCGCGAATGCGGAAGAAGTGTCACGCCGGTTGCAGGA
Organism: uncultured Verrucomicrobiae bacterium; assembly: GCA_963797825.1. Lineage (GTDB taxonomy): Bacteria > Verrucomicrobiota > Verrucomicrobiia > Limisphaerales > UBA11358 > UBA11358. Next base: position 64,040 of record CAWCRR010000035.1, read on the forward strand.
ATTGAAGTGGCAGCGAGCGGTTGACGAGGTGTCAACCGCCGCAGGAGAGGGGCGCGCGCCTGATTTGGCAAAGTGACTTGCGCCCATCACACATCCGCTTCGGGAAAGCGTTCCAGGATTTGTCCACGCAAATACTTTTCGTCATCCGGCTGATAACGGCGGCGGGGGACCATGCGGCGGACGGCATCCAGCAATTCCAGCCAATCCTCGAGCGGCGGTTCCGGGACGGGACGCCAGAGGGTGAAGCGTTTTTCGCGCTGGAAAAATTTCCAATCGCGCCCAACGTGCTGGGCATAGACCTGCAGTTTCACCCCGTCTTCGGTGACACGTTTCCAACTGATTTCGGCTTTGGGCATTTCGTTTTGGGTTTGGGGTCTCGGTTCTTGGTTCTGGTGTCCAGGTTTTCTCCAGACCCCAGACGCCAGAACCTAATTCCTATCTACGGCAAATCGACGCTGGCGACGGCCATGGCCGCGATTCCTTCCTGGCGCCCGATGAATCCCATGTTTTCATTGGTGGTGGCTTTCACCCCGATCTTTGCGGGATTGATGCTCAACGCCGCCGCGATGCGTAATTTCATTTCATGGATATGCGGGTAAATCTTCGGTTCCTGGGCCAGAACGGTGGCGTCCACGTTGACGATCATTCCGTTTCGCAACGCGATCAGTTTGGCCGCTTCTTCCAGAAACAGCTTGCTGGGAGCGTTTTTCCAGTGGGGATCGGTATTGGGGAAGAAATGGCCGATGTCCGGCTCGCCGAGCGCGCCGAGGAGGGCGTCGCAGAGGGCGTGCATGAGGGCGTCGGCATCGGAATGGCCTTCGAGTCCTTTGGAGTGTGGAATTTCCACGCCGCCCAGGATGAGTTTGCGCCCTGCGACGAGTTCGTGGACGTCATAGCCGATGCCAACGTGTACCATGTCTGGATTCTAAAAATAATAGGGCCGAAAAGCGAAGCAAAATTGCCGCTCGTATCGTTAAACAGAGAAAAAAAGAAACAGCCGGGAATACAGGCAAATTCCGGCTGTTTGGGGGAGAACCAGCGTTTGTTGAGGACGCTGGCAAATTTTATGCCGCTATTTTCATCGATTCGGCTTTGGCTGATGGATTGCAATGTTCCAAGGCTAATTTGTTCAATTTGTCATCGGCGAGCTTTTCCTCGGCCAAAATTTCGCCAATCAGCCTCGCGGCATCCTGGTGGCCCAAAAGCTTTGCCCATTCGTGCAACCCCCCATACGAGGCGATTTCATAGCTCTCGGCCTTTTCCGCGGCGAACACCAGCGCGGCATTGATGGTGGGCGACTGTTTATTGTCCGAAATCAACTCTTCGGTCTCGTCAATGATGCCCAACATGGCCAGGCAAGGTTTGGCTTTAGCATGACGGCCGAACAATTCGAAAATCTGCTTAACTTTTTGCACATGCCCCTCGGTTTCCGCCAGATGCGATTCAAACGCGGCGCGCAAGCTTTCATCCGTGGCGGCTTTGGCCATTTTCGGGAGTGCCTCGATCAGTTGCTCTTCGGCGTAATACATGTCCGCCAGGGCATCTAAAAACAAATCTTCCAAAGTATTCATATATTTATCTTTATTCGAATTATCTCTATCAACGTTCACCTCCCTAATAGCAATGGATGTGCCGACGGCTAAAAACTTGGAAAAGCCCGTAAATACAGGGGGTAAACGGAAGATTCAAACAGCGAAGCCCTGAAAAAATTGCATCACGCAACTTGCAGTGCCAAAACAGGTTGCAGGATGCATATGCTCTAATGCTCTAATTCGCGCGTGGCAGCGTGAAGAAAAACGTCGCGCCCTTGCCCAACTCGCTCTTGGCCCAGGCTTCGCCGCCGTGGCTTTGGACGATGTGCTTCACGATGGAAAGCCCCAGGCCGGTGCCGCCCTGGTCGCGTGAACGGGCCTTGTCCACCCGATAAAATCGCTCAAAAATGCGGTCCAACGATTCCGGTGGGATTCCCGGGCCATCGTCCTGAACGAAGACTTCGACTTTTCCGTTATCCAGGCTGCGGCCGCCCACGGTCACGTGCCCGTGCGGCCGCCCATATTTGATGGCGTTATCCAGCAGGTTGGCAAAAACCTGCTCGAGACGGTGCGCATCGCCGGTCGCCTTGAGGTTGGGAACCTGGTTGACGAGGGAAACGCCTTTATTGTCAGCGGGCGGCCTGAGATCGATGAAAATTTTATCGGCCAACGAACGCAGTTCCACGGGCTGGAGGTTTAATTTGACCCTTCCGGATTCCATGGCCGAAATCGTCAAGAGGTCCTGGATCAAGAGGTCCAGGCGTTGGGTATTGCGCTCGATGATTTTCAGGAATCGTTCGGCTATTTCCGGCTGTTGACGGGCGCCATCCAGCAGCGTTTCGACGTAGCCTTTGATCAAGGAAAGAGGGGTGCGCAATTCATGGCTGACGTTGGCCACAAATTCCTCGCGGGTGCGCTCGAGTTGTTTGAGGCGGGTCAAATCGTGGAAGACCAGGATGGTGCCTTCGCGTTCGCCGGCGGAGTTGAAGATGGCGGCGGCATTGACTTGCAGCCAGCGTTCATTCAATTCCGGCAGCTTCAATTCATAATCCAACACCTGCTTTTCGGTCTCGACGCGGATGATCAATTCCTGGAGTTCGTGCAGGCGCAAGACTTCCATGACGGTTTTGCCGCGCAACTCGATCTTCAGATCAAAGAGATTTTTGAAGGCGCGATTGACCAGGTAAATCTTCCGGTTGCGGTCGAGCAGGAGCAGTCCTTCGAGCATGGAATTGAAGAGGACCTGTTGCTGCGCCTTGGCGTCGGTGCTGGTCTGAAGCTGGCGGCGTTGAAAATCTTCGATGTCCGCCTGCAACTGGCGGTGCTGGCGTCGGAATTTAGCGCGCCAGGTGAGATGAATGGCCAGGGCGGCCACTATGGCGACAACGGCTAGAATCGGCCAAATCATTCAACAAACCGATAGCCGACGCCGCGCACGGTGTCCAGATGCTTCGCCGCCGGGCCGAGTTTTTCGCGGAGCCGCCGCATGTGGGTGTCCACCGTGCGGGTGTCGATGAGGCTGTCGTATTCCCAAACATCGCGCAGCAGGCTGTCGCGGGATTGGACGCGGCCAGTGCGTTGCGCGAGGGTGGTGAGCAATTTGAATTCGGTGGCGGTCAGTTCAATGGGCTTGCTCTTCCAACTGGCGATATGCCGGGGCACGTCGATGAGCAGTTCACCGAAGCGCAATTGGTCCTTGGTCTTTTCCTCGGTGGCGCCGCGCGCGAGGATTTTCTTGATGCGCAGCAGCAATTCGCGGGGGCTGAAAGGCTTGGTAAGGTAATCATCCGCTCCTAATTCCAATCCGAGGACCCGGTCGATCTCCGCCGCTTTGGCGGTGAGCATCAGAATCGGGGTACGGGAGGTGGAAGCTTCGAGCCGGAGGGTTTTGCAGATTTCGAAGCCATCCATCTCCGGCAACATCACGTCCAGCAAAATCATGTCCGGCGTCTGCGAACGCGCTTTCTTGAGCGCTTCCACGCCGTCCGTCGCCGTGCTGACGGCATACCCCGCCTGCTTGAGGTTGAACTCAACCAGTTCCACTGCTTCGGGTTCGTCATCGACCACCAAAATCTTCTGCTTCACGCTTCCTGAATACCATTTTGCTTCGCGTCATACAATCTTCAAACGAGAGAAAAGCAAGTGACGGTGAGGTGACGGTCGGGTTACGAAAGATGGATGCGAAAATCAGGGGTTATTCAATTTTTTGGTTCGGTTGTCACTTTGCCCCGTTCCATCCCCTGACATTCATCCGTATGGAATAGAGAGACTTACTGGCCGTGATGAACAATGTTTTATGGTCGGTGCCGGCAAAAGCGACGTTGGCCGACCACGGCTCAGGCACGTCGATATGGCCGATCAATTTGCCCGCCGGATTGAAGATGGATACGCCATTGGTCGGGCCTGGCCCGGCACACATGATCAGGTCGCCGTTTTCATCGATGGTCATGCCGTCGGAACCTTTCGCGCAAAAGATGGTTTTATTCGTCAGGGAACCGTCCGGTAGAATGTCATAGCGCCAGGTCTGGCCGTCACTCAGCGCGGAGACATAGAGAGTCTTTCCATCCGGCGTGCCGGTGATGCCGTTGGGGTGGCCCATGTTTTCTGTCACCGGGAAAAGATTTTTGCGGTCGGGCGTCAGGTAATAAGTCTTCTGGCCGCTGAGTTCCGGCATTTTATGGTCCCACCAGGCGCGGCGATAAAACGGGTCGGTCATGTAAATGCCGCCGCCGGGCGTGATCCAGACATCGTTGGGGCCGTTCAGGTATTTGCCCTGGTAATTGGTGACGAGCACGGTCACGGTCTTGTCCGGCGCGATGGACCAAAGCTCGTTGTGCTCGTCGGCGCAGGAGATGAGGTTGCCGTTGGCGTCAAACATCATGCCGTTCGAATGGCCCGAGGGCTGCATGAAGGTGGACAGCTTGCCATCGATACTCCATTCCATGATGCGATTGTTGGGCTGGTCCACAAAAAACAGGTTTCCGGCCTTGTCGCACGTCGGCCCTTCGGTGAACGCGAAGCCGCCGGCCATTTTTTGCAAGGTCGCTCCCGGCGCGATGACGGTTTGCGCCGGAGCAGAAAGCGCGGCCATTGAAAGCGCGAGGGCGTAGCGCGGCCAAGGCCGCAACCAAAACGAGGATGGAAGATTGAGGATAGAGGATGGACGATTTCGTTTTTGTGTGCGCCCCAAAAATCTTCGCAAGATTTGGCAAATTTCGGAAATAGCAGAGCAAAGGGCGATGAAATAATGAATGTGAAATCTCATGGGTGAGACAAGGTGCAATGAACGGGGATGGGAAGCAATAAAATGGTGGGTGTGGAAATTCATGCAGGGTCACTCCCAGTATGCCCGCCCAAGGGCGATCAAAGGCTTCGTTACCTGTTTGCTTCTGTCCAATTTTCGCCACCCGGAGAGTTTGCCTTGTTTTTGCTTTGAAACTGGCGCAGGTTGTAAAGATATTGCGAATGCATCCCGGCCAAAAAAGACTTGTGCGTTTTCTCGGCAAATGGGCCATCAACACGCTGGCGGTGGCCGTGGCCGTGGCGCTGTTGCCCAAACACATCACCTACCAACCCTGGTACTATTTATTGATCGCCTCTTTCCTTTTGGGCCTGCTCAATGCCTTTATCCGTCCGATTTTGCTTCTGCTGGCGTTGCCGCTGCTGATTTTTACCCTCGGCCTGTTCACCCTGGTAATTAACGCCCTCCTGCTTTATTTCGTCGGCGTGTTGCTTGCGCCGCATTTCCAGGTGGACAGCTTTCGCTATGCTTTCCTGGGCGCGCTCATCATCAGCGTCATTTCCATTGCTTTGAACGCCATGACCGGCAATGCGCGCATTACCATCCGGCGCGGTCCACCCGGGCGTCCTCCTCCCAGAAAAGACGATGACGATGTGATTGATGTGTGAGTCTCACGCAAAACTCCCTGTTTCATTTTGAAACCGTTCAAGGCCATTGAAAATGGCATTGGTTGTTGGATGTTGGTTGTGGATGTTCCCAGAGGCTCTTATTCATAAGTTATTCACAGTCTGTAAATTCCACAAATCCGCCATTTTCAATGCTATTTTTAACCGTTTTTAACCGGGCCTAATCCTGCTAGGCTTTTTGCGATGCGCACCGCGGATTTTCAATTCAATCTCCCGCCCGAACTGATCGCCCAGCAACCGGCGGCAAAACGGGATGAATCACGGCTGATGGTGATGCATCGACGGCAAAATCGGGTCGAACATGGGCGATTTCCGGCATTGCTGGACTTTCTCAGGCCCGGCGACGTGCTGGTGCTCAACAATTCGCGGGTGATTCCTGCACGATTGCGTGGAATCAATTCAAAGACCCATGGAAAATTCGAAATCCTTTTGATTGAAGAACATGCGCCAAATGATTGGGAAGCAATGATCCGTCCGGGAAAGAACGCGCGTGTTGGGACTCAAATCATTCTTGGCAAAGGAAATAAAAGCACGCCCATTATTGCAAACGTTGTGGAAATCGAACCGGACGGCAATCGGCGGCTGACCTTTTCCGGCACGAAAAACATCCTGGATGAACTCGAGTGGCTGGGAGAAATACCGTTGCCGCCTTACATTCAACGGGATAGCGAGATGGCGGAGGACAAGGAACGGTATCAGACGGTCTTTGCCAAGCCGGCGGGTTCCGTGGCCGCGCCGACGGCCGGCCTGCATTTCACGGAGAAGATGCTCGAGGAAATTCGCGCGCGCGGGGCAAAGATTTGTTTTGTGACGTTGCACGTGGGGCCGGGGACTTTTCTGCCGGTAAAATCTGAAAGCCTGGCCGGGCACACGATGCACGAAGAGCGATTTGAACTGGGCGGGGAAACGGTCCGCCTGATTTCAGAGGCAAAGGATTCCGGGTGCCGCATCGTGGCGGTGGGCACGACGACGGTGCGTGTGCTCGAAAGTGTGGCGGGGCAAAACGCTGGCAAACTCAATGTTTACAAGGGTAAAACGAACATCTTCATTTATCCGCCGTTCCAGTTTCAAATCGTGGATGCTTTGCTGACAAACTTTCATCTGCCCTGCTCCACTTTGTTGATGCTGATCAGCGCCTTCGCTTCACCAGGCGAGGTCCGGGGACGCGAGATGGTTTTGTCAGCTTATGCCGAAGCGATCCGCGAGCGGTATCGTTTTTTCAGTTACGGCGATGCGATGCTGATTTTATGAGACGAAAGGCCATCACAAAAAATGCCGGCCTGCCGTTCGTGTTTTCCAATTTTGCGATGACGGCGGATGGAAAGATCGCGTTTGCGAAAGACCATTTCGTCCCGTTCGGCAGCGCGCGCGACAGCCGGCACATGATGGAACTGCGCGCGACGGCGGACGCGGTGCTGAGCGGCGCGAGGACGGTGGAAGTCACCGAAACGATCCTGGGGACGGGCGGCGAAAAATTCCGCAGGCAACGGCTCAAGAACGGGTTGTCGGAATATCCATTGCGGATCATCGCCAGCGGCGCCGGGTCAATTGACCCGGGGGCGAAAATTTTCAAGAAATGTTTTTCACCGGTGATCGTCCTGACCACGGAACGCGCATCGAAGGCCAGGTTAAGATGCCTTCGCGCGGTTGCTGACGTGGAAATTTTTGGCGGGAAGGAATTGGATTTTAGGGCCGCTTTCCGGTGGCTGCGGCGGAAATGGAATGTGCGGCGTTTGCTTTGCGAAGGGGGCGGCGAACTGCATGGCACGCTGATCCATGCCGGGCTGGTGGATGAATTGCATTTGACGATATGTCCAAAAATTTTCGGGGGCAGGCACGCGCCGACAATTGCGGATGCCCAGGGGTGCTTGAAATTGGCGGAGGCGGCGCGGTTTCGGCTGGTTTCAGCGAAGGCAAATGGCGATGAGTTGTTTGTGGTTTTTAACGCAAAATAGCGGAGTTATTCACAGGGGCAAAAGGCAGTTGAGAGGAAGTATAACCGCAGGTTCATGCTCTCCTTGAACCTTGCTATGGTAGGGACATCGCGCTGCGATGTCCCCGTCGCCCAGCGAAGCGCAGGGGCGACGGAACCGCATGTAGAGCGTACGCCCAACCGTGCGCGTTGCGTCCTCGACTTCGCTCGGGCGCGGACGGCGCAGCGCGCCGTCCCTACCACGTTCATCCGTCTTCGCTGTGCCACATGTCGCGGAAAAAAAGCGGGGCGGACTTTCGTCCGCCCCGCTGGTTGATTTTATTTCAAGGCAACCTTACGGATTGCGCATGATGTAGTAATCTGCGGCATTCGTCGCCTGCAAGGTGATCGAATAGTTGCCGGAACCGACGGGGTTCTCGGTGGCATGTCCAATAACCGGCCAGCTCGTTATCGGAGCGGTCAGGTTGTTCGTGCCCAGGACGCTGAAGCTGGTGCCGGGCGTGTTTGTAAAGCTCATTGTGAGACTGGTGTTACTGATGGTCACGGAGCCGCCGCCGCCCGGAGTCAAATTAGGCGGTGTTACGGTCAACGTGGTGAAACTCATATCCAATCCGGAAGACGATCCGGTAGTGTTCGTGGCGACAATCAAGTAGTGATACGTCGTCCCGGCCAGCAATCCCGTCAGCATATTGGTCACAATGATCGGGCTGGTTCCCGCGACCAGAGTGTTGGTATGGGAAACACTGCCGTAGCTGGTGGTCAAACCATATGTGAACCAATAGGCCGTGGCGCCGCCGTTAGGATTCACGGAGGCATCCATGAGCGCGGTGCCGGCAGTGACGTTCGAAGCCGTCAGAGTCGAAACTATGGGCGCGGGGAAGGCACCAACATATTGCGAGATAGTGTTGGTGCTATAACCCGTCGCGGCAATAGCGATGGTTAGCGTACCCGGGCTTAACAGCGCGGATTGAGACGGGTCGAACACAATTTCGCCCGCTATCGTGGGGTTATAGGCCGTCGGCGGCAGGACAGAGCCATTGACCGTGATGCTGGTGATTGCTGAACGCCAGGCCGGATCATCCGGGGTGGTCGTAACACCGAACGTCGAGTTCGTGGAGGCGGCGACCGCAGCCGTGAGGATGGGCGGCGGGATGAGTTCAACGGCGTTGGTGGCGTGCTGCGGCACAAACGTGACGCCTTCGATTGAGGCAGTGGCCGGCGCGGTATAAATGACGTTGGTGGAGATGATGTTGAGCGGGCCGGTGACGGTTTGGTCGGTCAAGCGAATGAGCTGGTTTCCTCCAGACCCACCACCGCCGTTGGCGTAATACAGATACACCCCTCCGCTGCCGTTGGTGGTGGCGAACAAGGTGTCGCAATTATCAGAATTGGTCCATGAGCCAACGGCGACCCAGGTATAATTGGGATCATTTTGGAATATCCATTTGGTGATGATTCCGTTGTTGCCGCCGGGGCCGCCACTTTGATCGGCGATATAGGCGACGTTATAACTTCCATTGGTGGCAATCATATAGAAGTCCTGGGCCACTGGATCTGAGGGCGGAGTGAGGCTGGGGGTGATAAAAGGCCCGTCATTGCCCGGATCTCCCCAGTCAATCGCCGGCGGACTATTTCCAGCAAATTCATACAAGTCCGAGGTGGCCGGGTTTGCTGTTTTGGCAGTGAGAACCCAGGATACGCCACCGAACGACCTCACACTTATGTTGTTTTGTGGGTAAGACAAAGTACCGTTGACGTAGAGACCGCCTTTATCATCAATGAGGAAGTTTTGGTTGTCCGGGCTGCAGGCGGAACGGGCCTGGCTGCCGCCTAATGAGGTGGAGACATAGCTGACCGGCGAGGTGAAATCGATGCCGGAATCCAAGGTGCCAACCGCCCGGCTAAGATTGAAAGTTTCGTCCGGAGTGGCGGAACTGTTATCTGAAAAGGCGTCAAAGACGATGAACGTGCCGTTATCGCTCAAGGCCAATTTGCCGCAACTGCCCGCGGATGCCAGGCGCAGGGCATTCGTACCCGTGGCACTGATGGGAACGAGGTTGAGAGGCGCGGTTTGATTGGCGGCGGAAGGATGGAGTTCAATGATGCTGAAGGTTGTGTTATTCCCCAGCGTATCGATTTGGATGGCCGCCAGATTGCCCTGGGTGAAAGGAGCGGGGGGCGGTCCGATGACGAAACTGGTTGAATAAATGTTGGTGGTAGTCGTATGAGCAAGCGTGTTGGTGTAGCCAGTCACGGTGAACAGAATGACGGCATTGCTGACCGCCGTCGAACCAGTGACGGTGGCGGTCAAATCAGTAAAGGAGCAATAGCCGTTGACGATCGACTGGTTGGTGGAGCCACCCAGGACCCATGTCGCCGGGGTGTTGCTGACACTGGCCACGACATCAAAACTGGAATAGGGATTCGTGGTGCCGTTTCCGTATTGATCCGCAAGCTCGATAGAGGGATTGACGGTCAAGGTGCCAGTGCTGGCGGAGGGACCCGCAGGTTGCACAAGGACCAACTTGGTGGCCTGACCGGTTCCGACAAACTGGCTATATTTGGCGGTGGCGAAATTAGTGGCAAAGATTTGAATGCTATCCAGTCCGCTGGCCTGCATGGCAGTCAGATTTCGCCGGAATATACACAATATTGGTTGGAGTGACAGTGTAAGCAATATTGGGCGACTTATTCGACAGAATTACGCCGTTGAGGTAGATGGCGCTGATATTGGTGGCCCAGGCTGCATTCACTGCGAAAGTATTGGTGAAGGGAGCATCCACTGTAGCGTTAGCCGCATTGGTGATCACAGGCGGATAGGAACCTTCAAATTGGCCGCTGACGGCCACATTGTCCACGCGGGAGTTGCCAGAAGCATTGTTGTAGGGTTGATTCAAGTAGTTCACACAATCCGCTCCCGTTGCGGCATTCACAATCCTGAAGGCAAAATTCGGATTGCCGGCCACGGTGGGGTCGCCCGTAAAGTCAACCACCATGTTATTAAAGAAGATTGAACCATAATTATTATCGAAGTAGGTGCCCGCCACGGTGTTCGGATCAGCAATCGGGTTTGTATTGACAGTGATCAGCGTGGGATTCAGGCCATAAGAAAGGTTATTGGCGATATTCGTAGTCGTCCAGGAGTTGGTGGTATAAAGAACGCACATTTTGGCTTCACCCTGGCTGGTCATGTAAAGGTCGAAGGTAACGACGATATTGCTGAAATTGATCGTGCTGACATCAAACTCAGCGCCTTGCGCGCCGATGGGCGCCAGACTGGTCCAGCCGTTGCCGGGACTCTGGCCGCGCAGCCGCCAGACAAACTGACCGGCAGGGCCTGTGGAAGGATAGGGTGCTCCGCTGGCGAGAACATCTCCGGTATTGGTGCTGCCCGCGCTGCCATCGGCGAAAAAGAAGTTAGTTGGGAAATTAAAGCCTATGATGGCTGCCGTTGCGGCATTGAGCGCAATTGCGGGTGCCGGATTGTTCACCGGACTTTTCTTGCCGATATTATCGAACGTCCAGTCCGCGACCGGGCTGTAGGAAACACCTGAAACGACGACGTTGTCGATCGTCCAGGCGGCAGTGGTGTTGCTGTTATTGTAAAGGGTCCCGGTGGTGTCCAGGCAGTTCGTGCCGGTGGCGGCGTTCACAATGCGGATGGCAAAGTTGGGCGCATCATCCACCTGTGCAATGCCGCTTAAATTAACGGTGATCTGGTTGTTCCAACCGCTCGACAGAGTGACGTAGGAGCCGACGACCAGATCATTGGTGGCAACCGCATTGTTATTGATGGTTGCGCCCGAGCCAACGGAAGCGATGGTGGCATTATACCAGATGGAATCACCCGTGGTGTATTGGACTTGAAGAGCGCCTTCCGCATCCGCAGTGGCATTGACGTCAAAGGAAACCTGGATTTGGTAATAACCGACCGTGCTGGCGGAAAATTGGGCGCCTTGCGCACCGATGGCCGAAGTTGTTTGCCAGCCACCACTATTGCCGGTGGCGCTAAATTGCCAACTGTTGGGTCCCGATAACCCGGTAGAACTTCCAGACAGGGATACAACGGTGGGGTTGCTGCCATTGCCCAGACCCACAGCGCTGGCGGCGCCGAAACCGGTGGATGGATTTGGACTGGCGTTGTAACCGGTGGACAAGTTGTCGAAGGTCCAGGCGGTAACCGGGGCCGAGGTTTGTGCTTTAGCCGCAGAGAGCGAAGCGACAAGCAATGCTGCAATGCATGCGATATTTTTTATTTTCATTGGTTTTTTTTGTGGTGACTAAAATCCTATAAACGAGCGAGGGAGAGTGAATAAAAAGTTGGTCACACGCTCATGGCTTTTTTGTTACGATAAGGTGACTTTATTTCCGCATTAGACTATGTAACATATTTGTCACATTCGACGCATGCGTTTGTAACAATCAAAAGCGATGATTCGCCGGGCTTTTTAGGGAAAATAAACAAGAAGTAAAAAAGTGAAACCAATTAAACAGAACATCAAATCCAACGGCTTTACGTTGATCGAACTGTTGGTGGTCATCGGCATCATCGCCATCCTGGCGGCTTTGCTGCTGCCGGTGTTGGCCAAGGCCAAACGGCGTGCCCAGGAAGTGAACTGTTTGGGCAATTTAAAGCAATGGGGTCTGGCCGACTCGATGTATGTGGATGACAACAATCAGGTATTCCCGTGGGCGAGATATGAACCTGCTTCACAATTTAACTCCGCGGATGAAGACACCCCTGCATGGGCTAACATTTACCCGTATCACAAAGAAGGCATTGGCGACAGCGCATGGTTTAATGCCCTGCCTTCTTATGTTGGCGGCAAGCCCATGTACCAATGGGCTTTGACTTCCAATAAAGCACAGTTCAACAACTTAAGCAGTTCCGGCGGAACCATTTTCATCTGCCCGTTGGCCTTCGCCCAAAGCATTCAAACCCTAACCCCCCTGGATGAAGATCCAAATCATGGATGGATGGCCCCGGGACAACGTCCGCTTTTCTGTTACGGGATGAATTCTAAGTCCACAGCCAACGAGAGTCTATCCTCTCCTTCACGTCTGGCCTGCAAAACCGGCATGGTTAAAAATGCTTCAGCCTTTGTACTTTTTTCGGATGTTCGCGACAGTTCCACGGAACAGCCGTATTATGCCAGCGGAGGGGACATCTATCCCCAGGGTAATTCAATTGACCTCGCCACTCCGCAATCCTACACCACGCGATTCTCTTCCCGCCACAGCCTGGGCGGCAACATCACTTTTAGCGACGGCCATGCCGGTTACTTCAAGTACGGTTATGTGGTCTCCGACGGCACCGAGACTATTACGACAATGACCGGACAAACTATACAAGCACCCGCCGGCCATGACCCCGGCCGCTCGGATATCAACTGGGATTACTTGGGTTACCCCGTAACTAATTGAATTTAGTCCGCAAAATGAAAAGTTTTTGGTTGAGGCTCCCTCTTTACCTGGCAACGGCCTCTTTTTTCGATTGCCGTTTCTTCGCTCCCGCTCCGCGCGCAGGACGACACGATGACGCCGCAGGCGGCGGCGGCTGAGTGGGCATCTCCATTATCTTGAGGCCGGCCAGCCCGATGCGATCGCGCTGCTGGCGCCGCCGCCGCTGATGGATTCGCCCGAGCAGGCGGCCGACATGGAAACGGTGCGCGAGGTTTATCATGCCTGCGGCAGCAATGACATGGCCATCGCCTATTCGCAAAAGAAATTCGACATCTTCACGTTTGCCCCCGCCATCGGCGATTTCCTGCAGCCGGGCAAGTTTCCCAAAACGGAAGCCTTCATCAATAAAGTCCAGAGCGATGCCGCGGCGGTGACCGATCAGGCGAAGGATTTTTACAAGCGCCCGCGCCCCTACTTCACCGATCCCAGCCTGGCCAATGGAAAATTGGAAAAAAGTTACAGCTATCCCAGCGGCCACTCCACGGAATCGATGGTACTGGCGCAGGTATTGGCCGATCTGTTTCCGGACAAGCACGATGCCATCATCGCCACGGCGCGCAGCATCGGTTGGCATCGGGTAATGATTGCGCGGCATTATCCCACGGACATTTATGCCGGGCGGGTGCTGGCGCAGGCGATTGTGCGGGAGATGAAGAAGAGCGATGCTTTTCAGGAAGACTTTGCCGCGGCCAAAGCGGAGATTGCGCAGACGCAAATGGCGGCGGCGGCGGCTCGGTGATGCGTGATGCGAGATGCGAGATGGGTGATGAGTATTAAACATCCAACATCCAACATCCAGGATGGAGATTCAGCTTTCCATGAACCGGTCGCCTTCGCGCAGACAAGGATGTGTGTCTTCCAACTGGCGTTCTCTAATCCAGTCTGTGTTGGCACTCGGAAATTGCGGCCCCGGGAACATTCGGGAAGCTGCTGCGGACTAGAAAGTCCGCGCGCCAATTATGACCAGCACGGCGGAGCGCGGACATTCTTGTCCGCAGCAACGCACCTCCTACGAAATGGGTGCCGAATCCAGTCTGTGCTGGCATTTGGAAATTGCCGCCCCGGGAACATTCGGGAAGCTGCTGCGGACTAGAAAGTCCGCGCGCCGATTATGACCAGCACGGCGGAGCGCGGACATTCTTGTCCGCAGCAACGCACCTCCTACGAAACGGGCGCCGAATCCAGTCTGTGTTGGCACTCGGAAATTGCGGCCCCGGGAACATTCGGGAAGCTGCTGCGGACTAGAAAGTCCGCGCGCCGATTATGACCAGCACGGCGGAGCGCGGACATTCTTGTCCGCAGCAACGCACCTCCTACGAAACGGATGCCGAATCCAGTCTGTGCTGGCGTTCGGAAATTGCGGCCCCGGGAACATTCGGGACGCTGCTGCGGACTAGAAAGTCCGCGCGCCGATTATGACCAGCACGGCGGAGCGCGGACATTCCTGTCCGCAGCAACGCACCTCCTACGAAACGGGTGCCGAATCCAGTCTGTGCTGGCATTTGGAAATTGCGTCCCCGGGAACATTCGGAAGCTGCTGCGGACTAGAAAGTCCGCGCGCCGATTGTGACCAGGCGGAGCGCGGACATTCTTGTCCGCAGCAACGCACCTCCTACGAAACGGGTGCCGAATCCAGTCTGTGTTGGCACTCGGAAATTGCGGCCCCGGGAACATTCGGGAAGCTGCTGCGGACTAGAAAGTCCGCGCGCCGATTGTGACCAGGCGGAGCGCGGACATTCCTGTCCGCAGCAACGCGCTCTCAAAATTTACAAACGTTCGGTTCGACAAATATGTCGCGCCTACCGCGCTAAAGACGACGTTGTCGCATGTCATTGTGCGCCAAAGTTTTGCTTTTTAACTAAGCGCCATTCCCATAAAACCTTGCGTTTGCGGGCGGGTTGGCGTTTCTAATGGGCGTGAACGAGATCGTTGACAATGCCCAAAAGAACCGGCGGCAAATCAATTACTGGCGGCTCTGGATATTCGATGCCGTGCTGGTGAGCGGCGGCGTGCTCTTTTTCCTGACCCTGCAATTCGGCACCCGCGAATTTTTCGGGGTGGCTTGCCTCATGGCCTTGTTGCCATTTATTCCAGTGATGGTGCTGGTCGGCGGCGCCGGCAGCACCGTCTTCGCGTTGACCAAGATCTACATCGAGAAGCATTCGGTGAAACGGCCGGCGGCCCTGGCGTTGCTGGTGGCGCCCGCGCTGGTCGTGGCCTTGTTGCTCGTTCTGTTGGGGGCCGGCAAATCGCCCAATCACCGGCTGGCCTACATTTGTCTCGGCAACGTTCCGGCGTCAGCCGGCCAGGCGCGGGTCGCCGGTTATTCAACCTTCCTGCGGGAAGAATGGCTGGCCGTGTTTAAGGTCGGGCCAAAGGATTTTCAGACCATGGTCACCGAATCAAAACTGGCGCCGGTGGACGGGTTTGAATTCAGAAAAATGCTGGAGACCGCGGCGGTCAAAAAGTGCCGGCTGTTTCAAAGCCTGCCGCCGCTGGACAACGCGCAGTTTTTCAAGCGCGTCTTCAAGGAAGGCGATGATCTCCAGCGCGGCAGCGTGTATGCGGTGTTTGACCCCGCCACGTCCACCGCGGTGGTGATTCGGGAATATCGGGATTGATTCACCGGTCCAGGCGGGCGCGGATGGTTTGGGCGAGTTTGGGGGATGAAAAGGGTTTGGTAAGAAAATCAACGCCTTCTTCCAATGGAAAATCCTTTCCGGCAAACTCGGCGGTATAGCCGCTCATATAGATTACCTTCAATCCGGGATTGTCCTTCACTAATCGTTCGCCCAAATCTTTGCCGGTCATTCCGCCGGGCATGACCATGTCGGTCAGGACCAGATGAACCTTATCGCGGTTCAGTTTCCAAACCTCCAACGCTTCGGCGCCGTTGGTGGCTTCGAGCACGTGGTAACCCAGGCCGGAAAGAGTGCGGCGGATGGCATTGCGCACAAAGGCGTCATCCTCCACCAGCAGAATGGTTTCCTGGCCGCGCGGCAAAGAGGCGGCTGGCGCGGTCTCCGCTTTTTTGCCTGATACTTCTTTCAGCCGAGGAAGATAAATCCGAAAGGTCGTTCCGCGCCCGACCTCGCTATAGATATTAATCCAGCCCTGATGCTGTTGAACGATGCCGAAGACCGTGGCCAACCCCAGGCCGGTGCCTTTGCCGACTTCTTTGGTGGTGAAGAACGGTTCAAAGATTCGCGCCAGATTTTCGGGCGGGATGCCGCACCCGGTGTCGCTCACGCCCAGACAAACAAACGAACCGGCCCGCATTTGCGCCGATTGCGAAGCGGCCTGCTCATCAAATTCCGCGGCGGAGGTTTCGATGATCAGCTTGCCGCCTTTGGGCATGGCATCACGGGAATTGACCGCGAGGTTCATCAAGACCTGGTCCATCATGCCGGCGTCGGCGCGGACATGCAGGGCCTGCATGGCGAACCTGAATTGCACCTGGATATTTTCCCCGAGGGTGCGCCGCAACATTTTGGCCATGTTATTGATCGACTCATTCAAATCCAAATCCTGCTGATGCATGGTTTCTTTGCGGCTGAAGAGGAGCAACTGGCGCGTGAGCGCGGCGGCGCGTTGGGCGGCGGCGCTGATTTCGTCCGCAAATTCCGCCTGCGCGGGGAAACGTTCGCAGCCGATTTTCATCAAATCCGCCTGCATTTGGATAACTCCGAGGATGTTGTTGAAATCATGCGCCACCCCGCCGGCAAGCTGGCCGATGCTTTCCATTTTCTGGGTCTGGCGCAATTGCTCTTCCAACTGTTTGCGCTCGGTAATGTCACGTCCGATTCCCACCAGGCCGCAAATCCGTCCTTGACTATCACGGAACGGCACTTTGGTGGTCAGCAAGGTGTATTTGCGGCCATCCGGGAAGACGACATCATCTTCATGGTCAATGACAGGTTCTCCTGAAAAAATCTTTTTCTCCTCGGCGCGCATGGCCGAAGCCATCTCCGGCGGGAAAAAATCCGCGTCGGACAAACCGATAAGCTCGGAATAATGATTTTTGCCAAAACTTTTTGCCAGGGCTTCGTTGGCCATTAAAAACCGGCTCTCCAAATCCTTGACATAAAAAACATCCGGCAGCAGATCAATTGACGTTCGCAGCAACTGTCGCTCGTAGGCGAGTTTTTCTTCCGCTTTCTTGATGGCGGTAATGTCCCGGCTGATGCCAAACGTGCCGATAATGGCGCCGGTCGCATCGCGCCAGGGCAATTTGGTGGTCAGCCCCCAACTTTTATCGCCGTTTTGATAAACCACGAGTTCCTGCTTGTCCACCATGGGTTGCCCCGTGCGAATGATTCGCTGTTCATCTTCCAAGGTAATCTGGGCATGTTTTGGCGGGAAAAAGTCGGAATCAGCTTTGCCTTTTATTTTTTCCGGGTCAGAGATTTGAAAGAGATCCGCCCAGGACCGGCTGACGAGCACAAAGCGCGACTGTAAATCCTTGAAGTAAATGAAGGCCGGAATGTTATCCAGCATCGCATCGAGCATCGCGGTTTTCGAGAGCAGCTCGCGCTGCGTTTGCAGGTATTCTTCCTGGAAGTGCTTTTGTTCCAGCGCTTTCCCCACCGCCTGTCCCAGGCGCGTCAATCTGTCCTTTAACAGGTAATCCGTTGCGCCAAATTTCATGGCTTCCACGGCAACCTCTTCGCCGACCGTTCCCGAGATGAGTATGAACGGAATTTTCAAACCGCTCTCCCTTAAAAGTTTTGCCGCCCGCAACCCGCTGAATTGCGGCATCGAGTAATCCGACAAAATGATGTCCGGCCGATTCGGCAATTCGTCCAAAAAACCTTGTTCAGTTTCGACACGCCTCCACTTTGGATCGAAACCGGCGCGGCGTAATTCCTGCAGGGCCAATTCCGCGTCGTTCTGTGAATCTTCAACGATCAAAATGTTGAGTGGCGTTGTCATATCCACCGCAAACGAATAACGAATCAGTCTGTCTTTTGCGATGAGGAAACAATTAAAATGTCACGCATGGCGCGAATATTTCAACTTATTATACAAATTTTTTGATCAACTTTGATGCTACCTGCCACTTTCCCTCAAATACATATACGCGAGATCTGGAGAAATCTTTCAAATAATTTGTAAAAAACATGGTTTTCTCCGGCCCCTCACCGGTCCAGGCGGGCGCGGATGGTTTGGGCGAGTTTGGGGGATGAAAAGGGTTTGGTAAGAAAATCGACCCCCTCTTCCAATGGAAAATCCTTTCCGGCAAACTCGGCGGTATAGCCACTCATATAGACTACCTTCAATCCGGGATTGTCCTTCACTAATCGTTCGCCCAAATCTTTTCCGGTCATTCCGCCGGGCATGACCATGTCGGTGAGGACCAGATGAATCTTATCGCGGTTCGATTTCCAGACCTCCAACGCTTCGGCGCCGTTGGTGGCTTCGAGCATGCGGTAACCCAGGCCGGAAAGCGTGCGGCGGATGGCATTGCGGACAAAGGCATCATCTTCCGCCAGCAGGATGGTTTCCTGGCCGCGCGGCAAAGAGGCGGCTGGCGGCGCCTCCGCTTTCCGGCCCGATACTTCTTTCAGCCGCGGAAGATAAATCCGAAAGGTGGTTCCGCGGCCGACCTCGCTATAGATATTAATCCAGCCCTGATGCTGTTGAACAATGCCAAAAACCGTAGCGAGTCCCAGGCCGGTGCCTTTGCCGACTTCTTTGGTGGTGAAGAACGGTTCAAAGATTCGGGCAAGATTTTCAGCCGGGATGCCGCAACCCGTATCGCTCACGCCCAGACAAACAAACGAACCGGCCCGCATTTGCGCCGATTGCGAAGCGGCCTGCTCATCAAATTCCGCGGCGGAGGTTTCGATGATCAGTTTGCCGCCGTTGGGCATGGCATCACGGGAATTGACCGAGAGGTTCATCAAGACCTGGTCCATCATGCCGGCGTCGGCGCGGACGTGGAGGGCCTGCATGGCGAATCTGAATTGCACCTGGATATTTTCCCCGAGGGTGCGCCGCAACATTTTGGCCATGTTGTTGATCGACTCATTAAGGTCCAAATCCCGCTGATGCATGGTTTCTTTGCGGCTAAAGAGGAGCAACTGGCGCGTGAGCGCGGCCGCGCGTTGGGCGGCGGCGCTGATATCATCAACAATCTCTTTGCATTCCGGCGGAAGTTTTCCGCCGATCTTCAATAAATCGGTCTGCATTTGGATGACGCCGAGGATGTTGTTGAAATCATGGGCCACGCCGCCGGCGAGCTGGCCGATGCTTTCCATTTTCTGGGCCTGGCGCAATTGCTCCTCCAACTGTTTGCTGTTGGTGATGTCCTCGCCGATGCTGGCCGTGCCGATCACCTCGCCGGAGGGCGAGCGCAGCACCGAATTGTTCCAGCGAATGGGGCGCCGCGCGCCCGTGCGGGTGACGATGTCATTCTCGAAATGCCAGGCTGCCGGCAGGTCGGCGATCAATTCCGCAAAGAGTCTGCGCAAATCGGCGTTGCGATCCGCCGGCAGAAAGACATCAAACCAGTTGCGGCCAAGCACTTCTTCGCGCCGCCAGCCTGTGGTCCGCAACAGGTAATCGTTGCAGTAAATAATGTTCGCCTCACGGTCGAGCATGATCGAAACCAGTTCGATCTTGCCCAGCATGTCGTTGAAACGCCGTTCGCTTTCGCGCAAGGTTTCCTCGGCTTTTTTGCGCTCGGTGATTTCCATCCGCAAGACGTCGTTGGCCCTGGCTAATTCAGAGGTCCGCTGCTGGATGCGTTTTTCCAATTCCGCCTGCAATATTCTCAAGGCTTCTTCAATATTTGCCTGACGGCCCATCTGTATCCTGGCCTGATGCCATCGACGGTAGGAGAAAACAAGAAACCCGATCAAGACAACACCACAAACACTGAAGACATCATCATAATGATCCTGATATTTTGAAATAAATGCATTAGCAGCTGGTTGAAGAGCGTCCGTGTAAGCCAAAATACCGACAATAACCGCGCCGACAGCAAAAATAACACTCAATTCTTTTATTATTTTATTTTTCTCGCGAGCGGATTCATTCCTGTTCGCTTCACGAAGAATCTCTTCCGCCCTTTTCCGTTCGGTGATATCCACCCAGAGGCCGACAAAATAATCCGGCTGGTTCGATGAGTCGCGGATCAATCGACGCGTGTCTTCCACCCATCGGTAAGTGCCGTCTTTGTGGCGCATCCGATATTCGGTCATGTTGGCGCCCTGCGCCAATGTTTCCGAAAGGCCGGCGACTGCGCGCTCGCGGTCCTCGGGATGAAGATGGCTGTGCCACCATTCGTAGCTTAATACCTCCGGCACCGTGAACCCCAACAATGTCCTGATATTTTCGCTGACGACTTTGGGAACGATCTTTTGCCCTTCAATTTTGAGCGAATAGATGACGGCCGGGCTGTGCTCCAGCAATTGATTCAATTGTGCCTGCGTGGCTTGCAATTCCTTCTCGGCCCGTTGGAGTTCCGTCTTTTCCCGGCTTTCGCGCAACGCGCGTTCAACCGCCTGTCCCAGGCGCGCCAATCTGTCCTTTAAGAGGTAATCCGTCGCGCCCGTTTTCATGGCCTCCACGGCTACCTCTTCGCCAACAGTCCCTGAAATCAGGATGAAAGGAATTTCCAATCCACTCTTCCGCGTCAGTTCCGCGGCGCGCAATCCGCTAAATCGCGGCATGGAATAGTCGGAAAGAATGATGTCTGGCAAGTTTTTCAGTTCCGCCAGGAAATCCGGTTCGGTTTCGACGCGAGTCCATTTTGGCTCGAAACCGGCGCGGCGCAATTCGCGAACGATGAGGTCGGCATCGTCCTGCGAATCTTCGATGATCAATAGGTTGAGTGGTTTTGCCATGTTGCGGCTATGATTTTGGGGAATGATTGAGGAGCAGCCAATACATTCCCAATTCCTGCACCGCTTTGGCGAACCCCTCGAAGTTCACCGGTTTGACGATATAAGAGTTCACGCCCAGGTGGTAGCTTTCCACGATGTCCCGTTGTTCCCCGGAGGAGGTGAGAATGACCACCGGAATCGCTTTCGTGCGCGGATCGCCCTTGATGCGCTTCAGGACTTCCAGCCCGTCCACCTTGGGCAGTTTCAGGTCCAGCAAAACAACTTTTGGCCCGTTTTCAATCTTGCGGTTGGCGTGAGGCCCCTGGCATAAAATGAACTCCAACGCCTCCGCGCCGTCACGGGCAATCTGGATGTGATTGGCCAGGTTCGCCTTGCGCAGCGCGCGCAGGGTCATGTCCAAGTCATCCGGATTGTCCTCGACCAGCAGGATTTCGATTTCATTGATGTCGCTCATAATTTTTCAGCTTCCTCAAGTGTGAAATAAAAAGTTGCTCCGCGATCCAGCTCCGCCTTCGCCCAAACGCGCCCCCCGTGCCGGTGGATGATGCGCTGCACGATGGCCAGCCCCACGCCAGTTCCTTCAAACTCCTCCGCGCGATGCAATCGTTGAAACACCCCGAATAATTTGTTGGCATACCGCATGTCGAAGCCCGCGCCGTTGTCTTTGACAAAAAAGACGTTGTCCCCGTTATCACGACGGCAACCGACTTCAATGATGGCCGGTTTCCTGCCGCGAGAATACTTGATGGCATTGGAGAGGAGGTTGACCCAGACTTGTTTCAGCAGCGCCGGGTCGCCCTGGCATGGGGGCAATTCGCCGATTTGCAGTTTCACTTCGCGTTCCGCCAGGTGCGGCCTCAATTCATCCAGGGCATTTTGGACCAGTTTGCCGGTGTCCACGGACAGCCGGTTCACGTTTTGCCGGCTTAAACGGGAAAAGGCGAGCAAGTCATCGATCAATTCGCCCATCCGCTGGCCACCGTCCCGAATCCGCGCCAGATACTTTCGCCCTTCTTCGGGCAGTTGCGCGGCGAAATCCTCCAAAACGATCCCGGCAAATCCGTTGATGGCGCGCAATGGCGCGCGCAGGTCGTGCGAGACGGAATAAGAAAATGCCTCCAGTTCTTTGTTGGCCGTTTCAAGTTCAGCCGTGCGCTGGGCCACGCGCTGTTCCAAGTCCGCATTGAGCCTGCGTATCTCATTTTCAGCGCGCTTGCGCTCCGTGATGTCCCGCGCGATTTTTGAGGCGCCGATGATTTTCCCCTGCTCGCCGATGATGGGCGAAATGGTTGCGGAGACATCGATTCGCCTCCCATCCTTGCAAACCCGCACGGTTTCAAAATGGTCAACGCTGTCTCCCTGCTTGATCCGCGCCAGGATTTCAGGCTCTTCATTGGCCCGTTCGGGCGGAATCAACAGCAGCATCGGTTGGCCGATGGCTTCGGCGGCGGAATAGCCAAATATTTTTTCCGCGCCCGGATTCCAACTGGTGATGATCCCCTCCAGCGTTTTGCCGATGATGGCATCGTCGGACGATTCGACGATGGCCGCCAGCCGCGCTTGTGCTTCCGCAGCCTGTTTGCGCCCGGTGATGTCAGTTCGGATGGCGATATATTGCCGCGGTTTGCCCTCATCGTTAAGGAAAGGAACTATGGTCGCATCCACCCAATAAAACGAGCCGTCCCTGGCCCGGTTTTTTATTTCGCCTTTCCAGACTCGGCCATGCGTGATCGTCATCCACAAATCGCGAAAGAACTCTTTGGGATGATGACCGGAATTGATGATGCGATGGTCCTGGCCGAGAAGTTCCTCGCGGGAATACTTCGAGATGGCGCAAAACTTGTCGTTGACGTAGGTGATCTTTCCCGCCGCGTCGGTGATGGCGACAATGGCGTACTCGTCCAGCGCGGCCTTGAGGTCGCCAATTTCTTTTAACGTAGCTTTAAGCTGCTCTTCCAACATACGTCCGCAAAACGATCAAACCATGAATTAGCCCTGCTTCACGTGTGTGGAAACAATCAAAGATTGCCTACGGCGGAAATCATTTCAAATTATACTTTGGTATTAATTTGTCGCCTTTGATGCTACAAGTTATTTCCTTCCAACTACATATACGGACGATTTGAAGAAATCTTTCAAACAATTTGTAAAAACTTTACATTGATTACAAAAATTCCGGGACGCATGGGTAAAATATTTGCGCAAAAAACTGTCCAACCCGCCATCGGCGCGGCGCTGGCGGTTGTTTGCGGCTGGCTTTTGTGGAGCGCGCCACTGGGCGGGCCGTGGGTGAATTCCAGTTACGACTATCTCTTCCGCTTCGGCGCGCGGCCCATTACCAATAATGTCGCGCTCGTATTGATGGACAATGAAGCCTACGACCATTTTCATCAAACGCGCGGCGAGCCGTGGGACCGCGGGCTGCACGCGCAGTTGCTCAATAAGCTCGCCGATGACGGGTGCAGCCTGGTGGTGATTGACTCTTTTTTTGGAACTTTGAGGGACCCGGCGAAGGACCAGGCCCTGGCCGGCGCCATGCGCCGGCAACGCCATATCGTCTTGATGGCTGAACAGGCCCGTATGACCGCTCCGGGCATGGCCGGCGCGCGCCCGATCTTGCCGGCCGGCCTGTTCATGGAGGCGGCCGGGACAAATTGGGGTGTTGCCTGGCTGGACTCAGACCTGGACTCGATCGTCCGGCGGCATTGGCCCTTCCCATCCCCCGGCCCCTATCCGAGCCTGCCGTGGACGGCGGCAACCCTTTGCGGAGCGAACCTGGACACCCGTCCGCAGGAACGCTGGCTGCGCTATTATGGCCGGAACGGCGATTGGCCCGCGATGAGCTATCAGTTCGCGCTGGCGCAACCGGCGAATTATTTCCGCGATAAAATCGTCTTTGTCGGGACCGCACCGCAGACGTCCCAGCCCGAGGGCGAGCCGGATGAATTTGAATCTCCTTACTGGCATTGGACCCACGAAACTACTGGCGGCGTGGAAATCATGCTGACTTCATTTTTGAATTTGCTGAACGCCGATTGGCTCCGCCGTCCCCCGGCATGGCTCGAATTTTCAATCTTAACTTTGGTTGGAATTTCCCTCGGCGGCCTTTGCCGGATGCGGTTGTTCACGGCGGGGATATTGGCGGTGGCCACGGCCATGGTGGTTTCCCTCGCGGCGATCTTGACGAGTTATTTTACGAATTATTGGTTTCCGTGGTTGGTCATTGTCGGCGGACAAATCCCCTGCGCCCTCGCCTGGGCTGCGGTTGTCCATCTCCGTCCGGAAAAGAGACGAGCAGTGGTCGAGAAACCTCCCCAGGCGCCCGGTTATAAATTATTCCAGCCGCCGTTTGGCGAGGGCGCGTATGGAAAAGTCTGGCTGGCAAAAAATGACGACGGCCAATGGCGGGCCTTGAAAGTCATTTATCTCAAAAAATTCGGGGACAATGCCTCGCCCTACGAACGGGAGTTCAACGGCGTGAACCGCTATCAACCGTTCTCGACCCGGCACCCCGGCCTGTTGCGAGTGGATTTCGTGAGCGCCAAACTGGACGGCTATTTTTATTATGTGATGGAGCTGGGCGATTCGCTGGAACCGGGCTGGCAGCGGGAACCGCAAAAATACCAACCGCGCGATTTGGCCAATGAGCGAAAGCGGCGCCCGAGCGGCCGATTGCCGTTGCCGGATTGCGTTCGGATCGGCCTCGACTTGTCCAGCGTTCTTGAATTCCTTCATCAACAGGGTTTGACCCACCGCGACATCAAACCGCAGAACGTGATTTTTGTGGAGGGCCGGCCCAAGCTGGCCGACCTGGGCCTGGTCGCGGAAATCCGTCCCGTGGACGAAACGAAAACATTCGTCGGCACACCCGGCTACCTGCCGCCGCCGCCGGAATTTCCCGGCACACCGCAGGCAGACATCTATGCGCTGGGGATGTTGCTTTATGTCATCAGCACCGGCCGCGGCGCGACGGCTTTTCCCGAACTCTCGGCAACGCTGCTTGATTCGACCGTTTCCGCTGAATATCTGGCGCTAAACGCGATCATTCTCAAGGCCTGCCAGCCTGAGCTGGCCAAACGATACCAATCCGCCGCGAAAATGCATGAGGCGCTAAAAAAATTGCAAAGAGAATGATCATGGCGTCATCGGAGTGCGCCCGTCCTCGGGCGCAGCGAGGTTCGTACATTCGAGCGGCACGAAATTCTCCAACTCCCTCGCGCGGGCGGACGTTGCTGCGACCGGTGACGGTCGCACTCCGGAGTGCGCACGTCCTCGGGCGCAGTGAGGTTCGTACATTCGAGCGGTACGAAATTCTCCAACTCCCTCGCGCGGGCGGACGTTGCTGCGACCGGTGACGGTCGCACTCCGGGGTGCGCCCGTCCTCGGGCGCAGCGAGGTTCGTACATTCGAGCGGTACGAAATTCTCCAACTCCCTCGCGCGTACGGACATTGCTGCGACCGGTGACGGTCGCACTCCGGGGTGCGCACGTCCTCGGGCGCAGCGAGGTTCGCACATTCGAGCGGCACGAAATTCTCCAACTCCCTCGCGCTGCCGGACGTTGCTGCGACCGGTGACGGTCGCACTCCGGGGTGCGCCCGTCCTCGGGCGCAGCGAGGTTCGTACATTCGAGCGGTACGAAATTCTCCAACTCCCTCGCGCGAACGGACATTGCTGCGACCGGTGACGGTCGCACTCCGGGAACGCTCGGCGCGGTGGCTACAGAATTATTTAAACCGCTCGAAAATCTTTGTCGCTCCGGTCTGCCTCTGGCAGATTTGAGGCACGCGAATCGTGAAAAACACCAAGAACCTCAAATTTATCGGCGTCGATCTGGGCGGCACCAATGTCCGGGCGGGACTGATCGACCAGAACAAACTCGTGGCCCTGGAAAAAAATCCTTCTTTCGGAAATGCGGATGCGGACGTGGTGGTGGAAGAGATTTGCAAGACCATCGCGGCGGTCTTCCGCCCGGGCGTCAGCGGCATCGGCGTGGGCGTTCCCAGCATTGTGGACGTGGAACGCGGGATCGTCTATTCCGCGAACAACATTCCGTCCTGGCACATGGTGCCGTTAAAAAAATTGCTCGAAAAGCGGTTTCGTGTGCCCGTGCATGTCAATAACGACGCCAAATGTTTCACCATCGGCGAGTTGCACTTCGGAGAGGCGCGCGGGTACAAGAACGTGGTTGGGATCATCTGCGGCACCGGGGTGGGCAGCGGCGTGGTGGTCAACGGCAAACTCTATTCCGGCACCCATTGCGGTGCGGGGGAGATCGGCAATATTACCTATCTGGAAAAGAATTTCGAGTATTATTGCAGCGGCAGGTTTTTCCCGCGCGAATACGGGGTTGACGCCTATACGGCGGAGCAGCAGGCGGACAAAGGCGATCCGGAGGCAAAAAAGATGTTCGAGGCCTTCGCCGGGCATTTCGCGGACATGATCATGACGGCGCTGTACGCATTTGACCCGGAGATCATCGTGCTGGGCGGGGGCGTGAGCCTGGCGTTCCGGCATTTCAAGGAGCCGATGTGGGAGAAAATCCGGGCGAAATATCATTTTCCAAGCTCGTTGAAGCATTTGAAGATTACGTTGAGCAAGAAACCGAATATCGCGGTGCTGGCGGCAGCGTCGCTTTGTCTCGACAGCAGATAAATTTTGCGGCAGATTGTCTTTGCCAGGGCCTGTGGATTGCGGACTTACAAATCCCGCCAGGGCCGGAAGGCAGCAACGGTAGTTTGCTTTGCATCTGCCGCAGTCACCCTGGCATCTCTTATTTACGATTGACGATTTGCCGCAAAAGAAGCAAGAAGATTGATTTTGAGAACTGAGAAAGCAACCTTGCGGATAAATCGTAAATCGTAAATCATCAATCATAAATTATTTTTGCCGTGTCTTATCAAGTCATCGCCCGCAAGTATCGCCCGCAACGGTTCGCCGACGTGGTCGGCCAGGAACACGTCACCCAGACGCTCGCCAATGCCATCCAACAAAAGCGCATCGCGCACGCCTATCTCTTTTGCGGACCGCGCGGCACCGGCAAGACGACCATCGCGCGCATCTTTGCCAAATGCCTGAACGTCACCGGTGGGCCGAAGGTGGAGTTCGACGAAAAAGATTTTCACTCGCAGGAGATCACCGAAGGCCGTTCGCTGGACGTCCTCGAGATCGACGGCGCCAGCAATAACGGCGTGGAACAGGTGCGCGAATTGCGCGAGACGTGCAAGTACGCCCCGGCCAATTCGCAGTTCAAGATCTATATCATTGACGAAGTCCACATGCTCTCGACGGCGGCATTCAACGCGCTGCTGAAGACGCTGGAAGAGCCGCCCGCGCACGTGAAATTCATGTTCGCGACGACGGACCCGGAGAAAGTGCTGCCCACCATCCTCTCACGCTGCCAGCGGTTTGATTTGCGAAGGATTCCCGCCGCGCTCATCACCAAACATCTGGCGGAGATCGCGAAGAAAGAGAAAGTGAAGATCGACGAGGCGGCGTTGCACGCGATCGCGCGCGGCGCGGATGGCGGGATGCGCGACGCCGAGTCCACCCTGGACCAGCTTATCAGCTTTTGCGGCGACAAGATCGAGGAAGCGGACGTGCTCTCGATGTTCGGTCTGGCGGCGGAAAGCCAGATCCTGAAATTGAGCCGGGCCATTCTCGACGGCGACATCCAGGCGGCGCTGACGCAATTGAACGGGTTGGCCGAAGGCGGAAAGGACCTGGGACGGTTGCTGGCGGATTTGCTGAACCATTTCCGCAACTTGTTGATTTTCCAGATTTCGCGCGGCGACTTGAATCTGTTGGAAGTGTCGGAGGCCGAAATTGCCGCGCTCAAGGAGCAATCGGCGCTGGCCGGCGCGGACGCTTTGACACGCATCCTGGAAACGCTGGCGGAAGCGGAATTGAATCTGCGCGACGCCGCGTCCAAGAAAATCCTCGTCGAAGTCACGTTGTTGAAAGCGATTGAAGCACGCAATGCTGTTTCGATTGATGCCGTCCTGAAACAACTGAACCAGTTGCGCGGAGGAGGAAGTTCCCCTGCCCCAACCCCCGGCGCGCATCCCGCAGGCGCGGGGCGCCCTGCCGTGTTGCGCGAGGGGGGAAGTCCCGCCGCTTCGACAGTGGGCGCCGCATCGAAAGTTCAGCAGGCGATTACCGCTCCGCCGGCGGAGATACACGAGACCCAGCCGATTTCCGGCGATTTATCCGACTTGTGGATAAAGCTGGTCGAAGCGGTTGGCCGCGTCAGTCCGTTCACGCGCAGCTACCTGGTGGACGCACATCCGGTTTCATTTGATAAAAATGTCCTGGTCATCGGGTTCGATCCGGAATTCGAGGACCATCTGGGCCTGGTCGATAATGCGCGCAATCATACCCTGATTCAGACCAAGCTCAGTGAACTTGGCCGCTCCAACTGCCAGGTCAAGTTCATCAAAGCCGAAGCGCCGGCGTTCCGCATCGAGATTCCTAAAAGTGTTCCGGCTGAAAGCAGCCCGGAGACGGCTCCCGCCACATCAGCTCCGCGCCCCCGCGAAACATCTTCTCAACCTGAAAAGGCGTCGGTGCCATTCAATAAAAACGATTTTAAAAATGATCCTTTGATCCAGAAGGCGCTGGAAATCTTCAAAGGCCAGATCGTGGAAGTGCGGGCGTAAATCAGAGCGCAATTTCAAAAAACAATTTTGTTTAGCGCCGGCTGGCGCGCCTGATAATAGCCCGCCGTTTCAACGGCGGGTCCCGTCGCCAAAAGGACAAAGTCCCGGAGGGACGACAGAACAAACCGCTCAGATGCTTGATATTTGCCCGGCAGGCTTCCCTCGCCCCCACCCGCCGTGCCAGCGCCCGTCGCGGCAGGTGGGGGAGAGAGATTGAGGGTGGGGCGGCGATTCACGCCGCGTAAGACCCAAGTCTTCATACAAGGTTCTTTCCCGAATTACGATTTGCGCTTTTCCAATCCCACTCCACTTCCACGCATTGCGCGGGATTTCTATGATTTTGCCGGCACAGACAGCAGCATGGAAACAAGCCCTTCCGACATGGTGGGATGCGTGATGATTGCGTCGCGCAATAGGGTATAGGGTAAATTGGCAAGCATCACCATTTGCACCGTCGCCAACACTTCTCCCGCACCGGAGCCGAACATGGTAAAGCCGAGGATGCGGTCGCTTTCCGTGTCGATCAGAACTTTCATAAACCCGCGTGTTTCTGAAACCGTCATCGCACGCAAAACAGCAGCCATCGGTAATTTGGCGAGGCGATATCGAATCCCGCGCCGCTTTGCCTCTGTTTCGCTCAAACCAACCCGGGCAAACTCTGGATCGGTGAACATACAAAATGGCACCTGGCGTCCCGTCGTCGCCTTGCTGCGGCCGGCGATGTTTTCGCTGACGACGATAAAATCATGCTCCGAGATGTGGGTAAAGTGCGGGCTGCCCGCGCAATCGCCCACGGCCCAGACACCTTCGGCAGTGGTCTGCAACCGCTCGTTGACTTTTACGTGGCCGCGCCCGGTTGTCTCCACGCCTGCAAGTTCGAGACCTATGCCGTTCGTATTAGGCGTGCGGCCGCCGGCAACGAGCAGGTGTGAACCTTGTATCTCGAATTTCTCACCATCGCGCGTTCCAGACAGCCTGACCTCATGGCCGGAGCGGCCCTCAACCTTTGCAATCGTTACGCCGGTCGCGATCTGGATGCCCTCATCGCCGCACATTTCTTCGAGCGCTTGCGAGACGTCCTCGTCCTCGTTATGGACCAGACGGGCGTTACGGTCGAGCAACGTCACTTCACTCCCAAAACGGCGGAATGCCTGGGCCAACTCAAGACCCACATAGCCTGCGCCAAGAATAATAAGATGATTGGGGAGATGATCCAATTCGAGCGCTTCAATGTGCGTAAGCGGCTGCGATTCCAAAAGTCCGGGAATCGGTTCCAAAGTCGCTCGCGAACCGGTGTCGATGACCACGTTCTTGCCGCGGAAGGTGCGTGTGCCACCCTCATTCAGGGCTGCTTCGATGGTTTTTGGGGCGACAAAGCGTCCTGTGCCCATGACCAACTCAGCGCCGCTCTTCCGGTATTTTTCGAGATGGATGTCCACCAGCTTTTGAACCATTTTTCTTTTGCGTTCCCGCACGTTTTTCATGCTGATGCGAACATTCTCCTTGCTGATGCCAAACTCCTCGCTGCGGAAGAAAAGCGACGCGACCTTGGCGCTGTGGATGATGTTCTTGCTGGGCAGGCAGGCGATGTTGGGGCACGCTCCGCCAATATATTTTCGCTCGATGACCGCCACGCGCTGCCCCTTCTGCGCGGATGTCCAGGCGATAAGTTTCCCCCCGGCGCCGCTGCCGAGAACGACCAGGTCATAATCTTCAGGTGCGGATTTAGTCGGATTCATATTTCTCCGTTGAGTTTTTTTTGGTCTAATTACCATGACACATTGAAAGAATCCCCGCAAGGCACGATGCTTAATGCGATGAGGAGTCCTTTCTTTCGATGGTTAGCTTCATCTGGTTTCTGGTTGAAGGATGCGGGCAAAAATTTGTTATTCCATGCGTCGTGCCAATGCCGGATGTAAACCATTCATCCATGAAATCCCGTTGCCCGTGGTCTGGTGAAGATCCGCTTTACATTTCATACCATGACCGCGAATGGGGTGTGCCCTCGCACAACGACCGGCATCTTTTTGAGATGCTTAATCTGGAAGGCGCCCTGGCGGGTTTAAGCTGGATATTTGTTATGCCTTTATGCAGGCCGTCGGCATGACCAACGACCACCTGTTGACTTGTTTTCGCCATGCGGAATTGAAATAAAAAGCCAGGCGCGCTTCCCCCTTCCTTCTTTATTTTCCCGTGGTGGGGCGAGACTCCGTCGAGCCCTGATTAAACTTCCCTCGCCCCCACCCGCTATGCCAGCGCCCGTCGCGGCAGGTCGAGGGAGAGAGACTGAGGGTGACGGGGTGATTCACACCGCGTAAGACAGCCCCGCATTACCCAGTCCTCTCAATTTTCGCACCTTGGGAAAATCTGCACGCAAAAGCTCCATCGGCTGTACGAACAACGCGCTAGCGTCTTGGCGTGCGGTGGCCTTGACACCGCTTTCGAACCTTCATTGCTCTTTCACCGCTCGTCAGGTGAAGAATTCCGGGGTCGTATCCGCGCGGCCGATTGTTTTTGGAACCGCGTCAGTATTCCGCTGGCGATACAAATGCTTTTGCGTTGACAAAACGGATAAGCAAATTGAATATTGAAGATTAAACCCTACGAAAATGACCCTAAAATTCAAATCATTCTTTTTCCGGCGTCTGCTGCTGGCGTTGGCCTTGGGACTGACCGGTTCATGGCTGCCCGCGCAGGCTCAAACTCCGGGGTTTGCCGGCACCGGATCGCTCACCATGGCACGAACATACCACACGGCGACGTTGCTGCCCAATGGCCAGGTGCTCGTCTCCGGCGGCAACAACAACAGCAGCGGTGCTCTTGCCAGCGCGGAATTGTATAACCCGGCGACGGGGGTGTGGACGCCCACGGGTTCGCTCACCACGGCACGATACAACCACACGGCGACGTTGCTGCCCAATGGCCAGGTGCTCGTCTCCGGCGGCACTGACAACAGCGGTAATCGCCTGGCCAACGCGGAATTGTATAACCCGGCGACGGGGGTGTGGACGGCCACGGGTTCGCTCACCACGGGACGAGAATACCACACGGCGACGTTGCTGCCCAATGGCCAGGTGCTCGTCACCGGCGGCCTTGGCCGTAGCGGTGTTCTCGCGAGCGCGGAATTATATAACCCGGCGACGGGGGTGTGGGCGCCCACGGGTTCGCTCACCACGGCACGATTCGAACACACGGCAACGTTGCTGACCAATGACCAGGTGCTTGTCACCGGCGGCGAGGGCAGCAGCAGTACTCTTGCCAGCGCGGAATTGTATGACCCGACGAATGGGTTGTGGACGCCCACGGGTTCGCTCACCACGGCACGATACCAACACACGGCGACGTTGCTGACCAATGGCCAGGCGCTCGTCACCGGCGGCTACAACGACAACAGCAGCAGCACTCTTGCCAGCGCGGAATTGTATGACCCGACGACGGGGGTGTGGACGCCCACGGGTTCGCTCACCACGGGACGATACCAACACATGGCGACGTTGCTGCCCAATGGCCAGGTACTCGCCACCGGCGGTGGCAACTACAGCGGTATTCTTGCCAGCGCGGAATTGTATAACCCGGCGACGGGGGTGTGGACGGCGACGGGTTCGCTCACCACGGCACGCTACTATCACACGGCGACGTTGCTGCCCGATGGTCAGGTGCTCGTCACCGGCGGCGACAACTACAGCGGTATTCTTGCCAGCGCGGAATTGTATAACGCGGCGACGGGGTTTTGGACGGCGACGAATTCGCTCAACACGGCACGAGAATACCACACGGCGACGTTGCTGCCCAATGGCCAGGTGCTCGTCTCCGGCGGCTATGGCAGCAGCGGTAGTCGCCTGGCCAGCACGGAATTGTATAACGCGGCGACGGGGGTGTGGACGACGACGAATTCGCTCACCACGGCACGAGAATACCACACGGCGACGTTGTTGCCCAATGGCCAGGTGCTCGCCACCGGCGGCTTTGGCGGCAGCGGTGTTCTCGCCAATGCGGAATTGTATAACCCGGCGATAGGGGTGTGGACGGCCACGGGTTCGCTCACCACGGCACGAGAATACCACACGGCGACGTTGCTGCCCAATGGCCAGGTGCTCGTCTCCGGCGGCATTGGCAACAGCGGTATTCTTGTCAGCGCGGAATTGTATAACCCGGCGACGAGGAGGTGGACGGCCACGGGTTCGCTCACCACGGCACGATACCAATACACGGCGACGTTGCTGCCCGATGGCCAGGTGCTCGTCTCCGGCGGACAAGGCAACAGCGGTATTCTCGCCAGCGCGGAATTATATAACCCGTCGACGGGAGTGTGGACGGCCACGGGTTCGCTCACCACGGCACGCTACTATCACATGGCGACGTTGCTGCCCAATGGCCAGGTGCTCGTCACCGGTGGCTATGGCAGCAGCGGTCCTCTTGCCAGCGCGGAATTGTATGACCCGGCGACGGGGGTGTGGACGGCCACAGGTTCGCTCACCACGGCACGATACCAAGACACGGCGACGTTGCTGCCCGATGGTCAGGTGCTGGTCTCCGGCGGCTTTGGCAATAGCGGTGCTCTTGCCAGCGCGGAATTGTATAACCCGTCGACGGGGGTGTGGACGGCCACGGGTTCGCTCACCGCGGCACGATACCAAGACACGGCGACGTTGCTGCCCAATGGTCAGGTGCTCGTTACCGGCGGCTATGGCAACAGCGGTGTTCTCGCCAGCGCGGAATTGTTTAATGTGGGCCTGGGCTTCAGCGCCGCGTGGCAACCGCAAATCAGCACTTTCACCTCGCCGCTGCTGGCCGGCAGCAGCCTCGCGCTCACCGGCTCGGGTTTTCGCGGCATCGCCGAAGGTTCGGGCGGCAACACGCAGGATTCGCCTGCGGATTATCCGGTCGTGCAGTTGCGCAGCCTGGAAAGTGGCCAGACGGTGTATTTGAACACGACCAACTGGTCCACCAATGCCTACGCCTCCACCGCCGTGTCCAGCCTGCCGGGCGGCTGGACGTTGGCCACCATGTTCGTCAACGGCATTCCCAGCCCGTCGGCCATCCTGCTGTATGGCGGTTTTGCGCCTGCCTTCACCTTCACGCCAGTGCAGACCAATGTCGGTTGGACGTTGAGCGCCCAGACCAGCGCGGGCATCAGCAGCCGCCTTTATTCCGCCGCCAACCTGACGCCACCGGTTGTCTGGCAGCCGGTCTATACCAACACGAGCGGCGGGGCGTGGCAGTTCACGGACACGACGGCCGGGTTCAACATGAAGTTCTACCGGCTGTCCACACCGTGAGCAGGTTTGTTTTCCTGCCGGTCTGGGCAAGGGGTCAGTCCCGAGTATTTATACAAAGTTGAATTTATTTTAATTTTTCATCCACCTTCGTTTTGTTTCCTTCTGTGCATGTTTGTTTCCGCATTTTCAGTCCCTCTCCGTTTTCTCTGTTTCCTCCTGTTAAATCCCACGACGGCATTTGAAACATTGACACGCAATCAAAATCACGATACCCAAACGCCAACACCCGAAGGATTTATGACAAACCATCACATCAAAGCAGCGATTTTATGCGGCGCATTCGCAATGTTCGGTGGCGCAGTCCAAGCGGGAGCCGCATCCCCGCCCGATAACAATCCCCTGGCCTATGTCTATAATGTTGAGAACCGGGGCGCGGATTTCCCGCCGCCGCCTTTGCCGACGATGGGCAACCTCCCGCTCATTGGCCCCTTGCCCGATCCCTTCAACTGGGCCAATGACCCACTGAACATCGGAGGCACCCGCAGCACCAGCGCCGCCGATTGGAGCCGGCATCGTTCTGAGATTTTGGCCCAGATCCAAAATTATGAAATCGGGACTAAACCCGCCGTTGATCCTTCACAAGTCACCGCCAGCTATTCAACCAACACGCTCACGGTGATAACCACTGTGGGGACGAACTCGCTCACGTTGACGTGTGCTGTTTCCCTTCCTCCGGGGAACGGCCCCTTCCCGGTGGTGATCGGGATTCAAAGGCCTTATGGTTCCCTCCCATTCAGCGCTTTCACCAATCGCAATATTGCAGGCATCGCCTTCCTCCATAACCAGGTGACGACTTATAACCGCCCGAAAAATACCGACCCCTTCTTCCAGCTTTATGGACCTGCTCAAAATACACGCAATACGGGACAATACGCTGCCTGGGCCTGGGGAATCAGCCGTGTCATCGATGGCTTGTATAAGGTCACGAATTCTCTTCCCCTCGATCTGAATCACATCGCGGTGACGGGTTGTTCCTATGCCGGCAAGATGGCGCTCTTTGCCGGGGCGATGGACGAACGCGTTGCGCTCACTGTTGCCCAGGAGTCGGGCGGCGGCGGAGATACCTCGTGGCGCTACTCGCATACCGAGACTAATAAAGTGGAAACCCTCGAGCACACCAGTAACGTATGGTTTGCCAAACAGATGTTCCAATTTGGCAATTCCTATGTGTCATTCCTGCCCGAGGACCATGATGAGTTGATGGCCCTATACGCGCCCCGCGCCTTGTACTGCACGGGAAACACAAATTATACCTGGCTGTCAAATCCATCGGCCTTTGTCTGCGATGAGGCCGCGGAGAAGATTTATCAAACGCTTGGCGTAGGCGACCGGTTCGGCTTCAACGTTGATGGCGGACATCAACATTGCATGTTTCCGCACGACCAGACCAATGACCTGGCTTACTTTTTGGACAAGTTCATGTTAGGCAAGACGAACTTGAGTTCCACCATCACAACCTATCCCACCAACTACTCGAACATCGACTACGCCGGTTGGACCGCGTGGTGGGGAACGACCAATGCAGTCTTCCCGGGCGGCGCCACTAATGCGATTTCGCAAGCGATTGATGCTGAAACGGCCCCGATACTCGGTTCGATTTGGAAATATTAACTGATAAATTCGCTGCGCCGTCCACGCAAACGGTGGAACAAGTACAGGCGCAACTCGCCGCGCGATCCTCTGACCCGGCCTTGAGGCCCAATTGAAAGAAATCATGAGTCTTATGTCTGTTGAAGGAGCTTTTGCAAAAACTTTTTATTGTCGCCAGTCAGGAGATAGACTTTGTCACCCTTGATCCATGTTGCAGTCATCAAGCCGTTGGCTTCGGCAAATTGCGGCGCGCCGTCTTCGGGCAGGTCCGGCAGCCCCGCACGGTCCATGACAAACAGGTCCAGATGTTCGCCCTCAAGAAAGAAGCAAACCATCGTCGCCTTCTGGCCGTTCCAGTCAACGACGCGGCAGCCCTGCGCCGGCCCGCTGTGCAGAGCGGCGGGCAGTTCAAAATTGGTTTCCATGCCCCGGTCTTGTAGCCACTGCTGAATCTTTGCCAGGTCGTGGGACTCGTAGGTGACGTGCCCTTGCTGTTGCAGGGAGTAGCGCGCCATCGTTTCGCGGAACGAGGCGAGCGGCGCCGGCTTTTGCGGAGTAAACAAAAATGCGGCCAGCCCCAGCAGCAGCAACACGGCTGCCGCGACCGCGGGTTTCATGGGCGGGAACCACCGCCACGGTGTGGGGCGGATAATTTTCCCCATCGCGAGGAGGTTTGATTTCAATTCGCGCGGGACCGGGACCGCCGTTTGCAGGCTGGTTTGGATGCGCGCATCCAGGGCGTTTTCTTCCGCAAACCACTTTTGCAATTCCGGATCGCGCCGGGCTTGTTCCAGCGCCTCCGCAAACAGCGGGTCGGACGCATCCCATCCACCGCAACGATAGGCTTGCAGAATCAATTTGGCTTCCTGGTTGTTCATATCATGTCTGGCTCCTTTCCGATGCCGGTTTGATGGAAATGATTTTGCGCTCCACGCCGATGGATTTTGCCGCGAGCGATTTGCGCATCAGGTCTTTCGCCCTCGAAAGCCGCGACATGATCGTGCCGATGGGGACGCCCAGCAGCCCGGAAATTTCCGCGTAAGTATGATTCTCGAAATAATAGAGCGCGAGCAGCACGCGATAACGTTCCTCCATTTCGAGCAGCGACTGGCCCACGGCTTCATGTTCCAGTTTGTCCACCAGGTCCGGCGTGACCGTTGGTAATTCGTTCTCGACGCTGCTGATCTCAAAATGCGGATGGCGCGTGTCGCGGCGTTTCCAGCCGAGGTAGATGCGATACAGCGTGGTGAAGAGCCACGACTTGACCTTGGAATGGTCGCGCAACTGGCCGCCCTTGGTGAGCAGCCGTGCAAAGGCCTCCTGCGTCAGTTCGCAGGCGTCGTCCGCGTTGCCCGCAAGACTGTGGGCGAACCGGTATAATCCCTCGTAAAAGGAATTCACCGCCTGCTCATAATCCGCTTCGTTCATGCTGATGAAAAATTTCAGGACAATCTACCGCACAATGCCGGCAATACGAATTTTAAGGGTTCAGCAACGGTTTGATTTCTTTTTCAAACTCGTCTTTGTCCGCGAAACCCATGTGTTCTTTCACAATGCGACCCTCCCGGTCAATGATGAACGTCGTCGGCACCACCTCAATTCCGCCAAAGGCCTCCTGTGTCTTTTCATCAGCCAGCGCTACGGGATAGTTCATGCCCATCTTTTGCGCGAACGGCTTGACTACCTCTGCGCCATTTTCATCCACCGAGAGGCCTACGACCGCCAGCCCTTGTGTCTCATACTGCTTTTGCAACGCGATGAAGTTTGGAATCTCCGCCCGGCAAGGGCCGCACCACGTCGCCCAAAAATCCAGGATGACAACCTTTCCCTTGAAATCGGTGGAACGCACCGTTTTACCGTCCACGTCCTTGAGCGACCACTCCGGCGCAACCGCAGCCTGACCGGCAACACCTCGCGCATTTTGGCCTAACAGGGCGGTAGTAAAGCAAATCGCCACGACTGCGAGGGCAATGCCGATGATTTTCACGTTTTTCATTCGTAGATATGAGCGCCCGGCGCGCGGTTTTATTCCGGTTTATTTGGCCGGACGCACAAAAATTATTTTCGGGAATAAAACCGTGGCGAGATTCCTCTCACCTCCAATACGATGAAATTGATTTGTTTTTTGGGACTGCTTGCCGGCATCGCGGCCTATGCCGCGCCCATTGCATTTCAGAGTTCCGAGCGCCAGACATCGCTGTTGGAACTTTACACTTCCGAAGGTTGCAGCAGTTGTCCGCCCGCCGAGGCGTGGTTGAGCAAATTGAAAGGCGCATCCGGTCTGTGGAGCGAATTTGTGCCGGTCGCCTTTCACGTTGATTATTGGAACAATCACGCTTGGAGCGACAAGTTTTCGAGCGAACAGTATTCCACCCGCCAGCGCGACTACGCGCAGGTCTGGTCGGCGGAAAACATTTACACGCCTGAATTTGTCCTGAACGGTAACGAGTGGCGAAACTGGTTTGAATTCCGTGGTGCTCCCGCTGCATCCGCGTTGAAAACGGGCGTGTTGCAGGTCAGTTCTGATGACGGTAAACACTGGCAGGCGGATTTTGTTCCCTCAGAAAATGGAAGAGCTGATTACGAAGTGACCGCCGCGCTGCTCGTGAGTGAAACAAGTTCCGACGTGAAGGGCGGCGAGAATGCGGGCCGCCATTTGAACCATGATTTTGCCGCGCTCTCGCTCATCACGCGTCCGCTCGCCAGCCAGACCAACGGGCTTCAAGGCAAATTCGTCATTGATGACAACCCGAAAGGAAACACCGGACGCCTCGCGCTGGCCGTCTGGGTGACACGCAGCGGACACCTTGAACCGTTGCAGGCCACCGGCGGCTGGCTGCCGCAGAAAATGAATCTTTCTGTAAATCAATCTACACAACCACAAGAATAAAAAAACAAAATGAAAACAATAATGAACATCTGCAAACTGGCGCTCGCCGTTCTGGCCTGCGCGCTGCCACTGGCCGTGAATGCACAAATGGGAAACATGGGGTCCGATATGATGAACGCCGCCACTCCGCCGCAAGTCGGAGACATGGCGCCCGATTTCACGCTCAAGACGCTTGACGATCAATCGGTGCGGCTCAGCGACCTCACGGCCAAGAGTGACGTTGTGCTCGTCGTGCTGCGCGGCTGGCCGGGTTATACATGCCCTTTTTGCACCAAGCAGGCCCATGATTTCGTGCACAACGCCGAAAAATTCCAAGCTGCCGGCGTTCAAGTCGTCATGGTTTATCCCGGCCCGGCGGACGACCTCAAGGCGCACGCGACTGACTTTCTTCAGGACAAAGACTGGCCGACGAATTTTCTGTTCGTCCTCGATCCCGATTACAGCTTCACCAAATCCTACGGCCTGCGCTGGGACGCGCCGAAAGAAACCGCGTATCCATCCACCTTCATCATTGGCAAGGACGGCAAGGTGCTTTTCGCGCACGTGAGCAAACAGCACGGCGGCCGTGTCACTGCGGACACGGTGCTAAAAGCGCTCAATGCGGGCATGATGAAGGATGACATGACGAAGCCCGGCATGTAAGCCGATTTCATGTTATTAAATCTTCTTGCGAAGTGCGGAAGACCGGGGAAATTTAATTTGCAAGCTGTGTTCCAACGATAACAAGGAAATTAACAACTCAACTGAAAGGATAATTATGGTCAAAGTCGCATTATGGGTCCAACTGGAAGCCAAACCTGGAAAAGAACAGGCAGTGGCACATTTTCTTAACAACGCGCTCCCTCTTGTCGAGCAGGAACCTGCCACCGTGACGTGGTTCGCTTTGCGGATGGGGCCGACGACGTTCGGTATTTTCGATGCGTTCGCGAACGAAGAGGGCCGTCAAAGCCATCTTACCGGAGCTGTCGCCGCCGCTCTGATGTCCAAGGCACCTGATCTCCTCACCAAACCGCCGCAAATCATCAAGACGGACGTGTTGTCGGCTAAGCTGCTTTAGTCATGTGACCTTTGGAGGAAAAGCATGAACAAATTCAAGCAGGTGTCACCCATTGGCAAATGCGCCCCAGTTGCGGCGGGAAGAGTGAAGTAACTTGGTTGGGCATGTCAAATTTGGTATGGTGACAGTTGGAACCCTCATTTAAAACGCTAACTTTTTCGTTGAAGGACGAAAACAAAATTCTCCCCCGTGAAGTCACGCCGCCGTAGGGTTACTTCAACCGCCGGAATTTCATCCGTGGCGGCATCCTCGCCGCCAGCGAAGAAAAAGAGGTTGAGGAATGAGGAAATAGGCTGTGACAAGACTTGCCAAACTTTGCAGAAGGAAGAAACTCACAAAAAAGCCCACGCCGGTTATGGGCAAGAACCCATATGGAAAATCTCAACTTAAAAACAAGGCACTGGCTGGCGATAGCGCTTATCTATGCTTGTCTGGCAAATTCCTGTGTCGCAGGTGAATTTGTGGTGGGCGATGTGGTTCCTGGATTTTCCGCCAGGGATCAGTTTGGCAAAGAATTCAAGTTTGAGGCCGGTCTGCATTATCTGCTATTGGCCTTTGATATGGACACGGGTAAACAGGCCAATCACAAACTGGCGGACTTGGGTGTGGGATGGCTTGAAAAGCATGGTGCAGCGTATGTTTTGGACATTCACACCATGCCGGCAGTGGGGCGTTGGTTTGCACTGCCGAAAATGAGAAAATATCCAGAACGCATTGTGCTGGCTGATACCAAAGACCTGCTGGCTCCCTTTCCGCATAAACCAGAAAAGATTACTGTATTGGTCTTGAGTTCGACTGGAAAGATCAGTGAAATACGCTACTGGGATCCTGCAACTAAGACGCTAGATACGGTGTTGAATTAACCTTTCCAATTAAGACGCTAACTCTCATGTGTTGAACGACGAAAATAAAAATTTATCCCGCGAGGTCACGCCGCCATCGGTGTATTTCAACCGCCGGAATTTCATCCGCGCCGGCGCGAACAGAAATTGGCAACATGGCATTCAAATTATTTTTCCTCCAGCAATCGCTGCTTGATGCGTTCGCGCGCGTCGTCCGAAAGTTTTTGCGGCTTGGCTTCCGCCAATTCCTCATGGTGTTCATGGGCCGCTTCGCGCAGAAAACGAATCTGTTTTCCGTAGCGACGGCACCATTTGCAAATCAGCAGATGCATCCACAATCCGAGCCGTTTCGTCAGTGGCAGCGGATGATCCAGCCCCTCGGATTGCGCCCGTGAGGCTTCGCGGCAGTCGGGTGAAAGGTCGGTACAACCGGATTTGATTTTCTCGAAGAAGCTCATTTGTATTAGTCGTCTATCGCTGGGAATCCTTACAATTGTTTTCCAGGGTTTTCAAGCTCATTGCTAAACCAATTCGTTTCGAGACAACGCCGCAATGCCATGCGCGCGCGATGTAACATGACCCAGAGGTTGCTTTCAGAAATATCCAGCAGCGCGCAGATTTCTTTGCTTTCGACGCCATCCACTTCGCGCAGGTTGAAGACGGCGGCAACTTTTTTAGGCAACTTTGCGGAACAGTCATGGTAGGTTTTCCAAAACAATTCACTGTCCAGGCTTTCGACCTGTTTCGACCATTCCTGCGGACCAAGTTCATGAATCCACCCGCCCTTGCCCAGGCCGCCGGCGCTAAAACGGTCGGCTTCTTCATCATCGTAAAATTCGAGGTCGGTGAATGAAGTTTCGCGGCTTGCTTTGCGGAAGTGGTCGTAGATCTTATTTTTCAAAATGCCGGTGAGCCAGCTTTTCTCGGCGCTGCGGCCGGCAAAATTTTTTCCGCCCCTGAGCGCGGCGAGAAACGTTTCCTGCACGGCGTCCTCGGCTTTCAAGGGGTCGCGCAGGCGCAACAGCGCATATCTGAAAAGATAGTCGCCGTGTTCGGCTACCCAGCGTTCCGGGTCGGAAAGACTGGGTGCCGGCATGGCATCCGCCGGGCTTGAAGGATTCTCTGCTTGCATAACATCACATTCCCCAGATTAGTCGTTTCAGCGTCGAAACCCTGACAAATATAATTCCTGTGCCATGTTTTTGTAAGGAATTTCTAACCGATGATTACCTGGTTTGTGCGAAAAGCAAAAATATTCGCGGGCCTCTGGCCGTCATCAGTTGATATTGTTGTTCCCTGGCGCTCTGCGGAACAGCCAGCCCATCGCTGTTTTTGTCGTTTGTCGGTTTGCCATTCACAAGAAGCATATAACGATGGGTATGATTTCCGGGAATTTCATCGAGCATGAGCTGCCAGGTGTTCGTATTGGCATCCCGCGTCAATGCCACCGCGCGCCAGTTCGTGAATGAGCCGGCCAACTCGACTGAATGGGGCATCGGGGCGCAAGGGTCAGAAGGTTGCCAGCGGAAAATTTTGCTGAAATGTGAAACATGCCGGGTTTTATCATTATACCGTGCGGAATCAAGTAGGTCGGTATCCACGCTGCTTTGCGCGCTTCCGCCACTCATATTTTCAAAATCTTTATACATATTATTATTCAAATGCGTCTGCATAAACGTCGGGATCAAACAACAAATCCTTACGAAAATTTATTTTGTTCGGGAAATGGTTGCAGCGTTCAATCCATAAAAAAATGTAAGGATTGGCCGATCAGGCCGACTCATCAGATTGTGAAATGCTTCAAACATAACGCAAGCGACGCTGTTGCAGTGTGCGCCAACTGTGGTCGGGCAATTTGTCCTGACTGTGTGTGTTCGCCGGCGGCCTTACGCGTTGTCTGTTCGAGCGAATGTGCAAACGCATTGGAGCGCGACGCGGAGATCCTACAACTGCTTCTCGACAAAAGCGCCCAAAGCGCGCGCGCCAACGCATTTTACTGTTCTTGTTGAAGTTATTTGACTTGTTTAAGCTGGCCTTTAGCGTCATAAAATCGCGGTTGTGCCGGAAACAAAAATTCAACAATTTGAATCGCTATCCGCCGACGGGGATTTCGAAACCCGCCTCATCGAGCGCAGCCCGGATTGCATCAAAGTGCTTGATCTGGACGGGCGGTTGCTCTCCATGAACGCCAGCGGGATGGCCGTACTCGAAATTTGCGACATCCAGCCTTTTATCGGTTCTTCCTGGGTTGATTTTTGGGAGGGGGCAGATCGCAAGGCTGCCCAAGCTGCGGTTAAAACCGCGCGCGAAGGGGGCATTGGCCGTTTTGCGGGAAATTTTTTGACGAAACAAACGCGCAAAGCCATGTGGTTTGACGTGGTGGTCAGCCCCATCGTTGACCGGAAAGGCAAACCGGAAAAACTCCTTGCCACCTCACGCGATGTGACGGAATGGAAGCGTTCAGATGAATTGCTTCACGCCATCCTCAAGGGCACTTCCACCGTCACCGGGCAGGGATTCTTCCATTCGCTGGTGCAGAATCTGGCGAAAGGTTTGGGTGTCCGCTATTCGTTCATCGCCGAATGCATTGCGAACCATCGCGCGCGGTCCCTGGCGGCGTGGTTCAACGGTCAAGCGGAGCCTGATTTTGAATACGATCTGGAAGGCAGCCCGTGTTTGAAAGTCATTTCGGAGCGGACGTGTCATTTTGAGCGCAACCTGCAAAAATTATTTGCCGCGAGCACAAGGCTTGTCGAGATGCAGGCGGAAAGCTATCTCGGCGTGCCGTTGCGGGATTCGGCGCAGACGGTCATCGGCCATCTGGTCATCATGGACGACAAGCCGATGATGAGTGACCCGCTGGTGTTGTCAGTGATGGAAACCTTCGCGAGCCGCGCCGGCCTGGAACTGGAGCGGATGAGGGCGTTTGAGAGTTTGCATCGCCAAAAACTGGAGAGTGAGGAGCGTTTCCGGGATTTATTCGAGGAAGCGCCGATCGCGTATGTGCATGAAGGGATTGATTCCCGTTTGATTCGTGCCAACCGCACCGCGATGAAAATTCTGGGAATCAAACCCGAAGAGGTTCCGCACACTTACGGTAAATCGTTCGTTCCTGACACGCCGGATGCCCAACGCAGGGTGCGCGAAGCGTTCGAGTCTATCGGACATGGGACGGACACCAGCGGAGTCGTGCTCGAGATGCGACGCAAGGACAACGGCAAGCCGCTCTGGGTTCAGTGGTGGTCGAGGCCCGACCCCAGCGGAAAATTCACGCGCACCATGTTCCTGGATATCACCGACCGCGTGCTGATGGAGCAGGAGCAAGCGCGGCTCCAGGCGCAGAACGCCTATTTGCAAGAGGAAATCCGTGCCGAACACAACTTCAGTGAAATCGTCGGCAACAGCACCGAGCTGCGCAACGTGTTGCGGCTAGTCGAGCAGGCCGCGCCGACGAATTCAACCGTGCTTATCCTGGGTGAAACCGGTACGGGCAAAGAACTCATCGCTCGCGCGATTCATGATCGCAGTCCGCGCACGAACCGTCCGCTCGTGAAAGCGAATTGCGGCGCGATTTCCGCCGGACTTGTCGAAAGCGAGTTGTTCGGCCATGTCAAAGGGGCGTTCACCGGAGCACTGACCAACCGCGACGGTCGTTTCAAGCTTGCGGATGGCGGCACAATTTTTCTCGA
The DNA here is from genome assembly GCA_963797825.1 of uncultured Verrucomicrobiae bacterium. Taxonomy (GTDB): domain Bacteria; phylum Verrucomicrobiota; class Verrucomicrobiia; order Limisphaerales; family UBA11358; genus UBA11358. The sequence goes on from CAWCRR010000035.1 coordinate 107,748, forward strand.
TGAGGTCAGTGAGCTTCCACCCGATGCACAGGTGAAGCTGTTGCGCGTACTGCAGGAGCAGGAATTTGAACCCATCGGCAGCAGCAAAACGATGAAGGTGGACGTGCGCGTCATCGCCGCCACCAACCGCGACCTCACCGCGAACATCCGCGAAGGAAAATTTCGCAGCGATCTGTTCTACCGGCTGAATGTCCTACCGCTGCGCGTTCCGTCTTTGCGCGAACGCGTGAACGATGTGCCACTGCTCACGACGTTTTTCTTGCAGCGGTTCGCGAAGAAATTCAACAAGCCGGTGAAACAGATTTCAGACGAAACGATGAGCCGCCTTTGCGTTTATTCGTGGCCGGGCAACATCCGTGAATTGCAAAACATCATTGAGCGCGCCGTGGTACTTTCGAGCGGAAATGCGCTGACACTCGCGCCCGATTTCAACCCTGCGATTACAACACCCGTGTTTGCAGATCGTGTTGTTTCAACTGAAGCTTCACCTGCGGCAACTTCTCCGGCCGCCGTTGGGGCATTGGAAGATGTGGAACGGCACCACATTGAGGCTGTATTGACTCAAACCAACTGGATGATAGAAGGCGAACGCGGGGCGGCGAAAATTCTCAACATGAATCCAAGCACACTTCGCAGCCGGATGCAAAAACTTGGCGTCAAACGACCACGCAAAACCGCATAGTAAGTAATGTGCGCTACTTTTGTTTGGATTTACGGGATCGGAATTCTCGTTGCCGCTGGAAGTTGTTCCCGCGTCAGACCGGCCTATTTACGCAGATCTCTGAGGACTTCGCGTCCTTGCCAAGTATCGCCCATGACGCGGCTGTAAGGATTCGAATCCCTCCGCGACGAACTATCATGCAAAGGCAGATTAATACTATCGTTTTAGGCGCGACCGTGAATGGCGCGACACATGGGAAATCCTCCAAAGGCGGCGACGTGCCGGACGGCAAAAATCCATTTGCAACATTTTCGGGTCGGGAGTTCAATACACCGGCGATGTGGGCAATTGCGCGACGATCGAAACGGCGGATGCTTACACTTCTCCCACCGTACTAATTTTCGCCCGGCCCGCCCGTCGGTAGCCAGGCTTCGCCCAACAGCATATGGGCTGAAAGAACGACATGACTATCGCTGAAAAGATTGAGCTTGCGCTGATTCCAGGATTTGGGATCGGTGTTTGGCTTATTGCGCCGGGATTGCCCGATGCTGTTGGCGCTGGAAGATTGCTTTTGGCGACATCAGCCTTTCTGCTGTTCGAAAGCCTCGTTCGTGATCTCTGTCTATTGATAAGGGATCGGCGCGCTAAAAAATCAAGCCCTCCTCGAAAAGAGAGATGCCTGTGCGTTGAATCCACAGTCGGCGTAACGGGCGTAATCGCCGGACTTGTTCTGTCAGGCTCAGGAATTGTCCATTCAGTCTCTATGAACAATTGGACATGGAGCCTGCTGGTTATGACGCTAATGATTTTAGGATTTTTGATTAAGGACTATGTAGTCGAGTTGGGGCCAATTCGGGTTCGTCGGGATAAAGACCACATGAACATAATTTTTACATGGAAAAAATGAATCAGTTCGCCCACCATTCTGGAAATGTCAGCCTATCAATGGCTCTTATTCGACGCCGACGGCACTCTTTTTGATTATAATGCCGCTGAAAGCGGCGCGCTCTGTCAGGCCTTTACGATGACCGGCATCGCCTTCCAACCCGGCTACCTCGCCGCCTACCAAAGCATCAATCACGCCTTATGGTGCGCTGTAGAAAAGGGAGAACTTACGCCGACAGCAGTAAAAGTGCGCCGCTTCGAACAGTTGCTTGAGACAATCGAAGTAGGCTGCTCCCCCGTCGCGCTCAGCGCAAATTATATCGAGTGTCTGGCTGGTTGCTCGGAATTGATTGTGAATGCCGCCGAAGTGCTGGAGGCCTTGCATGGAAAATACCGGATGGCCATTTTGACCAATGGCTTGCAAGCAGTTCAGCGCAGACGGCTGGCCGGATCGCAAATTCGCCGATATATTTCTGATATTATCATTTCCGAGGAAATCGGTTTTTCAAAACCAGCCAGGGAGTTTTTCGACATTGCACTGGCACAGTTGGGGCATGTGTCGCGGCGGGATGTGCTTATGATCGGCGATGGCTGGGCGTCGGACATTCAAGGCGCGCTTCAGTTTGGCATTGATGCCTGTTGGTATAACCCACGACAGAAGCCGCGTCCCGCAAATTCGGAAAACATACGCGAGATCGCCGAATTGCGGGAATTAGTTGGCTGGCTGGGATAAACCTGTTGGGATTCTCGGGGTATAGTTTTTAGAGACATGATGGTGACAGAATACTTGAATAAAAGGGAAAATCGGTTAATTTGGATTCAGAAAATGGTGAATTTGAGCACGAATCCCACCCTTTCCACCAGTTTGATTTTTCGGATCAAACGTCCTGACGCGAGTCAAACTGTCCTGCTAGGATTGAACCCGTGAACACTTTGCTCCGCGAAATCTCGAAATGCTCCGTCTGCGCAGCACATTTGCCGCAAACGCCGCGACCGGTGCTGGCGGCGAGCGCGCGAGCGCGAATCGTCATCATCGGGCAGGCGCCGGGACGAAAGGTTCACGAATCCGGCGTGGCGTGGCAGGATCAGAGCGGTGACAATTTGCGCGCGTGGCTGGGCGTGAATGAGAAAATGTTTTACGACCCGGAAGTTTTCGCGTTGATGCCGATGGGATTTTGCTATCCCGGCGCGGGCAAATCAGGCGACCTGCCGCCGCGTCCCGAATGCGCGCCGCTGTGGCACCCACAATTGCTGGCACAAATGAAATCAGTGAAGCTCACGCTGCTCGTCGGCCGGTATTCGCAGGCACATTATCTCGGCGAACGCGTGCGCGAAAATCTGACCGAGACCGTGCGCCATTTCCGGGATTATCTGCCGCAGTATCTGCCGCTGCCGCACCCATCGCCGCGCAACGGAATCTGGCTGCGGCGTAATCCGTGGTTTGAAGAGGGACTTTTACCCGTGCTGAAAAATCAAATCGCCGCACAACTGAAAAAACCAGGATGAACCCACGACCACCACTCCCGCCTATCAACGAAGAAACCGCGCTGCAAAAAATCCAGGCCGCCATGATACAAGGGCTGACCGGAGACGCCATGGGATTAATGTGCGCCAGCACGGGCTTCAAGTTTTGGCGCGGCGGGAAAATCCACCTCCGTGTCCGCGATGTGGTTGAAGTAGTTCGTGAACATGCTCAACGCAATGTTCGCGATGATCTCGGAAATCTCCCCGTCCGACCAGCCGGCGTTGCGAAGCCCGGCCAGATCCTCATCGGTGACCTGTATTTAGATTTGCGCCAAGCCGCCGTCAACACACAGTTCAATGCCCGTCACAAAGCTGGAATCATCCGATGCCAGAAAGAGAGCCGCCCTGGCAATTTCCTCCGGTTGACCGATCCGCCCCAGCGGAATGAGCGAAACGAAAGCGTCTTTGACCTCCTTCGGCATTCCCACGAGAGCTCCAGTGTCAATCGGGCCGGGACTGATCACATTCACGCGAATTTTCCGCTTCTTGAGATCGTTCGTCCAAGTCCGCGCAAAAGAGCGGACGGCAGCTTTGCTTGCATTATACACGCCAAGACCCTCAAAGCCTTTGAGGTTGGCAATCGAACCTGTCATGATGATTGATCCGCCGTCTTTGAACAGCGGCAAGGCTTTTTGAACGGTGAACAATGTGCCTCGAACATTCAGGTCGAAGGTTTTGTCGAAATGTTCTTCGGTTACGCTGCCAATCGGCACATGCAATTCAGCAAGTCCCGCGCTTGCGTAAAGAATGTCAATCTGGCCTTTTTCCTTTTTAACCGTCTGATACAGGCGGTCGAGATCGTCGAGTTTGCTCGCGTCCCCTTGGACGCCAGTTACGTTGCTTCCAATGGATTTCACGGCTTCGTCTAATTGCTGCTGACGGCGGCCAATGATGAAAACGTAAGCCCCTTCGGCGACAAATAACTTGGCGGTTGCCAATGCCAACCCGGAGGTGGCTCCAGTGATTACCGCGACTTTCCCTGCGAGTTTTTTCGTTATGTCATTATTCATAATTTGTTCATCTCATTACTAATTGATGTTGTTTTTATTTTGGACTTTGAGGAGAGTTATTCTTTCAGTTGGGTTGCAAGTTTCGTTTGTTGTAGCCGTAATGCTGTGTGCAACTCACTGCTGCCGGCATTCAGCACAGTGCGAGAAAATAATTACGAGTTTACCATCGGACATTTTAATTGTTCCTCCACAAATTGCGAACAGTTGTTTAATGTTACTCCCCGCGATTTGAAGCTCATCAGCACTGGCACACCGTCCGCATCCACATACGACACGCCGGCCAAATCGAGCATCAACACCCGTCCTTCATGCAGGAACAATTCACAAATCAACTGTAGTTCATTAACCCACGGACCACCGACGCGGCCTTCGAGTTTGAGTATTAAATTTTGACCGGCCTTTCCGGCCTGCGAAATTTTCAACATAAAATATGGTCTGGTAATCTTTACGAACTTGTGGTCGTTGCATCAGCGTCGCGTTTTGTCTGTTCACCGAACCACCAGCCCCAAAGTTGCTTGCGCAATTGTTTGCGACCGCGATGCAACATGACCCAAAGATTGCTTTCGGAGATATTGAGCCGTTCACACACCTCGCCGTTGGAACATTCCTCGATTTCGTAAAGTCGGAACACCTGGGCGACGCGCGACGGTAATTTGCCAAGAGCCAATTCCATATTCTCCCGAAATTCCCGCAACTCAATGCGCCGTGCCGGTAGTTGCGATTCGGCCGCCACGTCGTGCAACCAGAGCACAGATTCTCCCCAAGATTCCTCGCCGGTTACGGGTGTCGGATCAACCCGCATCGCGCGCTCACGGCAAGTCTTTCGCACATGATCGTGAATCTTGTGGCGTAAAATCCCCACCAACCAGGTTTGCTCCGAAGACCTGCCCCCGAAACCGGCTTGCGATTTGACGGCCGCCAGAAACGTTTCCTGAACGAGGTCCTCGGCCACATCCTGATCGCGCACCTGGCCGACGGCAAAGTTGAAAAGATAATCGGCATAAGCTTCCACCCGGTCGCTCGACAACGCAGATTCATTTTCGATGTTCGGACTTATTTCAGCAGCCATGTTCATAGTGACTGCCGCTTTTGCAATGCTTGTGCCACGAAACCGCGAAAATCGAAATAGTCCAAAACGTCAATAAATCCGGCAATTTTCGGAATACAAAAGATCATTTCCGCAACGGTGAGCTTCGTGGCCGCGAAATGGCGCGGTCGCCCGCGACAGGTCGCGGCTTGGGGTGAGCCATCGCGTCGCCGCTAAGTATCCCCAATGACGCGGCTGTAAGGATTCGAATGACTCCGCGACTAACTATCATGCAAGAGCAAATTAAAACAAACATCGCCGCGCCGGAAAACGGCAGCCGTATTGGAATCAAGGTCAAATTCGGCCAAAGCCAGGGGCCGGAAGACATTCAAGTGAAACCGACTGTTGCGCCCACCCGAGGTTCTTCATTCTTTCAAAATCTCATCTTGAACCATTGCAGGCCACTGGCGGCTGGCTGCCGAAGCCGGAGAAAATGAATCTTTCCGTAAATCAACTGACACAAACACAACAATAACAACCAACAACAAAAATGAAAAAAAACGTTAAACTACTATCGCTCGCTATTCTGGCCTTGGCGCTGCCACTGGCCGTGAACGCACAAATGGGCGACACGGCGCAGAACACCATGGACACAACCAATACGCCACAAATGGGCGGCATGGCGCCTGGCACCATGAATATGACCAATTCGCCGCAAATGGGCGGCATGGCGCCCGACACCATGGACTCCACACCAAAAATGGGCGGTATGAGTTCCGGTGGCATGAGTAACACCAATTCCATGCCGATGGGAACCATGGCATCGGACGGCATGAACACGACCAGCTCGCCGAAAATGGGCGGCATGGCGCCCGACACCATGAACTCCACACCAAAAATGGGCGGAATGAATTCCGATGGCATGAGTCCCACCAACTCCGCGCCGATGGGAACCATAGCGCCGGCGATGGACTCTTCCAACATGGATGGTATGGGTCCGAAATGAACCGACAGTTGAAACCCTCATTTAGAACGCTTGCTTTCACGTGTTGAACGACGAAAATAAAAATCTTTCACGCGAGGTGACGCCGCCGTCCATGTATTTTAACCGGCGGAATTTCATCCGCGCGGGCATCCTCGCCGCCGGCGCAGTGGCGGCGGGCATGGTTTATCGCAAGCTCAATCCCGTCGGCACCGACACCGGCCCGACCGTTCAAACGGCAAAAATCGCGGATGTGCAAAAATTCGCCGTTACGACCACGAACGACGATTCCGGCTTCACCGTGAACGAGCCGGAGACCTCGTTCGAGGACATCACGCATTACAACAATTTCTACGAATTCTCCACGGACAAGGAGGAAGTCGCGGTGAAAGCGGCGAACTTCAAGACCGACGGCTGGACGGTTTCGGTTGAAGGTCTGGTCAACAAGCCGAAGGTTTTTGCGCTCGACGACATTTTGAAAATCGCGCCGCCGGAGGAGCGGATTTACCGGATGCGCTGTGTCGAGGCGTGGTCCATGGTCATTCCGTGGGTCGGGTTTTCGTTCTCGAAATTGCTGGACGCGGTAGAGCCATTGAGCAGCGCGAAATACGTTGCATTTCAAACGCTGCTGGACCCGACACGGATGCCGAACCAGAACACGGACGTTTTGCGATGGCCCTACATCGAAGGCTTGCGCCTGGACGAGGCGATGCATCCGCTGACAATTTTGGCGAGCGGAATTTACGGGCGCGCGCTGCCGCCGCAGGACGGCGCGCCTATCCGCATGGTCATCCCGTGGAAATACGGTTTCAAGGGAATCAAATCCATCGTGAAAATCAAACTGGTGGCCGACCAGCCGCGCACGTCGTGGAGCGAATACGCCCCGGATGAATATGGTTTCTACGCCAACGTGAATCCTCACAAAGACCATCCGCGCTGGAGCCAGGCCACGGAGCAGCGCATTGGTGAAACTGGCCGGCGGCCGACGCTGATGTTCAACGGCTACGAGGAACAGGTGGGGCGCCTGTACGCCGGGATGAATTTGCAGAAAGATTTCTAAGGCAAGGCCGTGAAAGACTCCGACACACGTTTCATCAAATTGCTCGTGCTGATTAACGCGGGTGTGCCGGCGCTATTGCTGGCGTGGGACGCAGGGCATCACAAACTCGGGGCCAACCCGGTGAATTTTGCAGAGCTCACCACCGGCATGTTGACGCTGGTTTTTTTGATGCTCACGCTGCTGGTAACGCCGTTGCGCAAAATCACCGGCTGGAACTGGTTGATTTTTCCGCGGCGCACGCTGGGACTTTACGCCTTCTTCTACGCCTGCCTGCATTTTTCGATTTTCTTTGCGCTCGACCGGTCGTTCAGCGTGTCGAGCACGCTGACGGAGATGGTCAAACGCAAATACCTGATCATCGGAAGCATCGGTCTGCTGGCGATGGTGCCGTTGGCGATGACATCGACAAACGGAATGATTAAACGCCTGGGCGCAAAACGCTGGCATGCGCTGCATCGGCTCGTGTATGTGACCGCGATTTGCGGGGTCATCCATTATTATATGCAGGTGAAGGCGGACGTACGCCAGCCGCTGGCATTTGCGGGCGTGCTGACGGTGCTGCTCGGATATCGCGTCGTCGTTCATGGGAAGTCCAAATCTACGACGCCGGCAGCGGCATCCAAAAAGATATGGTCGGGGTCCTTGCGCGTGGCCAGCATCGTCCAGGAAACACCGGATGTTCTCACCTTTCGATTTGTCGTGCCGGATGGCAGCCGCCTGCCCTTTGAGCACAAGCCCGGGCAGTATCTGGTGATTTCGCCGGTGATTGACGGCAAGAAGGTGAACCGCACTTATACTATTTCCTCGCCACCGACCCGCGCGAACTATTGCGAGATAACGGTAAAGCGCGAGGAAAACGGTTTTGTCTCGCGCCACCTGCATGAAACCGTCCGCGAAGGCGACATGATAACCATCTCTGCTCCCGCCGGTCGTTTCATTTTTGATGGCACGCAGGCAGAAAGTATTGTCCTGATTGCCGGCGGCGTGGGTGTTACGCCGTTGATGTCGATCCTGCGTTATCTGACGGACAAAAATTGGAAAGGCGAGATCCACTTCATTTTCTCCGTGAAGACACAGAGCGATATCATCTTTCGCAAAGAACTGGATGAGTTGAAGGCGCGGCATCCGAACCTGCGCCTGCATGTGGCGCTCAGCCGCGCCGAGGGCACGGATTGGATGGGCCACAAGGGACGTATCAATGGAGAATTTCTGGCGAAGGTAATCCCGAATCCTGCCAAACATCCGGTTTATATCTGCGGGCCAACCCCGATGATGGCGCCGACCATCCAATTGCTCCGCGACCTGGGTGTGCCGGCGGAGCAAATCAAATCGGAGGAATTTATCGCCGCGAAAAAGGCGGTGACAACCTCGAAGGATGCCATCGTTCCGCCGCTTCCCGCCATGCCCGTCATGATGCCGGATACCAACGCCGAGCCGATGCTGACGTTTAGCCGGTCCGGCAAATCGGTGGCACTGGAACCGGACAAATGCCTGCTGGAGCTTGCCGAGGAGGCGGGTGTGAACATTGACTACGAATGCCGCTCCGGCATTTGCGGGCGATGCAAAACGCGATTGCTTCGCGGCTACGTGACGATGGAAGTCCAGGACGCGCTGGATGATGATGAGAAATCGAAGAACATAATTTTGATGTGCCAGGCCAGGGCGACGGAACGCGTGACTGTGGAGGCGTAGGGCGAGATAGCAAATATCAGGGCGCGGCCTGGGTTTTGGCACAACATCAAATTAGTAATGAGATAACAAATTATGAATAATAACATAACGGGAAAATTGGCAGGAAAAGTCGCGGTAATCACTGGAGCCACCTCCGGGTTGGCGTTGGCAACCGCCAGGTTGTTTGTTGCCGAAGGGGCTTAACTATGAATCAAATCATGAAAAGCCAATTACCTTTAATCTCAGTCATCACAACAGGAATTTCCGCCAAATGCAGCCGATGGTCTGCGATGCCTCTGCGACTCATTGTCGGATATGGTTTCATGGCTCATGGTTATACAAAACTCGCACGTGGCCCTGAGCATTTTGTCGCCATCCTCCAAGCCATTGGTGTTCCATCTCCAGAGGTCATGGCGTGGGCAACCATTGGCGTCGAACTTTTGGGCGGGTTTGCAGTTCTGATTGGGGCTTTTGTTACGCTGGCGAGTATCCCACTGACGATTGTTTTGCTCACCGCAATGTTTTCTGTTCATTTTCAATATGGATTTAGCTCAATTAGAATACTGGCTATGACTCCTACAGGCGTACAGTTTGGTCCTGTGGGATACGAAATTATTCTATTATACATCGCCTGCCTGGCAGCGCTGGTTTTTGGAGGCACCGGTCCGCTCTCTGTGGATGGGATGTTGGCATCTTCAAAAGAGAAACCAGCGGCAAAGTAGCAGAGAGGCGGAGTTCCATGGCTCCTAATTCAACGAAGGCTGAGCCAAGGCGGGACCGGAGAATCCGGCCAAATCAAACCACTCATTGTTTAAAATCATGACAAGTTCGGTATGGCACTGGAGATAAAGGTGCTGTAATTTCCCCGGCTAACAATATGTCCAGCATCGGTAAACTCATGAAACAGGCTGCGCGAATGCAGCAGCAGATGGAACAAGTCCAGGCGCAACTCGCCGCGCGAACCGTCGAAGCCACCAGCGGCGGCGGCGCGGTACGCGTGACCGCCAAATGCGACGGCACCATCGCCGCCATCAAAGTCGATCCCGCGGCGTTGAACCCGGCCGACGCTCAGGTCCTCGAGGACATGCTGGTGACGGCGGCCAACCAGGCGCTCAGCCAGGCAAAAGAAATCGCCAATTCCGAGATGGGGAAAGTGACCGCGGGATTGAATCTGCCCGGCTTCGGCTGATTGTTCCATGGCCGCCCTGCCCGATTCCATCGCCGCTCTCATCGCGGAACTTGGCAAATTGCCGGGCATCGGCCCGCGTTCCGCCGAACGCATCGCCCTGCAACTCGTCCAGACGGACAGCGCCCATGTCAAACATCTGGCCGAAGTCATTGTCCGTGCGCGGGAGAAGATAAAATTTTGCGAGGTCTGCGGGTCTTTGACCGAGCAATCCCCCTGCTCCATTTGCACGGACCACCGTCGCGAGGCTTCACTCGTCTGTGTCGTCGAGCGCGCCGTGGACATTTTGAGCATCGAAAAAACCGGCTCGTTCCGCGGAAAATTCCACGTGCTCGGCGGAAAAATTTCGCCGCTGGATGGGGTCGCGCCCGAGGACCTGCGCATTTCCGATTTGGAAACCCGGCTGCAACGCGAACCCATCCTGGAAATTGTCATCGCCCTCGGTACCGATGTCGAAGGCGACGCCACCAGCAATTATCTCGCGAAAAGATTGGCGCGGCCCGGCTTGAAGATTTCGCGCATCGCCTATGGCTTGCCGGCGGGCACCGGACTGGAATTTGCCGATGAACTGACGTTGAGTCGCGCGCTCGAAGGCCGCCGGGAAATGTCATGAAGCCGGCCATTGTATTCGACCTGGGCAAAGTGCTCGTGGATTTTGATTATCGCATCGGCGCGAGAAAAATTGCCGCGCGCAGCACCAGGAAGCTTCCCGACTTGCATCATTTTCTTGGCGGCTCCGAAATTCTCGCCCGGTTTGAATCCGGTCTGCTCACCCGCGGGCAATTCTTTGAGGAAATGAAAGATTTTACCGGTTTCACGGGAGAACTTGGGGAATTTGTCGGCAATTTCGCCGACATTTTCCTGCCCATCCCGCCGATGATCGAGCTTCATGCCGAGTTGCGGCAACGCGGATTTGCGACTTATATTTTTTCGAACACCAACGACATCGCCGTCGAGCATATCCGGCATAATTTTCCGTTCTTCGGTAATTTTGACGATTACATTTATTCCTACAAAGTGGGCGCCCTGAAACCGCATCCAAAAATTTACGAGGCGATGGAAAAACTTTGCGGGCGCAGCGGCCGGGAAATTATTTATATTGACGACCGCGCGGAAAACATCGAAGCCGGCGCGGCCCGCGGGTGGGAGGCTATTTTGCACGAATCTCCGGAAAAAACCCGGGCGCTCTTAAAGAAGATTATATAGGCTGCGAGAAATTGTGATGAAGACTTTGATTTTTGTTCTTTGGGTTGTATTTGCGTTTGGCCGCCTGAACGCACAGACGAATGTCTGGCAACCTTCGCCGGGACATACCCGGATACCAATCTGGCCGGGGACTGTGCCGGATGCGCAGCCGGTCCCGGGGCCGGAGTATGTCACGAACGTGTTGTCACCCGGCGGCGCGCCGTGGGTGGCCGTATGCAATGTCTCGCAGCCGACGATGACGGTCTATTCGCCAAAGGGAACGAATACGGGTATAGCGGTCATCGTCTTTCCCGGCGGGGGCTACAACTGTCTGGCCATTGACCTGGAAGGCACGGAAATCTGTGATTGGCTGACGTCCAGGGGCATCACGGCGGTGCTCTTGAACTACCGCGTGCCGACTCCGCATCGAATGGGGCCGTATGGCGAGTCGCTGCCGGCATTAGAAGACGCCCAGAGAACGCTTGGGCTGGTGCGCCGCCGCGCCGCCGAATGGCAGATTGATCCGCACAAGATCGGGGTGATCGGATTTTCAGCCGGCGGCCATCTGGTGGCGGCAATCAGCACGCATTTTAACAAGCGCCTGTATCCGGCCATCGATGCGGCGGACAACGCAAGCTGCCGCCCGGATTTTGCGATCGCCTGCTATCCGGGACATCTTTGGAATGACGACGATGGTTTTAAGTTGAATCCGGAGATCGCCACGAACATCACCCCCAAAACGCCGCCTACGTTTTTATTACAGGCGGAGAATGATGATGTGGATGGGATAAACCAATCGTTGGTTTATTACATCGGGTTAAAGAATGCGGGAGTGCCCGTGGAGATGCATTTGTATGCGCAAGGCGGGCACGGGTTTGGGCTGCGGCGTACGAAGCTTCCGATCACGGAATGGCCTCAACTGGTGGAGACGTGGCTGGGGACGATCGGGATGATTTCGGAGTAGTTGTGGAATCTTGCCAGCCATCGGCCATCGCCAATTTCAAACATTCCGAGGCGTTCACGTTCAGATTCGTCGTGGAGTAAATCATGGTGAAGTTGCGGCTGTGATTGGCAAGAAATTGGGTCACTTGCTTTTCCCAGACGATGTCATAGGGCCGGTCGGACCAGCCGGAATGCTTCAACGGCGGGGGTAAGGGATTGGCCGGCACCGGATCACCCGGCTTGGGCGGGTCGATCGCGGCGACCATCCAGACCCGGTGCCCGGCTTGCAGGGTTGCGGAAATCTTTTCAAGGACCGGCTGCATCGCCTCGGGCGTTTTCATCTCCTGAAGCACCAGATCGTAGCGATGGCTGGAATGGTCCTTCAGCGGCGGCAACGTCTCCCATGGCGCGGGACCCTGGTAGTAGCGGTCAAAGGTGATGCCGCAATACCACGGACTGACGATGACCAGATCATCCGGCGCGGCTTGCGCCGAAACCTGCCGGGCCACGAGGTCGAGATTGGTCATGCGCTGGTCCAGATTGCCGGGCGCGAAATAAACGGCGCCGATGGCGAGGGTGACGGCAAAGCCAAAAATCGCCGCGCGGTTGTGAGGCGCGCGGGGAATCGCCATTTCAAAGCAAACCGCCCCCAGCGCCATCAAGGGGATAAAATACCAGGTCTCGGTGGGCATCGCCGCGTACCAAAGGAACCCCCCAAAAGCCGCCAGCGCCGTTATGATGGTGACCCCGCCAAAGAGCGAAAAATTATCCACGCCGGGCTGCGAGTCCACATTGGCCGCGGCCACGGTTGGGAAAAATTTCAGCCACCGGCCGGAATCCAGATAAATGACCGCCAGCGCGATGGCGGGAAGGAAATACCAGCGGGTTTCGGGCGAGACAATGAACCAACTGACGCCAAAGGCCGAGGCCAATGCCATCGCCAGGACGGTTCGCTTCGTGACCGGCGAATTTTCCACGGGAATCTTTTTCCAGCGGCAAAAAAACACGCCGGCGGCGCAAACCGCCGTGACCAGCGCAAAGAACGCCCAAATCCAGATATATTGTTCCAGCGGCAAGCCCAAGGCCCGGTCGAGATTGATGCAGACCAGCATCGGGTCGAAACCGCTGCGCAAGCTCACGGACGCATCCGGCAAAGTGGATATTTGCTTAAGATAGGGAAGCAAGGACGCCGCGGAGACAACGGCGACGACGAGGATTTTTGCCGCGGCGCTCCAGTTTTTCTCGCGCAAACAGACCGCCCAGGCGCCGAAACAGATGGCCGCCACGAAGGCGGCGTTTTGATAAAGCGCCTGTACGCTCAAGGTGGCCAGCGCCGTCAAAATTACCGCCCATCGCCACGTCGGATTTTTTAAGAATGAACCAGCGGCGAAGGCAGCCAGCAAAATCATCAAGGTGCCGAGGCCATAAGCGCGCAGGGAATCGCCGTACATGATCAGGGTGAAGTTAAGGGCGAGCAGCGCCAGGCCGAGCACGGGAGGCGCGCGGCGGAAGCGCCACGCCGCCAGCCAGAGCACGGCGGGAATCCCGAGGCCGATTAGCGTTCCCAGCATGCGAATGCCAAAATCATTCCCGGCTGGGACCAGCGCCGACCAGAGTCCCACGACCAGCGGCATGAGGATGGGAAACGAATCTCTCTCCATTTTCTCAAATGAATGGGTATTGGATAGATTGATGAGGTTGACTTCGTCGCGCCAAAATCCACCGGCATGAAGGAGAAAATAGAGATGCATCCAGATGGCCACTGCCGTGAGGGCCAGGGCCAGAATCCAATCAGGCCGGCGCAAATATTTGGGGAACTCGGGGATGTTTGCCATCGCAGCGAGGATAAACAGGGACGATGGCGCGCACGAAAGAAAAAATCACAACCACCGCGCCGCCCAAGCCGGAAATTACACGATCATCGTCAACGGCTTGAAGTGGCGGCATCGCCTTTGCCGGTGGATTTTTTGTTCCAAATGTCCATGATGTCCGGCGAACCCTGGCTGCGGATGCCGTTGTCCTCAAGAATTTGGTCCGTGGCGGTGAGCATCTCCGACCGGGGAAAAACAAGGGTCTCGCCTCTCTTGCCATCCATTTCAAACGAGATGAATTCATCTTTGGAATCGCGGAGCAATTGCACGAGATGCGCCAAATTTTTGACCGGAACACCATTGACGGACTTGACGACATCGCCGATGGGGTTGGAATAGCCTTCGGCCAAATGGTGGGGAAAAAACGGGGATGAAATGATGACCAGTCGTTCACCGGGAAATTTCGGTTTATCACCCATCCGCGTCACCAGCGGACTGCCGGCCATGCCGAGGGCACTCAAGATGTTATAGGACGAACCTGGACGGCCGGGGGTCAGATAATCCAGGGTGCTTTCTGAAAAAACCAGCGGCCCGTATATGAAATACGATGGATATTGGTCATTCAAATAAGGGGTCAAAAGCGGGGGCTTGACCGGCACGGGAAGTTGGACCTGGATTTCCCTGCCATTACGGACCACTGTCAACGGCACTTTCCCATCCTTGATAATTTTTTGGATTTCATATTGAAAAGCGATACGCAAGTCACCATCCACGGTAATTTTGCCCTGATCATCCACCGGCACGCCGCCAATTTTGGTGATGACGTCCCATTTCTTCAACGGATATGCCGGGTCCGGATTGAACGGTTGGCGCACCACAATGCCGGTTATGGATTTATCCAATTTCAGAGAGGAGCGGAGCGCCGAATTTTCGAGGGTTTGAAGCTCATCCATCATGATCGGCTTGCCGGTATAACTGCCGCTGGCGATCTCCTTCAGGAACAGGTCAATCTCGTCGCAGGGGATGATATAACCGATATTTTGGGCTTCATCAGAAGTGAGCCGGCTGAAGGCGATCCCGATCATTTTGTCGTCCACAACCGCAGGGCCGCCGCTGTTTCCAGGATTGACGGCAGCGTCAATTTGAATCCGCAGGCCCTCGGCAGGATAATTGTAAGAAGCAAATTCTATCCGGGAAATAATTCCCCGGGTAATGGAGAGACTGTCGCCACCCAGAGGAAAACCATAAACGCGGACCGGATCGGCAATTTTGGACATCGTCTCAGCCCTCGGGAGCGGGTGGTGCGTGTCAAAAAACGAATTGTCATCCAGTTTCAGCACCGCCAGGTCGATGTCCGGCGCGATGGCTACCACTGTGGCGAAGATTTTATCCGCCGACTGGTCCGCCTGGATCTGCACCTGGCTGGCATAAGCCACTACGTGAGCACAGGTAAGAATTCTATTTCCTTCGATCACGACCCCGGTCCCGGTCAATTCGGCGGGGGGCTGTTTGCTCCACGGACGGTAAAGATCCGGATAACCTGCGGTGGTAAAAATTTTGACCACGGAACTCGCGACCCGGTCGGTGTCGGATGGAGTTTCCAAAGGCGCAGCCGGAGCCGGCATCGGCGACGGCGCTGCCGCCGACTGATACGGCACTTGCGCCCCGGCCGGCATAATCAATCCGGAAATGAGAGCCATTCCCGGAAGAACATTGCGCCAAAAGTTAAACTTCATGCGCCCAAGACAATGATAAACCACTATCAAAGCCAAGTTCTATTTTCTCCGTTCCACGGACATGGGCGCATCTTGACACTGTCCTTGATTTGGTAGGGACATCGCGCTGCGATGTCCCCGCCCGTAAAGCGGGCGGAACGAACTGCGCGAACCACGCGAATCACGCCTCATGTTGCGCAGCGCGCCGTCCCTGCCAACAGTGCGTGGATGCGCATCCCAATTTCTTTAAGAAATAATGCTTGCAAAGAGGCGGCCGGCGGCTATTCTCTACGACTCTTTAATTAAAATTTATGGCACGCATTTGTGAATTGACCGGCAAACGCCCGATGAAGGGCAGCATTATATGGCGTTCTGGCAAAGCCAAGAAACTTGGCGGTATCGGCACGCACATCACCGCCATCACCAAGCGCAAGTTCATGCCGAACCTTCAGCGCGTGAAAGCGCTCATGCCTAATGGCGAAGTCCGCTACGTGCGCGTCGCCGTCAGCGCCATCAAAAAAGGCCTGGTCGTCAAAGCACCCAGGCGCACCTGGAAGAAAGAAACGGCGAAAGCCTAGTCCCCCGCCGCAACTTAATCGTTGCCAAAATGACGGGCGCGGATTTCAATGGCGGAAAAATCGCCTATGCATTCATTCCGATGGTTGAAGTCTGCCTGGCTCCTCGTGGCCATAATGGTCGCATTCGCGGTGGCCGTTCGCGCCGATAATTTTCTCGTCTATTTCGGGACCTACACCGATACCAATAGCAAAGGCATCTACGTTTCGCATTTTGACACGAGGACGGGAAAGCTGACCGCGCCCGTACTGGCCGCGGCAACCGCCGACCCGACGTATCTGGCCGTCTCGCCGGACCACCGGTTTCTCTATGCGGTCAACGAAGTTCCCAAAACCGCCGGTTCCCTCAGCGCGTTCAAGATCGACGCGGCGACGGGAAAATTGGAACCGCTCAACGCGGAGCCTTCCGGCGGAACCAACGCCTGCCATCTGATCACGGACCCGGGCGGCAAATTTTTAATCACCGCAAATTACGCCAGCGGTAACGTGGAGGTTTTGCCGGTCCAAACCAATGGATTTCTCGGCGCGCCTGCCTGCCTCATCCAACATCACGGGTCGAGCGTCAATCAAGCGCGGCAGGAAGGCCCTCATGCGCATTGTGTCGCGATGGGCGCGGGCAACCGCGTTTACGTTTGCGACCTGGGCCTGGACAAGGTGATGATCTATCATCTGGACCCAGACAGCGGGCAACTCACGACCAACGAAATCCCGTGGGCGGAAGTAAAGCCCGGTTCCGGCCCGCGACATATTGGTTTCCATCCAGACGGAAAATACGCGTACGTGGTCAATGAAATGGGCGGAACGGTGACGGCATTTGCCTGCGAGCCGGCGAGCGGCAAGCTGACCGAAATCCAAACGGTCTCGACGTTGCCGGACGATTTTCATGGAGTCAACACGAGCGCGGAGATTGCCATCCACCCGTCCGGTAAGTTTCTGTACGCTTCAAATCGCGGGGATGACAGCATCGCTGTGTTTGCAATCGATGAAGCAACGGGGCGGCTGACGCGGGTGCAAATCCAACCGGTCTCCGGCAAAGTACCGCGCGGTTTTGGGATCGATCCCACCGGGCAGTTCCTGATCGCGGCCAATCAAAATTCAGACAACGTCGTCGTCTTTCGCATCAATCCCGAAGACGGCGAACTGATTGCGACGGGCCAGACTTTGGAGTTGGGAAAACCGGTCTGTGTTACTTTTGTGCCGGCGGAATGATCCTTTTATCGCCCCTTGATATTTTTCATCGTCGCCCTCTTTAGTTCACGGTCTGATTCGCGCTGCTTCAAATCTTCGCGCTTGTCATATTGCTGTTTGCCCTTGGCGACAGCCAGCGACACTTTTACTTTTCCGTTCTTCCAGAAGAACGCGAGCGGCACCAGGGCGTTGCCCTTGACGGAGGCCAGGCCGAACAGTTTCCGGATCTCGGATTTGTGCAGCAGCAATTTGCGGGGCGCCTTCGGCTGATGATTCTCGAGATTGCCGTGGGAGTATTCGTCGATGTGCGCGTTATAGAGCCAGACCTCCTCCTTCTCGACGCGCGCAAACCTTATCGACCGCCAGACAGGGCGCGGGCTATTGTCCGCCGGCCCGGGTAGCCCGGCTCCATGGGCAGACAGGGATGCCTGCCGCCCACAACAGCGTTTGGCAGTGTAATAGCGTCGAAAACCTGAAATGCGTCGGGAAAGCTTACGCTTTTCAAAACGTCACAACAACTTGATTATAAATCGATTAGATCGCGCATTAATTTCAACAAAGGGTTTTCGTCGTCTCTCATTACATTATTATGAATCAGAATTATTAAAACAACCAAAACTAATCGCTTTTTAAGTATGCAACATACTGAAAATCAGTTTGTTATGATTATAACTGGAAAGCTCGTTTGTTCGCGCCGTCTGGCATGGCTGGTGCTAACTTGAATGTTGGCATTATGGCTCCAAGTGCCAGGTTGACGTCTCTCTTGGAAGTGGAAAAATTGATATAAAGCAGAAAACAAACAAAATTCCTAAAAAAATAATATGAAAAAATTGCAACTAATTATAATGGTGCCAGCGATTGCCGCCATTGTAGGGTTAAGCGCAAGTTCTAGCTACGCAAATACTTACGACTTCACATATGTGTTTACTGGCACTAGCCTCTTAGGCAATCCTGGTGATACAGTGACCGGTGTGCTGGAGGGCACATCTGCAGGTGGGCTTGTGAAAATTACCGGTGCTGAATCATTGACCATAGACGGCACTACTGTGACCGGTCCGCTCTACGTGGGTTCGTATAGTGTGGGTTCCGGTGGCGCAACTACTCTTGACAGCGGAGCGGTGGCTTCCAAAACTGATCCGACGCTGAATAATTTCGTTATCGCCGACAGCGATGTCGCCAGCATCCTAAGCTCGGGTGCTAATAATGCCTTCGCGATGCTTCCATCTGATCAGGACTTCTTATCTGGATTCGGCGACACGGGTGCCCTTGCCATAGCCAATCTACCTGGAGGACAAGTTGATATTGATGCAACATCTGTTTCTTGGGATCCTTCATTGGGTGGCTTTGGCACTTGGAACATCACGTGCGTTCCCGACGGCGGCATGACGGTTGTCCTGTTGGGCGGCGCGTTGATCGGCTTGGTGGCGTTGCGTCGCAAGCTGTTCTGCCAGGAACATCGTCTGGCTTTGGCGAAATAATTTCGGCTCCATCAATTCAGAAAGCGCCGGTTTTTTAATCGGCGCTCTTTTATTTTCCAGGTCTGTGCTTGCCCAAAAATTCAAGGTCATTCGTCAGGCGGCTTCGCGATAGTGATAATTCAGCTTTAATTATTTTGGCGGCGCATGCTGCGGAATGATCCTTTTACCGTCCCTTGATATTTTTCATCGTCGCCCGCTTCAGTTCCCGGTCTGATTCGCGCTGTTTCAAGTCTTCCCGCTTGTCATATTGCTGTTTGCCTTTGGCGACGGCCAGCGACACTTTTACTTTTCCGTTCTTCCAGAAGAACGCGAGCGGCACCAGCGCATTGCCTTTGACCGCAGCCAGGCCGAACAGTTTCCGGATCTCGGATTTGTGCAGCAGCAATTTGCGGGGCGCCTTCGGCTGATGATTCTCGAGATTGCCGTGGGAGTATTCGTCGATGTGCGCGTTATAGAGCCAGACCTCCTCCTTCTCGACGCGCGCAAAGGCGTCCGTGATCTGGCCCTTGCCCGCGCGCAACGATTTGACCTCGGTGCCGTGTAGCACGATTCCCGCCTCGAAGGTTTCGAGGATATGATAATCGCGCCGGGCCTTATGATTGGTCACGATGTCGGCCATGGGAAAAGCTTAACCGCGATGGGAGGAGATTTCACAGATTAAAAACAAAAAGGGTTAACGCAAAGGCGCAGCGCGGCTTATATCACGGGCCATGAATGAAATTGTCCATCCTCTATCCTCAATCTTCCATCCTCGCTTTGGTCATGGGGTGGCTGGCGGGGAATGGGGCTGACACCGCTTTCGAATTGCTCAGTGCGTGCGGACGTAAAAGCGGTGTACCCCCCCCACCCCTCAATTTCACTGCTCTAGCGCTTCTTGCGCTTCTTGGCTTGAGGGCGGACCAGTTCGGTGACTTCCGGCATTTCCCAGCCGATTTTTTCCTCGATGATCTCGCGCAGGGCGATGTCCGCGGCGCCCAGGTTGCCGACGTCGCTGATCAAGGGGCGATTCAAGCCGCCGCCACCCGAGTTGAGTTGGCGGACCCGGCGCGAAATCAGATTGACCAGTACATTTGGATTTCCCACCTTTTCGGCGGCCTTTTTAGCAAGTTCAGCGTTCATTAAATAGCCGGGAAGAATAATCGTTGCGGATTTGTAACGCAACAGTAAAAAATTCCTTCAAATCCGGGAAGTTTTCAGGCATTTTCCATCCGATTTATGCCCGCAACGAAATGCCCTTTTGATCTGCAGGATTTTCTGGCCACGCGCACCGATGCCGTCAACCGCGCGCTCGATAAATTTTTGCCATCGGAAACCACCAGGCCCGCGACCATTCACAAAGCGATGCGGTATTCGCTTTTTGCCGGCGGCAAACGCATGCGCCCCGCCCTGTGCCTGGCCGCGGCCCAGGCCTGCGGCGGCCCCGAAAAGGACGCCCTGCCGCTGGCGTGCGCCGTCGAGTGCATCCACACGTATTCGCTTATCCATGACGATTTGCCGGCGATGGACAACGATGATTTCCGACGCGGCAAACCGACCAACCACAAAGTCTTCGGCGATGGCGTGGCCGTGCTGGCCGGGGACGCATTATTGACGCAGGCATTTGAGATCGGGGCGCAGTGCAAAAAATTTCCACGTTATCCGCATCGCACCATCATCCTGGAAATCGCGCGGGCGGCGGGTTCGTTGCAATTGATCGCGGGGCAGGTGGCCGACCTGGAAGGCGAAGGCCGGAAAATATCCGAAACGGAACTGAAATTCATTCATGAGCGGAAGACCTCCGCCCTGCTCTGCTGCGCCGTGCGGCTGGGCGGGATGAGCGCGAATTGCACGCCGGGGCAACTGGCCGCGCTCACCCGGTTCGGCTACCACGTGGGCCTCGCGTTCCAGGTGATCGACGACATTCTCGACGTGACCCAGACCAGCGAGAATCTCGGCAAGACAGCGGGCAAGGACGTGGCGGAACAAAAGGCTACCTATCCGGCGATCGTCGGCCTCGAGCGATCACGAAAGATCGCGTCGCAACTGACGGACAAGGCGTTCGCCGCGCTAAAAATTTTCAAGGGCCGCGCCGCGGCATTGGAATCTCTGGCGGAATATCTGCTGAAGCGTGACCGGTAAATTTAATTCCCGGTCCATTTGTAATCATAGCCGGCGGGCGGCTCGTAAAAAGCGGGAAACCCGCCCAATCCCACCGTGCCATTCCAATACATCCGGATATAATCCGCGCGGCCGTCCACAAAGCTCATGACGTCGCGCGCGTCGGGAAATTGCAACGGCTGCAGCCGGGTATGGCTGCTCAGGCCCATGCCGCCGGAAATCTCACCAATCAGTTCAGTCCGGTCGGGTCCATGCACGGAGGCAAACGCCTTTTGCGCCATGCCAAAATCATTCGTGCTGTCACTGTCCACCCCGCCGTTAAACCAATAGCTCGAATAATCCGACCAGGCCTGGGTGCAAAAACTTCTCCCATTGACGCTAACGCTTCCCGAAAGCCACGTGCGGATCGGACCCGAAAGATCAAAATCATCCGCCGGACAGATATAGACGGCATTGGTCGATGAAGGAAGTCCCGGCCGCCCAAAATAAGAGGCGATGACTTCTTTGTAATCGAAATAAATCGTATTGGTATAAAACGAGACGGCGTCTGCATGGTCGTCGGCGTACATATGGACGGCGAGATTGATTTGGCGCACGTTGTTGACGCAGTTGATTCGTTTGGCGGACGACTTGGCGCGATTTACCACCGGCAGGAGCAAGGCCGCCAAAACGGCGATGATGCCGATGACCACCAGCAATTCAATCAAGGTGAACGCGCGGTTCATTTGAAAGCGTTGGCATTCATTGTTATTCGTTTGAAACCGACTTTGTGTTTTGCTGGATTGGCTGTCCAGCAGATTCACTTGCTGTTTTTTGATTGAAGGCGGGCAAAAAGAGAGTATCCTTACGCACAATCGTGAGGCTTTTGTCCGCTATTTTACTCATGGGTTGCCTGGCGTTAGCTCCATTGCCCGCTTCGGCTCAGGTCGATGTCTGGACTTATCACTATGATAACGCCCGGGACGGCGCCAATACCAACGAGAGCATCCTGAATCTCACCAACGTCAGTTCCGCGACGTTCGGCAAACTCTTCACCGTTCCCGTGGATGGATGCGTTTATGCGGCGCCGTTGTATATGCCGAACGTGATTATCGGCGGCCAGACGCATAACGTGGTTTTTATCGCCACGGAGAACAACACGGTTTATGCGTATGATGCCAATAGCGCGGGCGCAAGCGGCGGATTGTTGTGGAAAACCAATCTCGGCCCGGCCGCGGTGACGACGACCAGCGCCTTCACGAACAAAAATTTTGGCACGCGGTACAACGGCAACGCTTATACGGACATCGAGCCGGAAGTCGGTATCACCGGAACACCGGTGATCGACACCAATTCCGGGACGCTTTATGTGGATGCCTTCACGGGCGTGGCCGGCGGCACGACCAATTATTTCCATACCCTCCACGCGCTGAACATCACCAACGGGCAGGAAGAACCGTACAGCCCGGTGGTGGTCTCGGCCAAAGTTATGGGCAACGGTGTGGATAGTTCGGGTGGGTATGTAACCTTCAATGCGGTGCAACAAAACGAGCGGCCCGCGCTGACGCTGGCTGGCGGCATTGTTTACGTCTGTTACGCGGGTTATGCGGACACTGATCCTTATCACGGCTGGATCATCGGGTACAGCGAGACAAATTTATCGTTGCTGACCAATTATGTTTTTAACACCTGTCCGAATGCCTCGACGGCTGTCTTCGGCGGCAACGCCGGCGAAGGGGGCATTTGGATGGCGGGGGGCGGGCTGGGGGTGGATAGCCAGACCAATTTATATGTGATGCTGGCCAATGGAAGCTTTAGCGCCACCAACGGTTCGGGCGGCGTGGATTATGGCGACTGCTTCCTCAAACTTTCCACAACCAATGGCTTGAAGGTTGTCGATTATTTCGCTCCCTGGAACCAGCTTACCTTGCAAAACCAGGATTCGGACGTGGGTTCCGGGGGACTTGTCCTGCTGCCGGACCAGTCGGGAAAATATGCCCATGAATTGCTCGGCGCGGGCAAGGCGGGCGAGATTTTTGTGATCAACCGCGACCAATTCACCACCAACAACGCCCACTTTAACGCGACGCCGCATGACGATTATGTCGCCCAAACCAACATCAGCCAAATCGGCGGGTCCTTTGATACCCCGGCCTATTTCAACGGACGGATCTTCTATGCAGGCAACGGTGATAAGTTGAAAGCGTTGCTCGTGACAAATGGCGCGCTCAATGATGCGGCGATCGTCGCAAATAACAATCGTTCCTATAGTTTTCCCGGCTCGACGCCAATCATTTCCGCAAACGGAACAAACAGTGCGATCGTCTGGACGTTGCAAACCGCGTCAGCCCTGGGAAATCCCGCCACGCTCGTCGCCTGCAATGCGACCAACGCAGCCACCGACCTTTACACGAGCGCGAGCGTACCCAGTCGCGACCAATTGGTGGGCGGCAGCGTCAAATTCGCAGTGCCAACGGAAGCTGATGGAGAGGTGTTCGTAGGCAGTTCCAATTCATTTTCTGTTTTCGGGCTGCTCGCGGGCACATTTTCATTCAGTTCCCCGGCGTATAGCATCCAGGAAAACAATACCAACGCGACCATCACGGTAAATCGCATCGGCGGCACCAACGGCGCGGCGCAGGTTTCTTATGCGACGATCGCGGGCGGGACGGCGACGAACGGGGTCAGTTATACGAGCGTCTCGGGAGTTTTGAATTGGACGAATGGCGATGCGGCTGCAAAAACATTCACCATCCCCATCCTGTCTGATGGATTGGCTGAACCGAATCCGACGATCAATCTCGCGTTAAGCAATCCCACGAATATCGCCTCGGCGCTCGGCCTGCAACCGACCGCCGTCCTGACCATCATCAAACCGGCGATCAGCAGTTGGAAAATGTACTATTTTGGGGCCAACGCGAATGACCCGGCCATTGCCGGCAACTCGGCTGATCCTGAAAACGACGGCATCGTCAATCTGCTGGCCTACGCCTACGCGTACAATCCGCTGATGGTCAACACGAATCCCTTCATGGGGTATCTGGCCGGACAGCAATTCCAGCTTCATTTCCTGCGCAACACCACCGCCGGCGACCTCACTTACATCGTGCAATCGTCCTTTGATCTTTATGACTGGAGCAATCTTTTGACGTTTACCGCCGCCAGCGGCTGGATCACCAACGTGCCGGGTTCGGGCGTCTCTGAATCCCCGACCAATGGGACGCCCCCGAACCAATATGTGAACGTCACTGTGACCGTCTCGACCAATACCGCCGCCACGACAAATCAATTTTTGCGGCTGGAAGTAAACCCGTAGATCAATCCCAATCGCCGGTTTTCAGATACGGCTTCAATTTTTCCTTGAGGGTTTCGCGTCCGCGATGGATGAGGGACTTCGTGGCGGAGAGCGAGCAATCCAGAATCTTCGCGATCTCCTCGTAGCTCAGTTCGTCCTGGCGGCACAGCAAAATGGCGCTGCGCTGGTTCTCAGGCAATTCCGCGAGCGCTTCCTGGATCTTTCCCTCGAGTTCGCCGTGCAACAATTTTTCCGGGGGGCCGGCCAGCGATTTGTCCTCGAACTGCTGGCGCGGCTGGTCCTCATTGTCCGCGTGGGCTTCTTCGAGGGAATCGGCCGGATGCCGCGAGCGGCGGCGCAATTCGTTGAGGCAGAGGTTGCGCGCGATGGTGAAAAGCCAGGTGGAAAATTTCGCCGTGCGCTGGTAGCGCGCCCGGGATTTATAGACCTGGAGGAACACGTTTTGGGCCAAATCCTCGCATTCCGCCTCGTCCCGCAGGGTGCGGAAGACGAAGTTCATCACCGGCTGTTTGTATTTCTCAACCAATTCGGTGAACGCCGCGCGGTCGCCGCGCTTGACGCGCAGCATCAGGGCCGCATCCGGGTCCGGTTGAATTGACATGCGCTACGAGTGTAACAAACACCGGATAGGCGAAAAAGTCTTACCTGTCTGCACCATTGACGTGAATTGAGATTTCATTTTTTAGCGGTGAAAACTTGTAAGTTGAAAGTTGAACAATGATTATTTGCCGGTGCAGGATTTGAGCGAAAAAATAGCAGCCTCCGCCGAGGCCCGTTTGAATTTGCCGCCGGACAGCAGCGCGGCGGACAAACTCGAGGGGTATAAGGCCTTTCTGAAGATCGAAACACACCGTTTGAAGATGCAGCACCGCGCCGGCGCGGGCGGATGCAAGGTCTGCCGGGCGCGCGCGACCATCCTCGACGTCCTCTTGCGGCATCTATGGGAGGTGGCGCGTGACAGTTTGTCCCCGCAAGCGCAAGCGGAATTCCCCGCGCTCTCGCTGGTGGCAATCGGAGGTTATGGTCGCGCGGAGCTGAATCCCTTCAGCGACATTGACTTCATGTTTTTGCACGACGGCCAGATTGCCGCCAACCGTCCCCTGCCCCACCTGTCCAAGTTGATCGACGGGGTATTGTACCCGCTGTGGGACGTGGGCCTGAAAGTGGGCCATGCCGTCCGCAGCATCGATGATTGCGTGAGCGTGGCCAACTCCGACATGCAATCCAAAACCTCGCTGATTGAGTCGCGGCTGCTCATCGGCGACGAGGCCTTGTTCAAGAAATTTCAAAAAACGCTGGTGGCCAGGTGCGTCTCCGGTTTCGAGGACAAATACATTGCCGCGCGGCTGGAAGACCAGGAAACCCGGCGCACGAAGTACGGCAATTCGCCGACGATGCAGGAGCCGAACATCAAGAACGGCTGCGGCGGCCTGCGTGATTTTCAGAATCTTCTTTGGATGGCGTTCTTCAAGTATCGGACGCGCTCACTCGAGGAACTGCAACAGCGGGAATTTGTGTCCGATTCCGAAAACAAACAACTCGCCGCCGCCTACGATTTCCTGCTGCGCGCGCGGACTGAATTGCATTACCACGTCAACCGCCCGATGGACGTGCTGGGTAAAAACTTGCAGCCCGCCGTCGCGCACAATCTGGGCTATACCGAGCGGTCGCCCAGCAAACGCATCGAAGGATTCATGCGCGACCTGTACACGCACATGCGCAATATTTTTCTGATCACGCGCACGCTGGAGCAGCGCATGGCCCTCTCCAAACCGCGGCCCAGAAGCCTGCTCTCGATCCGGCGGTATATTCCCATCCGGGAACGCGAGCCGGAAACATTGGATGGACTCAAATTCATCGATGGCGAGATCCATGCCGCATCCAACCGCATCTTCCGCGATTCGCCCCGGCGTCTCATGCGCGTCTTTCTCCATGCGCAACAACGCCGCTTGACGTTGCATCCGGATTTGGCGCAGTTGATCCGCAACCAGATTTCGCTGGTGGACCGTGATTTTCTGAATGACGAACACGTGCGGGAAACCTTCCTGACGATCCTCGAATGCCGGGGCGAAGTCTCGTGGGTTTTGCGCGCCATGCACGAAGTGAACCTGCTGGGCAAATACCTCCCCGAATTCGGGAAACTGACGTGCCTGGTGCAGCACGAATTTTATCATCAATACGCCGCCGACGAGCACACCCTCGTCTGCCTCGAGCAACTGGACAAGATTTGGGAAGCCAAGGAGCCGCCGTACGAAAACTACGCCCCGTTGTTCCAGAGCCTGGAGCGCCCGGAACTCCTGTATCTGGCCCTGCTGTTGCACGACGTGGGAAAAGCCGAACACCACAAGAAGGCGCACCATGCGGAAGTGAGCGCGGAGATGGCTATGCGGGCCGCCAAGCGCCTCCAGCTTGATCTCGTCGCGACGCATACGTTGAAGCTGCTGATCGAAAACCATCTCCTCATGGCCACGGTTTCACAGCGGCGCGACCTGGACGACCCGACGGTCATCAAAAATTTTGCGCGGCAGATCGAGACTCCGGAGCATTTGAACCTGCTGACTCTGCTGACCTTCGCGGATTCCCAGGGGACGAGCGACAAATTATGGAACGGCTTCAAAGATGCATTGCTGCGGCAGTTGTATTCGCGCGCGCTGCCCCGGTTGACCGGCGGCACGGAATTCGTCCGGGCCTCGGAGAAATTGCGCGAATCGCTGGGGAAAGAAGTTCGCAGCCAGGCCTCGGACCGCCTGAGCGACGAGGAGATCAACGTGCATTTTGAGAATCTGCCGGTGCGTTATTTCGAGATCCACCCGGCGGGTGAGATTCTCGGAGATCTCGAACTGGCGCATCGCTTCATGCACCAGTTGGTTTTTGAGAAAGACAACGCGCTCTCACCGATCATTGCGTGGCTGGATGAGCCTGACCGCGGCTATACCCTGGTGAAAATCTGCACGTGGGACCGCGCGGGCCTGTTCAGCAAGATTGCCGGGTCGTTGAGCGCCTCGGGCCTCAACATCCTGGGCGCGCAGATCTTTACGCGGAGCGATGGGATTGCGCTGGATGAATTTTTTGTCACGGACGGCCGCACGGGAAACCTGGCCACGCGCGAACAGCATGAAACTTTTGACGGATTGCTGGAAAAGGTGCTGACCGCCGGAAATGTGAATCTGGCGGCCTTGATCAAAAAACAGATCGCGGCGCAACCACGTTATTCGCCGTACGCCGGCGAGCGCATGCCCACGCAAATCCGCTTCGACAACGAGATTTCCGACACGCGCACGGTGATCGAAATTGAGACGGAGGACCAGTTGGGTTTGCTGTTCGCGATTTCGAAGACCTATGCCGAGCTGGACGTGGATATTTCCGGGGCGCGGATCGTCACCGAGCGGGGCGCGGCGATTGACAATTTCTACGTGCGCGAACTCGACGGGGGGAAGATAGAAGCGCCGGCGCGGCGTGTTTTGATCGAACAAAAGTTGCGCGAGGCGATCACCCACCTGAGCCAGCCGTGAGTTGGGCCGCGAGTTGTGCTGTCAAAACTTAATAGAAATGTCCCCTTGATAACTTAGGAGAAAATGTCCCCTTTTGTTGGTTGATGTTGTTTGTTTGTTTCCCGGTTTGGGTTGGGGGATGGAGGGAGGCCGGAGCGTAGCGGAGGCCGACCGGAATCCCCCAACCCAAACCGCACTGCCCGCCCGCCCGCCAACAGCGGACGCCGCCACGGGTGGCCTGCCCCTGGCGGTTGATTCGCGGGTCTGGCGGTTAGGGGCTTGACTGGCTTGAGATGCGCGGGCCGTTGCGGCAGTTGGCGCCACTTGAGTTTCTGCCCGCGATAGACCAGTTGCACCCGCCCGTCCCGCAGCGTCCGCACCACCACTTTGCGTCCAACCAGGCTCAACGCCTCATGTTGCTGGTCCAGTTGATACCATTTTCCTTCACAGCCCACGGTCCAATCCCGTTGCACCACCCGTTCTTCTTCCCAACTCAAAACTTCGTTCAAGTTCCGGGGCAGCCCTCGATGCGCGTCCATCGGGCTGGCCGCCTTCCGCGCAAACCGCTGGTTGAACTCTCCCAGATAGGTTTCTTCCAGAAACCGGTTCGCACTTTCCAGGTCGTTGATCTTGGCCAGTCGCAATGCCTTGACCAGTCGGTCTTGCAACACTCCGTTCATCCGTTCCACCCGGCCTTTGGCCTGCGGACTATTGGCCAAAATTAGTTCCACCCCCAACGTCGCCATCGCCCGGCCAAACTGCGTTTGCCGTTCTTTGCCGGCCAGTTGATCGGCTACGCTGGCCGCCCCTTCGCAGCGGTAGATGCTGTCCCGATCCACGTACAAGCTCCCAGGCAAACGGTGCTTGCGTCCCCAGCTTTCCAACACATCGTAGCTGGCCCGCGTCGTTTCTTCCTCGGAAAAACGCGCCCGCATCCGGTTGGTCGCGTCATCCACCATCACCATCAGTACACACTTCTCCCGCCGTCCTTCAAACCAGTCGTGATGCGAGCCGTCCAGTTGCACCATCGCCCCGAAACAGGGCTTGCGCTCCCGCCATTGCCGATGCACTTGCTTGCGTCGGCGCACCGTGAGCTTCCCCTCGGCCAGCAACCACCGCCGGACCGTGTCGTGATCCACCACGATCCCTTCCTTGGCCAACTCCTCGGCCAGCAGCGTGGGTCCGAAATCCGCGTAGCGTTCCTCAGCGTAACGCGCCAGCACTAGCGTGCGCACGGCGGGGGCCTTGCGCCGCAGCCCCGGTTTGCCGCGCAGCCCATGCACCAAACCAGCATCCCCTTGCGCTTGATACCGCCGCCAGATCCGCTTGGCTTGCCGATAGCCCACCCCCATCAGTCCCGCTGCCTCCACCTGGCTCAGCGCTTTGCTTTTGATCCCCGCCATGATCGTGATCCGATTCCGTTCTTTCCGATTCATTGTCAATGTCTCCATGTCCGGGACAGGATGGCTGCCGCCATCCTCTCCCAATAGGGACATTTCCATTAAGTTCAAATAGGGACATTCTCATTAAGTTCCGACAGGGCCGCGAGTTGTGCTTGACAGCGGAGGGCTGAAATTTGAAAGTAATCGCCGTGCGCGCCGTTGGGCGCGTGACGGACGCGGGTGTGGTTCAGTGGTAGAATGCGGGCTTCCCAAGCCTGAGATGAGGGTTCGATTCCCTTCACCCGCTCCACTTCAATAATAATCAATAGAATCAATGGTTTAGTAGTTCATTCAAAATTCAAAAACATCAAAGTAAGAATAAAAGTAAGAATAACGGACTAATTTTTCGACTTTTATTGATCGGATTACCTCATTTTTGCATCGGTTTCGATGCATTCCTAAAAAATCCACAGTGAGAATGTTTCCGGTCTGTTACCTCATTTTTATTCCAATGCACGTTTATGTTGGTCAGTCCGGAAATATTGCTGTCCCTGAAAGGTTTAGATTTATCACGCCTCTCATTCCAAGATCGCCAGCATTATTCGCACAAAAGGTTGGATTTTGATATGTCTCGTTCCAATCGATTGGCACCTGGCAACAAGAATTAAAATCGGCGATACGATATCGGGAAGTTTCATTGCCGCGCGTGCAACCGCAAAGTGCCGGTGGAAGATTTGAACAGGCCATGCGCGAAGAATTGCACCAGTTTTACGGTTCGCCGCAACAAGTCGCTTTGCACATGGAAAACTCTCAAAAGAACCTCGTGGAAAACGAACAGGCGCTGGCATCGTTACAGCGGCAAATCCAAAAGGTGCGGGATGATATGAACCAAACGCACCGCCTTTTTCTCGAAGGCCAAATCACGTCGCAGGGATTCGGGCAGTTTTACAAACCGGCCGAGGAACGCTTGAACCAATTGGTATCCGAATTGCCACGGCTCGAAGCGGAAGGGGCACGGTTGAAAGTAGAGCATGTTTCAGCCGAAGAAGTCAGCCTACCGCCCCAGACTGAGCCACGCCCGAACGGCGATGTCAGCCGCGAAAGCGGATGGCCCCGATCGAGGGCGGGGCCGGTGGGCTTAGGCAACATCATCTCTCATTCAAATTTCTCTCCCGCCATCTTGCTGAGACGGTCTCGAAACTCTATGGCTGCTGGATTCATACCTGCTCCGTGACGCTGATACCATCCCCGCAACGCGGGCCGCAACTCTGGCGAAAGAAGATGCTCAATGGCTTCTGTGACACGCGATGACTCGTCGCCCTCGATGAGATGAAACCAATGCCAAGCATCGAGCAATGCACAGATGGGAAGCTGGTCAGGCGGGCAGCCCTTCACCAACGAGACGGCTCGCTCGTAATGCTGCCGAAGTTGTGGGTCTTGAAATGTCACAACACGTAAAATATGCCGAATGCCAAAGAACTTGCCCCCCGCCCCGCCCGCCCGCAAGCGCCAAGTGCAGAGGGTCTCCGGCCTGAAGTCTTTCTGTCGGTCAGGGACTGGCCGGGGCCGAAGGCTGGCGCGGGGTTAGGCGGCGACAAACTACTCATCTTCGTCTCTGAATAAAACGCGCACAATGGCTCGACTCTTGACGATAAAAATAATTCCGATAATCGCTTTGGGCAAACCATACGCAAAGGCAGACCACCACAATACATTTCCATTGCCTCTATTTGCATACACAGCGAGTATTTCGTTAATAATTGGAGCTACGCTTTCGGCGCATAACGAGAGTCCAAGAATCTTGATTAAGACATTCGCCAGTTCTTTAGGTTTCATTTTAGGTGATTTCGTGTTTTGTAGCCTAACGCTCAAACACTGAGCCACGCCGGAACGGCGATGTCAACCGCGAAAGCGGATGGCCCCGGTCGGGGGCGGGGCCGGTGGGCTTAGGCAACATCATCTCTCATTCAAATTTCTCTCCCGCCATCTTGCTGAGACGGATTTATTGCAGCGGTTACAATGACTCCTGGCTTGGAGAAAATTCCCCATGGCGGAACAATCCGAATTTTCCGGAAAAGCCTTTCAACTCAAAAAAATTGCTCCAACGCATCCGCGATTGTCTCGATGAGCGTTGAACTTGGATAAAAATCGGTTATTATTTGGTTGAAGGTTGGGACAGTAATGAGGAAACCAATTCTTGCGATGCACACGGAAATAATAAACAAAATCAAGGATGCTGAAGCCAAATATCGCGGGCTCTTTGAGAATGCCGTCGAGGGCATTTACCAGAGCACGCCGGATGGCCGTTATATCACCGTCAATTCTGCTTTGGCCCGGATGTATGGCTATGACCGCCCGGACGATTTGTTGAACAGCGTGTCGGACATCCAGAACCAGATTTATGTGGACCCTTCATTCCGCGAGCGTTTCAAAAGCGAAGTGGAGCAGAACGGCTTTGTCCGGGGATTGGAATATCAAGTGCGGCGGCGTGATGGCGCGTTGATCTGGATTTCTGAAACCGCGCGAGTGGTGCGCGATGCCTTCGGTAACGTCCGGCACTACGAAGGATTCATCGACGACATCACGTTGCGCAAGGAAGCAGAAGCGGCGCGCCTCTCAATGGAAAAGCAAATGATCCAGGCGCAGAAAATGGAAGCGGTCGGGACATTAGCCGGGGGCATCGCCCATGATTTCAACAATATGCTCTGCGTGATCATGGGCTATCTTGACCTCACCCTCAACAACCCGCAGATCAACGGCAACGACCGCGATAATCTCCAGATGGCGCTCAAATCCTCCCATCGGGCCGAGGATCTCATTAAACGGATCCTCGCCGTTAGCCGCCGATCAGAGACGATACAGCGGCCCGTCAAGCTTGGCGTCATCCTCAAAGATTGTGTAAAGCTTCTAAACGCTTCCCTGCCCTCGTACATCCAGATTCAACTTTCGATAGAAACTGACGAGGACGTGATCGTCGCCGATCTCACCGAAATGCACCAGGTCATCATGAACCTCAGCACCAATGCCGCCTATGCCATGCGACCCAAAGGCGGGAAGCTGGAATTCGAACTCCGGACTCTTGAATTGAACACGGGGCAGACGGTGGGTTCGCTTCCAGCAGGAACATATGTTTGTTTAACGGTGCGTGATACTGGACATGGGATGAGTCGCGCGATTATGGAAAAAATCTTTGATCCTCTCTTTACCACCAAGCCAGTCGGCCAGGGAACGGGATTGGGACTCACCCTGGTGCACAAGACGATTGCCGGCAGTGGCGGGCATATTTCGGTCGAAAGCCAGGAAGGGCATGGAACCGCCATTCGCATCTATCTGCCCCAATCCACCCAGGCACCGGTAGTCCATGTTAATAGCGAGGACCAATTGCTACCGGGAAAACGCGAACGAATCTTGGTCGTCGATGATGAGATCGCCGTCCTGAGCATGATGCAACAATGGCTGAAAAAAATGGGGTATCGCGTGATCACCCGGGCGGACAGCCTGGACGCCCTGGAAACTTTCAAACGTGAGCCGACCAAATACGACTTGATCCTGACTGACTATACGATGCCGGATTTGCAAGGCAATGAACTTGCGGAAAAGTTGGGCGATATCCGCGCGGATGTACCCGTTATCCTGATGACCGGTTTAAATCAACCCCCCGATTTTACCACATCGCGTTATGCCAAATTACGAAAGGTTGTTCACAAACCACTCAATTTTGTCGAGTTTTCCCATCATTTGCGATATTTCCTGGATAAAAACAATTCAGCGCCCACATCTGGTTAATTGTTTTGAAGGTTGCCCCTTCCCCTGGGTCACCATTGATTATTGGCTTTTGCCCTGTTGTTTCACGAGGTCATTGTATTTGGCCACGACGTCGTTCCGGTCTTTCACTTCGGCATTATACTTTTGCGCCAAATCATCGCGTTGGGCCAGCAGGTTCGTGAGCGCCTCGTTTTGTTTCTCAATCCCGGCGTAGGCCGCTTTCAGTTGAGCCATCATCGTGTTCACGGCGGCCTGATATTGCGCCACTTCATTGGTGAGATTTTCGTTATCAAACTGCAGCAGCACAATCCGCGCCTTTTGGGAAACAACCAGTTGCTCGTTCGTGGCGGCGGTAGCTTTGATTTCGGAAATCCGCGTATCCATCTGGGCGATCTGGGAATTCAAGGTGGCGATGGAGTTGGTATCGCTTTGGATCGACGCATCGCGGTCAAAAACCATCCGGTCGAGGGTCTCAATCGAGGTGCGCTGGACGGTTTGCGCGTGCCATTGGTAAACGCAGAGACCGCAAAGCGCGAGCGCCAGGATAATGAAGAGATTTTGTTGGAAATTTTTCATTGGGTGGAATCGGGAGAAGCGTGGACCGCGATGGCGACGTTTTGGATGCCGGCGCTTCGCACAAGGTTGAGCACATACATCACCGAGCCATGCGTGGCATCGTTCGCGCCGGTGATATACACCGGCAGATTGGTGTTCAGGCTGTAACGGTTGGTCAGCATCGCGAATAGCGCGGGAAAGGTGATGTGGTTGTCGTCCACAGAAACCTGGCCGTCTTTGTTCACCGCGAGATTCACCATGTCCGGCTTTTTTGTCGAGGTGGCCAGGGTCGCCGTCGGCAGATTGGCCTTGAGCGTGCGCACGATCTGCATCTGCAAGGCGATCATCATGAACGAAGCCAGCAGAAAAAACATGATGTCAATCAGCGGGATGATTTCCAGCCGCGACTTTTTTTCAGCGATGGGCGTGCGGATTTTCATGGCGCCTTATTGCCCATCATGAAGGCGACGTTTTGGATTCCCGCGCCCCGGACGGTTTGATAGACCTTCACCATATCGCCATGCAGTGTGTCGCGGTCGCCGCTGATATAGACCGGCAGGTTGGTATCCACGGCGAAGCGATTACTCAAGACCAGGCCCAGGTCTGCCAAAGTTATCTCCTTTTTCTCCAGCCAGACTGCGCCGGATTTGTCCACGGCGATATTGATCATGTTCGGTTTGTAATCCTGCTGCGATTGCGAGGCGGACGGCAGCTCGACCCTGATGTTCTCCGTGCGGCTCATCTGCAAACTGATCATCATGAACGACGCCAGCAGGAAAAACATGATGTCAATCAGCGGAATGATGACAATCCGCGAGCGGCGCCTGGGAATGGGCGAAGGGATCTTCATTCCACGTTAGTGGCTGGTGGCCTGTCCCGGCGGAGTATGTTTGTGCAAATGGACGGTATCACTGGGTTTGGCCCCGCCACCAACGAGGACCTCCACATTTGTCGCCGCCGTTTCCAGGTCGAATTGCAGTTGCGCCACCCGCGCGGTGAAATAATTGAAAGGAACCAATGAAAAAATGGCGATGGCCAGGCCGCACGCGGTGGCGATCAATGCCTCGCCGATGCCGCCGGTGACGCCCGTCACCGAGAGTTCCGCGCTGCCGATATGGAGGAACGCGCGCATCAGGCCGGTGACGGTGCCGAGCAATCCCAGCAGGGGCGCCAGGGTGACGAGCGTGTCCATCACGGTGAGGTAACGCCCGGCTTGCTTGAGTTCAATCCCGGCGGAAAGCTGCAATGCGCCCAGCAACGAACCGTGCGCATGGCCCACGTGATCGAGGCCATGACGGATACAGCGAATCAATGGATCTTCCGAATCGGCGGCGATTTTTTGGGCGGTGGCCACGTCGGAATTTTCGAGCGCGGCGAAAATCTGCTCGAGTTTTTGCGGGTCGCGCTTCTGGCTCTCGCGCCACCACCAGAAGGCGCGTTCGCCGACGACGGCGACGGCAATGAGGGCGCAGATGAGGATCGGCCACATGACGGGGCCGCCCTGGCTGAAGAATTGGAAGATAATATTTGCGATCATAGATTTTAATTTAATTGTAATTGATAAGTGATGGTGGTTTGAAAAAGCCGCGCACCAGTATTTACCGGCAGATGCCAGCGATTTTTGATGTATCCGACCGCTACCCGATCGAGTTCAGGAAATCCGGATGATTCTTTGATATCCACTGAGACCACGTTGCCGGCCGCATCTCCGCCCAACAACAAAACGATTGTCCCCTGTTCACCATGTTCCTGTAATAAATCCGGGTATGGCGGTTTAGGCCGCTCGCCGCCCGTGCCGGTGTTGTTGACGGAACCGATTTGCGCCTGCGTTTCCATCGGGTTCAGCGGCGGCGCGGAGGCAAGGGCGACGGGCGCAACGAGCGTACCGATGGTCGGCACGGAAAACCGGATGTTCGGCGCGCTGGGAATGGAGACAACCACGCGCGGCTGGTTGTTTTCCTGCGGGTGTTCTGGTTTTGCAAGGGTCATCTGCGGCGGCAGTACGGTCGGTACCAGGACGACGGGAACGATTTGATGGATGGGGGGAACCGCCTTGATGGAAATGATGCCCTGCCGCGCCCCGACGATTCCGATGATAAGAAAAAGGAGGCAAATCGAATTGACCCACGCGAGCGTTTGGTTTGGCTCGCGCTGCCCAGACGGCAGCGAGAACCGCGCCAGGTCGCTCTTCAATTTGTATGTTATTTGATTTGCGTCCATATCGGCAAAATGCTGCCAATAATTGACTGATTACGACCGGCAAGAATCAAGTTTATTCATGTTTTCGAGTTGGAGAGCCGCGCCGGAGGAAAAGCGCGACTCTCCAATTTAGTTCCCCGGCGTCAGAACACAAAAGCCAGCGAGCCAAAGAATCCGAGGCGTTCGCCGTATTGGGCGGCATTGACCCCCACGCCCGAGCCGCTGCGGAGTTGATAGATGTTATCGGTCAAATTCACGACATCGATTCGCGCCTTCATGGTGATGCCACGAGTCAGCGGGAAACTCTGTTCCGCGCCCACGTTGACCGAATAATAGGCCGGTACGCTGGCGCCGTTCGGGATGTTATTTCCCGCGCTGTCAGTCCCGTCCTCACGCAGGCCGCTGCCGTAGATGGCATCTGAGTAAACGCGGGTAGCCATGCTGCGCCCTTCCGTCCAGGTATAGGCCACGCCAAACGAGCCGGTGACACGCTGGTCATGGTCCAGATAAATATAATGATTTTGGACAAAAGTCGCGTCGTCGGGATGGAAAAGGAATTGGGCCGAATCCCAATTCTTGCCGAATGCCTGCGACCACGCCAGGTTGGCATAACTGGAAAAACCGCCCTGGGTGTAAGATCCCGTGAATTCCACGCCATAAACCCGGCCTCGGGCGTAGTTGAATGCCGACAGGATCAGCGTTTGCCCGAACAATCCGTCATCAAGCTGGTGCGTCGCGGTTTTGTAATAACCATCCAGGCCCAACTGGAGATGCTTCGTGACCTTTTGCGAAATACCGGCGTCGAAATAATTCGAGCGCTCGGCTTTCACTACACTGTCCGGCGCATTGGGGCCGGCGGGAGATTCATTGGCCGTGCCGTCAAAAGCGTTCACATTTCCCGACGGCACGTTCTCCAACGGCGGCGGGGTAAAGTAACGCGCATAACCCGCGTGCAACGTCGTCGAATCCGTCGGCTGATAGATCAAGTTAGCGCGCGGACTGGGCTGGTTCTCCTTGTCGAAGGAGGAATAATATTCGTCAAATCGCGCGCCATAATTGACGGTGAGTTCGGGCAGGATTTTCCATTCATCTTGCAAATACACCCCGGCAAACAGTGCGTGCGACACGCCGTTTTGCATGATGGTCGTAGTCGGCGAGCCGGGTTGCGGATTGAAGGTGCTCGGGTCGGTGCTATCCATCAGGATGGCGGTGGTGGTGGAGTCGGAGGACAGATATTCCTCCAATCCCATTACGCCGCCACGGAGGGTATGTTTCTCGCCAAGATCATAACTGGCGTCTAATTGCAATCCGCCGGAATAAAGATCGCGGTCCACATCGCTGGCCACGCCGTTGAAGAACAGGTCGCCAACCGAATCGGGCGTGAAATGCACGTTGCTGTTCCGGCCCAAAATAGATGCCTGATAATTCAAATTACCCGCCGACTTTTGGTACGCCACCACGCCGTAGTAATTTTGTTCGTTTTGATTTTCGTTCAGTGTGGACGAGTCAAATGAGCCGGATTCCCACGGGTCGCCGCCGGGGGCGGAATAATTCGCAGGATCGTTTTGCAACCCCGCTGTGTCGGGAACTTGATAATCGCTGTAAGACAAACTGCCCATCATGGTGACACGGCTCGTGTCATCAATGATGTAAGACCCGTACAGAAACGACTTGTATTGGGCAGTCGTGTCGTGAATGGCGTTCTTGCTGGGCGTGGGGTTTTCGATGCCGAGGTCGTTATGGTCATAACTGCCATCCGCATAAAAATTCCATTTCCCCTTCGAGCCGCCGTATTCAAAACTCGGGCGCACGGTGTCATAACTGCCGCCATACATTTCCACCTGGCCGCCGTTTTCAAACCCGCTCTTGGTCTGAATGTCAATGATGCCCGCCGTCCGAAAACCATATTGCGCCGGCAATGAGCCGGTGATGAGCTGCAGGGAATCCACAAAGCGCGGGTCCAATTCCAGGCCGAAGCCCGTGATGCCTTCGGGCAACAGCACGCCGTTGATGCGATATTGCAAGTTCGCGTGCTCGCCGCGCACGTGCAAATCGCCGTTGGCCGCCGAATCTTGCGCCACGCCCGGCGAGCGAAGAATGACCTGGTTCATGGGCGCGTTTCCGCCCTGCGATTGCAGCTCTATCTGCTCCGCGGTGTGTGTGTAGGCCGTGGCGCCCAAATCCGGCAGGATTTGGCTGCGCGCCTGGTTCAATTTCCCAACGACGGTGATGTTGCCCAGGTTGGCAACATTCGTCGAAGTCTCGGCAACGGAATTGGTCCCCATATCCATGCCCATCATGGCGTTGGTTTGCGCCAGCGCCGTGCCGCCGCAAGACAATGCGACGAACGAAATGACCGGCCAATATAATCTGCGATCCAATCTGCATTTTTTTCTTTTAGTTCTAAAATGTTTCATAGTTTCAAAAAGATAAATTTCTATCCCCGCAACTTTTTTAAAAAGGAGCGTTTGCGCACACCGAAGGCGGCGCGGGAATCTCAACCAAAGGAACAATTTCAGGCGCAGCAATTCGCCTGAACCGACCGAATCAAGAAACCGCGCGCGGAGCTGGCGGCCCGCGCTCGAGAGGAAGATCTTTATCGATGATGACCAGAGGGCAAATTTCCACGCGCGGCACGATCTCAATCCAATGAACCGGCTGGACCGGGGGAACGTCGCAGGTCCCCGTGTCCACGTGGCCGAGCGCAATGGCCACGACCGCGCAATCGTCATCATCCGGAATGGAACCGCCGTGCAGCCACGCATGAAAGGGCGGGCAGATTTCCGCCGTGCCGATCAGCAGCCAAACCGCCAGGGCCAATCCTCCCGTCGCGCGATAGAGGTATCCGCGCGCGCGGCGATTAAATTGAAGGGGGGAAGGTCTCAACCGTTTTCGAAGTGTTTGATGATGATAGCCACTGCCAGGCCTGCAAGCAGCGCAATCGATAACTTGAACCGGTCGTGCGAATGGAATTGGAGTTCCGGCAACAGATCACTGCTGGAAATACAGAGGAAGGAGCCGGCACAAAACGCCAGAGCACAGCCCAGCACCGGCACGTTGCCGCCGGCGAGATAACCCGCGCCAATATAAAACAGCACAGCGCCAATGGGACTGGCAAAGGCAAACAGGGCATTCAAGATATGCCGGAATTTACGAGATTTGCCGCTCGCCGCAGTCAAAGTGGAGACGGCCATGGCATCGAATGGCTTGTGCAGAATCACCACCAATGCCACGCCCAAGCCGGCAACCTTAGCATTGCCCTGCACCCCGGATTGAACAGCCACGGCAAGAGCCAGGCCGTCCAACAATGAATGCAGGCTCAATCCGAGCGTCGTGCCGACCCAGGAAAGTTGTTTGGCGGATTTATCCGCGAGGGTATGGGCGTGCCCTTCATGGGCATGGAAATCGGCACGGATGTTGTCCTGAGCATGGCCGTGATCGTGTGGCTGATCAGGGCCGCAACAATCTTCCGGGTCTCCCTCCGGCAAATCATGGTGGTGGAAATGGAAGAAGCGCTGCACAAAGAACATCATGAGGAAACCGCCCAGCAGCCATTCCGCAGTCTTGTCCACCGAATGCAGATCATCATTGGCATCCGGCAAAAAGTGAAGCAACGCAATGCCGAGCATGAGTCCCGCCACAAAACTAATCGCGATCTGAAGCCGGGTATGGGTGAGATGGATGGCGAGCAGGAACCAGCCGCCGGCCAGCGAAGCCAGCAGCACCAGCCCACAGTAGATGGCGAGCAATAAAGACGGTGTCATTTTATTAATTGCAAATCATTTGCAATATAAAGCAATAAAAAAAACGCGCAAGAACTAATTCGGGAGAATATTGAGTTTTTAGCCCCCCTCATCTCTGAACCCTCCCCCGGGGAGAAGGAACAGCGAGAGGTCAACTCTCACTGTGCGAACGGCTCTCTGAGGTATCCAGCTAACCGCACTTCAAACTAAAGCGCCGAGCGTTTCCCCCTCTCCTCAGAGGAGAGGGCCGGGGTGAGGAGGTCTTTAACTGAATTCATTTCCCGCAGCACTGCTTGTATTTCTTGCCGCTGCCGCACGGGCACGGATCGTTGCGGCCGACTTTGGGGCCGGTGCGGACGGGCTTGGCCTTTTCCTGGGCCGCCGCCGCTTCACTCACCACGTCGCTTTTCGAGGAAGGCGCGCCTCCCCCGCTCGTCGCGGTCGTGGTCGTGCCGCCAAAGGCGCTGGGGTTCTGATGCGTCGTTTGCTGCTGCGGCAAATTGCGCCAAAAATTTTGCATCGCCGCCAGTGAGGACGCGCTGGTGAATATGTTCCGGCAGATCTGCGTCTTGATGCCCACCATCAATTCGTCGAACATCTTGAAGGCCTCAGCCTTGTATTCCACCAGCGGGTCGCGCTGGCCATATCCGCGCAGCCCGATGCTATAACGCAGGCTGTCCATCTCATACAGATGGTCCTGCCACAGGCGGTCAATGGCGCTCAAGATGGTGAACCGCTCGACTTCATTCAATGCCTCCGGATTTTCAAAGCTGATCTTGAGGTCGTACGCGTTGCGGACTTTTTCGGAGATGTAATTGCAGACGGCAAACTGCGCCGGCGAAAGTCCATCGAAGAGCGATCCCGCCACCGGCGTGTCCTTGCCCGATTCAGCGGCCTTGACGATCTCCGCCTCGGGCAAGCCGATGGGAAAATTCAGGTTCACCCAGTCGGCGAGCTGGCGGATCTTCCAATCGTGATGTTCCAGCTCAGTGTTGGTGAACTCCGCCACTTTTTCCATGACCACTTCTTCCATGATGTCCATCAGCCGGTCCCGCACGTTTTCGCCCCGGATGATCTCGTTCCGGAAACCGTACACCACTTCGCGCTGTTTGTTCATCACGTCGTCGTATTCCAGCGTCCGTTTGCGGATCTGGAAATTATGCTGCTCGACCTTTTTCTGCGCGCTCTGGATGGAACGATTCAGCCAGGGATGCGTCAATTCATCGCCTTCCTGAAAACCCAATTTGTCCATCCAATTGGCGATGCGGTCCATGGCGCCGAACAACCGCATCAGATCGTCTTCGAGCGAAACAAAAAAGTGCGATGAACCCGGGTCGCCCTGGCGCGAACAACGTCCGCGCAACTGGCGGTCAATCCGGCGGGATTCATGCCGTTCCGTGCCCAGCACGTGCAAGCCCCCAACTTCCGCCACGCCAGGCCCCAGCTTGATGTCGGTGCCGCGTCCGGCCATGTTCGTCGCAATCGTCACGGCGCCGCGCTGCCCCGCCCGCGCGATGATTTCGGCTTCCTGCTGGTGATATTTCGCGTTCAAGACCGAATGGATCAATCCCTCGCGTTTCAGCATCCGCGAAAGCATTTCGCTGGCCTCCACGGAAACCGTGCCCACCAGGATCGGCCGGCCCTTGCCGTGCAGGTCCTTGATCTCCTTGGCGACCGCGTTGAATTTTTCCCGTTTGGTCTTGTAAATGGAATCGTGCGCGTCCTGGCGGATATTCGGCTTGTTCGTGGGAACCGTCATCACCCCAAGCTTGTAGATGTCCAGAAATTCCGTGGCTTCGGTCTCCGCGGTGCCCGTCATGCCCGCGAGCTTCGTGTAAAGCCGGAAATAATTCTGGATGGTGATGGTCGCCAGCGTCTGGGTTTCCCGCTCAATCGCCACGCCTTCCTTGGCTTCCACGGCCTGGTGCAAGCCATCGCTCCATCGGCGGCCGGGCATCAAACGCCCCGTGTGCTGGTCCACGATGATGACCTTGTTCTCCTGCACGACGTACTCCACATCGAGCTGATAGAGCGAATAGGCCTTGAGCAATTGGGATATGGCGTGGATTTTCTGGGCCTTCGTTTCGAAATCCTGCTGCACCCTCGCTTTTAATTCCAGCCGCTTGCGCGCATCCGTTTCCGCCCCCGTCTCTATCTCGTGCAGGGCCGTCGTTAAATCCGGCAGCACAAATGCGTCAGGGTCTTTCGGGCTGACGTAATTGCGCCCCTTCTCC
Organism: uncultured Verrucomicrobiae bacterium; assembly: GCA_963797825.1. Lineage (GTDB taxonomy): Bacteria > Verrucomicrobiota > Verrucomicrobiia > Limisphaerales > UBA11358 > UBA11358. The sequence continues at coordinate 149,409 of CAWCRR010000035.1, forward strand.
GTCATGTCCGCTTCCTGGCTTTTTTCATCGATGGCAAAAAGCAATTCCTCTTTCTCCCGGTACAAATCGATTTTTTTCTGGTCCCGGTGCAATTCCAACTCCGCATGGTTCATCAATTGCGCGTACTCGGGATTCTCCAGCAGCTTCAGCAGCGCCTCGGATTTTGGCTGGCCGGTCTTCACCCGAAAGAGGAGCAATCCCAGTTGATGTTCCAAATCGGCCGCGTTGGTCACGTTCGAGCCGTCCGTGGGATTTAATTGTTTTATCAAATCCTCGGCTTCCTTCAAAAAGCGCCCGCACAATTGCTGCTGGGCGCGGATCAGGCCCTCCACCAGCGGTTTCCATTGCGCATATTGCTCGTCGTACGTGTGCATCGAGGGACCGGATATGATCAACGGCGTGCGCGCTTCATCGATGAGAATCGAATCCACCTCGTCCACAATGGCAAAATAGTGTCCGCGTTGGACTTGCATCTCCTGCCGCGTGGCCATCCCGTTGTCGCGCAGATAATCAAATCCGAATTCCGCGTTGGTGCCGTAGGCGATGTCGCAATTGTACTGCTCGCGCCGGACCGTCGGCGTCTGGTCATGGAGGATGCAGCCCACCGTCAAACCGAGAAATTTATAGATCGCCCCCATCCATTCCGAATCGCGCGCCGCCAGATAATCGTTCACCGTCACCACGTGGACGCCCCGGCCGCTCAAGGCATTCAGATAAACCGGCAGGGTGGCGACCAGCGTCTTGCCTTCGCCGGTGGCCATTTCCGCAATCCGGCCCTTGTGCAATCCTATGCCGCCGATGAGCTGCACGTCGAAGGGGATCATTTCCCATTTGACGGGCTGGCCCCGCACGGTGATCTCCTGCCCGCACATCCGCCGACAGGCGTTCTTCACTACCGCAAAGGCTTCCGGCAAAATATCATCCAGCCGCCGGGCCAATTCAGTGCCGTCGGTGATCTTTGAGAACTCATCCTTCCAGGCGGCGGTTTTGGACCGTAATTGTTCATCGGAAATACCGTGCAGCGCCGCTTCCTTCTCGTTGATTTTGCCAACGAGCGGCCAGAACCTCTTCACTTCGCGGTCGTTCTTCGACCCGAAAATCATCTTAATCAATCCGGTCATGATAATTTGCGAAAAATTAGAACATATACGCTAAGCGATAAACTGGACAGCGTCAAAGCCAATCGCCAGCTTCGAAGAGCAGCCCGCGCTGTTCTTAAAAATGGTAGGGACATCGCGCTGCGATGTCCCCGCCCGTAAAGCGGGCGGAACGAATGATGCGAGTCGCGCGTATCGCACCTCACGTTGCGCTGCGCCCTCCGCGCCGCGCTCCTTTTCGTGCCGACTTTTCTTAGCCACGCACTGTTCCCGGTAGGGACATCGCGCTGCGATGTCCCCGCCCGTAAAGCGGGCGGAACGAACTGCGCGAACCACGCGAATCACGCCTCATGTTGCGCCGCTGAACGCGGCGCGGACGGCGCAGCGGAGACTGTCCCAAAACTGTAGCGTCGGCCATCTTGGCTGACGTAGAGCCGTGGCTTCCAGCCCGGCGGCACAGCGCCGTAATAGGAAAAATCACCGTTATCATTGAGCCGTTCACATTGCGGGCATTCTTTCCGGGTGGCAAGATGCCGCCCTCTACGGCAGGCAAGGATGCCCACCGCCACATTTGAGACAGTCTCAGCGCGCCAGTGCGTGGATGCGCCCAAGGAAAGCGCGTGGAAGAAAAAAGTCAATTCCGACAAAAAAACTTGAACCAAAACGATCCGGACGGGATGCGCCGTTCGTCAAGAAGTGGCTGGCTGGGGAGTTTTGGGCATGCCGTTGGCCCCATTCATCACCGGGTTGGCGCCTTTGATCAGTGTGGCGTCACGCACAATCGTCGCGGCGCGCCGGGAGGCCTCCACGATGAGCTTGAGATGCGCTTCCTGTTCCGCGTTGCCTGCGTTTTTGAGCAATAGCCGCTCCCCATATCCCATGATTATCGTGATGATATTGTTCAATTCATGGGCCACCACCGGGGATATTTGGCGGGCTGGATCACTCCTCGTTTCGTACGGTTGACCTGCGGCGCCTTGTTCAAGCGACGAAGCCAGTTTCTTGTAGATCGATTCAAATGATGACGACATCAACAATTCAATAGCAGCTTGCAGGCCAAGATTTTGTACCGTTGAACCATCAGTTTTTCTTAACAAATATGAGAGAGCTATCGTGCAGAATCCAAAACCTCGCCTCGCATTAGGCATACTGCTGGACAGTCTGTTCCAAAGCGGGACACAACAAGCTGGTATCTTGGGCGGGTTCCGATATTCTTTGGAATCATTCGATGAATACTGCGTCGGACTCTTTGGGCATCATCGCCGGCAATCGCACATTGCCGTTGGAATTCGCCAGACAAGCACGCGCTGCGGGCGTGAAAAATCTGGTCGCGGTCGCGTTTGATAATGAAACGCTGCCTGATTTGGCTAGGCTCGTGGACGAAATCGTGTGGCTCAAAGTCGGACAGTTGTCCCGGATGATTTCGGCGTTCACGGACCGTGGCATCTCACGATGCGTCATGGTGGGGCAGATCGCCCCAAAAAATCTTTACGATTTACGACCCGATTTGAGGGCAATGGGGGTCCTCTTCCGGCTTAAGGAAAAAAATGCCCATACCATCTTCGGCGCCATCGCCGATGAATTGAAAAAAGACGGAGTGGAACTGGTGGACGCCACTCCCTGGCTGGCGCCGCTGATGCCGGGAAAGGATTTCCGGCTGGGCCCGGCCTTGTCCGACGAGCAGAAGGATGACGTGGAATTTGGCCGGCGCATCGCCAAGGAAATCTCCCAGTTGGAAATCGGCCAGACGGTGGTCGTAAAAGGCGGCACGGTGCTGGCCGTGGAAGGTTTTGAGGGCACCGACAAATGCCTCGCGCGCGCCGGTGAACTGTCCGGCAGGGACGGCGGCGCGGTGGCGGTGAAAGTGGCCAGGGAAAAGCATGATTTGCGCTTTGACATCCCCTGCCTCGGCGCGCAAACGCTGGAAACCTGCGCCACGGCAAAAATTTCAGTTTTAGCAATTGAATCCGGAAAAACGCTGTTGCTCGAACGCGAAGCTTGCGAAGCACTGGCCAAAAAAAATAAGATTTCGGTCATCACAATCTAAACATGCTCAAATCCCACGAACTTTTCGGTTTCATGTCGCCGGCGCTGGCCAATGAAATCATCGAATTCACCCATGAGTCGGACAAGCCGTCTTACAAGGCGATGATGGCCGGCGTCGCCAAGGCGTTGCATGTCCGCCCCGTTTTCCTGGAGCGCCAGCCGCGCCCCCAGCGGCATGCCTCCATGGCCCAGGTCCTCGCCAAACCGGGGATGGACGCCGTCGCCGGCGGCCTGCTCCGCGCGTGGCTGGTGAAAAAATACGAATCCATGCTGGTGGATTTCCTGAATGCGCTGGAAATCAAAAATGAAAAAGGCGTCGTGGACGACCTGCCCAAAACGATGGACGATGTGAAATTGAAGACGGCGGTGGAAGCCTTGCTGGCAAAGTATCCGCATGAAGCGGTGGCGGTTTACCTGAACGCCTTCAACGACATGAATGAAGCGAATTGGCCGAACCTCAACGCCCTTTTGGAATCGGACAAGCGTCTGCAACTGGGCGCGGCAACATAATTCATAGTAGGAGACGAGTCTCTGAATAAATTTGTTCCGCCCTGTTTGTAGAAAACGCCGCAAAAATGGAAAAAGCCCGGCAGGGCGAAAGAGCATAGCCCACCGATTCATCGGTGGGTCTGCGATTCAAACCAGACGGAGTCCCGCAGGGACGGCAGGACGGCCTGCATCTCTCCCCCTTTTCCGTAGAGACGAGTCTCAAATATCAATTAGAGACTCCTCACGTCGTCTCCTGCCATCTTACTGGTTGCTCAACTGAAAGAACAGATTGCCAGTCGGCTAAGTGATGCTTAAATAATCACGCTCTGTATTAACGGGATTTCCACCAGCAACGCCATGCGAAAAGTAAAGCACCCAAAACGGACAAACATAATGCGCCAGGTTCAGGAACAGACGATGGGGAAAATTGAATGTCATCCAAAGCCCAGCCAGCAGCGGTGCTATATCCTTCCAAGGCTGAAATCGTAAGTTGTTCGGATTGTCCTCCGAAAATTGATGGAATATCACCGCCATATAATGTGTAATTTGATCCTATCGAAAGAGCGAAGAAGGAAATATTTTGTCCTCCTAAAGAGACGACGAGACTCCCCAGCGGTAGTCCTGATTGTGCTTTAAACTGAAGTGATTCAGTGCCGACGGGGACCAGACCAGTCTGGCTTATGGAGGCAGATGAGTCACCAGAATCATTAAGTCCGCCTTGTAAAAAAACATCGTAATTTCCATCAATTTGAAACCCATTAGTTGCATCGAGACTGACCCATGTAGAGCCAAGGGCGGGGTCGTTGTAAGTAATTTGCGACTGCTGGTTTGGTCCGATGTAAACTGTCCAGCCGGGAAGGGCATTAGTGGTTGCGATCCCATACGGATAATATGGACTCCCAACTGTGGGTATGATTTGTGCATCTTCAAAATCAAGATTGACGAAACCTTGAGAAAGAGCTGTTAATTCTGCCGCAAGCAAAAGCAGCGCAAGGAAGATTTTAATCCCAATTTTCATGCTCCGGTTTCAACGGGATTTCCGTCGGCAACGCCAGGCGAAGCACACGCCAGCCAACCCGGACAAACATAATGCACCGGGTTCTGGAACCGTTGAAGGTGAAAATTGGATGTCGTCTATTTCGGAAAGGCCTCCCCCTTCCAAAACTGAAAATATTAACTGTTCAGTTTGACCCGCAAAAGCCAGAGGAATATTTCCGCCATACAATGTGTAATTTGATCCTGTGGAAATAGCAGAGTATGATATGTTTTGCCCACCCAAAGAGACTAAAAGTGTTCCCGGTCCACCTTGCGCTTCAAAAAGAACGGATTCTGTCGATGCAGGCACTATGGCAGTTTGACTTATTGAAGCGGCTGGTGCAGTCTCTCCTCCGAATAATAAAATACTAAAATTTCCATCAAGCGGAGTACGGAATCCATTTGCGTCAAGAATGGATATGTCTGTAGAACCAGTAGAAATGGTATCATATGTAATATCATTTGTCCCAAGAAATGAGCCAGTTTGTGTCCATCCCGGAATAGCATCACTGGCATAGGCAGCGTATGGGTAGTATGGACTCGATGTATCAAGTGTAATAACAGCGTCTTCAAAATCCATATTGATGAAACCTTGAGGATGAGCAGTAAATTCTGCTACAAGCAAAAGGAGCGCAGAAATTGTGATTTTAGTTATTATAGTTTTCATAGATGCTTTCTATTTCATTTAGTTACAAAAGGATCGCCAACGGCTTGAAAGGCTGGAACAAACCCGTTTGCTACCTGAAAAGATTGCCATGCGCAGATAGCCAGATTTTTGAGCGCGAACAAAACACAGTGTTGCGGCCAGCGTGGCCCCGCCCAATAGAATACTTCTGATTGTTTTCATGTTTATTCCGATTGCTAACCCCGGCCGGAACAGAAGCCGAAGCTGGCAAATTCTGAATCTGAATTTTTAATCTGACATTCCGATTCTCGCCCTTTGGCCAAAATTGCCAAGATTATTCTTGTGAATTTCTTGCCACCATTTTCGCTCTCGCAACCGCAAAAAAGTGTGTGTAGCTAGGTGACTCTGGCACGTCGGCCACGGGAAGAATTCTAAAAAAATAAAAGCCCTCTGGCCGCTCTACCGCGCCAAACTTTCGCGCGGGCAGCTTCCTTCCGCCAAAGCAGTAAAGAGAAAGCAGGCAACGCGAATGCGCCAGAGCCAGTACTTACGGATGTAAATTGCTCGGATTCTCGCCCCACCATTTTACTGGTTGCTCAACTGGAAGAACAGATTCCCGGTCGGCGAGCTGATAGTGAGGGAGTTCGTGCCGTTATTGAGCGTGGGAGAACTGCTGGGCAACCACGTGGGGGAGGATAGGCTGCTGCTTTGTTGCAGGCTCCAACCTGCCGTTTGCTGCCAATAAATCGTGACGGTGTTGCCAGAATGGCTGATGTACAGGGGTGGCGCGCCTGCGCTCTGCACCACCGAGATCAAACTCCAAAATCCTCCGGTCAGGGAATAATTGCCGCCGCTCATGGCGCCGCCGGCATCCGGTTGGCCGATCGTGCCGGTGACCTGATACGTCGCGCTGGTGCTGGTGCCGCCGCCGCCGGAAATCTTGTACCAGTCAATGGAATAGCTCTGCGCCAGGGCACTGAAGCTGCAGGCGAAAATTAAGGCGGAGAAGAGAGCGACCTTTTTCATGGCTTCGATTATCATATAATTTTTTGAATAAATCAATGTTTAATTACGAGGACGTTAAAGGCTGTGTTCGCCACCATATTTGATGCATCCTCGTTAAAAATGCCCCAATGTGCTCCGTTGTAATAAACCCCGATCGGATGATTATTATAACCTGGACCCCCGGCATTATTGCCGACAGTAAAGTTGGGTGTGACGATGAGAAGCGCGTTGGGATCGTTGTCACAAGCCGGATTGTAAATAACCGTCAGGTTCCCGCTGTCATTTGTTGACGCCGACAACTGGATGAACGCCGCCGTGGGGGTATTGATGCTCGCACCAGCCACCCTGAATTGGTTGGTGATGGTCAGAGAATTTGCGGAAACTGTGCCACCGACTACCACATTATTGGTGACAATAAGAGCATTAGCCGCGACCGTGCCGCCAATTGAGGCGTTGCCATTGATGTTGAACGATGCCGCCTGGGGAGGGGAACTTTGATTTTGAATGTAATTGGCCGAACCACTGGCCGGGGCGAAGGCCGTAGAATTCAAGCCGTTAAGAGTCGCGGCATTGACACTCGTTAAGCCGGACCCATTGCTGCCCGAAAAGATTGGCTGGCCGTCGAGCGTCATGCCAGCGCCGCCGGTGACTAAGACGATACCGCCCGTGAACCGCGCGCTCAACTGGTTGTTGGCGGTGGAAGAAAAGTTAATGAATTCGTTGTCCGCCAGCACGAACGCGCCGTTGTTGGTGGCCTGGGCCTGTGTGCCCGCGGCGAAACTGCCTTGGCCGGTGGCGAAGTTGTTATATCCTCCCGGTACCGTTGGGAATGCGCCGCCAACCTGATTATGGTAGCCACCGCCGATAAAGGCCTGGTAGGCGTTGCCCTGGACCGTATTATTCACTCCGCCGCCTATGACCGATTCAGTCACATTCGATTGAATAACATTATCCCAACCTCCCCCAATCGCGTCGAACTGATTGTTGGTATCAATCACATTTTGGACGCCACCCGCAATGGTTGAGGCAATGGCATAAAGTCCGTTCGTGTACCAAAATATATTGCCCTCAATCCGGTTTAGGAGGCCGCCGTCAATCGTGGCCACGGTGTTGTAACTGTCAATGAAGTTGTTCTGGCCACCGCCAATGAAATCACCAAAGTTGGTTGGATTGATCGTACTATAGAAACCCATGCCAATCATCGAAAACGAAGCCGAATTATGGATAATATTGCCTATGCCTCCTCCAATGACCGATTCCGTGGAATTGGATTGAATGGTATTGGCGTTGCCTCCGCTAACGGAGGAAAAGTTGGCACCGGGTCCAATCAAGTTTTGATATCCACCGCCGATAGTTGAGGAGTAACCCGCATTCGTATTCAACGTGCCGCCCCCGATAAGGGCATATTGGGCGTTGGTCGAAATAAGATTGTAAACCCCGCCGTCAATGACCGTATCGTAAGACAGGAGCGTATTGCCATAGCCGCCGGCGATCACCGAATCATTTACAGTCGGCCCGGCTTGATTTCCCGACCCCGCGCCAATGAATACGCCGTACGAATTGGAATAAATAAGATTGGGAATGCCAGGATACCCGCCGCCGGCAATCACATCGCCACCGGAATTCGTTGAAATATTGTTGCCCGGAAAACCGCCAACGATACTGGCCCCCTCCGCTCCGCGCGGGTCCGCCTGAATGGTCAGCCCGACGCTTCCACCCACGCGGAATTCCAAATAGTCGTAAAATTCGTCCGATGGATTGGGAGCCATGTAGCCGATCTGGCCCGGATACGCGTTGTTCGTGTTGTTAAAATTGATCGCGCCAAGATATTCACCCGGATAGGAGGACAAGTTCATCAATTCCAGGACCGCGCCATTGAAGGTATTAGTAGAGACCATCCGCACATTTGATTGGGCAGCCAGGGCGTCAATCTGTTCGTATGGGGACGGGCTGAAGTTGCCAAGCCCGATTGGCTGCATGAAAATATTTTGCGCCGTGAAGGTCTGATTGGAATTGAGAAAAGCGACCTGGCCGGCGATGTGGGCAGGGTTGATGTTGATGATTCCGCTGCCATCGCCCAAAAACTGGCCGGTAAAGGTGCCGCCTTGAAAAAGACTGCCGAAAAACTGCCCAAAAAAGTCGCCATCGAAACTATCCGCGCCGTTATTAAAAGAAACGGGGTTGCCGTATGTCCCCGAAAAATTGGCCGATGAGATGGTTCCGCTCAAGTTGCTCGCCGGGAACGTTCCCGTCAGTTGGGCGGTGGACAGCGCGCCGAGCAAATTGCTGGCGCTATTGGCCATGATTGCATACGGCGTGGGCGTGACCGGCTGGCGCGGCATCAATTCCGTAAAGGTGCTGTTGCCGTTGGTGCAAACCGCAATGTCCAGCCAATAACTATTGCCGGTGAACACCCCCGGCCCAAAATCAATGAGGGTGGTAAATAATCCATTGCTGACCGATACGGGCGAATTGGTGAGCGGCCCGGCAATGGCAAAACCGGTTTGGTTCGTCGCGTAAAGGGTGAACTGGATGTTGTAATTCCCATTGGCGGGAGAACCGTTGTTGTTCAGTCGCCCCTGGTAGGTAAAGGCGGTTCCCTGGGCGAAAGCTGGCGATAATTGACTGTTAAAAATAACGAATAGACCGATACAGACAGACAGACTCCTGGTGACATATTTCATAGGATTGTATCTCTTTTACCGTTATGGTTTTACAAACCTTTCACGCCTGCTTGTGAAAGGAAACTGCTCCTGCTGGCGATGAATATACGCTAATTCACGTTTTTTGCAAAAAATAACGGCAAACGGCGATTGGTTTCCGGCAAAAAACTGCTAGTTCATGGATTCAGTTTGATTTACGATTTATGCGATTGCGGAAACGGCCATCGTTCCCGCTTTCCCGGTTTAATTAACAAAAAGCGCAAAAACACACGGATTAGATTGATATTTTATGGACGCACAAGCTGATATTGCAGTCATTGGACTGGCCGTCATGGGCCAAAACCTCATCCTCAACATGAACGACCACGGCTTCACCGTCGTGGCTTTTAACCGCACCATCGAAAAAGTGGACCATTTCATCGCCAACGAGGCGAAGGGCACCAAAGTCATCGGCGCCCATTCGCTGGTCGAAATGGTCAAGCTGCTGAAAAAACCCCGCCGGGTGATGCTGATGGTCAAGGCCGGCAAAGCGGTGGATGATTTCATCGAAAGCCTCCTGCCCCATCTCGAAGCGGGCGACATCATCATTGACGGCGGCAATTCCCTCTTCGCGGACACAGATCGCCGGGCGAAGTATTTGGAAGGCAAAGGACTGCTTTATATCGGCACCGGCGTGAGCGGTGGCGAAGAAGGCGCCCGTAATGGCCCCAGCATCATGCCCGGCGGTTCGCCCGCTGCCTGGCCGCATGTCAAAGCGATCTTCCAGGGAATCTCCGCCAAAGTCGAAAACAACGTTCCCTGCTGCGATTGGGTGGGTGAAGGCGGCGCCGGACATTATGTGAAAATGGTCCACAACGGCATCGAATACGGGGACATGCAGTTGATCTGCGAGGCCTATAACATCCTCAAAAACGGCCTGGGCATGAGCGCGCAGGAAATGCACGACGTCTTTGCCGAATGGAACAAAGGCGAACTGGATTCCTATCTGATTGAAATCACCCGCGATATTCTCGCCTACAAGGATACCGACGGCACGCCGCTCGTGGACAAAATCCTGGATACCGCCGGCCAAAAGGGCACCGGCAAATGGACCGTGCAGAACAGTGCGGACCTGGGAATGCCCATCACCCTCATCGCTGAGGCGGTGTATTCGCGTTGCGTCTCCGCGCTCAAAGATGAACGCGTCAAGGCGGCCCGTAAATTGAAGGGTCCTCGGCCCGCCTTGGCCGTCGCCAAAAATGACGTCAAGAAAAAGGCCTTTATCAACGATATCCGCGACGCGCTCTATGCCTCCAAGATCATTTCCTATGCGCAGGGTTATATGCTTATGCGGTCAGCCGCCGCGGAGTATAAATGGAACCTGAACATGGGCGGCGTCGCCCTCATGTGGCGCGGCGGTTGCATCATCCGCTCGCGTTTCCTCGGCAAGATCAAGGAAGCCTACGATAACAATCCAAAACTCTTGAACCTGTTGATGGACGATTATTTCCGCGGCGAAATCAAACGGTGCCAGAAAGGCTGGCGCAATGTTGTCGCCGCCGCGGCCAAAAAGGGTATTCCCGCCCCGGCTTTCAGCACGGCGCTGTCGTTCTTCGACCAATATCGCAGCGCCGTCCTGCCCGCCAACCTGTTGCAGGCGCAACGCGATTATTTCGGCGCGCACACCTATGAACTGATCGACAAGCCGCGCGGCCAGTTTTTCCATACCAACTGGACCGGCAAAGGCGGCACCACGGCCAGCAGCAGCTATAATGTCTAAGACGGACCCGACGCAGTTGGTTTTGGGGAGTGTCAATGATCTTGAAATCGCACATCGCGCCCTTGAACCTGCCGCTTGCCGCCGGGCATTTGAGCCACAACGAGCATCCGCTTGCTGTCCCCTCTCCGCTCCCATCGGATGGGAGGGGAGAGGGTCAGGGTGAGGTGAGGGTCCGCGCCCCCCATTTTGCCTCGTCCAGCACAAGGGGGGCTTTGCCCTTCCTTCCACGCTCACAGAGAGGGGGGAGGCCTATCATGCCGCGGCCTTCAATTGCTTCCCTTCTTCAATTTCCATTTCATGTTCTTTCCAAACTTCAAAGCCCCCTTCCAGTTCCATCACCGAAAACCCTTTTGACGCAAACGCGACGCAGGCATTGGCGGCAAGGTGACATTGCTGGCTGTAGCAATAAACGATGTTAAGCTGTTCCATGTTCAACCCTTGTGGTTTGTCCCAATTGCCTTGCGGCAGATTAATCGCGCCGGGCACGTGGCCTTTCTCAAAGTCCTCCGCCCCACGAACGTCCACCACGGTGACATTCCCAGACTCTAACATGTGCGACAACTCAATAGGGCCGGTGGTGAAACTTATTTTATTTTCAAAATAGGCCTTGGCCTTTTGCGGGTCGTTCATTCTCGTACTCGATTGCATAATTTTCCTTTCTCCTTTGTTGTGGGCTGAAGCGAATTGCTCCACCCGGTTTTAGACACTACGCCGGTTCAAAAATTTGTCAAAAAATGGATGTCGATTTAATCAGCGATTGCCAATGGGCGGCGCCTTCAACGCCTCCAAATTCCCCAGGTCATTGGTTGACAGAAAATCCGGTCCGACTTCAAAATTATCTCAATTTTGATGCCTGCCAAGCGGATGAAAATTAGGGTGGTGTCCTAAAATGGGGGAGCGCACGTGCCTTCGCGTGCGGCGGTTGACGCCCCCGTCAACCGCTTAGGCGCGCCACCGCGCTCGTTTCGATGCGCGTTGGCGCGCGCTCCCCCTCCATTCGAAATTGCGAGAAAGTGAGATGCGCCCCCTGCACTATGGAATGCCATATTTTGCTGGCCAGGATGCCCGCCCTTTGACAGGATTTTTGCAGCAAGGCCCTTTATGAAAAAATACCTGACGGAATTTATCGGCACGTTCTTTCTCGTTTTCACCGTCGGCATGACCGTCGTTGACCCGGGTATCGGCGCCCTGGCCCCGCTGGCCATCGGCTCGGCGTTGATGATCATGGTCTATGCGGGCGGCCATGTTTCCGGGGGACATTACAATCCGGCGGTGACCCTGGCCGTCTGGCTGCGCGGCCGCTGCGCCACGGCGGATGTCGCCCCTTATTGGGTCTCGCAAATCATTGGTGCGGTGGCCGCCGGAATCCTCGTGATTTTCCTCAAAGGCAACCCGCATATCTTGCCCGGTGACATCAAAATTGTCCCTTCCCTCCTCGCGGAATTTGTCGGCACCTTCGCGCTGGCGTACGTGGTCCTGAACGTGGCCACCGCCAAGGCCACGGCGGGAAATTCCAATTACGGCCTGGCCATCGGGTTTACCGTCGCGACGATGGCCTTCGCGGTCGGCGGCATCTCCGGAGGCGCGTTCAATCCAGCAGTCGCCACTGGCATCACCCTCATGGGAATAGAAAAAGTCTCCAATCTCTGGGTCTATCTCGTGGCCGACCTGTCCGCCGGCGTGCTGGCGGCAATCGTCTTTAAACTCGTGAATCCGGAAGACAAATAGGAACCTCCTATAATGGGGGGCGCGCCCCTTCGCGTGCTGTTTCATGCGCCTCGCATGAAACATTTTTGCCTTTCAGAGACCTCTGCAAAACTGTAGCAGCGGACATGAGTCCGCTCTAATTTTATTCCAAAACCGACGGAAAGATGGTGCCGACTCACCGTCGGCTGCAACGCAAAATGGAGTTTTGCAGAGATTTCTTTCAGGGTTGAGTCTTTGTAACTTCCGTTCCGGTTTTCCGCTCTAGGCTCTGGACCACTGACTGTCAGCGACTGACTTTCCCCCTTTCATTTTTTGTTTCCGGGCAACATTACGATTTTGACCATTTGTGCTTTAATAAGGTGATGCAAACTAAAAACAGCATTGGGGGGAACGGCCTGCCCGCCGTGCCAGCGCCCGCCCGCCGTGCTCGCGCACCGTCGCGGCAGGTCGCGGCAGGTCATCGTCGGCAACCTGCCGGCCTTCTCCATTTATCCAACAATCCAATTATCCATTTATCCAACAATCCAATTATCCATTCAGCCCGTTCGTTACGCGAATTAACGCGAATTAACGCGAATTTACATTTACTTAAACGCAACAACAAAACCACGCGGCGCGAATTGACGCGAATTGACGCGAATTGACGCGAATTGACGTTTAACGCCGAAAATGAATTGAAGCGAATTGAAGCGAATTGAAGTTTAGCTCTCAACCCTCAACTCAAGCCTCTCTCAACTAATTCTCATGCTCTCAACCCTCAACTCAAATACCTCTCAACTAATTCTCATGCTCTCAACCCTCAACTCAAATCCCTCTCAACTAATTCCAATGAATTCCAATGAATTCCAATCGGGAAACTCGTCAAAATTCAGCCCATCCTTGAATCCTTGCGCCGAACCAAAAGAACGGTTAAATTCAGTCACTTGCACCGAATTTTTGGGACTGACTGGTAACGTGATAGACACCGTACAAAAGCTCGCTGAATTTCTTCCGAAATTACGTGCCGCCGACTGGGTCGCGCTGGACACCGAGGCGGACAGTCTTCACGCCTATCCGGAGAAAGTTTGCCTCATCCAATTAAGCATCGCCGATCACGACCGGTTGGTGGATCCGCTGGCCGGCTTGGACCTCGCTCCCCTGTTGGATGCCTTGAACGCGCACGTGCTCATCATGCACGGCGCGGACTACGACCTGCGATTGCTCGAAAAGCACCATGAATTCATCCCCTCGGCCATCTTCGACACCATGCTGGCCGCGCGGCTGTTGGGCGAACGGCAATTCGGGTTGAGTTCCCTCGTCGAAAAATTTCTCGGCGTCACCCTCGATAAAACTTCGCAGAAAGCCGATTGGGCCCGGCGGCCGCTCACGGAGCGGATGGAAAAGTATGCCCGGGCGGACACGCACCATCTCAAGCCGCTCGCGGACAAATTGAAATGCGAGCTGGCCGCGAAAAAACGGCTGGAATGGCACCAGGAATCCTGCGCGCGCCTCATCCAGACTTGCACCCGGCCGCAACCGGTGGACAGCAATCAGGTTTGGCGGATCAAAGGCAGCACACGATTGGGACGGCGCGGGCTGGCCATCTTGCGCGAACTCTGGACCTGGCGCGAAGGAGAGGCTTTGCAGGCCAACCGCCCGCCCTTTTTTATTTTAGCGCATGAAAAACTCGTGGATATCGCCGCCATCGCCGCGGATGACCGTCGCATCGAGGACTTGCTGCCGTTGAAAATCTCCCCGCGCCGCAAGAACAGCTTTCTGGAAGCTGTGAGAGTCGGCGCCGCGATCCCCGCCGAGGACCATCCCGAAATCATCAAGCACAACTTCCAGCGCCCGACCGAGGCGGAATTCCGCCGTTATCGTGAATTGGAAAAAATCCGCGACGCACACGCCCAGGTATTGAGCATTGACGCCACGCTCATCGCCAGTCGCGGGATGCTCGGCGACCTGGCCGGTGATTGGGACAAACACGCGCCCGATTTGATGAGTTGGCAGCGTCAATTGCTTCAATCGCCAAAATGAGCGCGTTGCCGGGTTTTCTAAAAGATACCGAATGGAAGGATGCGACGCGGGAACCCGTTACCGGCGATGCCTCGGCGCGAAAATATTTCCGTCTCCGTAAGGTTAATGAAACGGCCATCCTCATGGACGCTTCCCATGCCCGTGAAACTGTTCCTTCATTTGTCCTGATCGCCGGACAACTCTCCAAACTGGGCTTAAGTGCGCCAAAAATTATTGCCAGTGACGTTGCACGCGGATTTTTGCTGCTTGAAGATTTTGGCGATGCAACATTTTCGGAACTGTTGGAAAAGGGCTTTGATGCCGAAGAGCTATTCACCCTCGGAACGGATGTCCTGATTACCTTGCACAAACAACCTGATGCCCCGCCCCATGATTTGCGGGCATACCGTCCGCAAAAGATGTTGGAAGACGCGGAATTGTACCTGGCCGTGCATGAGATTTCGGAAAAGGGCGCGGAGGAATTTAGAAGGGAATGGCTCGAAATCCTTCCCGTGGCCCATCAGGTTCCCGCCTCATTGCTGTTGCGCGATTATCACACCGCTAATCTGATGTTGCTACCTGGGCGCGAGGGCGTCGGCCGCGCCGGCTTGCTGGATTTTCAAGACGCCTACCAAGGCCCGGTGACTTACGATTTGGTTTCCTTGTTGGAAGACGCTCGACACGATCTGCCCGCCGGCCTTAAGGAAAAAATGATCTCGCGCTACCTCGGCCAATTTCCGGAACTGGAGGTGGCGCAATTCACGACCTCCCTGGCCATTCTCTCGGCGCTGAGGCACATGCGCGTGCTTGCGGTCTTTGAAAAACTGGACAGACACGGGAAACCGGATTACAAAAAACTTCATTCGCCTCGCGTGGAACACCTGTTGCATGAGACGTTGCGCCATCCCAAACTGGCCGGATTGAAAGATTGGTTCACCCGATATGCGATATAAGATCAAACAAGCCATGGTGCTCGCCGCGGGCTACGGCACCCGGTTGCTGCCCCTGACGGAGCGGTTGCCCAAGCCGCTCGTGCCCGTCGCGGGCAAACCGATGATCGAATACGCGCTCGACAAGCTCGTGGCCTTCGGCATTGAGGAAGTCGTCGTCAATGTCTCGCATCACAAGGCGCAATTGATGGACTACCTGTCCGCCTTTAAATCCCTGAGTTTTAAGATTTCCGAGGAACCTGAACCGCTTGAGACCGGCGGTGGTTTAAAGAAAGCGCTGCCGCTGCTGGGCAATGAACCGGTATTCACCATCAACAGCGACATCATCTGGTCGGATGACGGCGCAAGCGCGTTGGAACGGCTCGCTAATTCCTGGAACGATGTGGAAATGGATTTTCTGCTCCTGGCGCAATCCAAGTCCACAGCCATCGGTCACGACAAAGGCGAAGATCATCTCTTCATCAATTGGGAGAATACCATCGGCTGGAACGAGCAGTCGGCGCCATACATCATCGCCGGCATCGGGATCATTCATCCGCGCGTTTTAAAAAACGCACCCGACGGAAAATTCACCATCAAAATTCTTTGGCATGAGGCGATGAAACAGCGTCGCCTGAAATGCCTGCCCCATCAGGGACAATGGTTCCAGACCGGGACGATAGCGGATATCCAGAGGGCTGAAAAAGCTTTGAAAACCACATATTAGGGCGGCATGTTGGCCGGTGCGGGCGCGGTTTTAGCATGATTGTCACAATTTCACGCTTGCGGTCATTCGCACTAAAGCGCAGTTTTGAAAAAGTTAAAGAACATTACAAGTCATGACATTATTGGCTGAAACATTGGTGGATGAATGGCTCAATCGGAAGGGCTTTTTCACTGTCCGCGGCATCAAGGATGATGTCGAGGAGATTGATTTACTTGGAGTGCGCCCGGTTTCGAACGACCTTGAGGGATGGCATGTTGAAGTTCAGGCGTACTTCCAGCCCTTAGATTATATTACGCCGCTCACGAAAGAGATGGCTCATTCATTAGGCAAGGCGCGTCCGGTGGAAGGCGCCAGGACGGATGAGATGCTTGGTGAATGTGTAAAGGAATGGGTCGCGCACAAGTTCACTAGAGAAGACAAGGTCGCAGCGAGAGAACGCGCATGGCCGGGCATTCATTGGCAACATTACTTTGTTCATGGAGTCGTTCAGTCTGAGGCCGAGCTTGCGGCCATTCAGAAGTTTGGTATTACTCTTATACCGCTTCACCACGTGCTCACCGAACTTTGCGTGAAGGTTGGCAGCGGCACTCACGGCGTGACCAGCACAGATTTCGCCGACATGATGGATTATTATGAGAAGTACAGGCCGCGAGATGCTGCCTGACATTTTCCGATGCCACTAACACACGGTTTACAAGAAACCGGCGACCGAAGAAAAATTTCTTCCAATCATTCCGTCTGAGAAAGTTTTGGATCATTAGGCACAGCAAGTGTGTGTCGTTCGAATTATGGTTATTGGTCCTCAACAATTGTTGTTTCGACCGCAGCAAAAATGGTGGATTGACGGGATTCAATTTAGGAAAGATATATTCCGAGGTAGCGAAGTTCACATATGAATTTATTGCAGGCAACGTTGGTCAGTCCTGATATCGCCGTTGTTTTACTCCTGATCCTTATCATCTGTGTTGCTTCAATCTCTTCGCGGACACGAAAGAGATAGCCTCCAAACGGCTCATTTGCCTGTTACAAAAGTCGCTATTTCTTTAATATCCCAATGAATGCGTCAACTCAATTTGGCAGCTCACCGCCGGCCCGACCCCAGCCGGTGTTCGCCACCACCCGCTGGTCCGTGGTGTTGGCGGCCGGCCAGGGTGACTCCACCTGCGCCTATGACGCGCTGTCCCGCCTCTGTCAAACCTACTGGTATCCACTCTACGCCTACGCCCGGCGGCACGGTCACTCTCCGCCAGACGCCCAGGATTTGACGCAGGAATTTTTCGCCTGTTTTCTCGAAAAAAATTGGGTCGCCAAAGCCGACCAGCAACGCGGACGTTTCCGCACCTTCCTGCTTACGTCCATGCAACATTTCATGGTCAATGACTGGAAAAAGGCGCACACCTGCAAGCGCGGCGGCCATCAACCGATTCTTTCATTGAACGACGATTCTGCCGAGCACCGTTATCAATTGGAACCGGTGGAAAAAAACACCCCCGAAACCCTATTTGAGCGGGGTTGGGCCTTATCGTTGTTGAACGGCGTGCTTTTAAACCTGGAACAGGAATATGAACGCGAAGGGAAAAATGAATGGTTTGAGGCGATGCGGCCTGTGTTGACCACCGACCGGGAATCGATCCATTACGCTGAGATCGGTGAAAAATTGGGCATGACCGAAACAGCCGCGCGGGTGGCCGTGCATCGGTTGCGCCAGCGGTATCGGCGCTTGATCCGGGCCGAGGTGGCCCACACCGTCGCCACTCCTGGCGAGGTGGATGAAGAAATGCACCACCTGTTCCAGGTGCTAACCGGGGCATGAAATACTTTGTAACAGTTGCGGAAGATTCTTTTAGCAACAGTTGGAACACCAAATGGATACTCGGATGCCATGTCAGAATTGCGGAGCGCCGGTGGCGGCGGATGCGCCAGGCGGTATGTGTCCGGCCTGCCTGATAAAGGTCGCGATGGCCACCGGCACGGACACTGGCGGGAAAGCGGCGCGTTTTGTTCCGCCGGAAACCTGGGAACTTGCCGCGAAATTTCCCCAACTGGAAATTCTGGAATTTATCGGTCAAGGCGGCATGGGGATGGTTTATAAGGCCCGCCAAAAGGAACTCGACCGCATCGTCGCTTTGAAAATCCTCCCGCCGGATGCCGGCCACGATGCGGCCTTCGCCGAACGATTTGCCCGCGAAGCCAAGGCCCTGGCCAAACTCAACCATCCCGGCATCGTCACCATCCACGAGTTTGGCCGCGCCGACGGGTTGTATTTTTTCCTAATGGAATACGTGGACGGCGTGAATTTACGGCAGTTGCTGTCCAACAGCCGTGTGTCCGCGCGGGAAGCGCTGGCGATTGTGCCGCAAATTTGTGATGCGCTGCAATATGCGCACGACCTAGGCATCGTCCACCGCGACATCAAGCCGGAGAATATTTTGCTCGACCGCCGTGGCCGGGTGAAGGTGGCGGATTTTGGGCTGGCAAAAATTGTCGGGACCGGGAAGGACACCTTGGCGGAGGGAGGAGTCGCCGGTGGCTCACCGGAGTTGACTGAATCGGGCAAGGTGATGGGCACACCGAATTACATGTCACCCGAGCAGATGACGGCTCCGGGCGAGGTGGACCATCGCGCCGACATTTACGCGCTGGGCGTGGTTTTTTACCAGATGCTTACCGGCGAACTGCCCGGCAAAAAAATCGAACCGCCGTCGTCGAAGGTCCAGGTGGACGTTCGTATAGACGAAATCGTTCTGCGCGCATTGGAAAAGAAACCAGAGATGCGTTATCAGCAAGTCAGCGAATTTAAAACTCAGGTGGAGACGATTGCAACCCCAACCAAGAGGGAAACCCCCATGAAAACAAAAATAATATTCTCAATTCTCATTAGCGGTGCCTGTTGTCTGATTTTCGCCCTGGCGGTTTGGTTCGCCACCCGCCCGCCCAAATTTTCCATGGATCACATTGATGACAAGATCGCCCAATTGAGCAAACCGGGAACGACCGTGGAACAGGTCATCCACGTGCTGGGCCGGCCGACGGAATATTATATCTGGGACAATGTTAACGCCGATCCCCGCCCCGTTTCCCATCTGCCGAATCCGCCGCCTGATTTATATGTTCTTAACTATCCCGAGGCGGTGAGAGTGGTCATCCACGATGGCAACGTGACACAACTGCGCAGCGAGGGAGACGGGCGGGGATTCATCTGGCACGGCCAATTGCGCCTTGGCTCTACCCTGGAGGATGCCGTGGACGTGATGGGTTTACCTGCTCAAACCATTACCGGGCAACCCCAATCCTCCGTCTTTCGACAATCGGACAACCAAAGTGCGGGAATCCTTTACAAGGACATTGATGGGAAAAAAGGCTACGACTATTACGCCCAGCCGAAGCAGCAAGTCAGGTGTTTCTTCATGAACGATACTGTGATGGCCTTGTATGTGACGGTACCAAGCGATAACAGCCGGCAGAACAGCCGCCAAGGATCCCTTCGTCCAAAATTTAAGACGAGGATGGCGCAGGACAGGGCAAAATATACACAGGAGCAACTAAACGATGTGGAGAACCTCATGGGGGCTGCCGACAAGAATTGGGGTTCGCCGGGAGTCACCAATACCCTTCAAACCATGATCCAGAAATATCCTGACAGCGACCGCGCGGGCTGTGCCATGCTCTATCTTGCCCAAATGTCCCAGGGCGACGAGCGCGCCCAGTATCTTCAAGAGTGCATCGACAAATACAATGATTGCTTTTACGGTGACGGCGTCCAGGTTGGGGCTTACGCGCGGTTACTGCTGGCCCAGGATTACCAAAGCCAGGGCGAGACGGAAAAGGCCAGGGTATTGTTCGATGAAATCAAATCCAAATATCGCGATGCCATCAACCACGCCGGCGATCTCTTGGTGAACAGCATTCCGAAGTGACGAGTCGCACTAAAATGTGCAGACGCCATCGGTCATGACGCGGGCGCGCATCTACACACTGTTGGTAGGGACGGCGCGTCCACCCTCCGCAGTACCGCTACGGAGGACGGGCTGCGCCGTCCGCGCCGCGATCAGCGGCGCAGCGTATGGCGTAAATTCGCGCATGTTGGCCCGCATTCCGCCCGCTGCACACGGGCGTGGACATCGCAGCGCGATGTCCCTACCGTAATCAAGAACAGTGTTCAGACGCGCCCTTGGCGCAGGTGGATCATAAGGTGATAGCTAATTGTTCACACCTTGGTATGATCCGTTCAAACCAGTGTGAGACGAAATCACCAGGAAAACACCGCGTTCACTTTGATTGAGCTGCTGGTGGTCATTGCCATCATCGGCATTCTGGCGGCGATGCTTCTGCCCGTTTTATCGAGCGCCAAATCACGGGCGCAACAAACCGGGTGTGTTTCCAATCTCAAACAACTCGTCACGGCCAATGTCATGTTTTCCGATGAGCATGAGGGTATCTGGATGTTGCCGGCCCGCAGCGGAGATCCCCTTTATCCGCAATCCCAATGGCTGGGCGTCCTGCTCCCTGACGTTGAAAAGGTCACTTCGCTGACCAATCCGACACCGCTGCTGCTTTGTCCCACCGCCTCGATGCCGGTCGCCACAGGAATGGGCGAATCCGAAGGGGCATTTGGCATGTTTGGGACCGCTGACCGCGGGTATATCCGGAATTGCAGCAACGGCCGGGCAATTGAAAGCAGCTATTTATACAACGGCTGGCTTTATTCGGGCACCGGCGAAGATCTCTCCGTCTCCACGGCGACCAGTGATGGCTACCCGGATTATGCCACAAATTATTTTTTGAAAGAATCTTCCGTTCAAAATTCGTCACGGACGCCGGTGCTTTTGGACGGAATCTGGAGTGATGCCTGGCCGTTGGAAACCGATCCACCCGCGGATAATTTATATTTCGGCGCCGGCGGCGGGCAGATGGGAACGGAACTGGGGCGCTTTACCATCGCGCGTCATGGCGGCAGGCCCGCGCAGGCAAACGCGGATTATACTGCGGATTGGAAAACTTCACCGCCGCGCGGCGCGATAGACATCGGAATGGTCGATGGCCACGTGGAACTCGCCAGGTTGCCAACGCTCTGGAGTTATTGGTGGCATCTCAATTGGAACCAGACCATCGTCTCGCAATAGCCGGATGGTCTTTGAGGTCGTGCGTTACAACTTCTCCAATTCCTGCCGCAACACTTTCGCCAGCGGTTGGATGGTCTTCTCACTGAATTCAAAACTGCACCCGGCCGCCGCAAACAATTCCGGCAACGGACGCGAGCCGCCCAGCGCCAGGGCTTTCTTGTAATCATTCAAGGCCCGGGCCTTGTCGCGTTTTGAATTGGCCCAGACCTGCAAGGCCCCGAGCTGCGCAATGCCATATTCGATATAGTAAAACGGATGAAGGAAGATGTGCAACTGGCGATGCCATAGGTTCGCGCGCGCGGATTCAAAACCCGACCAGTCCACGTCGCCGCTGAATCGGTCCATCAAAGCCAGCCAGGCGTTGCGCCGCTCGTCCCGCGTATGGCCGGGATGCGTGTAAATCCAGTGCTGAAACGCGTCCACGGTCGCGATCCACGGAAATACGCCGACCACCCCTTCCAGATGCACGCGCCGCGCGCGGTTCGCATCGTCCGGCTGGTAAAATTCCCCGATGAATTCGTTGCCGAGCAATTCCATGCTCATGGAGGCGACCTCGCAAAATTCTATCGGCGCATTGCGGTAGGGATACAAATCCTCCTCGCGCGTGGCCAGCGCATGAAAAGCGTGCCCGGCCTCATGCAAGATCGTCTCCACGTCGCGCTGCAACCCGATGGCATTCATAAAAATGAACGGCAACCGCGATTCGGCGAGCGTGGATTGATAGCCGCCCGGCGCTTTGCCCTTGCGATTATCCAGGTCGAGGAGCTTCAGTTCGTCCATCTGCTTGAAGCCGCGCGCCAGTTCACCGTCCAGCGAATTGAAAATCTTTTGCGTGCGCGAAACCATTTCGTCCACCAGCGCAAACGGCTTTAACGGCGGGCGATTCAGCGGGTCCACGGACAAATCCCACGGACGCAATGCGTCGAGGCCCAATTGCTTGCGGCGTTGTGCCTGCAATTCACGCACGATGGGAACGATTTCCCGCGCCACCGCATCGTGAAATTTCGTGCAATCTTCCGGCGTATAATCAAAACGGCCCAGGCGTTGGAATGCATAGTCGCGATAATTATCGAAGCCCGCGTTATTGGCGATCTGCCCGCGAATTTTGATCTGCCCGTCAAGGATGTCGTCGAATTTATCGGCCTCCTGCAGTCGCCGGTTGGCCACGAGCCTCCACGCCTCCTCCCGCAGGGCGCGGTCGGTTTCTTCCAGGTAACGTCCCATCTGCACGAGTGTCTTCTCTTCACCGCGAAAATTCACCGTCAGCGAACCGGTCAATTTTTGGTACTGCTGCGATAATTTGGCCTCCTCCGTTTCCAACGGGACATTTTCCGGCCGGAACAGTTCCACGTGGTTCTTCACGTCGCGGTCAAAGACTTCGTAGCGCGCGCCGGCCACGCCGACGTCGCCCAGTTGGAGCAATTCCTCGCGCAACGGATGCGTGACGTAGATTTTCTCGAGCGCGAACTGGCGCGGTTTGAGTTGCGGCTCGACGTTTTCGACGAAATGCAGATAGGCCTTTTCCGCGCCGGCATCGTCCGTATGGCAGGTCATGGCGATGTAACGCCGTGACGATTCCTCATCGAGCGCGGCGTTGAGTTCGCTCCAATCGAGCAACCAGCGCTCCAATTCGGCGGCGGAAGAGGCATGCTTCGCGCTTTTTTCCAATTGGTCGAAGAGCGGCGCGATCTGCGGCCAATCGCCCAGGTCAATGGTTTGAGGGACAAATTTTCGCACCCTGGCGGCGGGCAATTTTCCGAATGGCAACAGATTCATCCCGGGAAAGTAACAAACATTTCCAAAAAGAAAAGACCGGGCACAACATGCAGTTTAATCTCGCGCAAAGGGCAAAGGCCGCAAAGAGACTAAAGCTTCGTTCTGATGCCGCATGCGCGCAGGACGCACCAGCGGGAGATGGCTTCGAAGATGGCGAATAATCCGGGAATCACGAGGATCAAACCAACCCACCACTCCACGTCGCCCGCCACAATGATGCCGGCAATAAGGCAAAGCGAGCCGATGACACCCCGCGCGATTCGGCCTGAGCGGTCGATATTCGGGCGAAAGAATTTTGCCATGAAAAAATCTATCACGTCGCCCGCCGAAAGCCAAGTGTTGCGTGTAGAAAACCGCGCAGGCATCATTATGGACATGGACGTGCTCAAGTATCTCAGTTCCATTGACCAAAGTTTCCTTTGGGCAAACCTCATCTGGGGAACCGTCGCCTCCGGTTATATGATTTATGGCTGGAAACAAAAGATGCTGATTCCGTTCGTAGGGGGGCTGGCCATGTTGGCCTTGTCGTGCCTTTTGCCGTGGCTGCTCATGACCCTGGCGAGCCTCGTCATCATGGTCGCCGTCTGGTGGCTGGTGAAGGAGGGATACTGAAACCGGCTGCGCCGGAGGGGCGACATTCGCTAAAATTAGCGTAATTAATGTGAATAATTAATTTAAAAAATCACTTGCAAGATTCCG
The DNA here is from genome assembly GCA_963797825.1 of uncultured Verrucomicrobiae bacterium. GTDB lineage: Bacteria > Verrucomicrobiota > Verrucomicrobiia > Limisphaerales > UBA11358 > UBA11358. The sequence continues at coordinate 173,087 of CAWCRR010000035.1, forward strand.
GGAACAGGCCGATAAACAGTTATAGCCTATGAAAACGAGTGTACCCATCAGTTCGCTGTTGCATCACAAGGGGACGGCAGTGACAGTTATTTCGCCTGAGGCGACGGTCTTCGACGCCATCAAACTCATGGCCGAGAAAAACATCGGCGCCTTGCCGGTCATGGCCCGCGGTCTTCTGGTCGGCATCTTTACCGAACGCGATTACACGCGCAAAATCGCGTTGCAGGGGAAGACCTCCAAACAGACCCTGGTGAAGGAAGTTTTATCGCGCGACGTCGTGGCCGTTGCTCCCGGCGATTCGATCGAGGATTGCATGAGATTGATGACGGAACATCGCGTGCGCCATCTGCCGGTGCTTCAGGGTGAAGAACTCGCCGGCATCGTATCCATCGGCGACCTGGTGAACTGGACCATCTCGGCCCAGGACGCGACCATCGCGCAAATGGAGCAATACATTGCCGGCGGAGTGGTGGCGTAAAACTTCAAAATGCTAAATGGTGCGCGCTTCAGGGTTTGGGAATGACCCTTGCGTGGCTATCAGAAAATCTTCTCGACAAGCTGGAACGGGTAAAACATTTTGCCATCGGATTTATCATCACCTTCGCCAATCATGAGAATCGTGCAATGCGGACAGAAGCGTCACGCTGAAGCGATTTTGGCCATCTTCAACGACGCCATCATCAATTCCACCGCCCTTTACGAATACCAGGCCCGCACCCTGGAGATGATGGATGTTTGGTTCGCCGCGAAGGTGAAGGGAAATTTTCCAGTCATCGGAATCGAGAATGATTCGGGCGCGTTGATGGGTTTCGGAAGTTATGGCACATTCAGGGCATGGCCGGCTTACAAGTATTCGGTCGAGCACTCCATTTATGTGGACGCGCGTTTCCGCGGGCAGGGGATCGGAAAGCGCCTGCTTCAGGAACTCATCGCTGCCGCGCAAGGGCATGGTTATCACATTCTCGTGGGAGGCATTGATGCCGCCAACACCGTGAGCATCCGTCTGCACGAGAAGCTGGGATTTGTCCATTGCGGCACTATCCGGCAGGCGGGATTCAAATTTGGCCGATGGTTGGATCTCGCACTTTATCAATTGATATTGAATACGCCCTCCCAGCCGGTCGATGGATGATGCGGGCAACGAGGCTTCCCCGGCGCAACGCCATTATGATAGTTCCCAGTGGCGGATGATTTGATTGAATTCCATTCCGGATAAAATACCGGCCTTGCAAAACCGAAGTGGTGGTATTACGGTCGCGGCGGATGGCAAGCATTACTCTCAAAGACATCCCGATGGAACTGCACGCGCAGTTGAAGAACGAAGCTGCCGCGAATTTCCGCCGCATCACGCAGGAAGCCATGAGCCGGATTGAGCGGACGTTTCAAATCGATGCCGCTTTGAATGCCAAACGCGATCAAAGATGGATTGATGAGGCGATTGCCAGCGGACCGGAAACGCCTCTGACCAAAAGGGAAATGGACGCCATCCGCGACAGGGTATTACGGGGCAAAAAGTGAACGCCTCCAAACGACCGCGTTTCCTGCTGGACCTGGCTGAGTGAATCTGGTGGTGATGAAAATGGAGTCTTGAAACTGTCCAGGAGGGCGTCATGGCGCAAGCTGCAGGGTTGGGAATGAATCGCTCTGATATGCGGCTTTTTTTTGGACTGATATAAACGCAATTTGGCTTCATAATTCATTTGGACAAGCGGGAAAGATTAAAATACGCTGCCAACGAATCCGGTCAACAAAACACCCTAAAACAACCTTAACCAGGAAGAACTATGCCAAACGAAAACCAACCCGGGAGCGCATCAACCCCAGGGTTGCCGCCTCCCAGCCAGGGATTGCCGCCAGGCTCGACCTCGGGAAGTGTCCATCAATTGACAAGTTTCCCGACCGTTGCGGTAATTATCCTGCATTATCTCACTTGCGGCATTTTCCCGCTGATCTGGTTGAACTTGATGCATGGCAAACTTCCCCGGGTCCGGCCCGACGACCCGTCGGCCGGCAGGGCAATCGGCTTCTGCTTCATCCCTTTTTTTAATCTTTATTGGATCTTTTTCACTTACCGCCGTCTCTGTTTGCGCATAGACGAACAGCGGGCGTTGTACGGGCTTCCCCCGAGCAACCTGGTCGGCATGGCCACCACGAATTGCATTTTCCAGGTGATTCCTTACATCAATGCCCTGATTGGCTATACCATCATCACGCCCATTTTTATTGGCATGACCCAGTCCAGCGTCAACCAACTGGTCAGCCAGAGCGCCACCACCGCACCAAAGGGTACCTTGCCGGTGATCACCACGCCCGCGCGCGGACTTCCCGCCTGGGCCATCGTATTGATTGTTTGCGCCTGTCTTTTCGTTCCGGCCTTCCTTGCCGCCCTCATGTTGCCCGCCTTGGCCAGTGCGAAACATCGTGCCCAGGTGATTCAATCCGAAAACAACCTCAAAGAAATCGGCCTGGCTTTTCGCATCTGGGAGGGGGATAACGGCGACCAGTTTCCGTTTAATGTCAGCCAAACCAATGGCGGGGTTAAAGAAGTGTGTCAAACCGACAGCAACGGATTTGAGGAAAATCCGGTCGCCGTTTTTATGGTGATGTCCAACGAACTTGCCACCCCTAGAACTTTAGTTTGCGCCGATGACCCCGATAAACAGCCGGCGGCGGACTTTTCCAGCCTCACGACCAACAATATCAGCTACGAATTGAAATCGGGACCGGACGTCAATGACAGCAATCCTGAACAGATTCTTGCCATTGATCCGATCAACGGCCTTGTGCTTCGTTGCGACGGCAGTGTTACCGAGGATCCGCAATACAAAAAATGAGATCAAAATAACGGTGGCGGTGGCGAAGAAAGGGGAACCGACTTTTATCGCCAACCGCATACGGTGAAAAATCATCGAGTGGTTGTTGTGAATGGTGCGCGCTGCAGGGTTTGAACCTGCGACCCCTTCCGTGTGAAGGAAGTGCTCTACCGCTGAGCTAAGCGCGCATGGAATCGGCCGGAAGAATCGTTTGGCGAATCCGTCCAGACTAAATTGCTTGAGAAACCGCCACGCTGGCAAGCCAAAAACCAACTTCTCCGCTTTCCCCTGGATCCCAGAGCCTGGCGCCAGGAACCTATCTCATTTGTGACAATGGCTGGATTGACGCGACCATGGCAAAGCGTAGAATCTTCTGAAAGCAACCATCACCGATCACATGAAAAAAATCATCGTCATTCTCTTCAGTCTTGCGGTCGCGGCCACTTGCCGCGCCGATGGCCCGTATCATTTCGTCCAGGAAATCCCTGTGCCCGGCCCCGGCGGATGGGATTACATGTCCGTGGATCAGGCGCAACGGCTTTATGTCTCGCATGGGACGGAAGTGGCGGTCGTGAATCTTCTCTCCAACCAGGTGTGCGGCATCATCTCGAACACGCCGGGAGTACATGGCGTGGCCATCGCTTTCGAGCTGGGCCTGGGCGTTACCAGCGATGGGGGTGAGAACAAAGCCGGCATCGTCGATTTGAAAACATTGCAGACCCTGGCCAAGGTCGATACAGCGCAAGGGCCGGACGGCTTTGTTTATAATCCGACGGAGAAAGAGGCTTATCTTTTTTGCGGTCGCGCAAACGCGGCGACCGTGGTGGATGTGAAAGGCCAGAAAGCGGTGGCGACCATCCCGCTGGATGGACGCCCTGAATTCCCAACCGTGGATCCGATGGCGAACCGCGTTTATGACAATCTCGAAGACAAAAATGAAGTGGCTGTGATCGATGCCTATGCGCATCAGGTCATCACCAATTGGCCGATTGCGCCGGGCGCAAGCGCGTCCGGCATGGCGATCGATACCCAAAACCACCGGCTGTTCATCGGCTGTCACAACCAATTAATGATGATGATGGACAGCACGGATGGGAAAGTCCTTGCCTCCGTGCCAATCGGGAAAGGCGTGGATGCGTGTGTTTACGATCCCGCCACGAAACTGGCCTTTGCGTCCTGTGGCGACGGCACGACGACCATAGCTCGCGAGGACGGCGACACGTTGACGGTGGTACAGACGTTGCAGACCCAACTCGGGGCGCGCACGATGGCACTAGACCCGATCACGCACAATATTTACCTGGCGACAGCCAAAATGGCAGCGCCCGCGCCGGGCGAACGCCGTGGCCGGCCCATTCCGGGAACATTCAAGATTCTCGTTTATGGCATGGGGAAATAGCTGGCGGGAGACGCTTACTTTCCAGCTTTAGATTCCGGAACGAGTGTCACGCCCGCATTGGCTGTCGGCATTTTTGAGGCGCCGCGGCCTCTGGCGTTGCAATTGTCACCGGTTAGACATTCGACCCTCCAACCACGCCGAACGTTCACCGGGTATCGGTTGAATCCGGCGGGGATTGCTGGAAGTCGCTGGCATTGTCCACATTGGTCTGATAGACCATCGCCTTCTGTTTGAGTTTGGCATCCAGTTTGATATGGTTGAAGACCTGATGGATGCCTTTGGAACTGGCGAGTTGGATCTGCAACTGATGATCGGAGATGAAAACGTAAATGGCCACGCCCAAAAGCACCATGAAGGTAAGCCGGACTTTGCTGAAGAATTCAGCGCGCCACTTGGCCCACGCCTTGCGGCTCTCTTCAGCCCTCGCCCATCCGGCAATCTGGAGTTCAGGTATCCTCACGCCGATACTATATGCATTTTTCATGCCATGACTTTTCCTAATTAATCCCACTAAAATTGCCGCAGGCACTGTCTATTTTAGGTTCAAGTGTATAAAATTATGACTATCCGCAAGGATTAGCTAATCTGATTAAATCTCTGTTATAATTCACTACTGTCCGGTTAAGTTTAATTCGGCATCGACTTCAACCCAATAATAGCTGGATTTCATGACGGTTTTGATTTTTTTCGATTTCAATTTGAGGAGGTTCTTTCGCAGGGTCTGGGACCGCCCTTTGGCGGACAAGACTCTCTATGAACGAAGGCCATACCGTTTTTGCCCAACTGATGGACTGCCTGCCCAAGTACGAGTTCGACAAGTGTGTCCAGCGCCATCGGGGGAACTTCCGCTCCCGCAAACTGCCCGCTTACGAGCAATTCCTTGTCATGGCTTTCGCCCAATTGACCTGGCGCGAGAGCCTGCGCGATATCGAAACTTGTCTGCGCGCCCTGGGTCCCAAGCTCTACCACAGCGGCATCCGCAAACCCACCGCCCGCAGCACCCTCGCCGATGCCAACGAAAACCGCGACTGGCACATCTTCGCCGATTTTGCCGAGGTTCTCATCCAACAGGCCGCCACGCTCCATGCCGGCGAGTCTTTTGCCGCCGAGCTCCAGCAGGCCGCCTACGCCCTGGACTCCACCACCATCGATTTGTGCCTCTCGCTCTTTCCCTGGGCTACCTTCCGCCGACACAAGGCCGCCATCAAGCTTCACACTCTGCTGGCGTTGCAGGGCAGCTTGCCTACCGTGGTCATTATCACCCCTGGCAGTGTCAACGACATCAACTTCCTGGACGAGTTGGTTTACCAGGCTGGCTCCTTCTATGTCATGGATCGCGCCTATTTGGATTTTGGCCGCTGGCATCGTATCCATCAGCACTCGGCATTCTTTGTCACCCGTGCCAAGAAGAACTTCCAATTCTTGCGCCGTTATTCCCATCCGGTGGACAAAGCCTCCGGCCTGCGTTTCGATCAGACCGTGGTGCTCAAGGGCTTTTACCCCCGGAAGGCTTATCCAGAAACTTTGCGCCGCATTGGCTATCGCGACCCGCAAACCGGTCAGGCGCTGATCTTTCTCACCAACAACTTCACCATGCCCGCGCTGGTGATTGCCCGGCTCTATCATGGCCGCTGGCAGATCGAGCTGTTCTTCAAATGGATCAAACAACACCTGCGTATCAAGGCCTTCTACGGCACGAGCCAAAACGCCGTGCGCACCCAAATCTGGATTGCCATCTCAGTTTACCTGTTGGTGGCCATTCTCAAAAAACGCCTTCATACAGACTTGAGTCTCTATACCATGTTACAGATTCTGAGCCTCACACTATTCGAGAAAACACCGATTTTACAGGCGATTTCTCAAGCTCCAACATCATCAAAACCGCTCAACACACAAAACCAGACCTGTTTGCCGGGGTTTTTAACCGGACAGTAGTGGTTATAATTTTAAATCCTTGTCCGTGACGGCGCCTTCGGAGGCGTTTGTGACGTGCGCGGCATACTTCGCCAGCACACCCCGGGTATAGCGCGGCTTGGGGGCGCGCCATGCCTTGCGGCGCGACGCCATTTCTTTGGCGGAAATATTTAGCAGCAATTCCCGTTTCTCGGCGTCGATGGTGATCGAGTCGCCGTTCTTGACGAATGCGAGCGGTCCGCCCACGTAAGCCTCAGGGGTGATGTGGCCCACCACGAAGCCGTGGCTCCCACCGCTGAACCGGCCGTCGGTGATGAGCGCCACCTCTTTGCCCAGGCCCTTGCCCATGATGGCAGACGTGGGCGAAAGCATCTCGCGCATGCCAGGTCCGCCGCGCGGCCCCTCATAACGGATGACGATGACGTCTCCCTTCACGATCGAGCCGTCGAGTATCTTTTCCAGCGCGGATTCCTCTGAATTAAAGACGCGGGCGCGCCCGGTGAATTGCAGTCCTTCCTTGCCGGTGATCTTGGCCACTGCGCCTTCCGGCGCGAGGTTGCCGCGCAGGATGACGAGATGGCTGTCCTTTTTGATGGGCCGATCGAATGGCTGGATGATGGTTTGGCTCGCCGGATACGGTTTGGCGCCTGCCAGCGTTTGCGCCATGGTTTCGCCAGTCACAGTCAGGGCATCGCCGTGAAGCAATCCTTTGTCGAGCAGTATTTTCATCAAGGGCCGGATGCCGCCGATGGCGACGAGTTCGCTCATCAGGTGTTTTCCGCTGGGTTTCAGGTCGGCCAGCACGGGAACGCGTTTGCCAACGCGCGTAAAATCATCAATGGTCAGCTTCACCCTGGCCGCGTGCGCAATTGCCAGCAGGTGCAGCACGGCATTGGTGGAACCGCCCAGGGCGATGACCACGGTGATGGCGTTCTCAAACGCTTTCCTGGTGAGGATATCGAGCGGGCGCAATCCCTGGCGCAGCATCTCCACCACGCAAGCGCCGGCGCGGCGGCAATCGTCCATCTTCGCGGGCGAGATGGCATTCTGCGCGGAGCTGTTCGGCAAACTCATGCCGAGCGCTTCAATGGCGCTGGCCATGGTGTTGGCCGTGTACATGCCGCCGCATGAGCCGGGACCGGGAATGGCGCATTGCTCGACGGCCTTGAATTCCTCGTTCGAGATTTTTTGGTTCGCGTGCGCGCCAATGGCTTCGAATACCGAAACAATATCGAGCTTGCGGGTGTCGCCGGTGATGCAGCCGGGCAGGATGGTGCCGCCGTACACGAACACGGCCGGGCGGTTCAATCGCGCGATGGCCATGAGCGCTCCGGGCATGTTCTTATCGCACCCGCCGATGGCCACGAACCCGTCCATGCCCGCGCAGCCCACTACCGTCTCGATGGAATCGGCGATGACCTCGCGCGAGACGAGGGAATACTTCATGCCCTCGCTGCCCATCGAGATGCCGTCGGAGATGGTGATGGTATTGAAGACGATGGCCTTGCCGCCGGCGGCGTTCGCGCCTTTCTCGGATTCGAGCGCGAGCTTGTCTATGTGCATGTTGCAGGGCGTGACATTGCCCCAGGTGGAGGCGATGCCGATGATGGGCTTCTTAAAGTCTTCCTCTTTGAAACCGACGGGATAAAGCATGGCGCGCGCGGCGGCGCGTTCATCGCCATCCAGGAGGGGGCTGGAGAAGGGGCGAAGCGGGTCTGCGGATTTGTTTTTCATTGCGGGGATTTTAGCGGAAAAAATGCGAAGAAAAAGCGGAAAGCGGAAGTCGGAAAAGCGAACGGAGGAAGCAGAGGAATTTGAGTTGAGGGTTGAGAGCATGAGAATTAGTTGAGAGAGGCTTGAGTTGAGGGTTGAGAGCTAAACTTCAATTCGCTTCAATTCGCTTCAATTCGTTTTCGGGGTTACACGTCAATTCGCGTCAATATGCGTCAATTTGCTTCCGCCTGGTGTTGTTGTTGCGTTTAAGTAAATGTAAATTCGCGTTAATTCGCGTTAATTCGCGTAACGAACGGGCTGAATGGATAAATGGATATAGGAGCAAAACGGATTGTTGGATAAATGGATTGTTGGATAAGAGCAGAAGGTCGGCAGGTTGCCGACCATGACCTGCCGCGACCTGCCGCGACGGTGCGCGAGCACGGCGGGCGGGCGCTGGCACGGCGGGCTGGCCGTTCCCCCCAATGCTGTTTTCAGTTCGCATCGCCTTATTAAAGCACAAATTGTCAAAAGCGTAATGTTGCCGGGAAACAAAATCGTCAACCGTTAATTCACGCGAATAAACGCCAATTGGAACCAGATCACACAGAAACGGAGGAAATCAATTGGCGAATGCTTTTATACTAATTTCCAAAAATGCAGTATCGAACTGCCGATGGGCCTGACTGGGCAATTCTTTTGCATCAATAAGTTTGTCGATGATTTTACGGTAGAAACCGACGTGATCAATTGGCAGAGAATGCGGTGGAACAGTTCCCCCAACGGAGGCAGTTTCGATAAAGCGACAGAAATCCAAAACGGACATGGCCTCCACAGACGGCAAGGCCCGTTGAAATGATAGATCGTCTTCAATCATTCGGCGTTCTCTTTCCACTGCTGTGAAAACCGCCTGAGGCGGTAATTCATCGATCATTCTTGAGAACGATGCAAATAAACACTCCATATGACAACCTATGCAAAACCATGACAACCGCAAGGGAAGTTAATATGGGGTTTTCACCTTAGTGACGGACCCTTGGCGTGTTTGAACAATAACGAAACGGAGATGGAAAATGGGATAAAAGGGATTAAGGCTCGTTTCAAGTTTGGGTTCGTTTCGCAATTTATATAAAAAGTGGTTTGACCAGGTCGGACAAGGTTGAACTGGGTCGGATTTGGAACAAAGCAGGGCGTGAGGACTGCAGCGGGGCAAGAAACGGTCGGCAAGTTGCCGATCTGACCTGCCGCGACGGGCGCTGGCACGGCGGGCGGGCTGGTAGCCCGTTCCACCCGAACCAGGAAGGATGGGCTTTGGATGCGGGTCGCATTGATCATGGGTTGAGATTAGCAGAAAAGAGGAAAATCGTCATGTTGCCCAGAAACAAAATCGTCAACCGCTAATTCACGCGAATAAACGCCGATGGGAATTCAACGCAAAGGCGCAAAGAAGCAAAGTCGCAAAGAAGGGAGTCCACCCGCCTTCGCCTGGTTTCGGCGCGGCAGGGGCGGAGTGGGTTTTGAGTTGAGGGTTGGGGGGAGAAGCCAGAAAGCATTGCAAAGACATGATTAAGGGGATATACAGAATTGAAGATAAAGGGAAAGCTGATGAAAATCAAAATGAATTCTACTTTGTGTCAATACTCGGGACCGACTCCGGCAGATTGCTCCCAGTGGAGACGAAAGAGAGCGTTGTAAAATGAAAAATTGTCACAATTCTAGGAGGTGACCCGCGCCGGAACCAGCGCATCTCTCTTTCTTGCAATCCCGAATGAACGGGGGGAGCGTCAACACGCGTCGAAACGAGCGCGGAGGCGCGCCCAAGCGGTTGACGAGGGCGTCAACCGCTGCACGCGAGGGCGCGTGCGCTCCCCCAATATCAAAGCCGTTGAAACGGCTCGCAGTTTAGAGAACCCATGCACACCCGGCTTAAAGCCGGGTGTTAATGAGAGCATTCGAAACCAGCAGCGAGCCGTTTCCGCCGCCCCGCTGGGGCGGATTTTGTCTTTCTGAATTCACGTTCCACGGGTTCCGCTGCGCTACACCCGTGGCTACCGGCCTGCATCCCTTCGGGATGAGAAGGAACGGGGGGTTGGCTAATTGATGAAACCCTTGCAGGGTATTGTCAGGCGGGAGGGGACCTGGGGTAGCTCGGTCCCTCGCAACCCCAGGCTGAGTGATTTTATCCCCTTCGGGATACACGTGTCAGTTGAGAGGATTTTGAGTTCAGGGTTGAGAGTATAACGGGGAAAAACGAGAGGCATTGTGGGCAAATCCAATTTCTGTCGCCCCCATCCGGGGCTTTGTCGGTTTTGGGACGTATACCCGCAGTTGAAACTGCGGGCTATTATCAGCCGCGCCATCCGGCGCTATGCATCCCACCGGAAGGCCAGTAAGCCGTTGAAACGGCTCGCAGTTTAGAGAACCCCTGCACACCCGGCTTAAAGCCGGGTGTTAATGAGAGCATTCGAAACCAGCAGCGGGCAGTTTCCGCCGCCTCGCTGGGCGGATTTTGTCTTTCTGAATTCACGTTCCACGGGTTCCGCTGCGCTACACCCGTGGCTACCGGCCTGCATCCCTTCGGGATACACGTGTCAGTTGAGAGGATTTTGAGTTCAGGGTTGAGAGTATAACGGGGAAAAACGAGAGGCATTGTGGGCAAACCCAATTTCTGTCGCCCCATCCGGGGCTTTGTCGGTTTTGGGACGTATTCCCGCAGTTGAAACTGCGGGCTATTATCAGCCGCGCCATCCGGCGCTATGCATCCCGACGGAATGCCGGTAAACCGTTGAAACGGCTCGTAGACGTGAGGCCCCGGACACACCCGGCTAAAGCCGGGTGTTAATGAGAGCATTCGGAAACAGCAGGGAGCAGTTTCCGCCGCCCCGCTGGGGCGGATTTTGTCTTTGTGAGTTCCCGTTCCACGGGTTCCGCTGCGCTACACCCGTGGCTACCGGCCTGCATCCCTTCGGGATACACGTGTCAGATGAGAGGATTTTGAGTTGAGGGTTGAGAGTATAACGGGGGAAAAACGAGAGGCATTATGGGCAAATCCAATTTCTGTCGCCCCATCCGGGGCTTTGTCGGTTTTTGGATGCATACCCGCAGTTGAAACTGCGGGCTATTATCAGCCGCGCCATCCGGCGCTATGCATCCCGCCGGAATGCCAGTAAGCCGTTGAAACGGCTCGCAGTTTAGAGAACCCATGCACACCCGGCTTAAAGCCGGGTGTTAATGAGAGCAACCATTTCCCGTGCTTGATTTACTCGCACGGGAAATTACACTCCGCGCCCGTGTTGAATTTGAATTCGTTGAATCCGCAGCAGCGCATCGCCGTTGAGACGCTCAAAGGCCCGGTGCTCATCCTCGCCGGGGCGGGCACGGGCAAGACACGGGTCATCACTTTCCGCATCGCCCATCTCATCGCGAAAGGCGTTGCGCCGGGAAATATCCTCGCGGTTACCTTCACCAACAAAGCCGCGCGCGAGATGCAGGAACGCATCGGCAAACTGATTCCTCCGCGGATGATGGAGGACAAATCCAATCGGCCGACCATCTGCACGTTTCATTCGCTCTGTGTCCGCATCCTGCGCCAGCACATCGAAAAGCTGGGGTACAAGCGCAATTTCGTTATTTACGATGAATCGGAGCAGCTCGGCGCGGTCAAAAAAATCCTCGCGCAAATCTCGGCCAAGGGCGAGAAGATGGACCCCGGCGCGGTCTTAAGCTGGTTGAGCAAGTTCAAGAACGGCGGCGAGAAGTCCGCGGCGTATGCGGATGAAAATGTCCGCGCATTGGCCCAGCACGTACGCGCCCGATACGAATCCGCGTTGCACGCCTGCAACGCCGTGGATTTCGACGATCTCATCCTGCTGACCTTGCGGCTTTTTGGCGAGCATCCCGATGTTCTCGAATTGTGCCGCCAAAAATATCGGTATGTGATGGCGGACGAATACCAGGACACCAACGCCTCGCAATTTCAGCTCATCCATGCGCTGGCAATGGAACACCAGAACCTGTGTGTGGTGGGCGATGACGACCAGAGCATCTACGGGTGGCGCGGCGCGGAGATCGCGAACCTGCTCGACCTCGAGAAATTTTACCCGAAGGTGCGCATCATCAAACTCGAGCAGAATTATCGCTCGACCAACACCATCCTCCTGGCGGCCAACGCCATCATCAAGCACAACGCCCGGCGCCGGCCCAAGCTGCTTTGGTCGGACAAAGGCGCGGGCAACAAGATCGTCCTGCGCGCCTACACCAACGACGAGGACGAGGCGCGCAATATTGTCGAGCAGATCGAGTTCGCGCGGCGGGCGTATCGTGTGCCGTGGGTCGATAACGCGATTTTGTTCCGCACGAACATGCAATCGCGTCCGCTGGAGACGGCGTTGCGGCAGGGCAACGTGCGGTATCATTTGATCGGCGGGCAAAGTTTCTTTGACCGGCGCGAGGTGCGCGATTTCCTGGCGTACCTGAAGATGTTCATCAATCCGAACGATGACATCAGCCTGCTCCGCATCGCCAACGTGCCTGCGCGCGGCCTGAGCGTGGTGACGATGGAACGGCTGCTGGGCGCGAGTCATGAACGGAAATGTTCCGTGTTCGCTGCCATGAAAAATCCGCTGGTGCAGGTGACGTTCCAGAGCAAGACGCGCCAGAGTATTGAGGCGTTTGTCGAGTTTGTGGAGAGGACGCAGGGGCAGCTTCAACCGGGGCGGAAAGAAACATCCAACATCCAACATTCAACATTCAACGCCGAAGGAAGGGAAACTGGGGAGAGGGAAGAGCGAGCGGAAATGAAGGGTGGGAAAACATCCAACATCCAACATCCAACATCCAACATCCAAGAAAGGGAAACGGAACGGCGAGAGGAAATGAAAGGCGGAAAAGCGCAAGGCGAGGAAACATTCAACATTCAACATTCAACATTCAACGTCCAAGGATCATTACAGAAATGGAGCGAAAAGTTTTTGGATGAAACCGGCTACCTGGAGGAATTGCGGAAATCGGAAAAGAATCCCGAGGAAGGGGAGAACCGCGTCCGCAATCTGCGCGAACTCATCGCCACGCTGGATAATTTCGGAACGCCGACCGCGACGCCGGCGGCCCGGTTGCAAAGTTTTCTCGAAGACATCACGCTCGATGCCGAGCGCGAGGAGGAAAAGGAGAATGAAGGGGACGCCGTGACGCTCATCACGATGCATAGTTGCAAGGGACTCGAGTTTCCGCGCGTATTCATCGTGGGCCTGGAGGAAGGGCTGCTGCCGCACTCGCGCTCAACCGTCGAAGGCACGTTGGATGAGGAGCGCCGGTTGTTTTATGTGGGCGTGACGCGCGCGATGACTTTGCTGGTCATCAGCCATTGCGGCGGACGGAAGAAATATGGGCAACTCATGCCGTGCCATCCCTCGCGTTTCCTCAAGGAACTGCCGGCGGAATTGGTCGAGGAACCGGATGGCAAAGATGCCAAGCCGGTGACACAGGAGAGCGGGAAGAATCTGTTTGCGGCCCTGCGCGGCGCAGCCGGGCTAACCACGGATGGACACGGATAAACACAGATTAACGCAAAGGCGCAAAGGTGCAAAGACGCCGAGGGATGACAGAAAGACGGGAAATATTTTTAACAGAAGGTAACTAAGAAAACGAAGGTAATAGCATGACCGGTCATTGAAACCACGGATGGACACGGATAGACACAGATAAAACAGGATTAACGCAAAGGCGCAAAGGTGCAAAGACGCCGAGGGATGACAGAAAGACGGGAAATATTTTTAACAGGAGAACACAGAGTTAACGGAGGGAAAGACAAGAATGAAACATCCAACGCTCAACTTTGAAGGGGAACGAGAAAAACGAAATATTTCACGCAAAGAGCGCAAAGGACGCAAAGGGATTATCCCGAAGGGATGCAGGCCGGTAGCCAATGGTGTGGGCTGGCGGAACCCGTGGACAGGAATTCAAAAGTGGAACCCGCCCCAACGGGCAGAGGAACCGGACGGCAAAGATGCCAAACCGGTGACCCAGGAGTCGGGGAAAAATTTGTTTGCGGCCTTGAGAGGAGCGGCGGGGCTGGGGGATGGATGATGGAGGATGGAAGATAGACGATGGATCCGCTTTCGGCGCGACGGGAAACATTCAACATTCAACATTCAACGCTCAACGTCGAAGGGGACGGGAAAAACAAAATGCCTCACGCAAAGGGCGCGAAGATCCGCCTTCGCATGGTCAGTATTGCCTTCCGCGAACTGCGTTCGTGCAGCCATGCTGAAACGACTGCGGCTACGGATGGGATAACTGACCTGTGCGCCAGTTCTTCGCGCGGCATCAATGACGAGTGAAAAAACAAAAACTTCGTAAGAATCGCAGGCTGCAGTACTTGTTGAGACGCCTGGCTGTACAACTTGACAAAGGGCTTGCTCAATGGCGTCAATCAGTTCCTTGCTAGTCGGCATGAACCATCCCTTCCAATTGTGCAATGGCTTCCTTAAGATAGGCAACCCGTTGCTTTTGTGATTTAACTTCTGCAACCGACAAATCAAATGGGAAGAGGCCCGGATTCCCAGCCTGCCGTAAGGAGTATCGGCGCAACCAATTTCCCGCATGTGTCCATAAAACAGGATTAACGCAAAGGCGCAAAGGTGCAAAGACGCCGAGGGATGACAGAAAGACGGGAAATATTTTTAACAGGAGAACACAGAGTTAACGGAGGGGAAAGTCCACGGTCCACGGTCCACGGTCCGGAGTCCACGGTCCGAAAAGAGAAGGCGATGATGGATGATGGATGATGGCAAACAGCGGAAAACGGAAATAACCACAAAGAACACAGAGAAAGACGGGATATATTTTTAACAGAAGGAAACGGAGATAACGGAGGGGAAAAGAGAAACAGAATTAACCGCAAAGAACACAGAGATCGCAAAGACGAGGAGAATTTTTAACAGGAGCAAACAGAGATAAGTGCTTTTTAGACCCCCTCATCCTGACCTTCTCCCCTTGGAGAAGGAACAGCGAGGACGTTTTTTGATTATGGAATGGCTTGCTGAGAGACCAATGGTGTGGGCGACGGAGGCGCCGAACACGTAGGGGAACATTTCTGTGGCAAATGAAAACGGACAAAAAGCGTGATGATAGCGATGCATCCAAAACAGATTTGCTGTGCTGAAGACGACCAGGAAAACGCGGCCGGCATCTTTGCTGGTCCAGGTTTCGTCCAGCCAGGCCATCAGCGCGAAGGGCCATCCGGTGAAGACGAGAAATTTGAGCAGGATGGGCACCAGGGAAAGATTCAGTTCCACCTCGGTACAGGCGGGGATGGACCACAAGGCCTTGAGATAAACCGAATAAATCATTCCCATGACCACGAACAACGCGGCCGACTCCATGGCCTTGCGCGGGAAGGCTTCAATGCACCAAAGCCGTTGAGCAATCAGCGCTCGTTGCGCGAGGGTTGTCTGGAAAGCAGACTGGATCATAATGTTCATGACTTAATTCAGGACATAATGCGTGCTTGTCGGGTCTTCGATTCAGAAAGCACTATTCGCGCCAGTTTTTAACAGGAGAACACAGAGAGAACGGAGGGGAAAAGAGAAACAGAATTAACCGCAAAGAACACAGAGATCGCAAAGACGAGGAGAATTTTTAACAGAAGGTAACTAAGAAAACGAAGGTAATAGTATGACCTGTCATTGAAACCACGAATGGACACGGATAAACATAGATCAAAGGGGAACAAATGTCTCACGCCAAGTGCGCGAAGGGCGCAAAGGATTTTATTTTCAAAACCTTCGCGATCTTTGCGACCTTTGCGTGAGGATCGGTCTGTGGACTGCGGACTGGAGACTTTTAATTTAGTTTCCGTTACCTCCTGTTTAAATTCCCTGGTAGGGCCGGCAGTCCCTTGCCCGCCGCTCAGCGCGCACGGAGTGACGCGCCCTACCTTTAAGGCAACACCAGGAGACTACGGAAATAACTGGCCAAGTTGGTCTCATTGACCACGAAGGGGAAGGAGTTGCTGGCCAGGGTGTTGGTGCTGACGCCGGCCCAATGAAAAAGGTCGGTGGAGGATTGGACGATATAGGTCAGGCCGGTTTGTCCGCCAAACGAAAGCGTCAGTTGGCCAGCCGTATTCCCCGGCAGCACATGCAGATTGAACGGCGCTACGCCGGGCAACACGTAGAGTGTGATGCTCTGGGCCGGAACCATGTCGCTGAGAACGCCATTCGTGAGGGTGACATTCGAGAGCTGGTTGATGGCGTTGGCGGAGGTGAGTTGCCAGCGTTGGGCCGTGCCGAGCGCGACGAAATTGGTGATGGCCACGTTGATCGGACTGGCATTGTTGAGGTCTTTGTTGATGACCATCAGCGTCATCGCGCCGTCGCTGCTTCGCACGGCGGCAAAGGCGGACAGGTCGTCGGGGTTGGGCACGGTCGTCTGGATGCTGGTGTCGCCGAAGGTGGATTTGTTGCCGTCGTAATTGCGGTACATCTTCATCGCCAGATAGGTGGGCGTGCTGGTCGCGGGCACGGTCCAACGCGTGGCCAGGTCGAGGCCTTCGCGGCCGAAGATGCCCAGGATATCGGCCTGCGCGGTCGCGCCGTTGATGGACGCCTCGGCGCCCCAGTTGTATTCGGTGACGCCGATCTTCGTGCCCGGATAATTGGTGGCCACCCAGTTTTTCAACCGGGGAATGAGCGCGATGATGTTATTGATCCAACTGGGGTCGATGTAGTTGGTGTCCCAGAACACGCGGGTGGATTGGTTGCGCAACAATTCGTTGGTGGTGTCCACGGCATCTCCACTGACGCTGCCTTCCTGCGGGTAACAGTGGACGGTGACGTAATCGAGCAATCGCTGGTTGTGGTTGGTGAGGGCGAATTGATGGAATTGATTCAGCAGCCACGGGAGATAATCCCAGCCGCCATTGGCCGTGCGGTCGGGGTAATCCGAGGGATTGTAATCGCCATGCTGGCCGGCCCATTGCTGGTCGTACCCGCTGTAAAGATAGCCGGACCATCCCCATTCTTCAGGCCCGATGATAAGCGCATTGGGGTCGTTGGATTTCACCATGCTGGCGGTCGCCAACATCCTGGTCCAGATCTCCTGCATGGTCGGCCCGATCGGATGAATGTCCTGGTGCGTTGAGAACCAGAGGCTGTGCTCGTTATCCATGATGTAATAGCGCACGCCGCCGTTGGTGGACGAACCCCAGTTGCTCATGAGATGCTGGACGTAACCCTGCTCGAAAGCCACGTTGGTCGGAAAATTGGCGTCGTCCGGATTGTTCCAGGTGATGTGAGTGCTGTTGGTGACGCTGATGCCGTTGCCGGCGTCCGGCAAATAGGGATCGGTGGAAGTCTGCGGGCCATATTTGGAGACGGAATAACTGTAGAGGATGCTGCGGTTGGGTCCCAGGAAAGGCGCCCAGCCGATCATGGGAACGGTGATCATGGGCTGCGCGCCACCCGCGAGGCTGCTGGCCACAAACGCGTCGGCGGTGGCGCCGGGAACGGCGCTGGAATCGGGATAACTTTCAAAATAATAATCGAAGTCGAGGTTATGGCAGTTCAACTGCCAGTTGTATCGGGTTTCGTTGTTGCCGCCCGAGCGGTTCATGGTGAAATTCAAATCGGACAACTCATTCGACGAGGCAAACGCCACGCCGTAAATCATGGGACTAATCGGGAGGCGGTTGGCCAGGGCATTGACGGTGATGTTCACCATCGTGTTGGTGCCGGTCGAGACGACATTGGTGACCAGCGAGATGTCATCCACATAGAACGTGTTGAGTTGCATGGAGGAATTACCCTGGATCCAGAAGCCGTCCATGTTGGTTTGGGTGGTGATGCCCAACGAGCTGAGCGGGATGACGACTTGCTCCCAGGCCTGGTCGGTGGGGGTGAAGGAATACGACGCGTTCGGGGCGACTCCGTTGGTGGTGGCCTGCACCTTGATGGGCTGGCCGCCGTTGCCGCCATTGATCCAGAAAGTGAGATTGGTGGCGCCGCCCGGAGTGAAGGCAGTGTGATGCAGATACAGCGCCCCATAATTGGTGCAGCTCACGCTGATGGAATCAGAGCCCGAATGCACGGGACTGGTGTTCGCGAGGTTGACGGTGGCCCAGCTCCAATTTGCCCAGCCGTTTTCCAGCGAATCGTCGTAGATGACCTGATCGGCCCGCGCCGCCATTTGCAGCGTCAACATGGCCAAGGTCGCCAGCAGACAACAAGGCCATCGGCAAAGCGCTCTGCCAGTCAAAAACGGGAGGGACATAAATGGTTGGTAACTTTACGCTATAAACCGTTCCGGCGCATCTTGATGTATGTCACCAATTATGACGACATCCAACATCCAAAATCCAACGTCGAAGGGAACAAGAAAACGGAAACAAAGACGGAAAGAATTTTTAACAGAAGGAAACGGAGATAACGGAGGGGAAAAGAGAAACAGAATTAACCGCAAAGAACACAGAGATCGCAAAGACGAGGAGAATTTTTAACAGGAGCAAACAGATAACGGAGGGAAAGTTAATAGTCCACAGTCCTGAGACCGGCAGTTGATGGAGATTTGAGTTGAGAGTTGAGAGCCAGAAAAGTCAGGGCTGGACAGAGCCTCGCCCCATTGAGGAAACCGATGATGGAGGATGGATTACTTTTAAAACCTTCGCGATCTTTGCGGCCTTTGTGTGAGGTTATGAACCCCGGGCCTGACAAATTTTTTTCAGCACGTTGCCGAGCCGTTTGATGCCTTCGCGGATGTTCTCCTCGCCGGCGCTGCCGAAGCTGATGCGCATCTCATGGGCGGGCTTGCGTCGCGCCGGATCATCGGCGTAACACAATTCGCCGGGCACATAGAGCACGCCGGCTTTCAACGCGGCCTGGAACACTTTTGAATCCATGCCCGCGGAAATCCCACCGGGCAATCGCGCCCAGAAATAAAGCCCACCGCCGGATTCCCAGATCTCCACGCTTGTTGGAAAATGCTCCGCGAGGGCCTGCTTCATCACGCGGGCCTTTTGGCCGTAACGTTTTTCGATTTTCGCCACGTGCCGGTCGTAAAGGCCGGTTTGGAGGGCGCGCGCGAGGAGTTGTTGCAGCAAATTCGCCGAGCCGAAATCGTGATTGCCCTTGATGCGCTGGACCGCCGTGAACAGCGGCTCCGGCAAAATTCCGAAACCGAGGCGCGCGCCGGGCGCGAACGGTTTGCTATATGTGCCGGTGTAAATCACCTCCTGGTCCGCGCCGGGAAGCATCAGCGCGGAGGGGATGTCATCGCCCGCGAACCGCAATTCCCGGTACGCCGCGTCTTCCAGCAGATAGAGCGGATGTCCGGCGGCGCGCTCGAATTTTTTCAAGAGATTCAACGCGCCGGCTTTCTTTTTGAAAGTGGACGAAGCGCCGGTGGGATTTTGAAAATAGGTGACCAGGTAAAGCGCCTTGACCCGGCGCAGTTCGCCGGATTTTTTCAATCGCTGCAAGACCGCTTCGAGATGCGCCAGGTCAATGCCATCGCGATCGAGCTTCACGCCGCGCGCGCGGATGCCGCGGCTTTGGAGGATGCTCAAAAAGACGAAATACGTCGGGTCTTCGACGAGGATGATATCGCCTTCATCGCAAAGCGCTTCGAGCGTCATATACAGCAATTGTTGGGAGCCGCCGGTGATCATCAAACGGCCGGCGGAATGGCTGGCGGCGGACGGTTTGACGCCATCCAGCTTTTGGAGGTGGCGGGCGGTGAGAGCGCGCAGATTATTTTCACCGGCGGTGATGCCGTATTGCATTGCCGGCTGGCCGATTTTCGGTTCCCGCAAAATTTCGCCGAGCAATTTTCGCGAGATTTCCGTCGGCAACGTCGGGTTATCGGTGAACCCGGCGGCGAGCGAAATCAATTTGGGGCGCGAGAGCGCGGTTTGCATGAGCCAGGAGATGGGCGGCAGCGCGGTGCGGCGGCCAAGTTTCGAGAGTGCCGATGATTTCATGTAAAAACGGTCGGTCAATTTATCAGAAGTTCAGCAGGGCACGCAAGCTGCGTTTCCTTGGAAGTGCCCTGGCGGTAAGGGGAAAGAAACATCCAACATCCAACATCCATCCAACATCCATCCAACATCCATCCAACATCCAACCCGTCCTCCGTAGCCCGTCCTCCGAAGCATTTCTGCGGAGGGTGGACATCCAACATCCTTATACTGATGTTGGCCTGCAATTTGCAAGTTAATGTCTGCTAGAACAATTGCACTCTGCACATTGTATCCTCTTCAAATTTTTTTATTTAAGAGTCTCTTGAATATTTTTTATGCGGTGTTATTTGTTAAAATACAAGAAGCACCGGTCGCCGCCGATTTTGGCATGTTTTTTGCGAGGGATTACATGGCAAATTTTGCGTTGGTTTAGGAGGCTAAATCAGAACGTGAAGGAGTCAGAGTTTTAAAAAGCATAAATTTATGAAAGATACAACGATTGTCGACTCACAGGAACAGGACGAGCATCAGGCAAATGGGAAGATTTCGAATGGCGAACATTTCAAACGCGAGTTGCTCATAGCGCTGACAGCGGTGAAAAATGGCGATTTTTCCGCGCGACTTCCCGGGGACCTGACGGGCACGGACGGAAAAATTGCGGACATGTTCAATGAGGTTACTTTCCGGATGGAACGTTTCGGGGAGAATGTCACACGGCTGAGAAGCGAAGTGGGGCACAAAGGAAAAATCAGCGAGCGGATGCCGGTGGGCGATTCCATCGGCGAGTGGGCGGACCGGATTGAGGCGATCAACAGCCTGGTGGATGATCTTTCGCAACCGACGCTGGAAATGGGCCGCGTGATCGGCGCGGTGGCCAAAGGTGATTTGACGCAATCCGTGCCCCTGGAAACGAACGGCGGGCCGTTGCAGGGTGAATACCTGCGCACCGCCAAATTGGTCAATGGCATGGTGGAACAGCTCGCGGGGTTTTCCGTGGAAGTCATCCGCGTGGCGCGCGAAGTGGGCACGGAAGGCAAACTCGGCGGCCAGGCGCAGGTGAAGAAGGTGTCCGGCGTGTGGCGTGAACTAACCGAATCGGTCAATCAGATGGCCGGCAATCTGACGGCGCAGGTCCGCAACATTGCCGAGGTGACGATTGCCGTGGCCAACGGCGACTTGTCCAAGAAAATCACGGTGGACGTTCGCGGCGAAATTCTACAGCTCAAGGAAGCCATCAACACGATGGTGGACCAGCTGCGTTCGTTTGCAGCCGAAGTGACCCGCGTGGCGCGCGAAGTGGGCACGGAAGGCAAACTGGGCGGCCAGGCAGTCGTGCCCGGCGTGGCCGGCACCTGGAAAGACTTGACGGACAACGTCAATTCCATGGCCTCGAACCTGACGGCGCAGGTCCGCAATATCGCGCAAGTGACGACGGCGGTGGCGCGCGGCGACCTTTCGCGCAAAATCACGGTGGACGTGAAAGGCGAAATTCTCGAACTCAAGGACACCATCAACGTGATGGTGGACCAGTTGAACTCCTTCGCGTCGGAAGTGACGCGCGTGGCGCGCGAAGTGGGCACGGAAGGCAAGCTCGGCGGCCAGGCGGCGGTGCCCGGCGTGGCCGGCACCTGGAAGGACTTGACGGACAACGTCAATTCCATGGCGTCCAACCTGACCGTCGCAGGTCCGCAACATCGCGGAAGTGACGACCGCCGTGGCCAAAGGCGACTTGTCGCGCAAGATCACGGTGGACGTGAAGGGTGAAATTCTGGAGTTGAAAAACACCATCAACACGATGGTGGACCAGTTCAACGGGTTTGCTTCCGAAGTGACGCGCGTGGCGCGCGAAGTCGGCACGGAAGGAAATCTCGGCGGCCAGGCGGAAGTGCCGGGCGTGGCGGGCACCTGGAAGGATTTGACGGACAACGTGAACGCGATGGCGACGAACCTTACGGCGCAAGTGCGCAACATCGCCGAAGTGACCACCGCCGTGGCCAAAGGCGACTTGTCGCGCAAGATCACGGTGGACGTGAAAGGCGAAATTCTCGAATTGAAGAACACGATCAACACGATGGTGGACCAGTTGAACGGGTTCGCCTCGGAAGTGACGCGCGTGGCGCGCGAAGTGGGCACGGAAGGCAACCTGGGCGGCCAGGCGGAAGTGCGCGGGGTGGCCGGCACGTGGAAGGATTTGACCGACAACGTCAATTCCATGGCGTCCAATCTGACCTCGCAGGTCCGCAACATCGCGGAAGTGGCGACGGCCGTGGCGAAAGGCGACTTGTCCCGCAAGATCACGGTGGACGTGAAAGGCGAAATTCTCGAATTGAAGAACACGATCAACACGATGGTGGACCAGTTGAACGGCTTCGCCTCCGAAGTGACGCGCGTGGCGCGCGAAGTGGGCACGGAAGGCAAACTCGGCGGCCAGGCGCAGGTGCGCGGCGTGGCCGGCACCTGGAAAGATTTGACGGACAACGTCAACTCGATGGCCGCCAATCTCACCGGCCAGGTCCGCAACATCGCCGAAGTGACCACCGCCGTGGCCAACGGCGACTTGTCGCGCAAGATCACGGTGGACGTGAAGGGCGAAATTCTCGATTCTCAAAAACACCATCAACACGATGGTGGACCAGCTCAATGCCTTTGCCGTCCGAAGTCACCCGCGTGGCGCGCGAAGTCGGCACGGAAGGCAAACTCGGCGGCCAGGCGCAGGTGCCGGGCGTGGCCGGCACGTGGAAGGATTTGACGGACAACGTCAATTCCATGGCCTCCAACCTCACCGGCCAGGTCCGCAACATCGCCGAAGTGACGACCGCCGTGGCGCAGCGGCGACTTGTCCCGCAAAATCACGGTGGACGTGCAGAGGCGAAATTCTGGAATTGAAGAACACGATCAACACGATGGTGGACCAGTTGAACGCCTTCGCTTCCGAAGTCAGCCGCGTGGCGCGCGAAGTCGGCACGGAAGGCAAGCTCGGCGGCCAGGCGCAGGTGCCCGGCGTGGCCGGCACGTGGAAGGATTTGACGGACAACGTCAATTCGATGGCGAACAACCTGACCGGCCAGGTCCGCAACATCGCCGAAGTGACGACCGCCGTGGCGCGCGGCGACTTGTCGCGCAAGATCACGGTGGACGTGAAGGGCGAAATTCTGGAATTGAAAAACACCATCAACACGATGGTGGACCAGTTGAACGCGTTTGCCTCCGAAGTGACGCGCGTGGCGCGCGAAGTCGGCACGGAAGGCAAGCTGGGCGGCCAGGCGCAGGTGCCGGGCGTGGCGGGACACGTGGAAGGATTTGACGGACAACGTCAATTCGATGGCGTCCAATCTGACCGGCCAGGTCCGCAACATCGCCGAAGTGACCATCGCCGTGGCCAACGGCGACTTGTCGCGCAAAATCACGGTGGACGTGCGCGGCGAAATTCTGCAGCTGAAGGAAACGATCAACACGATGGTGGAGCAGTTGCGTTCCTTCGCCTCCGAAGTGACGCGCGTGGCGCGCGAAGTCGGCACGGAAGGCCGGCTGGGCGTGCAGGCGGTGGTGCCCGGCGTGGCCGGCACGTGGAAGGATTTGACGGACTCGGTCAACGCGATGGGCGCCAACCTCACCGCGCAAGTCCGCAACATTGCCGAAGTGACGACCGCCGTGGCGCGCGGCGACTTGTCGCGCAAGATCACGGTGGACGTGAAGGGCGAAATTCTCGAATTGAAAAACACCATCAACACGATGGTGGACCAGCTCAACGCGTTCGCCGCCGAAGTGACGCGCGTGGCGCGCGAAGTCGGCACCGAAGGCAAACTGGGCGGCCAGGCGCAGGTGCCGGGCGTCGGCGGCACGTGGAAAGATTTGACGGACAACGTGAATTTCATGGCGGCGAATCTGACCGACCAGGTTCGCGGCATTGTGAAAGTGGTGACGGCCGTGGCCAACGGAAATTTGCGCCAGAAACTGACGGTCGAGGCCAAAGGCGAAGTCGCCGCGCTCGCGGAAACGATCAATAACATGACGGACACGCTGGCGATTTTTGCCGAGCAGGTGACAAACGTCGCGCGCGAAGTCGGCGTGGAAGGCCGGCTCGGCGGGCAGGCGAACGTGCCGGGCGCGGCGGGCACCTGGAAAGATTTGACCGGCAACGTGAATTTGCTGGCGGCGAATTTGACGACGCAAGTGCGCGCCATCGCCGAAGTCGCGACGGCCGTGACGAAGGGCGATTTGACGCGGTCCATTCAAGTGGAAACGCGCGGCGAAGTTGCCGAACTGAAGGACAACATCAACACGATGATTGGCAACCTGCGCGTGACGACCGAACGCAACCAGGAACAGGACTGGCTCAAGACGAACCTCGCGAAATTCACGGGCATGTTGCAGGGCCAGCGCGATCTGTTCACGGTCGGCCAGATGCTGCTTTCCGAACTGGCGCCGCTCGTCGGCGCGCAGCAGGGCGCAATTTACCAGATGGAAGCGGGCGACGACAATAAATGGATGCTGCGCCTGCTGGCCGGTTACGCGCAACGCGCCGGACCAGCCGCAGCGCATCCTGGTCGGCGAAGGACTGGTCGGCCAGTGCGCCGTGGAGAAGCAGCGCATCCTGCTCGACGGACATCAAAGCGGATTACACGCGCATCCAGTCCAGCCTGGCCGAGGCGCGGCCGGCAAGCATCGTCGTGCTGCCGGTGCTTGTTTGAAGGCCAGACGAAGGCCGTGATCGAACTGGCTTCGCTGCACGCCGTTCAACGTCACGCACCTGACGTTCCTCGAACAACTCACGCAGTCCATCGGCGTGGTGCTCAACACCATTGAGGCGACGATGCGCACGGAAAATCTGCTGCAACAATCGCAGCAGCTCACCGTGGAATTGCAGTCGCAACAAAAGGAATTGCAACAGACCAACGAGGAACTGGCGCAAAAGGCGCGGCAGCTGGCCGAGCAAAACGTGGAAGTCGAACGCAAGAGCCAGGAAGTCGAGCAGGCCCGGCGCGCGCTGGAGGAAAAGGCGGCGGAACTGGCGCTGACTTCCAAATACAAATCGGAATTTCTGGCCAACATGTCGCACGAATTGCGCACGCCGCTCAATTCCATCCTCATTCTCGGCCAGCAACTCGCCGAAAACACCGGCGGCAACCTGACGACCAAGCAGGTTGAGTTCGCCCGCAACATTTATTCCTCCGGCTCGGACCTGCTGAACCTCATCACGGACATTCTGGACTTGTCGAAGATCGAATCCGGCACGGTCACGGTCGAGGCCGAGGAAATCGGCTTCACTTCGCTGCGCGATTCGGTGGAGCGCAACTTCCGGCACGTGGCCGATTCCAAGAACCTGCCGTTCCACGTCGAATTCGATCCGGGCCTGCCGCGCGCGATGACCACCGACCCGAAACGGTTGCAGCAGATTTTGAAAAATCTGCTGTCCAACGCGTTCAAGTTCACCGCGCACGGCCATGTCACCATTCGCGTGGCGTCGGCGGCGACGGGCTGGACGCCGGAACATCCGGTGCTGAGCCGCGCGCAGAACGTCATTTCATTTGCCATCAGCGACACCGGCATCGGCATTGCGCCGGAAAAGCAGAAACTGATCTTCGAGGCGTTCCAGCAAGCCGACGCCGGCACCAGCCGCAAATACGGCGGCACGGGTCTGGGCCTGGCCATTTCGCGCGAACTGGCCACGTTGCTCGGCGGGGAAATCCGGCTGATCAGCACCCGGGCGAGGGCAGCACCTTCACGCTTTATCTGCCGCTGATCTTTCCGGCGGAACGGCGACGGCGATTTCACGCGCGCCATCGGCATCACGCCGGTCGTCTTGCCCGCGCCGCGCGAGGAAAATATTCCCGACGACCGCGAAATTGCCATCCAGCCTGGGGATGATGTTTTGCTGATCGTTGAAGACGATCCGCATTATGCGCGCGTGCTGGTCGGCCTGGCGCGCGACAAGGGATTCAAGGCCATTGCCGCCACTCGCGGCACATGCGGCGCTGGCGCTGGCGCGGCAGTATCTGCCCACCGCCATCACGCTCGATATTTTCCTGCCGGACATGCTCGGCTGGACGGTATTGAACAATCTCAAACTTGATCCCGGCCACGCGGCATATTCCGGTTCAGATCATTTCCATGGAGGAAGAGCGCCAGCACGGTCTTGTCGCACGGCGCGTTTTCCTACATCGATCAAGCCGGCGACGACCGAAGGCTTGGAACAATGTTTCGACCGCATCAAAGACTTCGTCGTTCCGCGCACGAAGCGGCTGCTGGTGGTCGAAGACAACGAAATGGAACGCGAAAGCATCGTGGAATTGCTGAGGCACGATGACATTGAAATTGCGACGGTCGGCACGGGCGCGGAGGCGTTTGAAATGTTGCTGGACAAGGCCGTTTGATTGCTGCGTGCTGGACTTGCGCCTGCCGGACATGAGCGGTTTCGCGCTGCTGGAAAAAATGCAGGCCGAGCCGGGTTTGCGCGACGTGCCGGTCGTGGTTTTCACCGGCAAAGAGCTTGACGCCGGACGAGGAAAAACAACTGCGGACGATGGCCAAGAGCATCGTGCTCAAAGACGTTCAATCGCCCGAACGGCTGTTCGATGAGACCGCGCTGTTCCTGCATCGCGTCGTGGCCAGATCTGCCGGAGCCAAAACAGCAAAATGCTCGCGCGTCTGCACAATTCAAACGAAGCTTTGCGCGGTCGCAAGGCGCTGGTGGTGGACGACGACGCGCGCAACATTTTCGCGCTGACCACAATTCTGGAGAATCAGGAAATGGAAGTCTTCAGCGCCACCAATGGACGGCAGGCCATTGAGATCATCAAGAACACAGCCCGAATTGAGCGTGGTGCTCGATGGACATCATGATGCCGGGGATGGACGGCTACGAAACATTGCGGGAAATCCGGAAGAACCCCGAATTCCGCTCGCTGCCAATCCTCGCGCTCACGGCCAAGGCGATGAAGGGTGACCGGGAAAAATGTCTGGAAGCCGGGGCGTCGGATTATATCGCCAAACCGGTGAATACGGACCAATTGGTATCGCTGCTGCGGGTCTGGCTGTATCGCTGATTGAAGATGAAAATTCGTTTTGAATATCGGGGAATTCACCAGAACCGGCGTGGGGGGCGTATCCGGATACTATTTGTGACGTGTAAGCATTGGACATTTATTCCGCCCGCTCTGCGCGGGTGGGGACATCGCAGCGCGATGTCCCTACCAGGTTGGTCCCCGTTTGATTTGGCCGGCATTTTATGGGATAATTATCAACGGTGATATTGGAAGAAATCCGCGGTATGCCTGAGAGAAGGAGTTTCCGTCGTGCAAATAGAAGAGCAAAAAAAAGAAAAAGTGGTTGAACCATCCCCCATGGCCGGGCCAAAGCCTGCCGTCGAGACGGCCAGCATTTTACTGGTGGATGACGAGAAGCGAAACCTTGACGCGCTGGAAATAATCCTCACGTTGCCTGATCTGCGGCTCATCCGGGCACAGAGCGCCGAAGATGCGCTCATGGCAGTGATGAACAACGAGTTCGCCTGCATCGTGCTTGATATCCAGATGCCGGTGATGAGCGGCCTGGAACTGGCGCGCCTCATCAAGACCCGCAAGCGCAACGAACACATCCCGATCATTTTTCTGACCGCCTATTTTCTGGAAGAACGGGACATCCTGCATGGTTACGGCGTGGGAGCCGTGGATTACTTGACCAAGCCGATCAACCCGCAAATTCTGAGATCGAAGGTGGGGGTGTTTGTGGACTTGTTTCGCACCGCGCGCGCCCTGACCGCGGCGAATGCATCGCTCGAATTTGAGATTGCCCAGCGTAAACGGGCGGAAGAGGCCCTGCGACAATCCAACAACGAGTTGGAGGGCCGCGTGCAGCAGCGCGTGGAGGAATTGAATTTCGCTGAAAAACGTTACCGGCAGGTTGTCCGGAACCTGCCGGCCGCAGTCTATGTCACCGATGCCGAGGGTCATTTGACATTGTACAATGAAGCCGCGGTCAATCTGTGGGGCCGCGAGCCGGAACTGGGGAAGGAATCGTGGACTGGCTCCTATAAAATTTTCAATCCGGACGGAAGCGAATTGCCGTTGGATGAATGCCCGATGGCGATGACATTAAAGACGGGGCAGCCGGTGCGCGGCCGGGAAATCATTATCGAGCGTCCCGATGGTACACGCCGCAATATTCTGCCCTATCCGGAACCGTTGCATGATCCCTCCGGCAAAATCGTAGGCGCTATCAACATGCTGATGGACATCACCGAGCGCAAAAGAACGGAGGAGGCCGCGCACAGGCTGGCCGCCATCGTTGCATCGTCCGACGATGCCATTATCAGCAAAGACCTCAACAGCATCATCGCCAGTTGGAATGAAAGCGCGATGCGTCTTTTTGGATACACCGCGGAAGAGATGATTGGCAAACCGATTACTCTCTTGATTCCAAGCGAACGGATGGATGAAGAAGCGCACATCCTGGGATCTATTCGCAAGGGCGAACCTGTCCACCATTTCGAGACCATTCGCCTCAAAAAAGACGGTGCCCGGGCGGAGATTTCACTCACGGTTTCGCCGATCAAAGACGCGGAAGGGAAAATTGTGGGCGCCTCGCAGATCGCCCGCGATATTACCAAACATAAACGCGGGGAGATGCAACAACGCGCGCTCTATGAATTGGTGACAACCGTCAACGAGGCATCGTCGCCCGAAGCGATTTACAATGCGGCGCTCGAAACGATCATGCGATGCCAGGGGGCCCATCGCGCTTCGATCCAGCTGTATAATTCCGCCGGGGTTATGCGTTTCACCGCCTGGCGGGGCCTATCCGATGATTATCGCCATGCGGTAGAGGGCCACTCACCGTGGAAAGACGACGAGACACCGCAGCCGGTCGTCGTTCCCGAGGTTGAAAAGGCGCCGTGGGATGAAAATCTGCGGTCGATTGTCAAACGCGAAGGCATTCATGCGCTCGCCTTTATTCCCATCTCTTACGATAACCGGTTGCTTGGCAAATTCATGATCTACTACAACAAACCGCATGAATTCGCGCCTGAAGAATTGAATCCGGCAAAAACCATCGCTTCGCAAATCGCCTCGTCCATTGAACGCCAGCGCGTGATGCAGGAATTAAAAAAGGCCCACGATGAAACACTGGCGGCGTCCCGCGCCAAGGACGATTTCCTGGCCACGTTGAGCCATGAATTGCGCACGCCCCTCAATCCTATTTTACTGGCGGCCAGCGATGCCGTCACCAATTTGAAATTGCCCGCGGCGATCCGCGCCGATTTCGAAATGGTCCGCAAGAACGTTGAATTGGAAGCCAGACTGATTGACGATCTCCTCGACCTGACGCGCGTCACGCGCGGA
This sequence comes from uncultured Verrucomicrobiae bacterium, assembly GCA_963797825.1. Classification (GTDB taxonomy): domain Bacteria; phylum Verrucomicrobiota; class Verrucomicrobiia; order Limisphaerales; family UBA11358; genus UBA11358. The sequence continues at coordinate 202,220 of CAWCRR010000035.1, forward strand.
AAAATCCTTCTTGAAAAAAAGCTGCTCGACCTCCATGCGGTTCTTAAAGATGCCGTTGCCAACGTGCAGGAGGAAATCAAGCAACGAGAAATCGTTCTGGCGATTAAATTTGGCGCCATGAACCGTGCTATTTACGCTGACGGGGTCCGGCTGCAACAGGTCTTCTGGAATTTGCTAAAGAACGCCGTCAAATTCACACCCCCGCGCGGGCGAATCACTGTCGAAACCGCCATCTTGGGTGAAAATAAAATTCAGGTTAAAATCATGGACACTGGGATTGGGATGAGTCCGCAGGAACTCAGTCGCATTTTCAACGCTTTTTCCCAGGGCGACCACGTGAGTGACACGGCTCATCGTTTTGGCGGGTTGGGACTGGGGCTGGTCATCTCGCAGAAGCTCATTGAATTTCATTCGGGCCGCATTTTCGCGCAAAGCGAAGGACGCGACAAAGGGGCGGTCTTCACTGTCGAGTTGCCATTGGCGTCCCGGGCCGAAATCAACGGCAATGGAATCACGCCGGATCAATCGTCCGACACCTCTTTAGTGGCGCCCGCCAAGGGGGTGCGTATTTTGCTCGTGGAAGATCATGAGCCGACCCGCAACACCCTGGCGCAATTGCTTTCGCGCCGTTCTTACGAGGTTGTGACCGCGGCTTCTCTAGCGGAAGCGCGCGCTTTAGCCGACAAGCAGGATTTCAATCTGCTGATTTCAGACATCGGCCTGCCCGACGGCAGCGGCTATGATTTAATGGCTGAAATGGGCAAGAAAAGTTCCATCCGCGGCATTGCCCTTACCGGCTATGGGATGGAGCAGGACCTGGCGCGCAGCCAGGGCGCGGGCTTCGCTGTTCACCTGACCAAGCCCATTCACATCCAGTCGCTGGAATCGGCATTGAATGCCACCCAGTCGCTGAAGACGTAATCAGATCTCCCCGGAACTGCGGAGTTTGTGCGGGCGGTGGAAAGGTTTGGAAGGATGTTCTGTCCGCGACTTTTTTTCTCCGACTTTTTGTTTTTCCGGGACGCCGATGTGGACCCCGGATAAACGAGGATTTTGTGATAGTGCAATTCATAACTCCTTGTCGCTCTTACAGTAGCTCATGAAATCAATTCATCAAAAAATATTTTTAATCAAAAAACATCAAAGTTTTGTGGCAAAAATCCGCCGTTGGATTATTTTCAACGGCGAATGCCTGACCCAATTCCTTACCTTGATTTGCCGGCGCAAATCCGCGGACTCCGAAAAGAAATCGACGCGGCGCTGGCTCGCACATTGGATAACTGTTCGTTTTGTCTCGGTCCGGACGTAGCGCAGTTTGAAAAAGATTTCGCCGCCTATTGCGGCGCGAAACACTGCATCGCCGTCAACAGCGGTACTTCCGCATTGCACCTGGCGTTGCTCTCACTGGGAGTGGGGCAGGGAGATGAAGTCATCACCACGCCATGCACCTTTGTGGCCACGAGTTGGGCGATTTCCTACGTGGGCGCCAAACCGGTCTTTGTGGATATTGACGACGCCACCTTCAACATCAATCCGGCGCTGATTGAAAAAGCGATCACGCCGCGCACCAGGGCGGTCCTGCCCGTCCATCTCTACGGCCAGCCGTTTGATGTGGACGCGGTCCTCGAGATCTGCCGCAAACATAATTTGCCGATGGTCGAGGATGCCTGCCAATCCCATGGCGCGAAATACAAGGGCAAAACCATTGGGACATTCGGGGAGATTTCCTGTTACAGCTTTTATCCCGGCAAAAACCTCGGCGCCTGCGGTGAAGGGGGCGCCTTCGTGACCAACAATGCCGATCTGGCCGCGCGGGCGAAATCCTTGCGCGAACACGGTTCCACCCGGCGCTATTATCATGACGAGATTGGTTTCAATTACCGGATGGAAGGTTTCCAGGGCGCCGTGCTGGGCGTGAAGTTGAATCATCTGCCTCAATGGACATCCGAACGCCGCCGTGTGGCCAGGCGCTACAGCGAACTGCTGGCCGGCACGCCATTGCAATTGCCGCGCGAAGCCGGTTTTGCAGAAAGCGTCTGGCACCTCTACGTGGTCCGGCATCCGCGCCGTGATGAATTGAAAAAATTTCTCGAAGACAACAAAGTGGGTTGTGCGGTGCATTATCCCATCCCGCTGCATTTGCAACAGGCCTATGCCCGCCTGGGCCACAAGCCGGGCGACTTTCCCGCCACGGAAAAAGCCGCGCGTGAATGTCTAAGTCTCCCCATTTATCCTGAATTGACGGAGGTGCAAATTGCGCGCGTCGTCGAAGTGATCAAAAATTTTTTCAGGAAGAGTTGAACGACAACGGATAAGATTAACAGGCAAGCGGTTTTCCCGCTTTAATCCTTCGCCGAAGCCTCGCCAAAACACCAAAAATCCTCGCTCCGAACGGCCACATTATTTTTTAAAACGCTCTAATCTTCGCCATTCAGTGCCGCAGCGGCCTGCTTTTCATCAAACGACTTCTCCCATCGCGCGACCACAATGGTGGCGATGCCATTGCCAATCAGGTTCGTCACTGCCCGGGCGGAATTGACGAAGCGATCGATGCCGACCAGCAAGACCAGGCCGGCCACGGGGATTTTGCCCGTGGAGGCCAGGGTGGCGGCGAGCGCGATGAAGCCTGCCCCGGCCACACCCGCCGAGCCTTTGGAGGTGAACAGGCTGACCGCCAGCAAGAGCAATTGGTCGTGCCAGCTCAGCGGCGTGTTGGTGGCCTGCGCGATGAAGATGGCGCCCATCGTCAGATAAATCGAGGTGCCGTCTGCATTGAAGGTGTACCCGGCGGGCAACACCATGCCGACGACCGGCCTGGCGCAACCCAGTTGCTCCAGCTTGGCCATCATCCGCGGCAGCACGGCTTCGGTGGATGCCGTGGCGAAAGTGATCAAGATTTCGTCCTTGAAAAACTTGAGGTATTGCCAAAGCGACACGCGGTTCAGCCGGGCGATGATGCCGAGCACAACGACGATGAACAGGAAACTCGCGAGATAGACGGCCCCCAGCAATTTGCCAAAGGCGCCCAGGCTGGCGAAGCCGTATTTCCCGACGGTGAAGGCCATCGCTCCCAACGCCGCCAGCGGCGCCAGATACATGACAAAGCGCACGATGCCAAACAGCCCATGCAACACGGAATCAATCACGCCCACGATGACCCTGCCGCGGTCGGGAAGCTGCGCGAGCGCCAGTCCGAACAGCACGGAAAACAAAATGATTTGCAGCATATTGCCCTCGACAAACGCACCGGCCACGCTGGAGGGAATGATGTTCATGAAGAAATTAACGGCGCCTTGGCCCTGGGCGGCGGCGGTATAGCCGGCGAACGATTTGGCGTCGATGGTGGAAGCATCAATGTTCATCCCCACTCCCGGTTTCATGGCATCCACAAGCAACAAGCCGATGGCCAGGGCCAGCGTCGAAACGATTTGGAAATAAACCAGCGCCTTGAGGCCGACACGACCCACCTCCTTGATGCTCCCCATTTTCGCGATGCCGGCAACAATGGTGCCGAAAATAATCGGCGCCAGAAGCATCTTGATGAGCTTGATGAATGCCATCGCCCAGCGGCTTGAGCGATTGGCCAAAACCCGGAAAGCAGTAACCGATGACGACCCCGAGGATCGCGCCCAGCAAAACCTGAAACCAAAGTTGCCGGATCAGCCCCGTCGTTTTGCCGCTGGTTTTTTCCATGTGCTTTTGGTTCAGTCGCTCAGGGATTTCATCACCTTGAACAATTCGGACTTGGTTTCAAATCCGATGCCCGTCACCTCCGGCAACCCGACGTATCCGTCCTTCACTTCGATGCCATCGGCGAAACCGCCGAACGGCTGGAAGACGCCCGGATAAGATTCGTTGCCGCCAAGATGCAAACCGGCGGCGATGTTGAGCGACATCTGGTGTCCACCATGCGGCACGACGCGTCGGGTGGACCAGCCGAGTTGTTTCATCGCTTCCAGCGTACGCAGGTATTCGACCAGGCCGTAGGAAAGCGCGCAATCGAATTGCAGCCAGTCGCTCTCCGGGTGCAGGCCGCCGTAGCGCAAAAGGTTGCGCGCGTCCTGATGCGAAAAAATATTTTCGCCCGTCGCCATCGGCTGGTGGTAATGCCGGGAAAGGTCCGCCTGCAACGCATAGTCGAGCGGGTCGCCCGCTTCCTCATACCAAAACAAACCGTATGGCTCCATCGCCTTGCCGTAGGCAATGGCGGTATCGAGATCAAAACGGCCATTGGCGTCCACCGCCAGGAATTTTCCCTGGCCCACGACTTCGAGGACCGCTTCGATGCGGCGCAGGTCTTCCTCCAGAGGCGCGCCACCGATTTTCATTTTCACCACCCGATAACCGAGATCACGATAACGTTTCATCTCGTCCTTGAGCATTGTCAAATCCTTGCCCGGATAATAATAACCGCCGGCGGCGTAAACCCAGACTTTATCGTCCGCCTGGCCGCCCCGGTAGCGGTCCGCCAGCAACCGGTGGAGAGGTTGGCCGGCAATCTTGGCCACCGCGTCCCACACCGCCATGTCGATCGTCCCCACCGCCACCGAACGTTCGCCGTGCCCGCCCGGTTTTTCGTTTTTCATGAGCGTGGTCCAGATGCGGAACGGATCGAGATTCTGGCCCGTCTCGTCCACCAGCGTTTTGGGATCGGCCTCCATCAGGCGGGGAAAGAAGCGCTCGCGCATCAGCGCGCCCTGGCCGTAACGGCCATTGGAGTTGAACCCGTAACCGACCACCGCCTGGCCGTCGCGCTTCACGTCGGTGATCAGCGCCACAACCGAACACGTCATCCTGGAAAAGTCAATATAGGCATTGGTGATGGGTGAGGCGATGGAAACAGTTTTTTCCCGGATTTCGACGATGCGCATTTTAGTTTCTCGATGAGTGAAATCACTGTGCCCAAGTCCCGGATGTTGGTCAATCTGGTTTTATGAAAAGAGGATGGCTTTCTGATTACAGTATTTCCACACCCTTCCAATACTTTTGCAGAGATTTCTGAAGAGGTTACTGTTCCACTATCGTGAGGGAAACGTGCCGGTAGTTAATCCCCAGTTCATCAAGACGGCGTGCGTGAACCTGCAAGCGTCGCATGAAATCATCCCAGTTCCGTGAAGACGGGGAGGACCAGGAAACTTCAGCGATAGCACATTCGCGTGGGAAGATCATGTATTCCGCATGCTTTAGGTTAGGAACATGTTCGGTCCATAAATTTCCCTGGGTGCCTAAAATGTGCGATTGAAATTGTTCCGGGAGATTTGTTGGCATCGGTTCGAAGGAATAGACTTTGTGCAATGTCAGATTGCCTCCCCACGTGGCAGCCATCGGTTCGGCAGCCCGATTGGTTGACTGGTAAAAGTCGAGGTAACAATAAGCGGTGGGCGACATGACCACATCGTGCCCGGCTTTGGCGGCTTCGGCCGCGCCGCCGATCCAATCCATGACGACGGCGTTCGTGGCCAGGCCGCCGTTCAAAATTTCGCTCCAGCCGACCATGGTGCGTCCCCGCGAACTAACAAACGTTTCCATGCGGCGGGTGAACCAGCTTTGCAATTCGGTCTCGTTCTTCAATCCTTCCCTTTTCATCAGCGCCTGGCAGTCGGCGCTGTGTTGCCATGTCTCCATGGGCACTTCATCACCGCCGATGTGGACATAAGGGCCGGGGAAAAGTTGAAATACCTCCGTCAAAACATTGTCCAAAAAGGTAAAGGTTTCCTCCTTGGCCGGATCGTAAATGCCGTTGAAAATTCCGCCGGTGAGCGGAAGGGTAAATGGACCCCCGGTACAACTTAATTGCGGATAGGCTGCCAATGCGGCCGTGGCATGGCCGGGCATTTCAATTTCGGGAACGACGGTGATGTGGCGCGCCGCTGCGTAGGCCAACACTTCATGGATGTCAGCCGGCGTGTAAAATCCGCCATAACGACCATCCGGGCCGTAAGCGGTCGTGGATTTGGGGTCGAGGCCAAATCCAACACCTGACCGCCAGGCGCCGACTTGAGTGAGTAGCGGATATTTTTTGATTTGAATCCGCCAACCCTGGTCGTCGGTCAAATGCCAATGAAACACATTCAACTTATGGAGGGCCATTGCGTCGAGAATGGTTTTCACTTCGGATTTATTGAAAAAATGGCGGCTCACATCCAGCATCAGGCCCCGCCATTTGAATCGCGGCCAGTCTTCAATTTGGAGGCAGGGCATCTGCCAATTCATGTCGGCCACCAGGTTTGTGGAAAAAATTTCCGGCGGCAACAATTGCAGCAAAGTTTGCACGCCATAAAATAATCCCGCCTGCGTTGGCGCGCGGATGACGACCGAATCGGGTGAGACGGTCAATTCGTAGCCTTCCGGGCCTAAGGTGGTGTCGGCATTCTTGGTGGTTAACAATATTCCATGCGTCATAGCCGCGCCGGAAAAGAATTTTGTGGTGGTCACGAGCGGATAGCCGGTGGAACGGCGGAGTGGTTCCGCCAAAAATTTTGCGGTGGTGCGCGAAGCGTGATCAGTATAGATACGCGTGTCCGGCGTGAGTCGAAAGTCACCCTCGTGGAGAGTCACCTTTTGCGGCAAGGGAATGATGGCCAGGCTGTTGGTATCGGCGGCGGAGGCACAAATCGTGGCAAACCCCAGGCAGCAAAGAAATCCGACAATTAAAAATTTTGCTTTGATGAATGATTTCATGGATTGGATCGGTCAGTTTTTTCTGCCTTCAAAATGTTCCTCAATTTCTTCGAGGGTTTTGCCCTTGGTTTCGGGCAGGAAAAATGTTGCGGTGATGAAGTAGATCACGGTGCAGCCGGCAAAGAAGAAAAACATCATGGAGTAGCCGTATTTGCCAACGGTGGGCAGAAAGATGGCGGCGATGGTATAGGAGACGGCCTGGTTGAGGGTGAGCGCGATGCTCATGCCGTTGGAACGAATGCGCGTGGGCATGAGTTCAGACAGCGCCAGCCAGACGCAGACACCGGGGCCAACGGCGAAAAAGGCCATGTAAATGAAAAGAAGAATGGCAGTCAGCCAGCCATTGCGTGCGTCGGGGATGGGCGTAATCAAGGCGGCGTCAATTTTTAACGGAGCCTTGATCGCCGCGTCGTAGTTGGCAAAAGGGTGGGTGACCGCCGCTTCCAGTTTTTTGGCTGGTACAACATCGTGACGGTCAATTTCAATTGGCTTCACCATTGCGTCATCGGAACGTTCCGCAGGAGTGGCCGCGCTGAAATTGCCATAGGAATAAATGACGACAAATGAACATGGCGCCGCGGCGTTGATCTTCGAACCGTTCGGAACAGCAGACAAGAGATGCGCAGCCGTTTGCTGATTAAACGCCAGGGTCAGCGTTTGATTCGTTGCCACCATCGCCTGCACCGCGTCCTTTACATCTACGCGCATTTTCTCGGTCTTATGAAACAACAGCCCGACGCAAACCATTGAAACGATAATTCCTGACGTGCCGATCGAGAGCAAAAATTTCCGCCCTTTTCGATCCACCAGAAGCACCGCGATGATGGTAGCCCCGAAATTAACGAAATTGAAAATCACGGATGCGAAGTGTGCCGGATGGTCGCCCAGTCCTGCCTGGATAAGAGCTGTGGTATTGTAGCTGATGACGGAATTGATGCCCGTCGCCTGATTAAGGGCCAGAATGACACAGGCCAATAGAAACGGAATCACATATTTACGGTGGAGGAGCGATTCGCGGATTTTCTCGCCGGTACTTGCCCTCTTGTTTTGTTCCGCCGCTGCGGTTTCTTCCATCTCCTTCAATTCTATTTCCGCTTGTTTGCTGTTGCGCGAGCGCAGGAGCGCGGCGCGGGCGGCATCAATTTTGCCGTGACGGAACAGCCAGCGTGGCGACTCTCCAACCATGAAACTGCCAATGACAAATAGAAGTCCCGGCGGCAGCGTTGCCCAGAAAATGTCGCGCCAGGCGCTTTCCTTGGCGGCAAATAATTTTTGTACATCCCCAAGTTTGGCCACGTCATCCACGACATGGCTGTAATAAAGGCCCACCAGCGACGCAGCGACGATGCCGGTGACCAGCAGCCATTGAAAAACGCCCGTGCCCTTGCCTCGGTTGGTCGCCCCCAGACATTCCGCCAGATATAACGGCACGGCTACTCCAATCAACCCGCCGCTAACACCCTGCAAAAGCCGCCCGAAAATCAGTGGCCAATAATTGTGCGCCAGCGCAATCATCGGAACACTGACCACAAACAAAGCGCCGCTAAAGCTCATGATTGTCCTGCGCCCGAACAAATCCGACAGCAGACCGGCAAACAGCGTCGAAATGACTGTGCCCAGGAAAACTGCCGCGACAACGAGCGAAATTTGCTGCGCATTGAGTTGACTGCCGTCTGGCAAAGTAAAAGTCGCCTGCAAATAAGGCAATGCGCCTTGAATGATCGCGACATCCACCCCGTAAAGCAGTCCGCCGAGTCCCGCAATAAAGAGGAGAAAACGATTGTAACCGGCCTTGTTTTGTACGGCGATCGCCACGGGAATTTCGGTAATAGTCTTGATAAAATTGATTGTCAGTAAAACAAATTATACAGGATACCGGGACTTTCCGCCGCGCTGATTTGTTTCCCGCCCTGGTAAATGTCCGCCACACCGCCATTTTTCCATTGGCGCAGACGATAGAGCGTGGCAAAGGCGAAATTGGGAGCCGGGCCGCCTTGTCCGCCGACCAGTTCCGCGCCGCGCCGGACGTTGTCCTGCATCCACGCTGGCATCCGCAGATGATACGGATTGCGTTGAACTTCACCGACATGAAAAGACAATGCGGCCATCATATTCCCGACATCATCCACGCTGGATTCGACCATCAGGTTCGGCGAAGACATGGCCCCCCAATACTCGGTCTCAACGATCAGGGGCTGGAAACTCATTGGCAGGGTATTCAACGCATCCATCACCAAAAAATGCGTGCCGATGTGTGTCTGGTTCCAATCGGGCTGATGTGGGAAAAAAATTGCGCCAGGGTGATATCTGGCCAAAAGGGCCGCGACAATTTTCACTGATTCGGACCAGGATGACCCCTCAGCAGCACGGGTTTGAAGATCGATTTTTTCCAATCCGTTTGGCGCGGTTTGCACCAGTTCAAACCCCAGCCAATCACAGGCATTTTTCAATTCCAGCAAGCGTGGTTGTTGCCTTTCTTTGGAATTGCCCTGGGTCACCGCTACATTGATTACTCGAGATCCAGTTTCGCGCAGAAGACGCAGTGCCAGTCCGCCGATGATGCATTCGTCGTCCGGATGCGGGGAAAAGATAACGGCCACCGGCGCGTTCGGTTGTGGTCTGGGTCTATCGTTGGAAGGGATGCCGCGTGAGGGCAAAAAATTTTCTGCCTCGACGAGCCGGGCGAAAGAGCAGGCAACTTCATGATAAGGATTCATTGTAATCTCACGCAGCGAAATACGATCTGTATCGCGCGCGCCAGTTTTTCACGGAAAGGCTGGTTTACTCAATCCCCAATTCAGGGGGGTTGTTGCAAAGAGCGCAATAGCTAGAATCTAGTGGAGCACCGACCTAGTGTAGAGCGGATAGCGGATGGAATAAGTATATAAAGACTAATTTATATGGAGATCGTCATTCAACCTAATGCGGAGGCAGCCACCAACCTGGTGGCGCGGGTTATTGGCAATGAATTGCGGCAGAATCCACGCCTCGTAATGGGGCTGGCGACTGGAAGAACAATGGAATCGGTCTATGCCCGGCTTGTCCGGATGCACCGCGAGGATGGGCTCGATTTCTCAGGTTGCCGCACTTTCAACCTGGACGAATATGTCGGATTGCCGGGCAGCCACCGCAATTCGTACCGGCATTACATGAACCACAATTTGTTCCTAAATGTGAACGTGGATTTACAAAACACGCATTTGCCGAACGGCACCGCCGCCGACATCGAAGCCGAATGCACCGATTACGAAAAGCAGGTGGCGCAATGCGGAGGGATTGATCTGCAATTACTTGGCGTAGGACTGGCGGGACATCTCGGCTTCAATGAACCGGTTTCATCCCTGCGCTCGCGCACACGGGTCAAAGTGCTTTCCCCGGTGACACGCGCCCAGAATGCCACCTTGTTTTTGCCGCCTGACGAAATGCCGCGCCGAGCCATCACGATGGGCGTGGGCACGATTCTGGATGCGCGCCGCTGCCTGCTGCTTGCGACCGGTGAAGACAAGGCGGAGATCGTGGCCCGGATGATCGAAGGTCCGGTCACGAGCATGCTTTCCGCGACCGCGTTGCAATTTCATCCCAGTTGCATGGTGGTGTTGGATGAAGCGGCGGCCGGCCGGCTCCAGGAGACTGATTATTATCGCTGGATTTTTGAAAATGAACCGCATTGGCAGTCGTTTCGGGAAAAAATAAACGCTTCCAATGGTCATTCAACGAACCACAACAAACACAAGACAGAGATTGATCCCATTTTGGATGGCGGATAAGAAGGTCCGGGGCGCGCCGACTGCGGTGAATTTCCCCGGACTGAAATCCTTTGACGCCAGGCGCCAAATTTGGTTTCTTCTTGGAGGGAACTTGTGATAAAGCCCTCATCCACAACCCGGAGAAGCAGATTTTCCCGAGACTTCGGGCGGGCCAAATCCACCGATGAAATCTCCACTGCCGCGTCGCCGGAGGGTCCCGGACGGGAACATGCCGAAAACGGTGTTCTCACCACACATCCGGATTATTGGCGGCAAAGATTGCTTTTGCGTCGCTATCGCTTTCCCGCCTCAGGGGAATCGGAGCAGGATTTGGCAGCCTATATTGAACATGCCGGGACAGGCTATTTTTTTCCGCTAGGCACTGCTGATGTGGAAATAGCGGCAGCCAAAGCAGACCGCATCTATCGAATGGCAGCGAAGCAAGGCTGGAATAGTGTCTGCCGGGAAGCCTCCCGCGAATTAATCATCAGTTTCGAGTGGTGCATGAACCCGGTGTTGTGGACTTATACCACGATTCATACTTTGCTCGGAAAACGGACAGGGCCGGCCTCCGGTCCTTCGCGCGCCAATTTAAACCGTCACCGCGTATTGGTCGTTGAATCGGATGAAGGCATTCGCAGGGCTTTGTGCTGGTGTATTGACCATCAAGCCGGATTTGTTGGTGTTCCTTGCAGTTCAGTCGGATCTTTCACTCATTTGATGGCATCGGATAAGCCCCGCATGGTTCTGCTGAATCGCAGCCTCGCGGGAAACATCGGCCTTAAATCAGCAGGCACCGTTGCTGCCATCGAATCGGGAATGCCGGCCATCACCTATTCAGTCCAATCGGATGGTGACAGTATGTTTGTTTCGACGCCTGGCGGCGCCGCGGGCTATTTAGTGAAACGGGTCCAGCCGGACCGTTTGCTGGATCCAATCCTCAAAGGGATCCATCGATCGGATTTGTTGGCGGAAGATTTTTTGCTGCGCGTAAAATACTATTTTCAGGAATTGCTTCAGTTGCCTTCCACCCATGATAACTCTGGAGTGACTAAGCTGACGCCTCGCGAACGCGAAGTCCTGGAACTTTTGAGCAAGGGGCATGTGGACAAAGAAATCGCGCAGGCGATGGGGATAAGTATCTGGACAGTGCATGATCATATTAAAAACATTTTTGAACGGCTCCACGTGCGCACGCGCACGGAAGCGGCTATCAGATATTTGGAAAAATAGGCTCTGTCTATTCATTGCCATCTTGCACATTATAAGACAGGCGGTTTTCTCAATTCTCCCCCCAATACGGGGGATGGACGCAATCCAGAAATTATACAAGGATGTCCCTAGTTAATGTCGATGACAGCTAAACTGGAGTTTTAATCAAAAAAATTTAATATATGAAAAAAACAAAGTCCGTTATGTGGATGCTCGCGGGACTTTCCTTTGCAGCGATAATAATCTTATCCTCACAAATCGCCAAGGCGTTCCGCTCTTGCTCGTTCCACCCATGCGTAGCGGTAGCTGTACCGTGCGGGCAGGAGATTGGGGCGACGGAATTTAGATCACGCTGCCGCTAATTGGGATTAAAGGCGTGACGTTTTTTCTCACAAAACTCACGGTCCCGTTCTCCCAGTTCAAGTCTTCGAGTCTTATTGTATCTGCACGCGATAGAAGCGCGTGTTGTTGGCCGGCAGATCATTGAAAGATTGGGTCGAGTTGTTGCCGGCAAAAGAGCTGCCCAGCGAAATCCAGGCGGGATCCGTCAGGTTGTCTTTATATTCGATTTGATAATTAAATCCGGTTTGGGTCGGGAACGAAATGGTCACATTCGTTCCAATCCGGGCAGCGCCGGTTGTGAAGAGAGGCACCAACATGAGGAAATTGGCATTACAATCAAAAGTGGCGGCGCCGGGCCGTTCCAACTGCAATGTGTTGGTTGAACCATTGAAAGTAACGGTGACAAGATTCCCGGAGCCATTTTCCAACGGAATATAATTATAACTTTCCCAGGCGGTGTTCGGGACGGAGAACGTGCCAAGCAAGTTCGTCGTTTGATTGACTGTTCCCCAACCGCCGGTCACCTGCGAGAGGGTGCAGGTGGTTGCTCCCCCTCCGGCTGCAAGCCGGCCATAAACATAATAACTGCCCGCCGGATAGTGTCTCGTGTAGTTGGCCCATGACTTCGGGCTGAAGTACCCAATGCTATAATCCGAAGATCCTGTTCCATGGTAGGGTGCTCTGACCGTATCTTCATTGATTTCCGTGTCCATGCCATTGGGACGGTACAGATCCGTTCCCGCGAAATTCACCTGATGGGTATCAACGTTGGTGATGGCGGCCAGCCCGGCATAGGCATTGGTTTGCGGGTTGTCGATGAAATGTCCTTCGTTGTAATCAAAGTCTTCCGCTTCCCAGGTGTAGTTTCCGGCGCTAAAGGTATCAAAGGAGTTGGTCGTCGTGGTGATATTTCCATTGGAATCCATTGCCGTGATCACCGCCGTGTAGAGGGTGTTCGGCGCCAGGGGGCAACCGACGCTCCAATTGTTGGTCATGCCGCTCAAAGTCAGGTTGGTTGCCACCTGGCCGTTCAAGGTCACAGTGATATTGCTTGAGGCCACGCCGAACCCGGATGCGACATTGAAGGCGAAGGTGTTGGTCGATTCAAAGAGATTTGTGCCATTCGGGTAAACCGAGGTAATGAACGGGATTCCCGGCCCGGTATAGCTAAACGCCGCTTGAAGTGATTTTCCCGCCGCTCCATTGAAGTTGGCCGTGAAAACAATCTGTGGCGATAGTTGAAGGACGTTAATGCCCGGGGAGGCAGACAAAAGGCCCGAAGCCGAACGGTTAAGAGTAACGGTAATGGAATTTTGATTGGTCTGGGTCGGGTCGGAAATTCCCACTACCAGGCCGGTGGATTGGTCCCAGGTAATGACCGAAGCTTTGCCGTTCACCGAAATCAAGTCGGCGGAACTGTTTCCATTCGTCCAAAAATTCGCCGCCGTCACGCCAAGGGCCGGCTTCTTGACTGCCTGCACGAGCGGCGTATTGGTGATGATGATGATGTCGGGGTTAAGCGCGTAATTGCTCACGGAATTGGCGGTCATGTTCGGGAGGATGACATAGGAGTAACTGGCATTCAGCGGCTGCAACCCGTGATTGAACCAAAGCCTGAGATAATCATCCGTGTAACTCGTGGCGGAATCGCCGGAATTGATTTGCGACCAGGAGCCGGTATTCGCTGTGAAGGCCGCCTGCAAATTCGAATTGCCGGCGGGGAAGTAGTACCCGCCGGTACCGCTCAACGCGCACCATGATGGCGTGGCGCTGGGCAGGTTTGAGAACCAGCCGATGGTGGGAGTGATGGCAGCGCCGTTCAGGGTAAAGCTTTCGGTGACCGGATTCCCCAGCCGGCGGTTTTCCGCGACGGTATGGACCGCCGCAGGCCCGGCGCAGGTGATTCCGGCGCCGAGACAAACGATTTCGTCATCAAACATAAACCAAGATTTTTTGGCATATAAAGTGGTGTTCCAAGCATGGACAGACATGCCGGCGATGCCATAGGTATTGGCCACTTGCGCTCCACCCACCCAGTTTTGGTCGGTAGTGGTGGCCTCGCCGACGGAATTGGTAAGAGCATTCGTTTCCACGGTGATGCCCGGCAAATGATAGGGGTCAACCGTTGGCCAAAAGTCGCTATTAAATTGGTTTTCCGAACTGCCGATATAAAGGTAAGTCATGCCGTCACCCTCATGCCAGCCGTGAAGATTTCCGATGTTGATGGATTCGTAATTGGCAATACGGCTTGATGACATGCTGATGCCAAAGGCAAAACCGTTGCGCTGGGCGACGACGCGGTCCATGCCCGCAAACTGAAATTGGCCCGGCCCAATCTGCGGTGAATTTGCGAAATTGGTGAGGGCGGCAGCCACACCGTAGGGGGCAAATCCACCGATTCGCTTCATCGCTGAGAGTGTGCTGGAGCCATCTTCGGATTCCGTCTCGTAGGACCAGGAAACGATGCGTCCACGGACCATGTCCATCATGTTGCCGTGGTAGATTAGAGGCTCAAAGGAATTCGTCGCCCAACTGTAAACATTGGCCAGGTTGGGATCTGTGATTTGCCACGCTGATCCATTGAAGAGATCCACGATGGTGGGGATGTCGCCGAGCAACACCAACCCATAATGACCATTATAAGGGGTGCCATCATTCACTCCATTTGAATGAAAGACGAACGAGCCATCAGTGTAAAATCCATCTCCAGCGGTAACATACAAAAACACCGGACTTAAATTATTTGTCGCCAGGGTCAACAGATTGCTGCTCTTGCCTAAAATCGCCCGGAGGGCAATGACCAACACTTTGTCCGAAGTATTAGCGCCAGTCATCCAGCCGAAAGTTGCGCCATTCGTTGGATAATCGATGGGGCCGTAATAATCCACCGCGGCGCAGTAATTGCTGATTTGGGTATCGGAGAGAGCGGAATACAGCAAAACCTCCGTATTGTTCAACGCCTGTGGGCCGCTGTCCTCCCAATGGAACCAATTGTCATATTCTTTTGCACTGGTGGTATAAACATTGGTATTCATCCAATCCAAACCGCTGGACACGGCGGCGGCGAGACTGGCGTTGCCTTGCAAAGAACTTCCCGGCGTTGCCCATGCCAATGCCATGGCCTGCAACCGTTGAAAGGTGGAAACGATATTTGCCGAATCGGACCCGAACAGCAAATCGCTCCACAAGTAGGGGCGTGACGGGCTGGTATCCATGCTGCTCCAATCACTGTTCGCCGTATTGGTGATGCTCGAAAGGCTGCCGCCGTTGCTGATCAGATAATTCTGCCAATACAGGCGCAAAGTATCGTATGGGTCGGCACGGGAACATAGATTGGAAGCCAAAAAAACAGATAATGCCATAATCCAAAAAGAAACAGCCCATCGCCGGGGGAACGAAACAGGGGGCGGCGCGTTTTCAATTTTGAAGAGCGAAATCATATTATTCTTCGTTAGAGCCAAAGGATGGGTTGCGTGATGGCAATGTTCCGGCGTACTTCATCATTGGCCGGGTCGGCTGGCAGTTTTTCCCAAAGCGCCAGATATTTGGATTCATTGAATGCGATTCCTGCAAACAACAATCCGGGCTGTCGCGCCGGCCAGTCATTCCAGGCCTGCACGTCGGGTTTGAGCGGCCATTTTGATTTGTCAGCCAGGAACGGATACAAATAGGTTATGGCCAGGCGGATTCCCCGGCCGTCAGCCAATTGAAAACTCCAGAGGTCGTCGCGCGGCGTGGAGAGGACCTGGCAAAGTGTGACCATGTTATCGAGCTGGAAGATGGAATAGCCGTAGGGCTTGGTGCGCTTCAGTTCAAGAGGGAAGCTTCCGTCGCCGGCCATCTGGTTTGGCACGAACACTTCCTTGAACTGCCGCCGACATTCTGCCAGATTTGCCTGATCTCCTGTGAAATGGCTGTAACAGGCGATTTGCAGCCAGAATGCCACCGCGTGATTGTTTTTGGCGGCGGCTTCGGCTTTCCCGTTTTTGCTGGTCAGCATCCAAACAGTCATTTCCCGGAACCACTGCTTTAGTCCTGCCACCAACTCCGGCGTGAATGTTCGCGATTTTTCCAGGGTAACGATGGCCTGGGGGATCTCAATCAAGTGGAGTCCATCAATGATACCCCAACTGCGTCCTGAGGAAGCCCCGGGCACCACTTGCGCGTATTGCAGGTTCGGGTTCATCCGCGTTTGGGGATCGAGAAAGAATACCCGCAAGAGTTCGGCGGATTTTTTTGCGTAACGATCGTCGCCGGTGATTTTATAAGCCGCCGCCAGGGCTGCCACTGCGTCGCGCAAATCGCGCATCGCCATCCGATGTTCGGAAAAATTGGCGGGATTCGATTCGCCATCGCGATTGATGTAGGGCAACCCGTTTGATTTTGTCGGATCGGGCCAGAAATAATCGGCATTGGAATAAAAGTCATTGGGTCCGCCCTGGCTCAGTTTGGCGCGGTATTTTGTGATGGTGATCGGGTCGAGTTTCAGGGCGGCATCCGCAGCCCGGAGAATCCGTTCCCGGTCGATCGCCGCCACATCGATTCGGAAATTGATTGGAGCAGTGCGGTCATTATCGAGTTGTGTTCCCGGGGAACCGGCGTTGGCGCTGCCGGCCAATCCTGCTGAGGCACAGAACAAAAGCGCACCTCTCAAAAGCCATGAAAGATTTGTGCGACTTTGTTTCTGCCGGCGAAACAAAGAGTCCATGATGGATGCAAGCGGAGAGGGGATGAATAACGGCATGTTTGGCGGACGATTAATTGCTTTTTCGCGGCGTAGCCTGATCTGTCGTGAACGGTTCAAAGATCAGAGTGAAGTCCCAGGGTTTTTGCTCAACGCCGCTGGCCGTGTTGCCGTCGCTTTGACCGACCTCCTTGCCTGTGTCGCGGTTGCTTGCCCAAAATGAAAGGCTGCAAATCCATGGCTGCGTTTGCGCCCACGCCATCAGCGCCCGCGCGTCGTCCCGGTGAAAAACTTCGCCGTGCTCGTCATTCTGGCCGATCATGGGGGTCAGGCCGATTTTGATCGCAGGGTCGATGATCTGGCACTGTGCATGTGCCTTGAGCGCGCTGGCGACGGACACATCGCTCATTTTTTTACCCTGAGAGAAGTGCGCTCCGAAATCCATGGTCATCAAGTTGGCGGAATAGACCGTCACACCTTTTTTCCTGGCGTCGGCAAGCAATTTCCGCGCGCTGTCAGAAATACCATCAGGGTCCACCGGCAATGTGTAGGAGACGATCAACCCTGGATTTTTGGCTTGAAGCCGGGCCAGAACGGCGTTGCGTCGCTCGTTGGCGTCCGATTTGGACAAGGCGTCACCTTCGATGTCAAAATCCAGCCACTTCAATTTGTAGCGGTCGATGACAGATTGGTATTCCGTTTCGAGCGTCGTCACGTTTGTCTCGGCGAGGGCTATTTCCTTCCCGTCCGCCCCGCCGAAAGAAACGATCACATCGCCACCGCGCTGGCGTATTTTGTTAATCTGCTCCGCATAAAGATTTTGTTTCATCGGGAATCGCCCGTCCCAGGCAGGTTGCCCATGTTTGTCGGCGATGATGAAGGCGAGCGTATAAAATTTTTGGCCGCAGGCATCGTCGCATTGGGTGATTTCGAAATGGTCGTCTGCGCCGATATACATATAAGGTGCGAACACTTTTGCGGGCCAGCCGGCGCCCGACGCGATCACAACGGAACTGAGCAGGACTGCATAGATAGTTATAAATTTCATGATAAAAATCCCGGTGCGGCAACTTTCTATTTGAATGAGTTGTCTCGAAACATACGCCGCCTCAAACGGCAGGCTGAAATGGAGGATTTTATTTGGATGATAAGGGACTTTGACACACAAACCCCACGCTGTCACCCCCTCCAAAGAGGGGGTGCTGGCGTGTCCGACATCTGTTTTACTTTTTCATAGGTATTCGTCCGGAATTGGCTTCCAGCCGCCTATGGATGAGAACAACAGAACGATATGCGCCGCAGAGAATTTCTTAAAAACACTTTGGGTGGCACCCTGGCTCTGGCGGTGGCGCAAGTGCCGCAATTGGCCTTCGCGCAAAGCCTTTCCAACGCGCCGGCCGTTTCAACATCCGTTGCCGGTGGACAACCCAACGTTGAAAAATTTCACGGCGTGAATTTGGGCGCGTGGCTGGTATTGGAAGAATGGATGGTGCCCGATGTCTATCGCGGAACAGATGCGCCGGATGAATACAGCTTGTGCCTTGCGCTCGGCGACCAGGCCAGGGCGCGCCTGGATCATCACCGCGAAACCTTCATTACCGCCGACGATTTTCAATGGATCAAAGAGTGTGGGCTGAACGCGGTACGCCTGCCAGTGGGTTATTGGGCACTGGAAGCGCCCAAGCCGTACGTTGAAAGCGCACGGTTTATCGATTTTGCCCTGGATCAGTGCCAGCAAAATGGCTTGAAACTGTTGCTCGATTTGCACGGCGCGCCAGGCAGCCAAAACGGCTGGGACCACAGCGGGCGGAGCGGCGCCATCAACTGGCCAAAAGACCCGTAAAAACATCCAGGAAACCTTGCGCGTGCTCGAAAGTTTTGGCCAAAAATTTGGCCGGCATCCCGCGCTCTGTGGAATTGAACTTTTGAATGAGCCGCAACATGGACATCCCGATAGAGATTCTGCAACAATTCTATCTGGACGCATACCCGCGCCTGCGCAAGCACGTCGACCCTAACGTCGCCATAGTCGTTCCATGATTCATTCCGCCCGCTGGCATGGAAGAACTTCATGCAGGAACCGGACTTCAATAATGTGATTTTGGACACGCACCTCTATCAATGCTTTGACGAAAAAGCCAGATCCCGCACCGCCGTGGAACAGCTGGCTTTTGCGCTTAACCGCAAGGAGACCCTTGATGAAATGCAGCGCGAAGAGCAGCCCACCATCGTGGGCGAATGGTCGCTGTCCTTGCCGGGCCATGCCATGCGGGGCCTCTCGCCGCTCCAAATCGAATCCGTGACGCGCGCATTTGCCGACACGCAACTGCTCAATTACGAGGGGACCCGCGGCTGGTTTTTTTGGAGCTACAAAATGCAAGACAATTCCGAATGGAACTTCCGTTATTGCATGGAACGCAGCTGGCTGCAGCGAAATTTTGCGGTTTGAAATTTTAAAGGCATGCAGTCAAGGGACTGGTCATCGTTGGGCAGACAAAGACATAACATGAATCCATTGGTCAAATCCCTTATCACCGGTCTATTTCTTTTTTGCCTGACTGCTAACGCCGATCCACAATTCAAAATCATTGCCTTTTACACCGGCAAAAATGACCTGGCGCATATCAGTTTTGTCCATGAAGCCAATCAGTGGTTCCCCAAAATGGCGAAACAATACGGCTTTATTTACGACGCCACCACCAATTGGGACGATCTTAACCTCAAATTTCTTTCGCATTATCAAGTTGTGATTTTCCTGGATTCGCGCCCTGAGGCCCCGGCGCAACGGCAGGCTTTCGAACAGTACATGGAAAGCGGCGGCGCGTGGATGGGATTTCATTTCTGCGCTTTCGCGCTTACCCCATCGGCTTATCCTCAAAACTGGGATTGGTATCACGAAAATTTTTTGGGTTGTGGCCAATATGTCAGCAATACCTGGCGGCCCACCTCCGCCATTCTGCGCGTGGAAGACACGAACTTTCCGGCTACCCGGAACCTGCCCGCCACTTTCAAATCCCAACCGAACGAATGGTATCGCTGGCAGAATGACTTGCGGACCAACGCCGACATCAAGATTTTGCTTTCGATTGACGCCGCGAGTTTCCCGCTTGGAACAGGCCCCAAGCTCTATGAAATCTGGCACAGCGGTTATTATCCCGTATCATGGACGAACTTGCGTTATCGGATGATATATTTCAATTGGGGCCACAACGACATGGATTATGAGCACAAATACGACAACACCAACCGTACGCTTTCATTCACTTTCAACAATGAGATCCAGGACCGGTTGGTGCTCGACAGTTTGATGTGGCTGGGAAAAGGAAAGAGGGTTGTGTCTGAATAAGTCATGGGTTCCGAGGCCGGCTTTATTCACTGTTTTTGGCCGGAACCAATCGGCGAGATGTCTGTCTGGTACAGTTTCAACTGAGATTTGATCGCATCTGACAAGGCCGGGTTGGATTCCCTCTCGGCGAGTTTTAACGCCTTTTCGTATTCAATGATCGCTTCACTGATGTTTGTTTTTTGAAGCAAGGCGTTGCCGAGGTTGTAGTGGGCTTTGGCATAATTGGGGTTGATACGCAGTGCTGTTTGGAAATAAGTAATCGCTTCGTCCATGCTTCCCTCTTGAAACAAGGCGCTGCCCAGATTGTTATTGATTTGCGGATCTTCAGGCTCCAGTTGGAGAGCTTTTTGAAAATGCAAAGCGGCTTCCCCGCTCGCACCCTTCAAGAGCAACGCACTGCCGAGGTTATTCTCAGCATCCGCATAGTCAGGTTTGCTTTGCAGCGCTCGTTTATAATCGACGATCGCATCATCCACGCTGCCCATTTGAAGCATGATATTGCCAAGGTTATACAGGGCAGGCGCATTGCCGGGAGAAAGTCGAATCGATTGTTTGAATTGGGCAATAGCGCCATCCGTGTCATCTGTCCGAAGCAAAGCATTGCCCAGATTGTTGTGAAACTGTGCATCCTCGGGATTCAATTGAAGCGCATTTTGGAAATGGACAATTGCCTGAACCACCGCATCCCTCTGGAGGAGGGCGCTGCCGAGATTATCTTCGGCTTCTGCGTTTTTGGGGTTGATCTGAAGCGCTCGCTGGAGATGAGAAATGGCATCGGCCAAATCTCCTTTCTCAAACAGCGCAGTGCCCAGATTGTTCTGAACACTCGCGTATTCAGGATCAATTTGCAGGGCTTTTTGATATTGGGCAATGGCTTCATTTGTATCGCCCAGATGCATCAGGGCAATCCCAAGGTTGTAGTATGCCTCCTCGTATTGAGGATTAATCTTAAGCGCTTTCTGGAATTGGGAAATGGCATTGTCCACACCCCCGCGCCGGTACAAGATCACGCCGAGATCATTGTGTGCCGCGAAACAATCCGGATTTTTGGCAAGGGTCCTGGTCCAAAGCGTTTCAGAATTCAGATAAACACCCGCCTGCTTCCAGGTCAGGCCTCCAAGCACGACGAACAGGGAGCAGAAGAATAGTTGTTTCAGAATTTTAGCCAGCGGAAGAGATTCCATTATTTTCACCAGTGCCGCCGATATCAGCGCAATTGGGCCTATGACGGAGAAATATTGCCAATGATCGGCCACCAGCGAATAACGGAAAAAATAAATGTTAAAAAATCCAAGCACAGGGAACAACATCAACACCGCGTATCCCAAACCGAACAAAAACGGCTTGCCCCAACTTCGACGGAATGACCAAATGGAAAAAAAAGCCACCACCAGCAAAATTAACGGCAGATAAGACAATGGATTCATAGCGTCAATACGCCAGCGTGGATAAATGGGGATGAGGTTGATCGGCAAGATGGCCTTGTAGAAATAGAACCAGACAGCCCAACCGGCTCCGGCGAGCCGCGACCAGAAATTGTCCGCGCGCACGACTTCATGTCCGATGGCGACGTGCGTTTGGTACCAAATACTCAGCAGGCCCAAAAGCAGTGCCGCTCCAAAAAATGGAATCGTGTGACTGATATCACTCCATTTGATTCGATCACGCCGCCACCAAACTATTCCTAAAAGCACCAACGGCATCGGCGCCGCTTCAATTTTGCTTAATAAAGCCAATAGAAATGCCGCCAATGAGAACCAATACCACCGCTGTTTATGCCTCTCATCGAACTCCAAATACCCGAGTAATGACAGCAGGAAGAAAAAGAGCGAGAGGGTGTTTTTCAATTCCGCAATCCAGGCGACGGTTGCCACATTGACCGGATGCAGCGCAAAAAGAACGGCCGCGATCTTTGCCGCTGAAGTGTATTGCGGTATCAAACGCAGCAAAATGCGCCACAACAAAATTGTGTTGAGCACGTGCAGGAGTATGTTGACAACGCGATATCCGGTTGGATCCATTTTCCACAGCCGCCACTCCAACCAGAAGGCGTCCGACATGACAGGAAAGTAATCCGGGGTTTTATTCGTGATCCAGAATTGATACCATCCGTGCGGATCCTTAACGAGAGGATTGCCGGTGCAGAGAAGATCGTCATCCAAGACAAAACCGGGTTTTTCCAAAGCGGGCGCTGCGGTTGCCGCCGGCCACCAGGCCGGCAGATAAGCTGTCAGTGTGGCGATAAAAAGAAACAAAGCGAAAATCCAGCCGCGGTGCCAAAGCGGTATCGATACCGTCAGCTTTTCTGAATGGTTTTTCTTCGCTGCAATCGTTCCGGGATCAGCCATACGATACTGGCCGGCGTTAAATGTGGATGAGACCGCGCTGAATGGCGACGGTAACGGCCTCGGTTCGGTCTGATACATGAAGTTTGCAAAGGATATTTTTCAAATGACCCTTGGTCGTGTGGTGGGTGATGTTCAAGATACCGGCGATTTGTTTGTTCGCCAGCCCCTTGGCGATTTCATGCAACACTTCCAGTTCGCGCGGGGTCAGCGGCTCAAACGCCTTTCGCGAGGCCAGTCGTTCTCCGACGTCTTTGGGAATCCAACGTTCTCCCGCCGCGACGGCGCGGATGGCCGGGACGAGCTGCTCGCCGGTTGAATTTTTGAGGATGTAGCCTTGCACACCCGCGGATAAGGCCCGGGAAATGTCTTCATCGCCATCAAAGGCCGTCAGCATCAAAATGCGCGCGCCGGCCCAGCGATTTTGGATTTCTTTTGCCGCGTCCACGCCATTTTTTTGCGGCATCCGCGAATCCAACAGAACGAGACTGGGTTTGTGCTTTTCGAACAAGGCAATGGCCTGGTTGCCATTGGCGGCCTCCGCCACTACTTCCATGTCGGGCTCATTGTTGATGATGGCCGCAACACCCATGCGCACAACGTAATGGTCGTCGGCGATCAATATGCGGATGGTAAATTCTTTTTTCATGCGCCGTTGGATTTGATAATGGGAATTTCCACCAGGATGGAAGTGCCGCCGCCGGCTGAACTGATGATTTGAACGCGGCCGCCCAGCCGCTCGGCCCGCTCGGAAATACCCAGAAGCCCGAAATGCCCGTCATTCGGCCCGGCGGCGGATTCCCGGATAAAACCATTCCCGTTGTCAGTGACTCGCAAGACCACTTTTTGCGGGCTGTACTGGAGCTCGATTTTGGCCTGGCTCGCGCCCGAATGCTTGACCACGTTGGTGATGGCTTCCTGGCTGATGCGCAGCAGGTTTTCCTCGGCGACTTCCGATAGGGGTTGGGCGTCGCCGGAAGTCTCCACGTGGACCTGCATTCCCGCGCCATTGGCGATTTGCCGGCTGCTGATGGAGATGGCATCTGGCAGATTAAACTGCTCGGTGGCGCGGCTGCGCAGGCCCCAGACGGAATGTCGGATTTCACTCTGGCTTTGTCTCGTCAAATTTCGCGCAACTTTTAAATGTCGTGACGCCGTGTCGGGGTTTGGTCCGAATTGGTTTGCCACCAGGTCCAACTGCAAGGCGATGCCCGTCATCGTTTGCTCCAAAGTATCGTGCAATTCCTGCGCCAATCGTGTGCGTTCGGTCAATACCGCCCGGAATTGCACCTCGGATTCTTTGCGTTCGGTCATTTCAACTTTCAGTTGCGCTGTCCGCTCTTCAACACGCTCTTCCAGTTGGTCGTGGGCGATCTGCAATTCTGCTTGTGCCGCTTCCTTTTCCTCCACGAGCGATTTCAAAATGGAATTCCTTTTTACGATCATGAGTATCCAGCAAACGGCCACCAGCAGCACGGCGAAGAGGATGACCAGGCCGGTCAGCAGTCGTTGCGATGTCAGCCAGCTTGGCTTTTGGATCACATGGACATTGATCGAAGCAGGTAATAACAAATTCACAGAATTGATTTTCCCATCGTCGCCGTATCCCAAGATGCAGATGCCGCTGATTTCGACCAGGCTGCCGATGGGGATGGCCGCTAAGAGATCGTTTTCACCCACGGTTTCTTTTTCCGCAGTGAAAAAGAAATTGGTGGTTTGCAGCGCCAGCGTGGTTTGGATATTGGTCGCATTGATTTGGATCCCGTTTTCTTTTTCCATCCGGTCAATCAGGCGGCCCCGCAGGGTAATAAAATCAGCGTGATGCAATCCCTTTTGCAAATCAGGAATGGTGACTGATAGGGGTTGCAGCTTGACCGGCGTTTCGCCGGTTTTGCGGAAAACAGCATCCTCCAGGACCGGGAGCTGGTTCTCGACGGCAGGGAAACCAACCGCTTCGACTACGTCGCCCGGCGAGACGGACAAGCCCAATTTGCTTTTGACCTGCAAGCCGCCGGTTCCATCTTCGAGAAACAGATCCTGGCCTTTTCGTTGATAGGTCACAGTCCCCTTGATATGCACCTGGCTGCCCGGTAAAAGTCCTTCGCGATATTGCGCGATGCTGTTCAATGGCGTCAGTGGCTCGTTGAAAAGATTCGTCGGGGCGGCTTCCTGGACGATAAAATCCGATAGCTGCGGAACATATAATGTCACCGTTAGGAAATGCCGCAGCGGAGCATTGAACGCGGTGGCAACGGTTCCCTTTAAAATGACTCTGGCGCCGATGACGGATTGCGGATCCGTTCCGGGTTGGACCGGGACATAAGCACGAATGCGATAACCTCCCGATACTAATTCAATCTCAAGTACGTCTCCGCTCATCTGTGCGGTGCGGACGATCCCTGAAATCTTAACCCGCTGGCTGTCCTCGGTTCCGGACACCAATTGCTCGATCGTTACCTGTTTCGCCGGCGGAAGTAGTGCGGTCCCGATTTTTTCCCAGTGTGGTTTGGTGATAATCGGGGCGTATCCACCGGGATAACTGATGCCGGATACGTTTACCACATCTCCGGGAACCGGATGGTGCACGCCGAGGTTTTCGACAAAAACTCCACCGCTGGCGTCTTGCACGAAAAATCTCCCATTCCAATTTGTCTCGGAGGCGGTGACAATTCCTGTTACGGATATGGGAATTTTTAATAGGGCATCCTTTGCCGAAAGCCCCAGGACGTCCGTGGCATTCGTCAAGGTCATGCGGGGTTGCGCCTCCGATAAAACCGTGGAAAAAAGAAACAAACCACCCATGCATGAAACGATTAGTTTCACGTAAGGTCGCTTCCAGGCGAGGGTCATGGCTTAAGCTTGTTCCAAATGTATTTATTTTCGCAACTTAAATCTACCCCCCCAAAGAGGGGTGGTCACGTTTCGGAATTCGTGTAGAGTTTCATGACACCATGCAATTGAACCCAAACGTAACATGCTGTTAAAAAGCTTGGTTACCAGTAGCAGTTTGAGCCAGTCGATCACATTTAAATTGTTTCCACCAACCTCACCCAACCTATGATCACAACCTGTCGTGCAAACCAAAACAGATACGCAACTGCGTACAATGAGTTCTCCTTATTATCCTCAAAGACGCTGATTTTTGCGGCTGCGTTGGCATTGGCGCAGATGGTGCAAGCCGGCCCTACAAACTTCACATGGAACGTCTCCAGCGGCAACTGGAGTACTCCTGGCAACTGGACGCCGTCAACCTCGGGTGCCGGCCCAACGAGCATCGATTCGGCGACTTTCAACAACACCGGCGCCTCAACAAGTCCCACCACCGTTAATAATACCGTCGATTTGAATTTTGCGATTCAGAATTTTACCAATAATTCCGCCGCAACCAGCGGCTCCTATGTTTATCCGGCAACTCAGATTCCGCCTGGCGAAACGCTGACAATCAGCAATCAAATGATTGTAGGAGAGCTTAATGAAAGCGTAAACACGGCTGCAACTTTTCAATACATGGTGGGCGGCGGCACGCTTGATATCGTCGGGCCGAATTTGATTGTGCAGGATTACGGTTCTTCCGGTGCCGGCCCTTGTGCATTTTTGAATCTCTCCGGGCTGACCAATTTCATCTATAATGATACTAATGGCACGATCTACGCGGCAGGGTTGCGTCCTGGCAACTACACCAGTGGCAGTTCGGGAACCCGGCAGGCCGGCAGCATCATTTTGGCGGCCGGCAGCAACTACATTCGTGTTGGAGCGATTAATCTCGGTTCGGCTCAGACGGATCAGGCTGGCCCGACCCCGCCCGGTTCCAACCCGGCTGGCAGCGTCAATACGCTCACACTGGGTACAGGCACTAATATTATTAACGTCGGCACCTTAAATGTTGCCGCTCAAAAGACTGCTTACAATGTGGTGGCCTCCGGTGGCGGACTTAGAATGCGTGGTATTACAGGCGCCGATTCGGATGCTTCTGACAACATCACGCTTGGAAATCGAAATGTTGGCAACAGCTCTGGTTCGGCATTTGGCCAATTGTTGCTCAACGGTTGCGCTGTGGACATCAAGGCGAATACTTTAATTGTTGGAGAAAATACCGGCCTTACGACCACTACATCCAGCTATAGTGGTGGGGGTATTTTGCAGTTCGACACCGGTACGGTGTCTGCCAATAGTATGTTGATGGCCTACAATATTTCGGCCAATAATACCAACAAGATTGCTTCAGTTACTGGCACCCTGCAAGTGGGTGCCAATGGCACACTGCTGATCGGGGCCGGCCAGGCTTTTGCCCTGGCGACTTCGACCAGCTCCGGGCCATCCACGGGCACCTTGATTGTTTCGAACGGTTTGGTTAATTGTCAGGGTCCCCTCACCATGGGTATTGGTACTAACAGTATTCCTCCGTCCAGCCCCGGCCTTGCAACCGGCATCATCCAATTAATCAGCGCCGGCACATTGAACATGGGCCCAAACAGCTATATTGGCTCCATCAGCAACCCCGTGACGACGCTGATTTTGGATACGAACAGCGTTCTGTCGCTGAGCATTCCTTCGGTCAGCTATACCAATATTTGTGTAAGTAATTTGAGCTGGGCTTCCCCCGATACCAATTTGACGATTGCTGTTGCCGCAATGCCCGCGGGGATTGTCCCCGGAGCGACCTTCCCCTTCTTGAATTTTTCCGGCACGATGACGAACTCCTTCAACAGTCCCAGGATGGTCTTGCCGCCGGGTGTTCAGGGAAATCTCTCGCTTGCGCCGGGAGCCAATACCATGTATTTGAACATCACCGCCGGTGTCGGGCCGGGAACCGGCGGCATCAATCAATTGACGAATGTTGACTTTCAGTTGGACCTCTTGGGGGCCTATTGGACGGCGACGGGTGGCGCATCTGTCGTCAACACCAATTCTACCTATCCAAACACCGGTACCTGTTCTTCGGACACTCGAAATGTCGAGGGATTTTTTGGAGTCAGTCCAAATGTGGGTGTGTTGACCAACAGCTCGACTTCCGGTCCCAGCTACAATGCATTGGGCCAGAGTGCGCTGGTATCTCCCGGCTCCACCTTCACGGCGGGTGGTTTCGCCTACGTGGCCCATGAAGATATGATGTCGGGCGAAGATAGTTTTTATTATGAATTGGATCTCCTCAATACTAATGGAGTCCTCATCGCGGCTTACGAATCAACCGTCATCAGCAATTTGAATTGCGGCGAAGTATCTCCATTCCCTCTGGATACTTGGAACCTTTTGGGCACCACTAATGAAATGCAGGTCACAGGAGGCGTCAATACCGGCGTGGTTGTTACCAATGTCGCTTCCACCTTCACAGTCCCTCCCACGAGCTACACGGCCACACTCAAAGCTGTCCTGGTGCAGAACAGCGCATCAGATACCGGCGCCGTTTATGTTTCCCAGCTTAATCTGGGCAAGTTGACCGATCCTGTGCCTCCAAGCATTTCGGCGGTGACGCCCAATCTGATCACGCTCTGCACCAATACAGCTTTGACTTGCACGGCAACCTCGACGGTCGCCAGCATCAGCAGCGTCCAGATTGTTGCCACGACCACAACTTTGGTTGGTGGAGTGACCAATGTCACAACCTATAACCAAAGTTCGCCCGGCGTCACTGTTACGGGCCTTGGGACCTCATCAGCCAATATCAGTTTGGCGCTGGTACCAGACACAATTTATCTGTCTGTCGTTGTCAAAGCCTCCGATGTCAATGGGCAAACGGTATCTTCGTCGCCCGTGAACTTCGATACGCTGGCGCCAAACCTGGTGATTGAAGCTTCAGATTTCAACTATAGCTCCGGCCAGTTCATCGATACTCCTCCGAACGGCGGCCTTGCCCTGTATCAAGGCCAGGTGGGCGCTCAGGGAATTGATGAGTTCAAAATCACCCGTACTAATACGCAAAGTTATTATCGCCCTGCGGACGCAACGGTTATCCAGGTTGCCAACCCGGCCGCACCTTCCGGAACGGAACAAAAATTTGTCACGGCGGCCGCTAATGGTGATGCCACGGACGTGGAACTTGTAATTGGATACGATTCTGTTGGAGATTGGCAGAATTATTCCAGAACGGTCGCCAGCAGCGGAGAATCAATCCAGCCGGGAACGTATAATGTTTGGGCCTATTTGGCCGTCTCTGGCTCCGGCGCTCAAGTTGGGTTCTATCAGGTCGCTGGCGATCCCGGCGCGCCGGGTCAATCGACGAACTTTATTGGCAATTTCGGCGGCTCTACTTTTTCCGATAATTCATATAATAATTTCGTCTATGCGCCCCTTGTGGACCAGTTCGGGAACCGGGTGACAGTGACTCTTACAAATGGCGTTGAGACATTCAGAGGTCAAATTATAAACAGCGACACTCCGAATGTAGGTT
This sequence comes from uncultured Verrucomicrobiae bacterium, assembly GCA_963797825.1. Taxonomy (GTDB): domain Bacteria; phylum Verrucomicrobiota; class Verrucomicrobiia; order Limisphaerales; family UBA11358; genus UBA11358. Next base: position 230,964 of record CAWCRR010000035.1, read on the forward strand.
TCTATACGTTTGTCCCGGCAGTTCCTGTTTTGACTCCTGAGTTCTTCTATGTATATCCCACCACAACACTTGAGCCGACTAATGCGTTTACCTTCATTGTTGGAAGCGCGCAGGGTGCTTCTTCAATCTCGACCGATTCGATCGGGTTGGTGGTAAACGGCGTTCCGGTGACATCGGGAGTGAGCTATACTCAGCAAACAAATGGCAATTGGGTGGGTACATACGCGATTCAATCGAATCAGGTGTATACCATCAGCATTGATGTCACCAACCTGTCAGGTTACACCAACGGATATACGGTCAGCTTTAACACTTTTGACATTGTTAACACCTTTCACTGGATGGCGGTTGATTATGACTTCAGCACAAACAATGGCACCAGCACCGGGGGCAGTGCGGGCAACGGCTGGACGAGTGGTTTGTTTATTCAAAACCCCATTCCGACCGGCGACACCAATGCACCGTCTATTAATTCCAGTTATGATAATAATAATTGGCAAATTCAAACCAATAGTTATTACATTTATCCGACCGCGTTTACCCCGGACCCGGGTTTTGGGATTACCGATCCGGCCGGCTTGGGTGCCGTTGCCCAGCAAAGTTTGGATATTTATTGGGTCACCAATTCGACGCAGGATCCGACTAATTCAGGGACATTGGTGATATCCAATTCTATCTACCGTGCCTCATCCGATGCCGCGAACTATAATAATCCTCTGAACGGTGGTGATGGCGTGGGCTCGCAAATAGCCTCGGATTCCTTCCTGCTTCCGGAATTTGTTTTTGCCCGGACAAACAACGCCAGTGGCAGCGCTGATCCGGTCATCTGTGAGTTTAATATCGGATATTTCTATACCAACGATTGGTTAAATTACACCCGAATATACCCGTCGGGCACGTTCAACGTCTGGGGACGCCTGGCGGCTGGCGCAGGCGCTTTCAATGGATGCACCCTGAGCATCGTCACAGCCGGGGTGGGTACCTCGAATCAAACCACACAAGTCCTGGGTACGTTTTCCGACCCCGCTCCCGCGGGCTGGCAGGTTTATCACTGGATCCAACTGCTGGATACCAACGGCAATCCGGTCACCATTCAATTGAATGGGCTGGCCACGTTGAGACTGACTGCGCCTGCCAATGCGGCCCCAAGTGGCTCAGGCCTCAACCCGCTGTTCTTTATGCTCGCGCCGGCAGTTTTAAACGCATCTTCATTTAGTATCGCGGCCTCGGTCGTAAGTGGGAATATCCAAATTTCCATCCCTACCCAGGCAAACCATAATTATACGCTATGGTATAGCAGCAGCCTTACAGCGCCAAACTGGACTCAGGTTGGAAGTGCCATCACTGGCGATGGGACTGTCCACGTCGTGCCTCAATCCCTAAGCGGAGCAAACGGTTTCTATCGAGTGGTTGCCCAGTAGTAGTGTAATGGATTGAAAATATGCGTAAAACAGAAGAATGTCATTTAAATGGGAAACAAGAGGCGTCCGGGATTGGGGTAAAACCCAATCCCGCCACCGCTGGCTTTACCCTGATCGAATTATTGGTTGTTATTGCCATCATCGCCATCCTTGCAGCTATGTTGTTGCCTGCCCTGAACAGCGCCAAGAAAAGAGCGCAAGAGATCCAGGCGATAGGTAATCTGCGACAATTAGGCCTTGGTTTTAAGGCCTATATCGCTGATAGCCTCGATAACATCCCCCCCAATGGCGATGAACAGCATCAACCGTCCAGTCTGACCGATCTCAGCTATCCGCAATGGTGTCCTGGCCGGCAAGATGTTGTGGGTGATCTGAGTCCAACCGGTACTTCTCCGGGAAATAATATAGGGTATCAATGGATTGAGAAGGGGTTAATCTATCCTTATTTAAAAAATGTCGGGATCTATTTGGATCCCTCGGACAACTTCGGAATAACTCAATCGGGATTTGGAAGCACAAAAACCTACCCGCACGTTCGCAGTATGTCGATGAACGAGTGGTTGAATCCAATTGTGGTATGGAACAACACTTCAACCGTTGTTATTTATCACAGGGAGTCTGCGATTCGCCGCCCGGTGGATACCTGGGCGTTTATTGATGAGAATCCTTTCAGTATCAACGACGCATGCTTTATCTGCCTGCCGGGGAACGCGAAATGGATTGATTGCCCGGCATCCTATCATAACAATGCCGGCGGCATGGTTTTCATCGACGGGCACGCGGAAGATCATCTCTGGCGTGATCCGGCTGTGCTTAAGGGCTTTTCTCTTCCGACGGTTCCCATGGGCAATCCAGGCTTTGTTCAAATCGCCCCGGCCCAGACTCCCTCAACGGACTTGCTATGGTTGGAAGGCGACAGTACCACGCTCCTGAACTAAAATAAATGTGCTCAAATGTTGCGCAGGGCGCGGGTGTCGGTGTTTAATCGAGTCTTTATTTGCATGAAATCACTCAGGTACGGATTGTTATTTGCTTTTGCAACCATTTGCGTTGTTCTGACACCGGCGGCGCATGGGGATCCAAACGCCGGGGCACCTCTTTATCTTGACCCCTCTCAACCGGTCGAAAATCGCGTCGAGGACCTGCTCTCCAGGATGACTTTGCAGGAAAAAATAGATTATCTTGGCGGCACCAACTCGTTTTATATTCGTGGCATTCAACGCCTGGGGATCCCTCCGATTAAATTGTCTGATGGCCCGATGGGAGCCCGCAACGATGGTCCCACCACATGCTACCCGGCGGGAATTGCATTGGCCGCCACCTGGGATACAAACATGGCACGCGAAATTGGCGAGGCGCTCGGGCGCGATTGCCGAGCGCGCGGCGTAAACATCCTCCTCGCCCCGGCCGTAAACATCTATCGGTCGCCGCTTTGCGGCCGCAATTTTGAGTACATGGGCGAGGACCCGTGTCTGACGGCGGGCCTCGTCGTTCCGCTGATCCAGGGGATTCAGTCCCAGCAGGTGCTTGCGACCGTCAAACATTTTGCCTGTAATAATCAGGAATGGGATCGTCACAACATCTCTTCCGAAGTCGATGAGCGGACCTTGAATGAGATTTATCTGCCGGCCTTCAAAGCCGCGGTGCAGGAGGCAAAAGTAGGCTGCGTCATGACCGCATATAATCTTCTTAACGGCGTACACTGTTCCCAGAACGATTGGCTGATTAACCAAACGCTTAAAGATCAATGGGGCTTTGATGGATTTGTCATGTCGGACTGGACCTCTACCTATAATGCCGTGGCCTGCGCCAATGCCGGGCTTGATCTGGAGATGCCGTCCGCGAACTTCATGAACCTGAAAAACCTTTTGCCCGCGGTTCAAGCGGGCCAGGTCAAACAATCGGTGATCGACGACAAAGTGCGCCGGATTTTACGCACAGTCATGGCTGAAGGCTTTTTTGATCGTCCGCAATTGCGCACTGACATTCCGCTGGATGATCCTGAAAATGACGCCGTGGCCCTGGCGGGTGCGCGTGAATCCATCGTCTTGTTGAAAAACCAGCGGCACCTTCTGCCGTTGGATGTTTCAAAGATCAAAACCATCGCCGTGGTCGGCCCGGATTCTGACCCGGCGGTCTATTGTGGCGGCGGCAGCGCGTTCACAAAAGTTTTTCATGCCGCCAGTATTTTGGAAGGGATTCAACAAATTGCCGGTGGCTCTGTAAAAATTTTGAGTAGCAACCAGCCGCAGGACGCCGCGCGCCTTGCTGCTCAGGCCGATGTAGCGGTGGTTTGTGTCGGCTTTAACCAGCGATCAACGGTGGATGGCCGCCGTGCTCCCGCGGGAACTTATGAGGGTGAAGGCCACGACCGTTCATTTGATTTGCCCGATGGGCAGGTTGACTTGATTCGCGCGGTAGTCGCAGCAAACCCGCACACCATCGTGATCATCAATTCCGGCGGCGGTGTCGCCTGGGATGGCTGGCTCGATAAAGTTCCCTCCGTTTTGCAGGCATGGTATTCCGGACAGGAGTCCGGACGCGCAGTGGCGGAAATTTTGTTCGGACAAGTCAATCCATCCGGCAAATTACCGGCAACCTTTGAAAAGCGGGCCGAAGATAATCCGACCTATCCCTATTATCATATCAACGATGGCCATAAAACACCATACCAGGAGGGAATTTTTGTCGGTTATCGTGCCTATGACCAAAATGGAACCAAACCTCAATTTTGCTTCGGCTTCGGATTGAGTTACACCACTTTCAAATACTTAAAAATGGATGTGGAACCCAGTCAGATTCCAACAAACGGGACAGTGACTGTCAGTGTTAAAGTCAAAAATACTGGCCGCCGCGCAGGCGACGAAATTGTTCAGCTCTATATTCACCCCAGAAGCAGCAGTGTGCCGTGGCCGCAGAAAGAATTGCGCGCCTTTCAACGTATCAGCCTGAATCCTGGAGAGCAAAAAACTGTGACCCTCACGTTGCCCGCCTCGCAGCTTGCGTATTTCGATGTTAAATCGCATGGATTTGTTGTGGAGCCAGGTGTTTTTGGTTTGATGGTTGGCAGTTCATCGCGGGATATCCGGGACAAAAGTTCGTTTGAAGTAACGAAACTACAACCATGAATCATAAACAACTTGGAGGCGAGGGTCGGAATCGACCCTTTTCATCCCCTTTTTTGGGGTAAAAACCATTGGTTTTACTGGCAATCCGACCGTATCGGGTTCTATCCGACTTAATCGGATTCTATCATTTTGGACAGCGTTTATCGCCACGCCGCTTTGTATCTCAAGCGTGCATTGAATGATTTCCGGTCTGTCTGGTTGTTGTTGAAAATGGGTTATACATCCCAAGCGTCCAGCTGTGCTGGTTCATTGTTTGAAACGAGTTTGGCAACAATCTGCCTACTAAAGCCTGAAAAGATTCGGGAATTTGAATTAAAGCTAAGTTCACAAACCGGCAATGATTTTCCATGGAAGCCAATGCATATGACCAAGTTTGTATGTGCAGATGGGGGCGACCTTGAAGACCCAAACCCTGAATATCAGAATAGATGGCGTGCGCTCTATGCTCGATATGCGTGGCTCTCGAAAATCCGTCATTCAACATTTCAATCGGTGGTTCATGACGCAAAGGCTGCAATGCTGGATTCTGGATATGCTATAATCGCCGTCCCAAATTCCTGCGAAGAAGACCTTCCGGTCAAGAGCGCTATCTGTTTCGGAGCAATTGCCGATTTGCACAACGCTATAAACTCTTGGGTGAAAGCCTTCGGATTTGATGAGAAGACAGGCGACCCCGCGTTTGATGATAGGCTGAAATTGGCAGACGCGAAGATCGTAAGCCTGATGAAACAGCATTCAATGTTGAAGAATCCAATCTCAATTCAAAGAACTGAGTTCATGCGCAGGCATCCACCAGTTCAAAATAAAGAAAGTAAATGAACACCAAAGATTTTCTCCGTCTCGTCCGCCTTTGCCTGGCTTCCGCCGTCGCTGAAGGGCGTGATGGCCAATTGAAGCTACGCTTTACGTTTAGACGTCTAAATGTAAAGTCCACTTTTGATACCTGTTATGAATACAAAGGATTTTTTGAGATTGGGCGTGCCAATGGGTGAAGCTACTTGGAGGGCGACGGATTTTGTTGCCAAATACATCCTCGGCGGCGGCGACAAGTCGCGGTTGCACGAAGAGGTCGCGGCCATTGTCGCTAATCCGACGGCATTCGTGGAAGACCCGTTGCGCGGTGAGTTGGCGAAAGCGTTGATTTCGAATTTGGCCCATGAAACCTCAAACCCTCACCTCACCCTGACCCTCTCCCCTCCCATCAGAATGGGAGCGGAGAGGGAACAGGTAGCGGACGCCAATAGTCGCTCGAACGCCTTCCCCAATGTGCGCAAAACTCCTATTTCGTATCGTCAGTGGGGCGAGGGATTGGAACACGAGGCGGTGATGCAGATGGAGAATGGCCCCCGGCGGCGAGCGCCCGGAAGATTGATTACATTATTAATTCGTTGTCCTTTGTGAACGCGCCTGACGGATAAAGAAGATCCCGATTTGTAGCTTCCCGCAGTTGCCGCAATTTTCAATCCATTAAAAATCCTTTGCACTGTTTGCGCGAAGGTGTTCTGCTTGAGCCATGCACAAATCTAAGCCTTGCGTGTTGTGAGGAAGCGTTGGGATGATCACGCCGACCTCGTAGCTAAGCTGAAAAACCTCTTCGAACTCTTTCAAATCAACAGCCAATTTAATTGCAGCAAAGTGCTCAGTTCTGTCCAACAAAGTCCACACACCGGTAGACACTCATCGGGAGCCAGGGATAAAACAGCATTGGCATTCTGATGAATGTTTGCCAACAACAGACCAGCAGGATAAGGAAAATCTTTGATCTTGGCCGCCAGCAATTCCTCCAAGACTTTCACCATGCGAATAAAGCAAAGTTCCATCTCATGAGAAAATTGAAAGCCTCCAAACTTGGCAAACTCGCGTGTTGTTGAGTTGTTCGTTTTGGTCTTCATAGTTTGTAGAATATAATTTTTTTGATTAGGAGAGCGAGTTTTCACTCGCTCTCCCAATTGGGTCAAGGCTACGCATTGTTGAGGAACAGTTTCCATTTCGCGATGCCGTGGTTAGATGACCTCATTTTGTGGCAACAAGGTTGGTTCAGATGTTCTCACATTCATCGAGATGACGCCGGCTCCGATGACGCCAAGCGCGCCGCAGCCGAGCCAGAGCGCGGCGGGATTATACGCGAGCAGCTTCATGCCCAGGCCCGGAGCGATGATCAGCGCGAGCGCCCAGTTGAGTCCGTTTACGCCCAGGTAACGTCCCCGCAGATGGCCCGGCGCGATGTTGGAGACATACGCCGCCGATACCGGCATGGCCACCATTTCGCCGAGCGTGAAGATGAGGATGCACGCCGCCAGCGCGGGAACTGTATGCGCGAAGATATTCAGCGCGAAGCCCAGGCCGATGAGCAGATAACCGGCCGCCATCACCCGGCGCGCAGGAAACCGGCGCGTGATGGTGGTGAGCGGTAGTTCGCAGAGCACCACGAGCGCGCCGTTTAAGGAAATCAACGCGCCGTAAGTGGCGGCGGAAAATCCCAGGTGAGTGACATAAATGCCGAACGTGGACGCCATTTGCATGAACACAAACGCGACGAAAAACGACGCGAGCACGGCCTGGTGAAATCTCCGGTCCTGACGGATTATTCCGACGGCTTCGCTCCAGCCGACCTGCCGACGCATGGTGAGGTTGTCTTTCGGCAACGCCAGCAGCGCCACGAGTCCGAACAGGACGGAGGTCGCGGCGTCCCCGACGAAGAGCCACAAGAATCCTTTGGAGGCCAGAAATCCGGCGGTGGCCGGACCGAACGCCCAACCGGCATTGAACGACATCCGGTAGGCGGCGAAGGCCGTCACGCGTTGTTCCGGCGGAACCAGATCGGTCAACAGCGCGCTGCAAGCAGGCCGGTAGAATTCGCTGGCAAGACCCGTCAGCGCGGCCAACCCGATAATCATGGGCAGACTGTGGGCTTGGGAAAGCCACAGCATCATGCCAGCCCCGGAAAACAGAGAGAGCAGGATGGTTTTTCGCCGGCCGATGGTGTCCGCCAAATGCCCGCCCAGCAGTGAGGCGACAAAGTTGCCGACGCCGTAGGCGCCGATAGCCAACCCGGCATCGGCAAGCGTATAACCCGAATGCGTCAGGTACAACGCCAGGAACGGCACGACGAACGAACCGAACTTGTTCAGGAACATGCCGAAGAAGAGAATCCACGCTGCCGTTGGCAGGGCGCGGAGACTCGACAACAGGCTGGTCTCTGATTTTTCCAAGGCCATTTTAGATTTTTGCATTATAGCATTTGTTTTCGGGAGAGCGAGCTTTGACACCCACTCTCCCGTTAGTTCATTCATTCAGGAACAGTTTCCATTCCGCGACGCCGTGGGCGTTGCGGATGAGCGCCGACATCCGCCTTCGCTGCGCTACGGCGCGACGAGCTCTGGTTCTCATGGTTTCAAGAACAGTTCCCATTCTGCCACGCCATGTGAATTACGCAGGAATTGAGTGGCCGGCAGTTCCTTTGGCGCGCGAGGCGCCTTGAGCAACTTCAGGCCGGCCTCGTGCGGCAGGCGATTGCCCTTACGGGTGTTCACCTGCTTGCTCGACCACACCAGGTTTTCCCACGTGTCCGGGCCGCCGCGCGAGCGGGGCACGACGTGGTCGAGGCTGCCTTCGTCTGGACGCAGCAACGCGCCGGTGTATTGGCAGCGGTTGCCGTCGCGCTCGCGAATCGTGCGGGCGCAGAGCTTTGGGCGCTTCTTCGGCACCTTGGCAAAGTTCACCGCTACGATGACCGTCGGTACGCGGACCGCGCCGCGCACGGTATGCACGAGCTGGTCGCCGTCGCGGATGGGCAGCGTGATCCACTCATCCCACGTCACGGGGCGTATGTTGGAAGCGCGGAATTCGGAATGCGGAGCGCGGAGTGTCGCGTCTTCGACCTCGATTTCCAACGCGGTGGCGACGTTCGTTGCCATCTGGCAAAACGCTTCCTGCGGCGTGCGAATGTTGATCGCCTGCCAATTGCGGTTTAGGACTAGCACGATGTTTTTATTCAGTATGTCGTTCATAAACTTTTCTTCGTAGCAGCCGAGGTAACGAGGCTCATTTCAAAATCCGTACCCCGAATCACAGATTCGAATCAATCAGAGCCTCCTCACGTCGGCTTCTACATATATAAGTGGTGTTTGTTCTTTGTTGTTTGGTTTTCAAATCGTCAATCGTCAATCATAATTTGCCATTCTCAATTCTCCATCTTCCATCCTCGTCTTTCGAAAGAGTGGCCCGCCAGGGTAACGCGCCCTGTTCTGCGGATTAAAAGTCCGCTGCATCACTTTAATGCTTGCAGGCCGAAAATTGGCTCGCCGAGCCGAAGCGCGGAGAGGAGGTTGGCCTGCCGTGCCGTAGCTACAGGCGAAGGCTGGCCCGCCGCGCCGTAGCCTTGGCGAAGGCGGATCGGCGTGCCGGGTAACGCTCCCGGACTCGGCACTGATCTAGTGCGATTCCGTTTATAAAACGGACGGTTCTCTTTGAACTACACGCCGATTTTTGAAAACGAAGATCGAAGATGGAGAATGGAAAATGGAGGTTCGTCGTGCTGTCGTCGAATGATTGCCATCTTCCATCTTCAATCCTCCATCCTCGCTCAAAAATGGCGGAATGCCGTGGGCTTGCGCCACTTGCCCGAAGGCACGCACTCGTTAGCAACGAGGCCCGGCACGCTCGTCCGGTTGACATTCCAAAATTGGTTCGCCGAGCCGAAGCTCGACAGAACGAAGGCTGGCCTGCCACGCCGTATCCTCGGCGAAGGCTGGTCCGCGTGGCAGGACTTGCACCTGCAACCTTTCCGGTTTGAGCGGAACGCCTCTTCTATATTGGGCTACACGCGGCTGGTGCCCACGGCCGGATTTGCACCGGCACTGTGCGCGTTTTAAGTGCGTTGTCTCTGCGTTGGACTACGTGGGCGAAATGGTGCCGCGTGAGGGATTTCCACCCACAACCTCTCCGGTCTGAGCGGAGCGCCTCTTGTAGTTGGGCTAACGCGGCATGAAATTGGCACTCCCGGCAGGACTCTCACCTGCAACCGCGACGTTCGAAGCGTCGCGCTCTGATAATTTGAGCTACGGGAGCAAAATGGAGCCGATGGAGAGACTTGCACTCTCGTGGGGCAATACCCGGCAGTTTACGAAACTGCTGCTGTCGCTGCTGAGCCACATCGGCGTGAACAATGGCCTGCCGAGCCGAAGCTCTATGGTAAAGGCCCGGAAAGCCCGTCTTCGCTTCGCTTCGACGCGGCAGCCTCGCTCTTGCTACGCTGCGAGCGAAGGCTGGTGGGTCGCCACGGTGCCGCCCCGTGCTCTGCGGTTTAAGAGACCGCTGCATCGCTGCAATGCTTGCAACCCGGTCCGCGACGCGAAGGCGGAGTTGAACCGCCGCGGCCAGGCCTGTGAAGTCCTGGCCGGCACCGGTATTCGCGTCGCGGAAAATGGACAGAGTGACGGGTAACGCTCCCGCTTCATCTTGCTCCCGAAGCAAGTGCCTCACTTTTAGGCTACACTCTGAAATGGTCGAGCATCAGGGTATCGCGCCCTGTATTCCGGTTTGGAAGACCGATGTGTATCTCTCAACACCTATGCTCGTTGGAATCCCGTGCGGGAATCACACCGGCCTTCGCTCTTCGAGCTATGGCCCGGCAGGCCCGCCTCTGCGGTTTTGCAAACCGCCGCCTGGGTTACTCGGCCAACGGGATAAATTGAAAGGCGGACGGAAGTTTCCTTCCGTCCGCGCGGGATCAATTATTTTCGCCTGATTCAGGTAGCGGCCATGGACTCCCTGCTTTTTGCGGAAGAACCTTTGGCTTGTTCTTAAGAGCGGCTTCCAATTTCAAAGCCCGCTTGACGTAATACGCATCGTCATACGCAGGCAATTTCAGCCGGAAATCGCTGATGGTTGATTTCAAATATGTTTTCATAAAATGTCTTTCTCAATGAAGTTTGTGAATTACGGAATATAGGCGCGGGCGGAGGAAATAAATTCCTCCCCCCGCTTTTCCCATTTCCCTGAACCGTCCGCGGATCGCGGACAAAATTTGCCATGCATCCTCCATGGTTAAGGGTTGATCTTGGTCAGGAAGCCGGGATTCGCACCCGGACCGTCGCGTTCACGCCGCGAAATGCTGCTGTTACACCACAATCCTGCACAATATTTACGATTGATGATTTACGATTTACGATTTCAAAACAAATTCACGACAGCTTGGAATTAAATCGTCAATCGTAAATCTGAAATCGAAAATGAATTGGCGCTCTCACGTGGATTTGCACCACGAACCTCCGCCTTCGCAGAGCGGCGTGCAGAACTGATTACACCTTGAGAGCGTGAAGAAATGGGGACTCCGCATTCCACATTTTGCATTCTGCACTGGATTGGTGTCCGTGGCCGGACTCGCACCGGCTAGGACCAGCTTGAAGGGCTGGATGCGCGAGCTGCTTTGCATTCACGGACTGAAATGGTCCCCGAGGTTGGTATCGCGCCAACGTCTCCTCGTCTTCAGCGAGGCGCTAATCTGCCTCAGCTACTCGGGGAATATGTGTGCGGCAGCTTCGGCGAGACGCAGTAGATGCCGTTAAGAGGCTTGCGTCCTGCGGCTTGAAGCGTGCGGTTTGAGCAGATTGACCGGTGCATTTTGACAATCGGCATCGGCATCAGCAGCATCCATTTTCAGTGGATTGCTCGTTTGAAGCGAGCGAACGCCGCCATCGGCAGCGTGAACAACAGCTTCCACTCCGGCCTTCCTCCGCCACCGCGCACGAAATTATCTCCGAAGGCATTTCTGCCGTCGGAGATCGGGGATTATGAACGTGCCAGCTATGTTTCGATCACACGTTCACGCTGTGGGCGAAATTGAATTCGTCCAGCGCGTCTTGCAGCGCCTGAATTTCGTCCTTCAACTCCGCGACGTGCTTGTCCACGTCCACCTTTCCGAGTTGTGCGACGTATTCAACTTCATAACCCGGCTCGCCGAAGCGGCCGCCCTCGTTAAACACTCCGGCCTTAGTTTCGAGACCGGTCAGTGTCGCCACGAGACCCTTGAGTTCTGCCAGGCGAAAAATCTTGTCATAGACTTCCGCGTTGGCGCTGGCGAGGGCGGCCTTGACCTTAACCAACTCGTCGAGTTTGGCACGGAGGCGGGTCAGGACTTCGCGGTTGTCGTAGTCAAATTTCTGCTTGGCGCTACGGACGTTCTGCTTGGTGAGCAATTCCTTCAACTGGGCGACATCGCCGGCCAGCTGGTTTTTGAGTTTGAGTGCTTTGGCGATTTTCATTTGATTCCTTTCAGTTTGGTGATTTCAGTTTCGGGTTTCAGAAATGGTCGTCCCGGCAGGTAATGCTCCTGCGTCTTCCGGTTATCGACCGGACGCTCTGCTTTTGAGCTACGGGACAATTTCCAATCGCGGTTTCGAACCAAACCGGTGGGTGGGCCTGAACGCAACGGTGACTTTTTTCACCGGCCGGATGCGGATGGTCCGGATCGGCTTATAACTCTTGCGATAGAGCAATTGGCTTTGGAAACGGAGGATAGGTTTCATGGTATCACCTTTGGTTGATGGTTAATGGTTGCTGACGTGCGGCCAGTTTGGAAATCGTCAATCGCAAATCATAAATCGTAAATGGATTGGCTGGCGGAAGGCGTCGGTAATGCTCCGACCTCGGCGGTGCCGATCCTGTTTTCGGGACAGGTGCAGCCAGCTTGTATCTGCCTGCCTTCCGTAAATTGGCTGCCAGGGTTGGACTTGCACCAACACCGTGCGGTTTAACAAACCGTCGTGCTACTTTGACACCACCTGGCAATGGCCCGCCGAGCCGTAACCATGTCGGAGTGCTGGCCTGCCGAGCCGTAGCCTTGGCGAAGGCTGGTGGGAAGTGCTGGTAATGCTCCAGTCGTCACTTCCGGCTTGTTTGAAGACACCGGTTTTACAGACCGGCAGCCGGATCACTTCCCTGATAATTGGCTCGCCAAGCCGTAGCTTGGAGCGCGTAAGAGACTCAATGTGACGGTATAGCCCGCCTTCGCTTCGCTACAGCGCGGAAGCCTCACTCTTGCTGCGCTTCGAGCGAAGGCTGGTAGCGGGAGTGGGAATCACACCCACCTGAAGGAGTTTATGAGGCTCCTCTCTGTGCTTTAGTCGAGTTTCCCGCAGTTTTGAAAACGAGGATTGAGGATGGAAGATTGAGGGCAGTTACCGCGATACTTGCAATCTTCCATCTTCTATCCTCCATCTTCGTTCCAGAAAAAGTGGAGTCGGTGGGTAACGCTCCCACATCAGCTTGCTTGCAGGGCAAGTGCATTGCTTGTCTGCCACGACCCCGGAAAGAATTTATGATTTACGATTGACAATTTACGATTTGGCAGGCTGCCTCCGTGCTGCCCGGAGAAAGCTGGGTTTTGGAGACCCGACTGCGTGCTGACGCGCAGCCTGTTGACGCTCGCGCATGAGGTTCAGCAAATCGTCAATCGTAAATCTGAAATCGTAAATAGTTTGGTGCGGTTGCCGGGAGTTGCACCCGGACATGCTCCATGGCGGGGAGCCATTCTGCTGTTAAATCACAACCGCGGAAATTAAAAGGGTCGGAAGCGTCATTGCGCTTCCGGCCCATTTCAACAAAGAACAAACACCTCTTGGCGATCTATTCGATCCCAACCCGCGGTTTCACGGCGGTTGTTTCGGTGTTTAGGGGCACACCTCCTGCGAAGCCCTTAAATTGTAAATTTGGGTAATGCGTCTCTGGCGCAGTTTTCGGCGGTGTATGGACACACTCCACCGGTTGAGAGCCTCGGCTCTCTTGCGCCATATTTAATTTGTCGCCGCCTGACATCACCTGGATGTCTCGTTTCTTTTGTTCACAGATTGCTAATCTTTAATCAGTTACACAGTTTTGCAGGGAAATAAAAAAACCTGCCTACGTTCAGTAAGCAGGGTTGGAAAAAGTCTATTTCGATTCTTTACCTGCTTACACTGAGTCTATTCAAATTGCCTTCGAGCTCTTGCCCGATAGGAGCCAGGAATAGACCCAGGCTAAACGCACAACCGGGGTTATACCGGCTATGACGTGTCGCTTTTGCGACTGCCATTGCCGGCCAACTCTTGGTTGATATGTATAGACAGGTTTTCATCGAACGAATAGACGTATATCACAGGAGAGTAGTTACAGTCAAGATTTATTTCCTGGAAAAGCGCGCTATTTTCGCAACAACGTATCTGGATGCATTGATGCAAATAAATCGCTTGATCCGCCGCAAGGCTCCCAAGCGAAACCCCGCCGCTGGCCTCCGGCAACATGGCAACTTTAACGAGTTTCCTTTGACATCCAGAATTTTCGAAGGAATTCCCTTACGCCCGATGTTTACGCCCTTCTTCCACTGGGGATGTCAAAAATCGTTCTGTCAAAAATCGTTCTCGCCAAACCCCCTGTGTTTTCCGATGCTATACGGTCATGTTTACTGGAACCTATACTGCCATTGTTACACCATTTCGCGCCGGCGCAATTGACGAAGACGCGTTGGAACGCCTGGTCCTCCTCCAGGCCAAGGCGGACGTGGATGGCATTGTTCCCGTTGGCACCACGGGCGAGTCGCCCACGGTCGATATCCAGGAACATATCCACCTCATCGAATTGTCCGTTCAATTCGCCGCCGGAAAGATCAAAGTCATGGCCGGCACCGGCGCAAACGCCACCAGCGAAGCGATCCACCTGACGCAGGCCGCCGAAAAAGCGGGGGCCGACGCCTCATTGCAGGTTGCGCCCTATTATAACAAACCGTCGCAGGAAGGTTTATATCAACATTTCAAAGCCATCTCGCGCGCGACGCAGTTGCCCATCGTGCTTTACAGCATTCCCGGCCGTTGCGGCGTGGAGATTAGCGTCGAGACCACCAAACGCCTCGCGGCGGACTGCAAAAACATTGTCGGCATCAAAGAGGCCGGCGGTAGCTGCGACCGCGTCTCGCAATTGCGCGCGGCGCTGGGGCCGAAATTCGCCATCTTGAGCGGGGACGATTCCCTGACGCTGCCGTTCATGTCCTGCGGCGCGAATGGCGTCATCAGCGTGGCCTCGAACATCATCCCGCGCGAAGTGACGCAGATGGTCAAGGCGTACTCGCGCGGCGACGCGCGGAAAGCGTCGCAATTGCACACCAAATATTATCCGCTGTTCAAAGATCTGTTCATCGAGTCCAACCCGGTTCCGGTGAAGGCCGCGCTGGCGATGATGAAACTCATCGAAGAGGAATATCGCCTGCCACTCGTGCCCATGAACCCGAAAAATTGGGACGTCCTTCGCACTACCATGAAACGCTGCGGGGTTTTGGACTGACATGACCAGGATTATCATCACCGGCGCGAAAGGCCGCATGGGCCAGGCCCTCACCGCCTGCGCCAAAAACTTCCGCAACCTTGAAATCGTCTCGCAAATCGACGCGGAAGACGATTTGGGCGGAACTGTTTCCAAAGCCGACGCGGTCATCGATTTCAGTCTGCATTCCGCCACGCCGAAAATCGTCGAGCTTTGCGCCAAAAACAAAAAGGCCGTCGTCATCGGCACCACGGGACATTCCGATACGGAGAAGGCGGCCATAAAAAAATCGGGCGCGATCGTCCCGATGGTCTGGACCTCGAACTTCTCGACCGGTGTCAATACACTGTTTTGGCTCACACGCAAAGCGGCGGAGATTCTCGGCCCGGATTTCGACCTGGAGATCGTCGAGATGCATCATCGCATGAAAAAAGACGCGCCCAGCGGCACCGCGAAATCACTGGGGGAAATACTCGCGGATGTCCGGAAATTGCAGTTGGACAAAGCCGCGCGGCATGGCCGCGCCGGTATCGTTGGCGCTCGGACGGCTTCTGAGATCGGCATCCATTCCATTCGCGGCGGCGATGTTGTGGGCGATCATACCGTCATTTTTGCGAACACGGGCGAGCGCCTCGAGCTGACTCACAAAGCCTCGAGCCGCGACACTTTTGCCAATGGCGCGTTGCGCGCCGCGCTCTGGGTCGTCAAACAGCGCCCGGGCATCTACGACATGCAGGACGTGCTGGGACTCAAATGAATGCGGAATGCGGAGTGCGGAGTGAGGAATGGAATTGCACCAATCAGTTCGACGAAAATGGATTTGAAATTCTGACTGACGTGCTTCTGCCAGACATCTGTGATGCTTTTGCTGATGAATAACCCGCTTGCCATCATTGCCTTGGGGTCAAACCTCGGCGATTCGCGAAAAAACATTTTGGACGCGATGGCGCGATTGCAGGATTTTTCGAAGGAACCCATCTTGAAATCTTCGCTCTGGCAAACCACGCCGGTGGATTGCCCGCCTGGCTCGCCGGAATTCGTGAATGCCGTCGTCGGATTCGTTCCTCAACCGGAAGAGACGCCAGAATCGTTGCTGAAGAAATTGCGCCCTCTCGAATTGGAGTTTGGCCGCACCCCCAAAATAATCATGAATGAACCGCGTCCGCTGGATTTGGACTTGATTGCATTCGGAAATGAAATCCGCAATTCGCCTGAATTGAGCCTGCCCCATCCCCGCGCGCATCTGCGGAAATTTGTTTTGCAGCCATTAAGTGAGATTGCGCCGGATTTGATTTTGCCGGGGCGGAGCAAAACAGTTGCGCAATTGCTGGCGGAAATTCACACGGGGTATAGGCTTGAAATATAAAGCCGCCTCCTGTGAAACGACAATTTGGCATCTACTTCACCGTGGTAGCGTTGGTATTGACATGGCCATTTCACATTGGCGTTGTCTCAGTTTTGCTGGCCAATTGGATTGGAGACTTATTTGCCCCAAAACAGGATCATGTGTTGCTTGGGATTCCAATCATGGGTATCGGAATGGCCTTGACGGTGTTGCTGGTGGTGGGTGTGATTTCACGTCACCGGTTTGCTTTGAATGCATCAGCGATTCTATTTCTTATCGGTTTTTGCACTATATGCAGGTTTTCGCGGCCAACACTCGCCGACCGTATAATCAGTCTCGCATCGGGGATGCTATGTTTCTTATGCGCGTTGTATCTGTGGTGGATTGCCCGACAACAAAAAAAGGTTCAAACGATGGTACTGTGGGCTAATGCTTTTCACCAAGCAACTGTGGTTACGCTGTTTTTTCAAATAATCCGGGAGCCCCGCCAAAAATGCGCTGATGCTCAAGCATGACGTAACGGTCGGTCATGCCGGCGATGTAATCGCACACGGCGCGGCGCAGGCCGATTTTCTTCACGCGTCTTTTCGTGCTTTCGCCGATTTCCTCCGGATGTTTCAAAAAATAATTGAACAATTCTTCGAGCAATCTTATTGCGCGCAGGTTCGGCTTGTGAACAACCGGATTGAAATAAAGGTTCTCGTAAAGATAATCGCGCAATTCCAGGTTCAGCCGGCGGCGGATGGGACTGTGCTGGATCAACGCCCTGGGATAACGGCGCACGTCATCCGCTGAATCAACCTTGGCGGCGCGGATCAATCGCTCGCTGTTTTCAACCACGTCATGAATTTGCATGTCGATGACAGTGCGGATGATGAAGTAGCGGCGGCATTCGTCCGGGGGGGTGCCATGCCGTTTTTTCACGAGGCGCGCCGCTTGCGCAAAAATGCGGACATCGCGGATGAGGTTTTTTTCAGATAACAATCCCGAGTGAGACCGTCATCGAGGTCATGGCTGTAATACGTGATCTCATCCGCCAG